>NZ_JAVHWK010000072.1:0-48558 GCF_032159775.1 Mycobacterium sp.
GGTCGCAAGCCCCATGACTGCGAACGTACTCCTGTTTCCTGGCTGAACAATCAGCCCAAAACGTTCACCGCCCTTGATATTACGAGCGCGGCAGTGGACAGCGCGACCAACGCCTGCACCGTCATCATCGCCTTGGCCCAGCGTGCCAGCGGCATGGTGTCGGTGGGAGAGAACGCCATCACGTTGGTGACGCTGACATAGAGATAGTCGACGAACGTCGGCCGCCAATCCGGCTTGGCCACGTTGGGTGTCGTCATCTGCGGGAACAGGAAATCGGGGTAGGGCCGCTCGCCGATGTGCCTGGCGAACGGCCCGCCCCGGTCGAGCTCCCAGTACCAGACACCGAACACGATGATGTTCGTCACGAAGATCGCGGCCCCGCTACCCAGCAGCACAGCGGCGTTGTTGCTCACCTCGCCAGAGATGATCCGTACATCGAGCAGTACCGCGCTGGCGGTGTTGTCGAGGGTGATGGCCCCCAGCAACAGCCATGTCGCGTATCTGCCGAACTGTGTTCGACGGCTCATCACCAGGGGGTTGATCGCCAGCAGAGCGAGGAGTAGCAGGCCTTCCAGAGCCAGCAGCGGCCAGCGTGGCATCACCGTGTAGCTCCTCGGAATCGCCACCTGCTGCGCCATCACTGCGAGCACCGCGAGGCGCACCGGTATCGCGCTCTCGGGGTCGCCGTGTCGAACCCAACCCGGCACCCGCTTCTCGGCATCGGCCGTCAACTCCTGGGCGAAGCGGATGAGGCGCTCGCGACGTACATCAGATTCCGGTGAACCGTCCATCTGCACAGTGTGATTGCCTAAGTTGGGAATCATGAGCACATCCGAGCGGCCTGCCACACTCTGTGAGGCCTTTCAGCGAACCGCCGCCATCGATCCGGACGCCGTTGCCCTGCGAACACCGGGTGGCGCGCAGACACTGACCTGGCGGCAGTACGCCGATCAGGTCCGCCAGGTGGCGGCTGGACTGGCAGGTCTCGGGGTGCGGCGCGGCGACACCGTGTCGTTGATGATGGCCAACCGCGTCGAGTTCTATCCGCTCGAGGTGGGCGCACAGCACGTCGGTGCGATCTCGTTCTCGGTCTACAACACGCTGCCCGCAGAGCAATTGGTGTACCTCTTCGACAACGCCGACACGAAGGTCATCATGTGCGAGGCGCAGTACGTGGACCGGATCCGGGCCAGTGGCGCCGACATCGACCACATCGTGTGTCTGGACGGCCAGGCCGACGGGACGCTTTCGGTCGACGACCTCATCGCCGCGGGCGCCGACGACTTCTACTTCGAGGCGTCATGGCGTGCCGTGCAAACCGACGACGTGGCCACGCTCATCTACACCTCGGGAACCACAGGCAATCCCAAGGGCGTCGAGATGACACACGCCAACCTGCTGTTCCAGGCGCACGCGGTCGACGAGGTGCTCGGCGTCCGGTTCGGAGATCGAAGCACGTCGTTCCTGCCGACCGCCCACATCGCCGACCGGATGGGCGCCCTCTACCTCCAGGAGGTGTTCGGCACCCAGATCACCACCGTCTCTGATCCGCGGGCGATCGCGGGAGCGCTGGCGGATGTGCGGCCGACGATTTGGGGTGCCGTGCCCCGGGTGTGGGAGAAGCTCAAGGCCGCAATCGATTTCGCGGCGGCCAATGAGCCGGACGAGACCAAGCGGATGGGCCTGCAGTGGGGCCTGGCGGTGGCAGCGAAAAAGAGCGCGGCGCTGGTGGCCGGTGAACCGGTGCCCGACGATGTCGAAGCCGAGTGGGCGCAGGCCGACGAATTGGTGCTCTCGAAGCTGCGCGAAAAGCTGGGCCTTGAGCAGGTCAGGCATGCCGTTTCGGGCGCCGCGCCCATCCCGAAGGAGACGCTGGCGTTCTTCCTCGGCCTTGGCATTCCGATCTCCGAGGTATGGGGTATGTCGGAACTCAGCTGCATCGCCACCGTCGCGCATCCGTCGGAGACCCGGCTGGGCACTGTCGGCAAGTTGGTGCCCGGGATGGAGGGCCGAATAGCCGAGGACGGCGAGTTCCTGGTCCGCGGGCCGCTGGTGATGAAGGGCTATCGAAAGGAACCGAAGAAGACCGCGGAGGCCGTCGACGAGGACGGCTGGCTGCACACCGGCGACGTGATGGAGGCCGACGAGGACGGCTTCCTGAAGATCGTCGACCGCAAGAAGGAGCTGATCATCAACGCGGCGGGCAAGAACATGTCGCCCGCCAACATCGAGAACACCATCAAGGCGGCGTGCCCCCTCGTCGGCGTGGTGCTGGTCATCGGCGACGCCCGCCCGTACAACACGGCGCTGATCGTCCTCGACGCCGAGTCGGCAGCCCCGTACGCGGCGCAGCACGGTTTGACCGACGATTCTCCGGAGACGCTCGCTGCCCACCCGGACGTGATCTCGGAGATCGCGGCGGGTGTCGCCGCAGGCAACGCGAAACTGTCCAAGGTGGAGCAGATAAAGCGGTTCCGGGTGTTGCCGACCTTCTGGGAGCCCGGCGGGGACGAGATCACGTTGACGATGAAGCTCAAACGCAAGCCGATTCACGAGAAGTACGGCGCGGAGATCGAAGAGCTCTATGCACCCGACATTGCCGAAGCCGTGCACGAGCCGAAGGCGACGAGCGCAGCGCAATGACCTCCCGCCATGTCAGCGTCTGGATCGACGCCGCGCCCGACGTCGTCTACACCATCGCCGCCGACCCTAAGCAGTTGCCTCGGTGGGCGTCGGGGCTCGCTGAGGGCGGGTTGCGACAAACCGCCGACGGCTGGGTCGCCGATTCGCCGATGGGCGAGGTGATCGTCGAGTTTGCGCCCGCCAACGAGTTCGGGGTGCTCGATCACGTGGTGCGGATGCCGTCAGGGGAGTCGGTGTACAACCCGCTGCGGGTGATTCCCGCCGGGGAGGGTCATCCCGGTTGCGAGGTGGTGTTCACCGTGCGTCGGCGGGCCGGGATGTCCGATGAGGAATTCGAAAGCGACGTGGCGACGGTGACCGCCGATCTGAACCGGTTGCGAAGGCTGGCCGAGGACTAGCGGCGCGACGCGGCGACCCGCAGCCCGAGCCACACGGCCGTGGCCGAGGCGGCTGCGGTGAGGACGGCCGGCGCAGCACTTGCGGTGACGACTCCCACCCCGATAAGCACGACCGCACCGATCAGCAGGGCGGCGAGCTTGTACACCGGCCAGGGCACCCCGGCGATCAACACTTCGTCGCGCACCGTCATAGCTTCACGATAGCTCGTAAGGAAGGTTTCGGGCAACCGAAACGGCGGATCAGGGCTGACCGTTTCCTTGTCGGCATAAGCTGTTGGCATGCCACTTTCCGGAGAATATGAACCGAGCACGTCCGACTGGGCCCGCGAGAACGCCGAGAAGTACATGGAGTCCGGGGGCACCGAAGGCACGGAGCTGAAGGGCAAACCGGTCATCCTGTTGACGACCATTGGCGCCAAGAGCGGCAAGGTTCGCAAAACCCCGCTGATGAGGGTTGAGCACAACGGCGAGTACGCGGTGGTGGCGTCCCTGGGCGGGGCGCCCAAGCATCCCGTCTGGTACTTCAATGTCAAGAAGAACCCTCGTGTGGAGTTGCAGGACGGCCCTGTCCACGGCGATTACGTGGCCCGCGAGGTCATCGGCGACGAGAAGGCGGCCTGGTGGGAACGCGCCGTCGAGGCCTGGCCGGATTACGCCGAGTACCAGAAGAAGACCGACCGGCAGATCCCGGTCTTCGTGCTGACTCCGGTGAGCTGAAACTCACTGCCCTCTGCTGAAAATAACTCGTTTTGGTCGGGAAACACCGAGATGTCACCATTGATCGGTGTCCGCTGACCTGAGCCAGAGCCCCCGTACGTCGCCGCCGGTATCCGCGGCCGACATCGATGCGGCCGCTCAGCGAATCTCCGACGTGGTCACGCGCACGCCGTTGCAGCTCAGCGAACGGCTTTCGGAAGCCGTCGGCGCGACCGTGTACCTGAAGCGCGAGGACCTCCAGGCGGTCCGCTCATACAAGCTGCGCGGAGCCAACAACCTGCTGCGGCAGTTGTCGGCCGACGAGATCGCCGCGGGGGTGGTGTGCTCCTCGGCGGGCAACCATGCGCAGGGTTTCGCGATGGCATGTCGATCGATGGGCATCCGCGGCCGGGTCTACATCCCCGCCAAGACGCCGAAGCAGAAACGCGACCGCATCCGCTACCACGGGCGCGAGTTCATCGAGTTGATCGCCGTCGGAAAGACCTACGACGAAGCCGCCGCAGCAGCGCTTGACGACGTCGCGCGCACCGGCGCCACCTTGGTTCCCCCGTATGACGACCCCCGCACGATTGCGGGGCAGGGCACCATCGCCGTCGAACTACTCGATCAACTCGACGGCGAACCGGACCTGGTAATCGTGCCCGTCGGCGGGGGAGGATGCATTTCGGGCATCACCGCCTACCTTGCCGAACGGGCCACGCGGACTTCGGTGCTGGGCGTCGAGCCTGCCGGTGCGGCGGCGATGATCGCCGCGCTCGCCGAGGGACACCCCGTCACCCTCGAACACGTCGACCAGTTCGTCGACGGCGCCGCGGTCAATCGAGCCGGAGAGCTGACCTACGCCACCTTGGCCGCGGCGGGAGACATGGTGTCGCTGACCGCCGTTGACGAGGGCGCGGTGTGCACGGCCATGCTCGACCTTTATCAGAACGAGGGCATCATCGCCGAACCGGCGGGGGCGCTGTCGGTTGCCGCGTTGTTGGAGGCCGAGATCGCGCCGGGATCCACTGTGGTTTGCCTGATCTCGGGCGGCAACAATGACGTGTCGCGGTACGGCGAGATCCTCGAGCGGTCGCTGGTGCACCTCGGGCTCAAGCACTATTTCCTGGTCGACTTCCCGCAGGAACCGGGCGCGCTGCGGCGGTTTTTGGACACCATCCTGGGCCCGGGCGACGACATCACGTTGTTTGAGTACGTCAAACGCAACAACCGGGAGACCGGTGAGGCGCTGGTCGGCGTCGAGCTCAGCTCCGCGGCCGACCTCGACGGTCTGCTCGAACGGATGAAGGCGTCGGACATTCACGTCGAGACGCTGGAGCCCGGTTCGCCGGCGTACCGCTATCTTCTCTGACCGACCCTTCCACCTGAACGACGCATTCATCGTTCGCGCGAAAGATGGCCTCTAGCGGAAGGTCTCGCTCGGCGGCGACTTCGGTCAGAAGCGTCGCCCACTGCCGGTCCAAATCCGAGACACCACCGACGCCTGGTCGTGTTATCAGAAGCGCCGCAGTGGTTGCGGGTTCGAACTCGTAAAGGATCCAGTGCAGTCGAACCAGGACGTCGTCGACATAGTCCCGACGAGGAAAGGGCGGCATCGGAATCTGGGTCATGGTCTTGTGCAGCCGTCGGTCGCAGGCTAGGAAGCCGACCCACAGCAGTCGTTGGCCGAACCCGAGCGGACCCATGAGTGCCCGCCACCGTTGTCGGAGATCGGCGGGCGAATGCACAGGGTCGGTGGCGGATTCCAGCGGCGGAATGGGCAGCAATTCGCTGTGTGTCATACACGCATCATGAGCGCCGACAACGACCAGAGGACGTGAGCTATCCACAGTTGCACCCCTGCTGTGGATCAGCGGTTGACACCTCGCGTGATTGCGAAAGAATGCCCGGCCAGTCGCGTGCGTTCGCCATCCACGCTCGGGTCGCCCCACGCCAGGACAACCTCGCCGGTGACAGGGACCACCACGTCGTCGACGTTCAGATTGCACGCGATCGCCAGTGAACCGCGGTGCATGACGATCCAGCGCTGGTCTTCATCGAAGTCGACCCTCATGTCGTCCAACCACGGGTCGGCCATGTCTGGATCGTTGTGTCGCAGCGCCAACAGGTCGCGGTAGACGCGCCGCAAACGACCGTGGTCGCCCTCGTCGATCTCGTCCCACTTCAGTTTGGACCGAAGGAATGTCTCGGGGTCCTGCGGATCCGGGATTTCGTCGGCGTCCCAACCATGTTCGGCGAATTCCCGCTTGCGGCCCTCGGCGGTGGCCCTGGCCAACTCGGGCTCGGGATGGCTGCTGAAGAACTGAAACGGGCTCGACGAACCCCACTCCTCACCCATGAAAAGCATTGGCGTATAGGGCGATCCGAGTGCAAGCGCGGCCTTGACAGCCAGTTGGCCAGTGCTCAGGTTCTGCGAGGGCCGGTCGCCGATAGCGCGATTGCCCACCTGGTCGTGCGTCAGCGTGTAGGCCAGCAGCCGGGTGGCCGGGATCGTCGCGGTGTCCAGCTCGCGGCCGTGACGCCGATGCCGGAACGATGAGTATGTGCCTGCGTGGTAATAGCCGTGCTTGAGTGTCTGCGCCAGCGTCTGCAGCGACCCGAAGTCGCCGTAGTATCCCTGCCGTTCCCCAGACACCGCAGCGTGAATAGCGTGGTGGATATCGTCGTCCCACTGCGCGGTCATCCCGTAGCCACCCTGCTCGAGCGGGGTGATCAGGCGGGGGTCGTTTTTGTCGCTCTCGGCTATCAGCGACAGTGGCCGCCCCAACTCCGCTGCCAACGACTGGGTTTCGCGGGCCAGCTCCTCGAGGATGTGAATCGCCGTCGTGTCCACCAACGCGTGCACGGCGTCGAGTCGTAGGCCGTCGGCGTGGAAGTCGCGCATCCAGCGCAGTGCGCAGTCGATGATGTACCGCCGCACTTCGTCGGCGTCGGCATCGGCGATGTTGATGCCCTCGCCCCACGGGTTGCTGCCGGTCGACAGGTAGGGCCCGAACTTCGGCAGGTAGTTCCCGGACGGACCGAGGTGATTGAAGACCGCATCGATCAGCACCCCGAGTCCGCGATTGTGGCAGGCATCTATCAGCCGCACCAACCCGTCGGGGCCACCGTACGGCTCGTGCACGGCGTACCAGAGCACACCGTCGTAGCCCCAGCCGTGTGTGCCGCCGAATGCGTTGACCGGCATGATCTCGACGAAGTCGACACCGAGATCGACGAGGTAGTCCAACTTTTCGATGGTTGAGTCGAAGGTGCCCTCTGCGGTGAATGTGCCGATGTGCAGTTCATAGATGGCGCCACCCTCGATCGAACGGCCTTTCCAGTCGGCGTCGCTCCACGCGTCGGGGGCCGGGCGCCACAGCTGCGAGCGTTCGTGCACGCCGTCGGGCTGTCGCGCCGACCTGGGGTTCGGTAGGACCTTCGGGTCGTCGTCGAGAAGGAACCCGTATCGGGCGTCGGGTGCGGTGTCGACGTCTGCGCGCCACCAATCGTCGTCGGATCGCGTCATCGGGTACACCGTGCCGTCGACGTCGAGTTGTACCCGCTCGGGCCGTGGCGCCCATACCGCGAACTCAGTCATCGATGCGCTCCAACAGGGCGACGGGCAGCTCGGAGAACAGGTCGGCAGGGGAGACCTGCCCACTGAACCGGCCTGCGCCGAGGCGGTCCTGCCATGTTCCGGCGGGAAGGGGCAGAAGCGTGTTATCCCAGCCTGTTTCGGCGAGCCTGATGGAGTGCCGCGTCGCCGCGGTTATCACGTCGGATCCGCGGAGAAAGGCTGCCACATGCGCGGAGGCCGAGCCTTGGGCGAGCAGCGGCCGGTAGGGACCGCCGACGAATTCGGCGGGCTTTTCGCGACGCAGGCGCAGCGCGGCGTTCACCACGCGGAACTTGGGATCGCTGGCGGCGTCCAGCGCTGCGCGCCTGACCCGATAATTCACTGGCCGTCGGTTGTCCGGATCGACCAGGCTGTCGTCCCACAACTCGGTGCCCTGGTAGACATCCGGGACGCCGGGCGCGGTCAGCTGAATGAGCTTCTGGCCGAGGCTGTCGCTGCGGGCGTGCTTGTCGAGCTGCGCCAGCAGCGACGTCAGCTCGGTGGCCAGCGGCCCGTCGATCAGTTCATCGATCCAGGCATGAACCTTCTGCTCGAATCCTTCGTCGGGGTCATTCCACGTCGTGTGCACGGCGGCTTCCCGAATCGCCTTGTCGGCGTACTCGTGTAGACGGCCGCGCAGCTCATCGGTGACATTGCCGTCGACAGGCCAGACGCCGAAAATGTTCTGCCACAGGAACAAACCTGTCGTCGGGTCGGGCGGTGATACACGTTTTTCCCACGCGCCGACGAACTCCGCCCACAGCGACGGCACCTGCGACAGCACGCCGATCCGGGCCCGCACGTCCTCGCCGCGCTTGGTGTCGTGTGTGGTCAACGCCGTCATGGCCGCAGGCCACATGTCGGCGCGCACCTGCGCCCGCTGATGAAATTCGGCAATGCTCACCCCGAAACGGTCGGGCTCGCCGCCGACCTCGTTCAGTGAAACGAGGCGTGCGTCACGGTAGAACAGGCAGTCCTCCATCGACTTCGCGGTGGCCGCCCCGCACAACTGCTGGAGGCGGACGGCCGACTCATCGCCATCGCCCACCGCGGTGGCGACGATGGCGAGGGGTTCGGCCAGATCAGGCCGCGTCCCGACGGTTTCGGCCAGCGCGATGGGCAGCACCAACGACAGGTTCTGATAGTCCGAGCGGTACACGTGGACCCGACTGAGTAGGGCGGCGACTGCGTCTCCAAGGTCCGGATGGGTCAGACCGGTCTCGGCGGCGATCGCCCGGCAGAGCCGTCCCAACTCGCTTGCGAGGGTGCCGATGACGGCGCGGACCTTGAGTGACCGCGCCAGCTCCGGCATTTCGCCGTACGGCGATCCGGTCGAGTCGACGAGGTCGGTGAGCGGGCCTGCGCCTGCGGGATCGATGAACAGCCCACCGGTCTCGCGCAGGGCGTCGTACCCCGTCGTGCCTGCCACGGGCAGGCTCGGATCGAGGGGCTCGTCGACGGCAAGTATCTTCTCGATGACAATCCAGGCGTCCGGTCCGGTGATCTCACGCAGCCACCTCAGATAGCTTGCGGGATCGGATAATCCATCCGGGTGGTCGATACGAAGGCCGTCCACCAGGCCTTCGTCGAACCAGCGCTTCACCTCGATATGGGTGGCATCGAAAACGGCGCGGTCCTCTTGCCTCAGCCCGGCCAGCGAGGTGATCGAGAAGAACCGACGGTAGCCGCATATCCCGCTGCGCCAGCCGATGAGGCGGTAATGCTGACGTTCGTGTACCTCTCGGCCGGCGCCCGAGCCTGTCCCCGGTGCGATGGGATAACCGAGGTCGCCGAGGCGCAGTACGTCGCCGTCCACCACGAGGTCGTCGACATCGCCGTCAGCACCCAGAACCGGCAACACGATTCGGCCGTCGTCCAGCGTCCAGTCGATATCGAAGAACGAGGAGAAAGCCGAGTCACGACCGTGTTTGAGGACGTCCCACCAGTATTTGTTCTGCTCGGGCGCGTCGACGCCGAGGTGGTTGGGAACGATGTCGACGATCAGACCCATACCGCGCGACCGTGCTGCCGCCGACAGCCGGGCCAACCCTTCGGCACCGCCGAGGTCAGCCGACACCGCCGTCGGGTCGGTGACGTCGTACCCGTGCGTCGAGCCGCGTGTCGCGGTCAGGATCGGGGACAGGTAGAGATGTGAGACTCCGAGATCATCGAGATAGGGCAAAAGGTCCTCGGCATCGGCGAAGGTGAAACCGTCGCCGCGCATCTGGAGTCGATACGTCGACAAAATGGGAAAAGCCATGTCTCAAGCGGTCTTTCGGAGAACTAGAAGCGACCTAGGATGCAGCGAGATCTTCTCGCCCGCCGCGACGACGACGTCGGTGTCGCCTTGCGCGTCGGCCGTATCGAGCTCGGCGGTCCACTCGCGGGCGTAGGCGAGCTTGGGGGCAACGAAATCCTGTTCCTGATCGTGTGCGTTGAAGCACAGCAGGAACGAATCGTCGACAACCCGATCACCGCGCTCATCGGGTGTCGGGATGGCGTCGCCGTTGAGGAACACCGCCACGCACTTGCCCAGCCCGGTACCCCAGTCTTCGGGTGTCATCTCGCTGCCAGCCGGGGTCAGCCACGCGATGTCGCGCGCCTGGTCGCCGGTGCGGATCGGCTTACCCTCGAAGAACCGACGACGACGGAACACCGGGTGTTTCCTTCGCAGCTCGGTTACCTTGCGGGTGAACGCCAACTGGTCGGTGTTGGTCTCGCACATCGACCAGTCCATCCAGCTGAGTTCGGAGTCTTGGCAGTAGACGTTGTTGTTGCCCTTCTGGGTGCGCCCGATCTCGTCGCCGTGCGACAGCATCGGGGTGCCTTGGGACAGCATCAGCGTGCCGATGATGTTGCGCATCTGTTTACCGCGCAGCGCCAGGATTTCCGGGTCGTCGGTCGGACCCTCGACGCCGCAGTTCCACGACCGGTTGTGACTCTCGCCGTCGCGGTTGTCCTCGCCGTTGGCCTCGTTGTGTTTCTCGTTGTAGGACACCAGGTCGTTCAGCGGGAAGCCGTCATGGCACGTCACGAAGTTGATGCTCGCGCTTGGCCGCCGCCCGGTGGCCTCGTAGAGGTCCGATGAACCGGTCAGTCGTGAGGCGAATTCGCCGAGTGTTGCGGGTTCGCCCCGCCAGTAATCGCGCACAGTGTCGCGATACTTCCCGTTCCACTCGGTCCACAAACCTGGAAAATTGCCGACCTGGTAGCCGCCCTCGCCGACGTCCCACGGCTCAGCGATCAGCTTCACCTGGCTGATCACGGGATCTTGCTGGACCAGGTCGAAAAACGCTGAAAGCCGGTCGACCTCATAGAACTCGCGCGCCAGCGCCGAAGCCAGGTCGAAGCGGAAACCGTCGACGTGCATGTCGAGCACCCAGTACCGAAGCGAGTCCATGATCAGCTGCAGGGTGTGCGGATGCCGGGGGTTGAGACTGTTTCCGGTGCCGGTGAAGTCGCGGTACAGCCGCAGATCGTCGTCCATCAACCGGTAATAGGCGGCGTTGTCGATGCCGCGGAAGTTGATCGTCGGCCCGAGGTGGTTTCCCTCGGCGGTGTGGTTGTAGACCACATCGAGTATCACCTCGATGCCCGCCTCGTGGAAGGTCCGAACCATGGTCTTGAATTCGGCGACGGCACCGCCGGCGTGCCTGCTGGACGAGTACTGGTAGTGCGGCGCTAGGAACCCGAAGGTGTTGTAGCCCCAGTAGTTCCGCAGCCCCAGGTCGATCAGTCGGTGATCGTGCATGAACTGGTGTACCGGCATCAGTTCGATCGCGGTGACGTTGAGCGACTTGAGGTGGTCGATGACGGCGGGGTGCGCCAACCCGGCGTAGGTACCGCGCTGCTCCTCGGGGATGGCGGGATGAGTCTGGGTGAGCCCTTTGACGTGCGCCTCGTAGATGACAGTCTCGTGGTAGGGCGTGCGAGGTGCGCGATCGGACGCCCAGTCGAAGTACGGGTTGATGACGACGCTGGTCATGGTGTGGCCGAGCGAGTCGATCTGCGGCGGCGTGCCGCCTGACGCGAGATCATCGGCCTTGAGGTCATAGGAGTACAGCGCCTGGGTGAACTCGAAGTCACCGTGGAACGACTTCCCGTACGGGTCGAGCAGCAGCTTGCTCGCGTCGCACCGATGGCCTGCTGCCGGATCCCACGGCCCATGGACCCGGAATCCGTAGCGCTGTCCCGGTGTCACCGTCGGCAGATAGGCGTGCCACACGTAGCCGTCCACCTCGTCGAGGTCGATCCGCTCCTCGGAGCCGTCCTTGGCGATCAGGCACAGCTCGACCATTTCTGCGACCTCGGAAAACAGCGAGAAATTGGTGCCCGCGCCGTTGTAGGTGGCACCGAGCGGATACGGACTGCCTGGCCACACGGTCGTTGAAGACATCATCCGACCTTATCGGCGCCGTAGGTCCGACGCGCGGCAGTCACCACCAGTGGGTGGCGGCCCCGATCTGGCGGCCCAGCTCATCGGACATCGTGCGCATGTAGGTCTTCGAGATGTGGTGGGAATCGTGGTAGATCAGCACGTTTCCCTCCACGGCGCGGCATACGTCCCTGCGGCACACCGCATCGCTGAGATCCAGCGGCTTCAGCAACGGGAATCGATTCGCCCAGACCAGCGTGGGATTAGTCGTCGCGAGCACGTCGGAACGTCTGATCCCGCACGAGATGCCGTTGCCGCCCTCGGCCAGGCAGTCGGCGGGGAAGAACGGTTGGCTCTTGCGCACCAGCCACGGCGTATCGCGCATCGCCAGGATCGGAATATTGTTGTCCGACAACGTTTGCCAGATCCCGACATAGGTGCCCGGCATCACGTCGCCGGCCTTGATGTTCCACGGCCGGGTGGCAGTGGTGAACAAGTAATCGGGATGGTCGGCGACGATCTTCTTCATCACCACCTCGTTCCACGTGTGGCACTTGGGGTAGGGCCGGTTGTCACCCATCACCAGGGGGACGTCCTCGGTGGTCAGCGGGCAGCCCATCTTCAGGTAGGTCGTCACCTTGAAATGGCGCCGCTTGCCCAACAGGTCGAGCGCGGTGATCCAATGCTCGGCGTGTGAGCCGCCTGCAAGCGCGATGGTGTGAGTCGCCGACTGGTCTCCGTAGCTGCATGTGATGACCTCGACGCTCTCGAAGTCGCTGATGCATCCGTCCACGGTGGTTTCGGGCAGGTCCTCCTTGGCCTCGAGCACCGTCGGCCGCATCGGCGCATCTGGCACCGGCGCGTTGTCGAGCAGCGCGTGCGCTCCCGGGTAGTCGACGGATTCCAGGGTGCCGAGGCCCTCGGCGTTCGCCCGCTGGACAAGGATGTGCTCGCGCCAGGTGAACGAGGTCGCGGTGAGCGCCACCCCCAGGGCAGCCACGATGGAGCCCAGCACGATCGTCGGCCTGCGCAGCCTGGTACGCAGCGGAATCTTCACCGACGGACCGGTGTCGACGCCCGCGGACCGGTAGCGCAGCGGGTTTTCCACGTATTTGGTGGTCAGGTAGGCGAGCAGTACCGAAACCAGCAACACTCCCGCGCCGTCGGCGAAGCCGGCGTGCTGGCGGTCCGAGTACACCAGCCAGAAAATCAGCAGCGGCCAGTGCCAGAGGTAGAGCGAGTAGGCGATCGACCCGAGCCACACGAACGACTTGGAGGCCAGCAGCCGGTTCGGTAAGGGCAGCTTGCCGCCCGTGTGCGGGTCGGCAAACCGGTTGGCGCCGGTGAGGATGAACAGCATGGTGGCGCCGACGGGCACCAGCGCCCACGGGCCGGGGAACTGCTTGACGCCGTCGATCAGCGCACCGCAGGACAGAATCGCGGCCAGTGCGACAACCGCGACCGTCGACCGCAGCCACATGGGCCAGCGGATGTACCCGACGAGCGCGCCGACCAGAGCGCCGAGCAGCAGTTCCCACCCACGCGCGAAGCTGTTGTAGTAGGCCGTCGACTGGTCGGCGTTATGAGCAAATACCGCATATACGAACGATGCGATGGTCAGTGCGCTGAGCAGCGTGACAAGTGCCGCTCGCATGTGGGCCATGAAGAGCTTGCGGAACAGTAGGGCGAACAGGAAAACCAACGCGAGAAAGCTTATGTAGAACTGGCCTTGGACCGACATCGACCAGATGTGCTGCAGCGGGCTGACGGCCTCGCCGGCGCGCAGATAGTCCGCAGCGGTGTTCGCCAGCTCCCAGTTCTGAAAGTAGCCGAGGCTTGCCAGGCTCTGATCAGCAAACGTCTCCCAGCGCGTTTCCGGTTGAATGAGAAACGTCAGGACGGCCGACGCGGCGAGCACCACGACAAGGGCGGGCAGCAACCGGCGAACCAACCGGGTGACTTCGGGGACGGGCCACAGCGACGCACCGGGTGTCAGCGCGGTCCGCAGCAGTCGGCCGCCGAAGAAGAAGCCCGAGAGTGCGAGAAACACGTCGACACCGCCCGATACCCGGCCGAACCAGACGTGGAACACCGCAACCAGCGCAATTGCGACCCCACGCAGGCCGTCGAGGTCGTGGCGGTAGAAGCCGGACTTGCGGTCGGCCGCCGACGCCCTCGTGCCGGGGACGCCCGCGGTAACCAGCGCCGGACGGGGAGGGGCGAGGGTCATCATGGTCGCGGGATAATCTACCGAAGATCGCTGTGCGTCTCATGTTGCGTATGCCGCCGTTAGGCTCGTTGTCCATGCCCGCGTTGAACCCCGCTGAAATCAGCGCGATCGACGCCGCCCACGTCTGGCATCCCTACAGCGCCATCGGCACCAGTGCCATGCCCTCCGTCGTGGCTGTCGGAGCCAGCGGAGCGTCGCTCACCTTGGTCGTGAGCGGCAAGCAGGTCGAGGTGCTGGACGCGATGAGCTCGTGGTGGACCGCCATCCACGGCCACGGCCATCCGGCGCTGGACTACGCGATCGCTTCCCAGCTGGCCAGGATGAACCACGTCATGTTCGGCGGCCTCACCCACGAACCCGCCGCGCGCCTCGCTCAGTTGCTCGTCGACATCACGCCTAAGGGCCTGGACACCGTCTTCTTCAGCGATTCGGGGTCCGTGTCGGTCGAAGTCGCCGTGAAGATGGCCCTGCAGTACTGGCGCAGCCAGGGCCGCGGCAAGAAGCAGCGGCTGATGACATGGCGGGGCGGCTATCACGGTGACACCTTCACACCGATGAGCGTGTGCGACCCCGACGGCGGCATGCACTCCCTGTGGACCGACATCCTGGCGCGTCAGATCTTTGCACCACAGGTGCCCACCGCATACGACCCGGCATACAGCGCCGCCTTCGAGGCGCAGCTGGCCGAGCACGCAGACGAGCTGGCCGCCGTGATCGTGGAGCCCCTTGTGCAGGGTGCGGGCGGCATGCGGTTCCATGACCCGCGCTACCTGAGCGACCTTCGGGATTTCTGTGACCGGCACGCGGTGCTGCTGATCTTCGACGAAATCGCCACCGGCTTCGGCCGCACCGGGACGCTGTTCGCCGCGGAGCAGGCAGCGGTGAGCCCCGACATCATGTGCGTCGGGAAGGCGCTCACCGGCGGCTACATCACCCTGGCCGCCACCCTGTGCTCGACGCACATCGCGCGCACGATCAGCGACAACGCACCAGGAGCGCTCATGCACGGCCCGACGTTCATGGCCAACGCACTTGCGTGCTCGGTGTCCGTGGCGTCGGTCGAACTCCTTCTCGGCCAGGATTGGCGGGCCCGGGTTGCCGAGATCGAAGCGGGCCTGCGCGACGGTCTCGAGCCGGCAAGGTCCCTTCCCGGCGTGGCGGACGTCCGGGTCCTCGGCGCCATCGGGGTCGTCGAAATGACGGAACCGGTCGACATGCCGGTGGCCACGGCGGCGGCCCTCGAGCACGGCATCTGGCTGCGACCGTTTCGCAACCTCGTCTACGCCATGCCGCCCTACATCTGCCCCCCCGCGGAGATCGGGCGGATCACCTCCGCGATGGTCGGCGTGGCGCGTGCACTAACCTGAACGGTGTTCAATTGTCGGCACCGCCGACCTGTTCAATTGTCGTCGATAGGAGCACCGTGACGCGGGTACAGGCGTCCCCGCTGGCCTGGCTCGACGACGTCGAGCGCCGCCGGCGCGCGGCCGGGCTGCGTCGGGCGCTTAGGGCTAGGCCGCCGGTCGGCGCCGAACTCGACCTCGCGTCCAACGACTATCTGGGCCTGTCACAGCATCCCGACGTGATCGACGGCGGCGTGGCCGCCCTGCGCACCTGGGGTGCCGGCTCGTCGGGGTCGCGGCTGGTCACCGGGAACACTGAACTCCACGAAGGGTTCGAGGACGCGTTGGCCGAATTCGTCGGCGCCGAGTCAGCGCTGGTGTTCTCCTCTGGCTACACCGCCAATCTCGGTGCGGTGGTCGCACTGTCGGGGCCGGGGTCACTACTGGTGTCCGACGCACTCACCCACGCGTCGCTGGTGGACGCCTGCCGCCTGTCGAAGGCACGGGTCGCGGTGACACCGCATCGAGACGTGGCCGCGGTGGAGCAGGCGCTGTCGTCCCGGGTCGAGGACCGCGCCGTGGTGATCACCGATTCGGTCTTCAGCGCCGACGGCGACCTCGCGCCGCTGCGTCGGCTCCACGACGCGTGCCGCCGCCATGGCGCGCTGCTGATCGTCGACGAGGCGCACGGCCTCGGCCTGCGGGGGACCGGCGGACGGGGCCTGCTCGAGGAGGTCGGGCTTGCGGGCGCGCCCGATGTCGTGATGACCGTGACGATGTCCAAGGCGCTCGGCAGCCAGGGCGGCGCGGTACTGGGACCCTCAGCTGTGCGCGACCATCTGATCGACGCGGCGCGGCCCTTCATCTTCGACACCGGGCTGGCGCCTGCGGCTGTCGGCTCGGCGTGGGCTGCGCTTCAAGTGCTGATCGCCGAGCCGTGGCGGGCGGAGGACGTGCTGCGCTACGCTGCCGAACTGGCCTCGGTGTGCGACGTCCCCGACCGACCCGAATCTGCCGTCGTCTCAGTAATTTTGGGGGCACCCGAGGTTGCATTGGCCGCCGCGACCGCATGCCTCGACCGGGGCGTGCGGGTGGGCTGCTTCCGTCCTCCGACCGTGCCTGCCGGCACGTCACGGCTGCGGCTGACGGCGCGGGCGTCGTTGTCCGAGGACGAGTTGGCGCTGGCGCGCAAGGTGCTCACGGAAGTGCTGTCGACGGCTTGAGCGTTCTCGTCGTCACGGGCACCGACACCGGCGTCGGCAAGACGGTGGCCACGGCGGCGCTGGCGTGTCACGCGCGGTTGGCCGGAATCGACGTAGCGGTGTGCAAGCCGGTGCAGACCGGGTCAGCCGACGGTGACGATGACCTCGCCGAGATCGGCCGATTGTCCGGCGTCACCGAATTGCACGGCCTGGCAACGCTTCCCGAACCACTCGCGCCGGCCGCAGCCGCACAGCGCGCTGGGGTACGGTTACCGACCCGCGGCGAGTTGGCCTCGATGGTCGCACGCGTGGACCGGCCGGGACGGTTGACCCTGGTCGAGGGCGCTGGCGGATTGCTCGTCGAGATCGGTGACGGCGGGGTGACTCTTCGGGACCTCGCCGTCGATCTGGGCGCCAAGGTACTGATCGTCGTCAGAGCAGGTTTGGGTACGTTGAACCACGCCGCGTTGACACTGGAAGCGCTTGCCTCACAACACGTTGGGCACACCGGCTTGGTGATCGGCGCGTGGCCGCAGAACCCCGGCGTCGTCGAGACCGGCAACCGCGAGGTGCTGTCGGCGATGGCACCGCTGCGCGCCGTATTGCCTGCAGGCGCAGGTGCACTTCGGTCAGACCGGTTCGAGTCGATGAGCTCGGTCGCATTCGACCCGCACTGGGTGACGAGCTTGGTGGTCTGACATGGTGCACTCCGTCGAACTGCTTTTCGACACCGAGACCGACGCCCAGGTGCGCCACCTCTGGTCCGAGTTGACCGATGCCGGCGTGCGCAGCCTGGCCAGTTCGACGTCGCCCAGCAACCGGCCGCACGTCACCTTGTCTGTCGCCGAGGACATGGGCAACGCCGTCAACGACGCGCTGCGTGGGCTGCTACACCGACTGCCGTTCTCCTGCACGATCGGTGCCCCGATGCTGTTCGGCCGCGGGCCGTTCACGCTTGTTCGCCTGCTGATCCCCTCCGCCGAACTGCTGGCACTTCAGGCCGACGTGCACGAGGTGTGCCTTCCGCACATATCGCCGGCAGGTCCGTTACCGCATGCGAAACCCGGCCAGTGGACACCTCATGTCACGCTGGCCCGGCGCGTCGCGCAGGACAAGCTGGCCGATGCGCTCTCGCCGCGCCGCATGACGCGGAACATGCGGGCCACGGCGGTGGGGCTTCGACACTGGGACGGCAACAAGCGAGTCGAGTACCCGATCGGGCCTTGAGATCGACGGCAAAAAGTGCAGAAGTTGCTTCGTGTGCCGGTAACCGTCGTACTCTCCGCTTGGGAGGCCCACAATGTCCACCAAAATAAAGAGCCTGGCCCTTCTCGCCGCAATGCCGATTGGTGCGGCAGCGATAGCGATCCCCGTCGCCGCAGCGGATCCGTCGGAATGCGGCGTGTTATGGGGTGACTACTGCTACACCGGCGACCAACAGAAGGTGCCACCGGCCGCTCCCTCCATATCGTGGAACGAGGGGCTCGGCAGCTTGACCGCGCACATCACCGACCACAGCGGAGTGGCATCGCAGTGCACATACGCGTCTGATCTCGTCAACCGCAGCTTCTCGTTGCCCGCTAACGGCAGCTTCGATGTGGTTATCGCTCCGGCCGTTCCCGCATTCCGGAGTTGGGATGTGAGCGTCTCCTGTGACAACGGGGCGGTCGCCAACACCTCGAAGTTCTACTAGCGTTTTTCGCCAAGTTGCTTCGCTGCAACACTTTTCGGCACACACATGCGCCATGCGTCGATCCAGATACACGATTTGCCCGATGCGGAACTTGACCCGGTCGCGAACCACCGCCTCGTAAGACCGGGGCAGAGAAGCCACGATCTGGCGCACATCGTCGACGGACACCATGGCCGCGACGTTAGTCGGACACCCCGACAACCGACCGCCGCGCTTGGATCCCGTCGACGAGCAAGGACAACCCGAAACCGAACCGGTCGCCTGCATCGTCGGCAAGCGCCGACTGCTGGTCGGGCAGATCGGCGCCCGCGGCGTCCCACTGCAGTCGGGACTGCTCGTCGGCGGTGAAGCCCAGCACGTAATAGACGATGGTGCGGGCCGCCAGTTCGGTATGCGTGCCGACCACCCCTGCATCGGCCGCGGCGTCGGAGAGGCGGGCAACAACCCGCGTCATCGCCTGCGATTGGCCGGCTGCGAAGCTGGCGGCGACCAGCTCGGCGCCGTCGGTGTGCGACAGCAAAGCGTCCCGCAAGCGACCGCAGATCCCGGCGACGCGGTCTCGCCACTCGCACGGCACGTCACCGACAGGCTCCAGAATGCGGTCGGCGATCGCACCGAGGAGCTGCTGCTTGTTGGAGAAATGCCAGTACAGCGCGCCGGGGGAAACATTGAGTTCACGGCCCAGTCGGCGCATCGTCAGGTCAGCGATCCCGTAGTTGTCCAGGATCGCCGTCGCCGCCTCGACCACGTCGCGTTTGTGCAGCTGCACCCGGCTACCATAACCTGAACGCTGTTCAATTCTCGGCACCGCCGAGGTGTTCAAGCCGGAGCAAGGAGCATGACTGTTGACCGACATCCTGACCGAGGCCCGCGAGCAGGTGCTCGAACGAGGTGAGGGCCTGACGCAGGACCAGGTGCTGACCGTGCTGCAACTGCCGGACGATCGGCTCGACGAACTGCTCGCACTCGCCCACGACGTGCGGATGCGTTGGTGCGGCCCGGAGGTCGAGGTCGAGGGCATCATCAGCCTGAAAACCGGAGGCTGCCCAGAGGATTGCCACTTCTGTTCGCAGTCAGGGCTTTTCGCTTCGCCTGTGCGCAGCGCCTGGCTTGATATTCCGAGCCTGGTGGAAGCGGCCAAGCAGACGGCCAAGTCCGGAGCGACCGAGTTCTGCATCGTGGCAGCCGTACGCGGGCCCGACGAGCGGTTGCTGGCGCAGGTCGCTGCAGGCATCGAGGCGATCCGCAACGAGGTGGACATCCAGATCGCCTGCTCGCTGGGCATGCTGACCCAGGAGCAGGTCGAGCGGCTGTCAGAGATGGGCGTGCACCGCTACAACCACAACCTGGAGACGGCCAAGTCGTTCTTCCCCGAGGTGGTGACGACGCATACCTGGGACGAGCGCTGGGACACGCTGTCGATGGTCCGCGACGCGGGCATGGAGGTCTGCTGCGGCGGCATCCTCGGCATGGGCGAGACGCTCGAGCAACGTGCCGAGTTCGCGGCCAACCTGGCCGAACTCAATCCACACGAGGTCCCGCTGAACTTCCTCAACCCGCGGCCGGGCACGCCGTTCGGCGATCTGGACGTGCTGCCCGCGGCGGAGGCACTGAAGGCCGTGGCGGCTTTCCGGCTGGCGTTGCCGCGCACCATGCTGCGGTTCGCGGGTGGGCGTGAGATCACGCTCGGCGACCTCGGCGCCAAGCAGGGCATCCTCGGCGGCATCAACGCGGTCATCGTGGGCAACTACCTGACCACGCTCGGTCGTCCGGCCGAGGCCGACCTTGAGCTGCTCGACGATCTTGCGATGCCGATCAAGGCGCTCAACGCCACGATCTAGCCGTGGCTTGTCTGATGGGGACCGTCAAATTCAACGTCTACACTGGCGAGCCCGCAGGCGGCGCCGTGCCTACTGCGGCCCGACTCGGGCTGGAGCCACCACGCTTCTGCTCCGAGTGCGGCAGGCGGATGGTCGTCCAAGTGCGTCCGGACGGCTGGTCGGCGAAGTGCTCGCGGCACGGCACACAGGATTCGAAGGATCTTGACAAGCGATGAATGAGGTTGCACCACCGCGTGTTTCACGGCGCCGTGCTGCTGCGACGGTGATCGTCGGGTTGGCTGTCGCCGGCACATTCACGGGTGCGTTGTGGGCATGGATAGCGCCGCCGATCCACGGCGTCATTGCGTTGACCAAGAGCGGCGATCGAGTGCATGCCGCGCTGGGCACCGAAACGGACAACTTCTTCATCGCAGCTTTTCTGCTGGTGGGTCTGGTCGTGATGCTTGCGGTGGTGACCGCCGTGCTGACGTGGCAGTGGCGGCCGCACCGCGGCCCGGTGATGTGCGCGGCGTTGTCCATCGGCTCGGCCGCGGCGTTCGGCGCGGCCGCGGGCGTGGGTGCGCTGATCGTACGGTCGCGCTACGACGTCATCGACATCGCCGGTGCGCCGATCTCGGCGGATGATCGGGTGGTCTACGTCACCGAGGCGCCGCCGGTGTTCTTCGCGCACTCGGGCTGGTTGATCGCGGCATCGGTGTTGTTCCCGGCGGCGCTGGCGGCGCTGGTCTATGCGCTCATCGCGGTATCCACGTCACGCGACGATCTCGGCGGCTGGCCTCCGGAGGAAGAACCGGTGCTGCGGCCACCGGTCACAATGGACGACGCTCTACCGTCCGCCCCGTGACCACCTTTGCCGCAATCCGCACGAGCCGGGCCATCCCCATATAGGTCATCGGGTTCAGCAGCGTCGGCCATGTCGTCCGAACAATGTGCTCACTCAGCGGCTTGTCGGCAAACCGATCGATCAACCATCGCAGCGCCATCGGCGCCGACATCGGATGCAGCAGCATGTGCTCGCTGAACATGTCGCGGTGGTAGGTCACCGACGCGCCGCCGGACTGGTAGGTGTCGACCAGTTCGTCGATGTC
The DNA here is from genome assembly GCF_032159775.1 of Mycobacterium sp. Lineage (GTDB taxonomy): Bacteria > Actinomycetota > Actinomycetes > Mycobacteriales > Mycobacteriaceae > Mycobacterium. The sequence continues at coordinate 21,129 of NZ_JAVHWK010000072.1, forward strand.
GTCGACCGACACGATTCGATCGTGCACCGCCTGGACCAGCAGCACCGGCGGTGTGGGAACGGCAGTGCCCAGCTTGATGTCGGCGAAAATGTTCTGAAGCTCGGGCAGGTCGAGTATCTCGTTGAGCGGCCGGTCGATCAGCTTGCCCATGTCCATGCCGATCAGCCGCAGCACCGCGTGAACGGTGGTCATGTTCTCCGCCCGCAGCAGCATCGCCTTGCCGGTGTCGTTGGCGTGCTCCTGAATGATCCGGTCGAGTTCGGGATAGGCGTGCGACAGGGCGGCGACCACCATCGCGGGTAGCGCCGAGTAGAAGCTGCCGTTGAGCCTGCGGAACGTGTTGCCGAGGTCGCCGACGGGCGAGCCGAGGACCGCGCCGACGACGTTCAGCTCGGGAGCGTATGTCCCACTCACCTCGGCCGCCCATGCAGTGGCCAGTCCACCGCCCGAATAGCCCCACAGCCCGATCGGCGCCGTCGCCGAAAGACCGAGGCTTTCGGAGCTCAGTGCGGCTCGCAGCCCGTCAAGGATTCGGTAGCCGGGCTCGTGCGGCGTCCCCCACGCTCCCTTGGATCCCTCGTGGTCGGGTACCGACACCGCCCAGCCCTCGGCGAGCGCCGCACAGATGAGCAGAAACTCGAATTGCGCGAGCGCTCCTGGCGCGACGGCCCGCCTGCGCAGCGCGTATGACGGGAAGCAGCGCGACGTGATGGCGTCGATCGCGCACTGGTAGGACACCACGGGACAGACGCGTTCGGGGCCGCGCTCGGCCGGCGCGATCACTGTGGTCACCGACGCCTCGGGCGCACCGTTCATGTCGGTGGTGCGGTACAGCAGCTGGGTGGCTGTCAGCTTCTGCGGTATCAGCCCCAAGAAGGCCACCTCGACGTCGCGGCTGCGCAGCACCGTACCGGGTGCCGCGTGCTGGAAGCCCTGCGGCGGGTCATAGAACGGGTCGTCACGCGGCAGCGGTGGACGGACGCCGCGCTTCATCGCCTCGTGCGGTACGGAGCCGATCCACTCGGCACCGGCGGCCGGTGCGACGTTGCCCAAGTCCATCCGGCCAGTATCGCTTAAGAAAGTAATAAGAACCTAATTCCGGACGCCTAGAACATCCACGTGTCACCCCGGCGGCCGCAGAGCGGCGAACTCGTCGGTGACTCGGTAAGCGGACTCGGTGAAGCGATAGAGAGCCGCGGGCCGCCCGCCGCTGCGGCCTGAGCGCGCGGTCGTGCCGGTCGGCGTGATGACGCCGCGACGTCCGAGCACCCGCTGAAGATTCGTCGCGTCCACTTGATAGCCGAGCGTTGCACCGTAGATATCACGCAAGGCGGAGAGGGCGAATTCCCTTGGAGCTAGCGCGAATCCGATGTTGGTGTAAGACATTTTCGCGACCAGACGGGCGCGTGCGTGCTCGACCATGGTCCCATGATCGAACGCCATCGGTGGCAGCGCGTTCACCGGGTGCCAGTGAGTATCGGGCGGCAACTCGGGGGTCGCGGGGGAGGGCACCAGGCCCAGAAATGTAGACGCGATCGTGCGCGTATCGGGCACCCGCTGCGGGTCCGAGAACACAGCCAACTGTTCGAGGTGAGCCAGTTCACGCAGATCGACCTTCTCTGCGAGTTGTCGCCTAACCGAACTGATCATGTCTTCGTCGTGACGCAGCGTGCCGCCGGGCAGCGACCATGCACCGCGCTGCGGTTCCTTCGCACGTTGCCACAGCAGCACGCTGAGCTGCGGGCTCCTGGAGCTCAGCTGCCGAACTTGAAAGACGACGGCGAGCACCTCGTGTGCAGTGCTACCATTAGCCATGTTTTCGATTATAAGTCGAAAACCTCTGGATCGCGAGGAGGCGGCCATGACGGTGTTGGACGAGCGGATCGTGAACGGTCCGACCGGCTATTCCGGTGTCGACGGCGACGAGGAATGGGCCGCTGAAGTGCGACGTCTGGCGGGACTCCGTGGCGCCACGCTGTTGGCTCACAACTACCAGCTGCCTGCGATCCAGGACGTCGCCGACCACGTCGGCGACTCATTGGCGCTGTCCCGAATCGCCGCTGAGGCGCCCGAGGACACGATCGTCTTCTGCGGTGTGCACTTCATGGCCGAGACGGCCAAGATCCTGTCTCCGGAGAAGACGGTGCTGATCCCCGACCAGCGGGCCGGCTGCTCGCTGGCCGACTCGATCACCGCCGACGACCTGCGGGCCTGGAAGGCCGAGTTCCCCAACGCGGTCGTGGTGTCCTACGTGAACACCACCGCGGCGGTGAAGGCGGAAACCGACATCTGCTGCACATCGTCCAACGCGGTCGAAGTGGTGGCCTCCATTCCCGAGGACCGCGACGTGTTGTTTTGCCCGGATCAATTCCTCGGTGCACACGTGCGGCGGATCACGGGCCGCAAGAACCTTCACATCTGGGCGGGCGAATGCCATGTGCACGCGGGCATCAACGGTGAGGAACTCGCCGATAAGGCGCTCGCACATCCCGAAGCCGAGCTCTATGTGCATCCCGAATGTGGTTGTGCGACATCGGCTCTGTACCTCGCGGGTGAGGGCGCTTTCCCCGAGGACCGGGTGAAGATCCTGTCCACCGGCGGCATGCTCGACGCCGCCCGCGAGACCAAGGCCCGTCAGGTCCTGGTCGCCACCGAGGTCGGCATGCTGCACCAACTGCGGCGGGCCGCACCCGAAGTCGACTTCCGCGCCGTGAACGACCGCGCATCCTGCAAGTACATGAAGATGATCACCCCCGCCGCACTGCTGCGCTGCCTGATCGAGGGCGCCGACGAAGTCGACGTCGATCCCGAAACGGCGTCACGTGCGCGGGCCAGCGTCCAGCGGATGATCGAGATCGGTCGACCCGGCGGCGGTGAATGATGTGGCATCAGCGAGCCGACGTGGTCGTCGTCGGAACGGGAGTGGCCGGCCTCGTGGCCGCCCTGGCCGCACACCGTCGCGGCCGAAGGGTTGTCGTGCTGAGCAAGGCCGCAGACACCGCGACGTTCTATGCCCAGGGCGGCATCGCTGTGGTGCTTCCGGAGACCGACGACTCGATCGACGCACATGTGGCCGACACGGTCGCCGCGGGTGCCGGGCTGTGTGACGTCGGTGCCGTGCGGTCGATCGTGTCCGACGGCTATCGCGCCGTCCGCGAACTCGTGGACGACGGAGCGCGCTTCGACGAGGCCGAGCCTGGTCGCTGGTCGCTGACGCGCGAAGGGGGGCACTCCCGACGCCGCATCATCCACTCCGGCGGTGACGCCACAGGGGCCGAGGTGCAGCGTGCGCTGGACCAGGCCGCCGCGACCCTGGACATCCGCCGCAACCACGTCGCGCTGCAGATACTGCAGACCGATGGTTCGGCGACCGGCGTGCACGTGCTCAACGAGGACGGGCCCGGCATCGTGCACGCGCCGTCGGTGGTACTCGCGACGGGCGGTCTGGGCCACCTGTATGCGGCCACCACCAACCCCGAGGGTTCGACCGGTGACGGTGTCGCGCTTGCGCTGTGGGCGGGCGTGCCGATCAGTGATATCGAGTTCATCCAGTTTCACCCGACCATGCTGTTCGACGGTCACGCCAGCGGACGCCGTCCGTTGATCACCGAAGCCGTTCGTGGTGAGGGCGGTATTCTCCTTGATCGTCAAGGCAATTCGATCACCGCAGGCGTTCATCCGATGGGTGATCTCGCGCCGCGCGATGTAGTCGCGGCTGCCATCGATGCCCGGTTGCGCGAAACGGGGGACCCCTGCGCATACCTGGACGCGCGCGGAATCACCGACTTCGATCGACGTTTCCCGACGGTGACGGCGGCGTGCCGTGCTGCAGGCATCGACCCTGCGCGCCAGCCGATTCCGGTGGTGCCGGGGGCGCACTACAGCTGCGGTGGAGTGGTCGCCGATGTGCACGGCCGCACCGATCTTCCCGGCTTGTTCGCCGCGGGCGAGGTGGCCCGCACGGGTATGCACGGTGCGAACCGGCTGGCCTCCAACAGCCTGTTGGAGGGACTGGTCGTCGGCGGGCGCGCCGGGCAGGCGGCCGCCGAACACGCCGTCGACGCCGGACCGGTGCGCGCCGAGCTCGGTGACGCAGAGATCCGGGTTGCCCTTCCGCGCAACAAGTTACAGCGTGCTATGGCCACGTACGCCTCGGTAGTCAGGGACGCCGACGGCTTGGCGCAACTGGCGCGTGAACTCGAGGCGGCCGATCCGCGGGACCTCGACGGCCGAGCCAGTTTCGAGGATGTCGCGCTGACGACGACGGCACGCGCGGTTACCGCCGCCGCGGTGGCCCGAAACGAGACGCGCGGCTGCCATCACCGGTCCGACTTTCCTGACACCGACCCAGCTCTGGCTCACAGCCAGGTGTTCGCGGCGGCCTGCTGCTGATGGAACTCAGTGCCGACGAGCTGACGGAGGCTCGCAGGGTCATCGCGCGCGCGCTGGAGGAAGACCTGCGCTACGGCCCCGACGTCACCACCCTGGCCACCGTGTCCGCGGACGCGAGCACAACAGCCTCCATGGTGACCCGCGAAGCGGGCGTCATCGCCGGGCTCGAGGTGGCGCTTCTGGTCCTCGACGAGGTGCTCGGTCCCGACGGGTACCGGTTGAAGGAGCGTGTCGACGACGGTGTCCGACTCGAGCCACGCGGGGTGGTGATGGTCGTCGAGGCGTCGACTCAGGGCCTGCTGACCGCCGAGCGGACGATGCTCAACCTGGTCTGCCACCTGTCGGGCATCGCGACGACCACCGCGGCATGGGTCGAGGCGGTCGAGGGCACGAACGCCAAGATCCGCGACACCCGTAAGACGTTGCCTGGCATGCGTGCGCTGCAGAAGTATGCGGTGCGGGTGGGCGGCGGCGTCAACCACCGGTTGGGGCTAGGCGATGCGGCGTTGATCAAGGACAACCATGTCGCTGCCGCAGGTTCAGTGGTCGCCGCGCTGCGCGCCGTCCGCGAGGTGGCGCCAGATCTGCCGTGTGAAGTCGAGGTCGACTCGCTCGAACAGCTCGACGACGTGCTTGCCGAGAATGTGGAACTCGTTCTGCTGGACAACTTCCCGGTGTGGCAGACCCAGATCGCGACCCAGCGCCGCGACGCCAAGGCTCCGCAGACGAAGCTGGAGTCCTCAGGCGGTCTGTCACTGGAAACGGCCTCCGAATACGCGGGTACGGGCGTCGACTACCTGGCCGTCGGCGCCCTCACCCATTCAGTGAATGTGCTGGATATCGGGCTGGACCTCTAGCGCGCCAACAGCGAACGCGCCGCGGCCTTGGCGGCATCCAGCGCATCGGCATTCCCCGCGATGCGCGACAGGATCAGTGCACCTTCGATGAGGGCGATGACCGCGAGCGCCGTCTGCCCGGCATCGGGCTCCCGCCAGCCGTCGGCGCGGAGACGCTCGGCGACCGCAGCGCTCCAGCCGGCGAAGGCATTGGCGGATGCGTCGCGCACCGCAGGGCTGGCGTTGACCGACTCGGTGGCGATCGGTTCGATCGGGCATCCGTCGCGCCTGTCGGACGCCAACTGCACGACCAGAAGGTCGATCCAGCCTGCGACGATGTCGCCGACCGACGAGTCACTGTCCAGGAACCGGCGCAGCAGCCGTTCGATCTCTCCGCCCGCCGACTCGACGACGGCGGCCGCCAGCTGCTGTTTTCCGTTCGGAAAGTGGTGGTAGAGCGAACCGGCCTTGACGTCTGCGGTCTCCAAGATCTGGTTCACACCCGTGGCCGCGTAGCCCTGCCTGCGGAACAGCAGGGCCGCGGTGTCTATCAGCGCGGTACGGCTTCGATCGGGGCGGGGCACCCCTTGACAATACTAGAACAGTCGCTCAAGAATACTTGAACGACCACTAAAGAAGGACGGCGGGATGCAGCAGCTGACATTCGAGGAGGCCGGGCGTTACGCCTGGCGCGATGCTCCCGACCCGGAGATATCCGACGGTCGGCAGGCGCTTGTGCGGCCGCTGATGGTGGCCTGCTGCGACCTGGACGTCGCCGTCGCCGAGGGGATGTTGCCGATGCCGCCCGGGCACGCCGTCGGCCATGAGGGACTCGCTGAGGTCGTCGCCGTCGGCGACCAGGTCACCAACGTGAGCGTGGGCGACCGCGTCGTGGTGCCGTTTCAGATCAACTGCGGGCAGTGCAACGCATGCCGCCGTGGTGCGACCGGTTCTTGCGCGTCGCTTCCGCTGATGGCGATGTACGGCATGGCGCCACTGGCCGGTCTGGACGGCGGCGGTTTCATGGCCGATCTCGTGATGGTGCCGTTCGCCGATGCGATGCTGCTGCCCATTCCGGCGGGCGTCGACCCGGTAGCGATCGCCTCCTTGTCGGACAACATCCCCGACGGCTGGCGCGCGGTCGGTCCGTACCGCTCGGAATTGGCGGCCCTCGACGAGGTCGACCGCCGGATGCTCGTGGTCGGTAGGCGGTCGATCGGCTTGTACGCCGCGGCTTTTGGATTGGCGTACGGCGCGCAGGTCGACTACATCGACACCGACCATCAGCGGCTCGCCACGGCGGAGAAGCTCGGTGCGCATGTCCACGAGCGTCTGAAGCCGGACAAATCATGGGATCCGTATCCGGTCACGGTGCACACGTCGGCAGACCCGTCGGTGCTCGCCTCGACGCTGCGCGTGACGTGGCCGGACGGTGTCTGCACCGACACAGGCATCTACTACCAGGGCAAGGTCGACATGCCCCTGCTGCCGATGTACACCCGCGGTGTGCGCTTCGTCACCGGACGGGTCAACGCACGGGCTGCGATACCCGGGATCCTCGAATTGCTCTCTGCGTCTTGTGATTTGTCGCCCGCCGTCGACCGGGTCGTGCCGTGGGAGGACGCGCCGTCGGTCTGGCCGACGATGACCGGGAAGACTGTCTTCATGCGGTAGCGGGGCCGCGTCGCACCAGGGACAGGATGACGGCGGCGGCGGCGAACAAGCCCGAGAACACACGGTTGACGACCGTTTGTTTGCGAGGAGTCTGCATCCACTTGAGCAGCCGAACAGACAAAGCCGTGTAGAGGCCCATCACCACGAGGTCGACGGCGACCATCGTCACGCCGATCGCCAGGTACTGCGGCAGCAGGGGCGCAGTCGGCACGACGAATTGGGGGAGCACGGCGAGGAAGAACACCAATCCCTTGGGGTTGGTCGCGTTGACGAGGAATCCGCGAACAACGAGCGAGAGCCTGCCGCCGTCCGTCGCCCTGCCAACCTGCTCGCGCAGATCCACTGTCGCGGTTCGCCATTGCCGCACGGCCAGATAGAACAGGTAGGCCACACCGATCCACTTGATGATGTTGAAGGCGAGGATCGAGCTCGTCACCACTGCGCCGAGGCCGGCCGCCACCAGCGACAGCTGCAGCATGAGACCGATTTCCAACCCGAGGATGCTCCAATACCCGCGTCGCACACCGTGGGTCAGCCCGGTCGCCATCGATTGGATGGCGCCCGCTCCCGGCGAGACGGCGATCGCGAGCGCCGCACCGAAGAACGTCAGCCAGACTTGCCATGCCATTGCGACAGTGTGTCACGCGATATCGGCGACAAGCACTCCCATTTTCCGGGCCTGGACACGGGCCATGAACGGCAGGCCGTCGGCGTCGCCGCCTGCGGGCACGATCCGCGGGTTGACGATGTGGACGGTCCGCTTGCCGAAGAGCACGTCGGCCTCCTCGGCGGCGAGCACGTTTTTGACCCAGTCAGTCTTGCCGTGTCCCAACGTGATGGCCAGCACGCTGCCTTTGCGGAACGGAGTGACGACCGTTTCATAGGTCTTGCCGGACTTGCGGCCGCGGTGCCTGATCTTGGCTACTCCGGGCATCAGTCGCGCGACGCGTTTCACAACCGGGTTCATGTACTTGATCTGCAGACGCTCGAACGTGGGGGGATAGACCATCGGCACGCCCGGCGCATTATTGGGGTGATCCTTGGCGGACATGGGTGTGACATTACGCAAGTCAGAGACCACGCCGGAATGCGCGTAGGAGATTGATGCAGACTCGCGAGCGCAAAGTTCGCTGGCAAAGACTCTCCGGCCGTTACGATCGGCCGCATGTCTGAGCCAACGGGGTATTCGAGGGGATTTATCATTTCTGTCTTGGCGCTGGTCGTAGCGCTCGTCGCAGTCGGCCTTGCCGTCTGGGCACTCATGAAGGAGCCATCGAAAGAAGCACAGGTTTTCACCGGCACAACCACCGACGACCCCAAGGGCAGCATCTGCGAGTCGTTCAACGTCATCCGCAACGGCGTCCAGATCAACACGAACCTGCAGCCTCCCGGCGGTCCCGAGGACGTCACCGGGTCGATGGCGGTGGCCGCCAATGCGCGCCTCGCCCTCTACGACGGTGGGCAGTACCTTCTCGCGCGGCTTCAGCCGGGGACTCCCCCCGACCTGGCCGACGCGGTTCGCAAGTTCGCCAACAACCTGATGGACATCGGCGCCAGGTCGACGTCGGGCATCCCGAACTCCGACCCCGGCCAGGCCGCACGGTTGAAGGAAGCAGACGAGGCGAACGCGAAGATCACCGAACTCTGCAAGTGAGCGCCCGCCTCACCTGAGCCGGACGCCGCGCGGACTGCCGCGACATAACGATTTGGCCTGTTCTGGGACAATAGGTGCATGAACATGGCCCGCATCGACCTGCGCGGCGCTGACCTGTCGGCTGCCCGGTTGAGATCTGCGCTGCCGCGCGGTGGGGTGGACGTCGACGCGGTGGTGCCGAAAGTGCGGCCAATCGTCGACGCCGTCGCCTCACGCGGCGCGCAGGCCGCCCTCGAGTTCGGCGAGTCGTTCGACGGTGTGCGCCCCGCGCAGGTGCGGGTGCGCACGCCTGAACTGCAGGGCGCCCTCGACCGGCTGCCGTCCGATGTCCGCACCGCACTCGAGGTGGCGATCGAGCGGACCCGCGCTGTGCACGGCGATCAGCGGCGCACCGACACCACGACGACGCTGGCGCCCGGCGCCACGGTGACGGAACGTTGGGTGCCCATCGAGCGCGTCGGCCTGTATGTGCCGGGCGGCAACGCCGTCTACCCCTCCAGCGTGGTGATGAACGTGGTGCCTGCGCAGATCGCGGGCGTGGACTCGCTGGTCATTGCGAGCCCGCCGCAGGCGCAGTTCGACGGCCTGCCGCATCCCACCATTCTTGCTGCGGCACGCCTGCTCGGTGTCGACGAGGTGTGGGCTGTCGGCGGAGCCCAGGCCGTCGCGATCATGGCCTACGGCGGAACCGACACCGATGGCACGGAGTTGGCTCCGGTCGACATGGTCACCGGGCCGGGCAACATCTACGTCACGGCCGCCAAGCGAATATGTCGCTCTCAGATCGGCATCGACGCTGAAGCAGGCCCGACCGAGATCGCGATTCTGGCCGACGGCACCGCAGATCCCGTACATGTCGCCGCTGACCTCATCAGCCAGGCCGAACACGACGAGATGGCCGCCAGCGTGCTGGTCACGCCGAGTATCTCGCTCGCCGACGCAACCGACCGCGAACTCGCCGTCCAGTTGGAAACCACCGTGCACCGCGAACGGGTTTCCGCCGCACTGTCGGGACGGCAGTCGGCGATCGTGCTCGTCGACGACATCGATGCCGGCGTCAAGACGGTCAACGCCTACGCAGCCGAGCACCTCGAGATCCAGACCGCTGACGCGCGCGAGGTGGCCGGCCGAATCCGTTCCGCCGGAGCGATTTTCGTTGGTGCCTTCTCGCCGGTCAGTCTCGGCGACTATTGCGCAGGCTCCAACCATGTGCTGCCGACCGCAGGTTGTGCGCGGCACTCCAGTGGCCTGTCGGTGCAGACGTTCCTTCGCGGCATACACGTCGTCGACTATGACGAGGCGGCGCTGAAAGACGTGTCCGGATATGTGATCACGCTCGCCGAGGCTGAAAATCTGCCTTCTCACGGCGAGGCGGTGCGCCGGAGGTTCGAGACGTGAGACCAGGCGACAAGGTTTCCCTGGACGATCTTCCGCTTCGCGAGGACCTGCGCGGCAAATCGCCGTACGGCGCACCACAACTCGCGGTGCCCGTACGGCTCAACACCAACGAGAACCCGCATCCACCGACCCAGGCGCTGATCGACGATGTCACCAGCTCGGTCCGCGCTGTCGCAGGCGACCTGCACCGGTATCCCGACCGCGACGCGGTGGCTCTGCGCAGCGAGCTCGCGGCGTACCTCTCGGCTCAGACCGGCGTCGACGTCGGCGTCGAGAACCTCTGGGCTGCCAACGGCTCCAACGAAATTCTGCAGCAGCTGCTGCAGGCGTTCGGGGGGCCGGGACGAAGCGCGATCGGATTCGTACCGTCGTACTCGATGCACCCGATCATCTCCGACGGCACGCAGACCGAGTGGCTGGTGGCCAACCGCGCCGACGATTTCAGCCTTGACGCCGAGGTCGCGGTGCACGCCATCAAGGAACACAACCCCGACATCGTCTTCGTCGCGAGCCCGAACAACCCGTCGGGCCAGAGCGTTCCGCTCGAGGAACTTCGCCGGCTCCTCGAAGCGATGACCACCGGCATCCTGATCCTCGACGAGGCGTACGGCGAATTCTCCTCCGAACTCAGCGCGGTGAACCTCGTCGCCGAGTTCCCGTTGAAACTCGTCGTGACCCGCACCATGAGCAAGGCATTCGCGTTCGCAGGCGGCAGGCTCGGCTACCTGATCGCCGCCCCGGCGGTGGTCGACGCCATGCTGCTGGTGCGGCTGCCCTATCACCTGTCATCGGTGACCCAGGCCGCCGCCCGCGCCTCGCTGCGGCACGCCGACGACACGCTCGGCAGCGTCGCCACGCTCATCTCGGAACGCAACCGCGTGACAGACGCGTTAACGGGTATGGGTTTCCGGGTGATTCCCAGCGATGCGAACTTCGTGCTGTTCGGCGAGTTCGCCGACGCACCGGCCACCTGGCAGCGGTACCTCGACGCGGGCATCCTCATCCGCGACGTCGGGATCCCCGGATATCTGCGCACCACCATCGGCCTGGCCGAGGAGAACGACGCGCTGCTGGAAGCCAGCGCACGAATAGGAGCACAGTGACCACCAACCGTCGCGCCCGCGTCGAACGCAAGACGAAGGAATCCGACATCGTCGTCGAGCTCGATCTCGACGGCACCGGAGCCGTGAACATCTCCACCGGCGTCCCGTTCTACGACCACATGCTCACGGCGCTGGGCAGCCACGCCAGCTTCGACCTCACCGTCGACGCCAAAGGCGACGTCGAGATCGAAGGCCACCACACGATCGAGGACACCGCGATCGTGCTGGGCCAGGCGCTGCGGGAGGCGCTCGGCGACAAGAAGGGCATCCGGCGCTTCGGTGACGCCTTCATCCCCATGGACGAGACGCTCGCCCATGCGGCGGTGGACGTCTCAGGGCGGCCGTACTGCGTGCACACCGGCGAGCCGGAACACATGCTGCACAGCACGATTGCCGGCTCCGAGGTGCCGTATCACACCGTCATCAACCGGCACGTGTTCGAGTCGCTGGCCATGAATGCCCGTATCGCGCTGCACGTGCGGACGCTCTACGGGCGCGATCCGCATCACATCACCGAGGCCCAGTACAAGGCCGTCGCGCGGGCACTGCGTCAAGCCGTCGAGTACGACCCCCGGGTGACCGGCGTGCCGTCCACCAAAGGCAGCCTGTGACGAGGAAATCCGTTGTAGTACTCGATTACGGCTCGGGCAACCTTCGGTCGGCGCAGCGCGCGCTGGAAAGGGTGGGTGCCGACGTCGAGGTGACCGCAGACGCCGGTGCGGCCGCGCGCGCCGACGGGTTGGTGGTGCCAGGCGTGGGTGCATACGAGGCATGCATGACCGGCCTGCGGGAGATCGGCGGCGACAAGATCATCGCCGAGCGGGTCGCCGCAGGCTTGCCGGTGCTCGGAGTGTGCGTGGGCATGCAGATCCTGTTTGCTCGCGGCGTGGAATTCGGCGTCGAATCGCAGGGCTGCGGTCAGTGGCCCGGCGCGGTCGTCCGGCTCGATGCCCCGGTGATTCCGCACATGGGGTGGAACGTCGTCGACGCCGCGGCAGGCAGCGCGCTGTTCAAGGGACTCGACCCCGCCACCCGGTTCTATTTCGTGCACTCGTACGCCGCGCAGGTATGGGAAGGCGACCCCGCAGCACTGCTGACCTGGGCAACCCACAACGTGCCGTTCTTGGCGGCCGTCGAGGACGGTGCGCTCGCGGCCACCCAGTTTCACCCCGAGAAGAGCGGCGACGCGGGCGCGACACTGCTCGGCAATTGGGTATCGGCCCTGTGAGGACGCTAGGTTGACGGCCGTGCAACTGATTCTCCTGCCCGCCGTCGACGTGGTGGACGGCACAGCGGTGCGGCTTGTGCAAGGCCAGGCGGGCAGCGAAACCGAATACGGCTCCGCGCTGGACGCCGCGATGAACTGGCAGCGCGACGGAGCCGAGTGGATCCACCTTGTTGACCTCGACGCGGCGTTCGGCCGGGGGTCGAACCGCGAACTGCTCGCCGAGGTCGTCGGAAAGCTCGACGTGGCCGTGGAATTGTCCGGGGGCATCCGTGACGAGGAGTCCCTCGACGCTGCGCTTGCGACCGGCTGCGCCAGGGTCAACATCGGCACCGCAGCGCTGGAGAACCCCGAGTGGTGCGCCCGCGCGATCAGCGAGCACGGCGACAAGGTGGCGGTCGGACTCGACGTGAAGATCGATCCCTCCCTACCCGACGGTGGCTTCCGGCTCCGCGGCCGCGGCTGGGAGACCGACGGTGGAGATCTGTGGCCCGTCCTGGAACGCCTTGACAGGCAGGGGTGTTCGCGGTTCGTCGTCACCGACGTCACCAAGGATGGCACGTTGCAAGGACCCAACCTGGACCTGCTGTCCAGCGTTGCCGAACGCACCGACGCACCGGTTATCGCATCCGGCGGGGTGTCCAGCCTCGACGACCTGCGCGCCATCGCCACCCTCACCGGCAGTGGGATCGAGGGCGCGATCATCGGAAAGGCTTTGTACGCAGGGCGATTCACCCTGCCGCAGGCGTTGGCAGCGGTAGGGGGTTAGCCACCATGGCGCTGGACGAGACCGATCTGGACGCACTGGTCTCCGAGGCCGCCGCGATCCTCGACGAAGCCGCGATACCGTTCGTGTCGGGCCACGGTGCCGACTCGGCCGTACAGAAAAAAGGCAACGACTTCGCCACCGAGGTCGATCTCGCGATCGAACGTCAGGTGGTGGAGGCGCTGGTGTCGCGCACCGGTATCGAGGTGCACGGCGAGGAGTTCGGCGGCGCCGACATCGACTCGCCGTTGGTGTGGGTGCTCGACCCGATCGACGGAACGATCAACTACGCCGCAGGGCTGCCGACGGCTGCCATTCTGCTTGGGCTGGTGCGCGACGGGCAGCCGGTGGCCGGCCTGACATGGTTACCGTTCACCGATACCCGATTCACCGCTGTTGTCGGAAAACCGTTGTACACCAACGGCGTTGCCCAGCCACCGCTTCAACCAACCGTGCTGTCCGACAGTGTCGTCGGCACCGGCACCTTCGATATCGACTCCAGGGGATATTTTCCCGGCCGATATCGGATCGCGATCATCGAACGGCTGAGCCGGGAGTGCTCGCGGATGCGGATGCATGGCGCGATCGGCTTCGACATGGCTTACACCGCGGCAGGCATCCTCGGCGCCGCGCTGAACTTCGGCGGCCACGTCTGGGATCACGCGGCCGGTGTCGCGTTAGTGCGGGCTGCCGGCGGCGTCGTCACCGATCTGGCAGGCAACGACTGGGTCGTCGGCGCACGGGGTGCACTGGCCGGATCTCCCGGTGTGCACGCCGAGATGCTCGAAATTGTGGCGTCGGTCGGTGCGCCGGGGGATTACTGATGGACCCCAGGGACCTCGCGGTCCGCATCATTCCCTGTCTCGATGTCGACGACGGCCGGGTGGTCAAGGGCATCAACTTCGAAAACCTGCGCGACGCCGGAGATCCCGTCGAACTCGCTGCTGCCTACGACCGAGAAGGTGCCGACGAACTCACCTTTCTGGATGTGACGGCCAGTTCGTCGGGCCGTGCCACCATGCTCGAGGTCGTCAAACGGACCGCCGAGCAGGTGTTCATTCCGTTGACCGTCGGTGGCGGTGTGCGATCGGTGGCCGACGTCGACGTGTTGTTGCGGGCAGGTGCCGACAAGGTCGCCGTCAACACCGCGGCCATTGCCCGGCCCGAACTGCTTGCCGAACTGTCCCGCCGGTTCGGGTCGCAGTGCATCGTCTTGTCGGTCGACGCCAGGACCGTGCCCGAGGGTTCGCAGTCCACGCCGTCGGGATGGGAGGTCACCACCCACGGCGGACGGCGCGGCACCGGGATGGACGCCATCGAATGGGCCGCCCGCGGCGCCGAGTTGGGCGTCGGCGAGATCCTGCTCAACTCCATGGACTTCGACGGCACCAAGGCGGGGTTCGACCTCAGGATGCTGCGGGCGCTCCGCGGTGCGGTCACCATCCCGGTGATCGCGAGTGGTGGTGCGGGGGCGAAGGAAGATTTCGCGTCCGCGGTTGTTGCAGGAGCCGACGCCGTGTTGGCCGCGAGCGTTTTCCACTTCGGGGAGTTGACGATCGGCGAGGTCAAGGCGGCGATGGCGGCAGAAGGGATCGTGGTGCGATGACGGCATTGGACGCGGGCATTTCGTCGCGGCTCAAGCGTGACGCCAACGGGCTGTTCACCGCGGTCGTGCAGGAGCGGGGTACCGGAGCGGTGCTGATGGTGGCATGGATGGACGACGCCGCGCTCGCCCGCACGCTCGAAACACGTGAGGCGACCTACTTTTCGCGGTCACGCGGCGAGCAGTGGATCAAGGGCCGGACATCGGGCCACACGCAACACGTGCACTCGGTGCGGCTGGACTGCGACGGAGACACTGTGCTGCTCGAAGTCGACCAGGTGGGCGGGGCATGCCACACCGGCGACCACTCCTGCTTCGACGCCGACCCGCTGCTGACACCGGAGAGCTAGATTTCCCGCTAATGAGAAAGGCCGCCGCATTTGCCGCCGTCGGCGTGACTGCGTTGGCGGTCCGTCGATCCAGGGCGCTGCGAGAATCGATATCGGCGATCGACCCCGAGTTACGAACGCCGGGAATGCTCGCCTTGGCCGTCCCGTTCAACCGTTTCACTCTCCCGTTCGTTCGGATGGCCTATCGGTTCAGCTCGAGCCCCGGACAAGGGGTCACACAGACCACCCACCGTGTCGGGGGCGTACGCCTCTTGGTCTTCACGCCGACCGAGGTGGCTTCGCCGCGACCGGCCGTGCTGTGGATCCACGGCGGTGGAATGTGTGTGGGCACCCCACAAATAGAGGCCGTGCTGTCCGCGGACATGGCGCGAGAGGTGGGCGCGGTGGTGGTGTCGCCTGACTACCGGCTCGCACCCGAGAACGCCTTTCCGGCGGCGCTGGATGACTGCGTGGCCACGCTGAAGTGGATGGCCGAGCACGCCGACGAACTCGGCATCGACCCCGATCGCATCGCCGTGCACGGAGTGAGTGCGGGAGGGGGACTGGCTGCGTCGATCGCACAGCGCAGCTTTGACGAGGGGATCGCGTTGCGGGCACAGGTGCTCGGCTATCCGATGCTCGACGACCGGACCACCCTGCGTGACGACCACGCGGCCCGGGGCGAGTTGACGTGGACGCCGTCATCCAACAAGTGGGCCTGGACCGCTTACCTGGGACGCGAGCCGCGTATGTCGGACGCTCCGCAGTATGCGGCGCCCGCGCGCAGACCGGATATGGCCGGGCTGGCGCCGGCGTGGATCGGAATCGGTGAGCTGGACCTGTTCTACGAGGAAAGCGTTGCCTACGCCGAGAAGCTGATCGCTGCCGGCGTGCCGTGTGAACTCGTGACTGTTCGCGGGATGTATCACGGCGCCGATCACATCGCCCCTAATGCCGTGTCCATGCGCAACTTTCACGCCAGCATGGTGAGTTTCCTGCGTTCTCATCTTGACGCGGCCGCGTAGAAGGTCGTCAGCTCGCGGGCGATGTCGCGGCCGCTCGGGGTAAAGATGATCTCTCGGACACCGTGGTCGGCCAGATCCATCACGCGCGTGCCGATCTCGTCAGGCGTCCCGATCGTCGCCAGGCCGTCGGGCGCGTCGTCGAGGAGCGCTTGATCGCGTTCGGTGAGATGTGTGACGTGACCCTGGTGGGTGAGCAGGTGGCGTTCGCCGTCCGGTGCGAGCGCCTCGAGTGCCTCGCGCCACCCGCGGCCGCCGGGTAACGCGTCGACGGCTTCCGGCCCCGCGACGGCGTACGCCTCGTGGTAGGTGACGACCATCCACGGGCCGACCGCGTCTTGCACGCGTGCGCTGTCGTGGTCCTCGTCGTGCTCCAACACGGTGGCAGGCATCAGCATCGCGGTGGGCAATGCGTGATCCATCGGACGTCCGACGATGATGCCGTCGGCGATCTCCGAGGCCAGCGCCATTCCGCGTGGTCCGAAGACGCTGAGCCAGATCTCGACGTCGATCGGCCGTGGCGCGGCAAGGCCGTCGGCGTGAAGCATGCGGGCCGGTTGGCCATCGATGATCACCGTTTCACCGGCCAATAAGCGACGCACGGCAATCACGTAATCGCGCATGGCCTGCAGTGTCACCGGTCTTTGACCCATCGTGCGGCGTGCCGTAGCTCCCGTTCCGAAACACGCACGAAAGCGTCCAGCGGAAAGGCGCGCAATGGCGGCAATGGCGGACGCCAACGACATCTCCGACCGTTCACCCGGAATCAGCACTGCGGTCGCAAGCCCGATGCGCGACGTGCGGTCGGCGGCGAGCGCGAGATGAACGAACCGGTCCTCCCAGAACGATGCCGAGTCGAAGATCCAAACCCGCGAATAGCCCAGCGCTTCTGCTAGGACGGCCAGCTCTGCGAATTGCGGCCCGGGAGGCAAACCACACGACAGCTCGACCGCCATGGCTGCAGAATAAGGCCGTTTGCCCGTCGCACGGCTTCATTTTGCAGTCCGGGTTGTGGAATTGGCGGTGGGACGACCGTGGATGCAAAACGGCGAGTTGCTAGGGCTCGATGATGCGGGTGGCCTTGGCCCGCGCGGTCCAGCGGCCCTCGTCGTAACCGACCACGACGGGGTGCGCGAACGCTGCGCTGACGTTGTCGGTCGTCACGGTCGAGCGCGCGTCACCGATGGCCATCGTCCGTCCGTCGGCGATCAGCAGCGCGTGAGTGGTGGTCGTCGGCAGCTCCTCCAGATGGTGCGTGACGAGGATCGAAGCCACTTCTGGATGTGTTTCGTCGAGTGAGTCGATGGTTTCCAGCAGCTGTTCGCGAGCGGCGACGTCGAGCCCGGTGGTCGGCTCGTCGAGCAGCAACAGACGCGGTTCGGAGATGAGCGCCCTGGCGATGAGTGTGCGACCGCGTTCGCCCTGCGAAAGGGTCGGCCATACATCGTCGGCCCTGCGGGTCAGCCCGACCGCCGCAATCATCGCATCGGCACGGTCACGCTCATCGGCACTCGGCGTCCACCGCATCGGGGTGTCGATGGTGGCGGTGATTCCGGTCATCACAACGTCGCGGACCGACAGCGAATATTGAAGCCGGTGACGGGGATTCACGTGCCCGATGAGTCGGCGCAGTCGGGCAAGCTCGACCCGACCCATTTGTTCACCGAGAATGCGCACTGTTCCCGATGTCGGAAACATCACTGCCGCACAGAAACCCAGCAGTGTGCTCTTGCCCGCTCCGTTGGGGCCGAGCAGGGCCCAGTGCTCGCCGGCGTTCACAGTGAGCGAGATACCGTCGATGATCTGCTTGCCGTCGCGGCGAAACGTCACATCGCGCAGGGTGAGGACATCTGTCACGCCGACTGCCGCTGCCGCAGCACCTCCAGCGCCTTGTCGGCGTGCGTCTCCATGCTGAACTCACTCGAGATCACGTCCAGCACGGTCCTGTCGGTGTCGATCACGAACGTCGTGCGCTTGACCGGCATCAGCTTGCCCAACAGACCGCGCTTCACACCGAACGCGGCGGCAACCGTGCCGTCGGCGTCTGACAGCAGCGGATAGTCGAAGCGCTGGGTGTCGGAGAACTTGGCCTGCTTGGCGACCGGATCGGTGCTGATGCCGACCCGCGACGCACCGACGGCGGCGAAGTCGCTTGCCAGGTCGCGGAAGTGGCAGGCCTCCTTCGTGCAACCCGGGGTCATCGCCGCCGGGTAGAAGAACAGCGCGATCGGACCGTCGGCCAGCAGCGATGTGATGCTTCGCACAGCACCCTTTTGGTCGGGAAGTTCGAACTCGGCAACCCGGTCACCACGTTTCATGGGTGTGAGGCTACGCCTGGCTGATTTCCGGTCTTGCCATACCGGCTGGGAGGATCAGCACGTGCAAACCACCGCCGACCTGGCTGTCACGACCTCGCGCGAGGACTTCCGGGGGCTGGCCGCCGGGCACCGGGTCGTTCCGGTGACCCGCAAGGTGCTGGCCGACAGCGAGACGCCGCTGTCGGCCTACCGCAAGCTGGCAGCCAACCGTCCTGGCACGTTCCTCCTGGAATCCGCGGAGAACGGCCGGTCGTGGTCGCGGTGGTCGTTCATCGGCGCCGGCGCCCCGTCGGCGTTCACGGTCCGCGACGGCGAGGCGGCATGGTTGGGCGTCACGCCGCAGGATGCACCGAGTGGCGGCGACCCGCTGCACGCGCTGCGCGAGACGTTGGAGCTCCTCGAGACCGAACCTCTGCCCGGGTTGCCGCCGCTGTCCGGAGGTCTCGTCGGCTTCTTCGCCTATGACCTGGTTCGCCGCCTCGAAAGGCTGCCTGAGCTGGCTGTCAACGACCTCGGGCTGCCCGACATCCTGCTGTTGCTTGCCACCGATATCGCGGCCGTCGACCACCACGAGGGCACCATCACGCTGATCGCCAACGCAGTGAACTGGAACGGCACCGACGAGCGCGTCGACTGGGCCTACGACGACGCCGTCTCCAGGCTCGACGTGATGACCGAGGCGCTGGGCACGAACTTGTCGTCGACGGTGGCCACGTTCAGCAGGCCGGAACCGACGAACCGCCAACAGCGCACGGTCGAGGAGTACGGCGCGATCGTGGAGCGCCTCGTCGGCGAGATCGAAGCGGGCGAGGCATTTCAGGTCGTCCCGTCGCAGCGTTTCGAGATGGACACCGACGCGAACCCGCTCGACGTGTACCGGATGCTTCGGGTGTCCAATCCCAGCCCGTACATGTATCTGCTGAATGTGCCCGACGCCGATGGCGGACTGGATTTCTCGATCGTCGGGTCGAGTCCCGAAGCGTTGGTGACCGTCAAGGACGGCCGCGCGACAACGCATCCCATCGCAGGCACGCGGTGGCGTGGTGACAACGAGGAAGAAGACCTGTTGCTCGAAAAGGAGTTGCAGGAGGACGAGAAAGAACGCGCCGAGCACCTGATGCTTGTCGACCTCGGACGCAACGATCTCGGCCGCGTCTGCGTGCCGGGAACGGTGCGGGTCGAGGACTACAGCCATATCGAGCGCTACAGCCACGTCATGCATCTGGTATCGACTGTGACGGGGCAGCTGGCCGACGGCAAGACCGCGCTGGACGCGGTCACTGCGTGTTTCCCGGCAGGCACGTTGACCGGCGCGCCGAAAGTGCGGGCAATGGAGCTCATCGAGGAGGTCGAGAAGACCCGTCGCGGTCTTTACGGCGGCGTCCTCGGCTATCTGGACTTCGCGGGCGATGCCGATTTCGCCATCGCCATCCGCACCGCGTTGATCCGCGAGGGGACTGCGTATGTGCAGGCGGGCGGGGGAGTCGTAGCCGACTCCAACGGCCCGTACGAGTACAACGAATCCACCAATAAGGCCAAGGCGGTGCTGAACGCCATCGCCGCGGCGGAGACGCTGACCGAGCCATGAAGCACATCGGGCAGGTTCTCCTAATGGCGGCGGCGGGCGCGCTGTGGTTGGCGTCGCGCATGACATGGGTGCAGGTGCGCTCATTCGACGGCCTTGGTCAGCCGGAAACAGCCACGCTGAACGGCGCAACCTGGTCGACGGCGCTGGTGCCGCTTGCGGTGATCCTGCTGGCCGCCGTGCTCAAGTCGACGATCGGGCCGCGGTGGCAATTGCGGCTGCTTGCGCTCATCGTCGGTGCGCTGAGCGCCGTGATCGCCTACCTGGCGATCAGCCTGTGGGTGACGCCCGATGTGGCCGTCCGCGCAGCGGGCCTCGCCGAGGTGCCGGTGGCGGATCTGGTGGGCACGCAGCGGTACTACTGGGGTGCCGTCGTGACGTTGATCGCCGCCGTGCTGACGCTCGCAGGCGCGGCGCTGCTCATCCGGTCACCCGTGAAAGACGAGTCGAATCATGACAAATACGAGGCTCCGGCGCGGCGGCGCGAAGCGGCGCGGCGACGCGCTGCGGCAGGCGACCAGATGTCGGAGCGGACGATGTGGGACGCGCTCGACGAGGGCCGTGATCCCACCAACCCAGACACCGAGGGGCGGTGACAGTTGATGTGTCCGGTGCGGCTACCCTTCGATGAAGATCATCCGGCAGCAAGGCGGCGCGAACGCGAAGGGAGTTCACGGCCTATGAGCTCGGCGACCGTGCTCGACTCCATCATTGAGGGAGTCCGCGCCGACGTCGCCGCACGCGAAGCGGCCGTCAGCTTCGACGAGATCAAGGCGGCAGCCAAGGCCGCCCATTCGCCGCGCGACGTGATGGCGGCGCTGCGTGAACCCGGTATCGGTGTCATCGCCGAGGTGAAGCGGGCCAGCCCGTCGCGAGGAGCCCTCGCGACAATCTCGGATCCGGCGAAACTTGCCGGCGCATACGAGGATGGCGGAGCGCGCGTCATCAGTGTGCTTACCGAGCAGCGGCGCTTCAACGGTTCGCTCGACGACTTGGACGCTGTGCGCGCCGCGGTGTCAATCCCGGTGCTGCGCAAGGACTTCATCGTCGGCCCGTATCAGGTGCACGAGGCCCGTGCACATGGCGCGGACATGCTGCTGCTCATCGTGGCGGCGCTCGAGCAGTCCGCACTCGCCTCGATGCTGGATCGCACGGAGTCCCTCGGTATGACGGCGTTGGTCGAGGTGCACACCGAAGAGGAAGCCGACCGCGCACTGCAGGCCGGGGCGAAGGTCATCGGCGTCAACGCGCGCGACCTCAAGACGCTCGACGTGGACCGGGATTGCTTCGCGCGCATCGCACCTGGGCTGCCGTCCAACGTGATCCGGATCGCCGAGTCGGGTGTGCGCGGTCCAGCCGACCTGTTGGCGTACGCCGGTGCAGGGGCGGACGCCGTTCTCGTCGGTGAGGGTCTGGTCACCAGCGGTGACCCGCGCAGTGCCGTCGCCGATTTGGTCACCGCAGGCACGCATCCGTCCTGCCCGAAACCGTCGCGCTGAACAGTGGCCGATCTCGCCGGCCCTGAGTTGCCGCGTTCCAGTGCGGCGGTCGCAGAACCGACCGTCCACGATCCCGACGCCAAGGGACACTTCGGTGCCTTCGGTGGACGGTTCGTTCCCGAGGCGCTGATGGCCGTCATCGAAGAAGTCACCGCTGCGTACGAAAAGGCCCGGGGTGATCAAGCGTTCCTCGATGAACTGGACCGGCTGCAGCGGCACTACAGCGGTCGACCGTCACCGCTGTACGAGGCCGAACGGCTCAGCGAGCATGCGGGCGGCGCGCGACTCTTCCTCAAGCGAGAAGACCTGAACCACACCGGCTCTCACAAGATCAACAACGTGCTGGGCCAGGCGCTGCTCGCGCGACAGATGGGCAAGACGCGTGTCATCGCCGAGACCGGTGCGGGCCAGCATGGCGTGGCCACCGCAACGGCGTGTGCGCTGCTGGGGTTGGACTGTGTCATCTACATGGGCGCCGTCGACACAGCCCGTCAGGCGCTCAACGTTGCACGGATGCGGTTACTCGGAGCCGAGGTCGTGTCCGTGGAGTCCGGCTCCAAGACGCTCAAGGACGCGATCAACGACGCGTTCCGTGACTGGGTGACCAACGCGGACGACACGTACTACTGCTTCGGCACGGCTGCAGGCCCGCACCCGTTCCCGGTGATGGTTCGTGACTTTCAACGGGTGATCGGGCTCGAAGCCCGTGTGCAGATCCAGGATCAGGCCGGCCGGCTGCCCGACGCGGTCACCGCATGCGTTGGCGGCGGGTCGAACGCCATCGGTGTGTTCCATGCGTTCATCGATGATCCGGGTGTGAAGTTGGTTGGCTACGAGGCGGCGGGCGATGGTGTCGAAACCGGCCGTCACGCGGCGACGTTCGCCGGCGGGTCCCCCGGTGCGTTCCAGGGGTCGTTCTCATATCTGTTGCAGGACGACGAAGGCCAGACCATCGAATCGCATTCGATTTCGGCGGGTTTGGACTACCCCGGTGTCGGGCCCGAACATGCCTTCCTCAAGGACACCGGGCGCGCCGAGTACCGGCCGATCACCGACGCCGAAGCGATGGATGCCTTCGGCTTGCTGTGCAGGACTGAAGGCATCATCCCGGCAATCGAATCTGCTCACGCGGTGGCCGGTGCGCTGGAATTGGGTAAGGAGCTGGGAGCGGGATCGGTCATCGTGGTGAACATGTCGGGCCGCGGTGACAAAGATGTGGAGACGGCGGCCAAGTGGTTTGACCTGCTCGACAGCAAGGGGACCGCCGCGTCATGACGAATGGCCTTTCCGGCACGTTCGCAGCGTGCCGTGAGCAGGGGCGGTCGGCCCTCATCGGGTACCTTCCGACCGGCTACCCCGATGTCCCGACCTCGATTTCGGCGATGACGGCCCTGGTCGAGTCCGGTTGCGACATCATCGAAGTCGGGATGCCGTATTCCGACCCCGGTATGGACGGGCCCACCATCGCGACCGCCACCGAGGTGGCGTTGCGCGGCGGTGTGCGGGTCCGCGACTCGTTGACCGCCGTCGAGGCGATCAGCAAGGCGGGCGGCCGCGCGGTGGTGATGACGTACTGGAACCTGGTGCTGCATTACGGCGTCGACGCGTTCGCCCGCGATCTGGCATCCGCGGGCGGGCTCGGGATGATCACACCAGACCTGATTCCCGACGAAGCGGGCGAATGGCTGGCGGTATCGGACGTATACGGCTTGGACCGGATTTTCCTGGTAGCGCCGTCGTCAACGCCCGAGCGCCTTGCCGCAACAGCCGCGGCGTCGCGCGGATTCGTCTATGCGGCTTCGACGATGGGCGTTACGGGGGCACGGGATGCGGTTTCCAACGCAGCACCCGAGCTGGTGGCGCGGGTGAAGTCGGTTTCCGATATTCCGGTCGGCGTAGGACTGGGGGTGAGGTCGCGAGAGCAGGCCGCAGAGATCGGTGCGTACGCAGACGGTGTAATTGTTGGTTCGGCCCTGGTGTCGGCGCTCACGGAGGGCATCCCCGCCCTGCGAGCGCTGACCGAAGAACTGGCCGACGGTGTCCGGCAGGGGATTTCGGCGTGACCACGACCTTACTTGCATCATTTCCGAGTCCGTCGCAGGGCGTCTGGCATCTCGGTCCGATTCCGCTTCGCGCCTACGCGCTATTCATTCTCGTCGGAGTGATCGCCGCATTGTTCATCGGCAACAAGCGCTGGTCCGAGCGCGGCGGCGAGCCGGGGGTCATCTTCGACATCGCACTGTGGGCCATCATCTTTGGCTTGATCGGGGGTCGGCTGTATCACGTTCTCACCGACTGGACCACCTACTTCGGCCCAGGTGGGGCCGGTCTGGTCGCGGCATTCAAGATCCAGGAGGGCGGCCTCGGGATCTGGGGTGCGGTCGCGCTGGGTGGCGTCGGTGCCTGGATCGGGTGTCGACGCAAGGGCATCCCGTTACCCGCCTTCGGCGATGCGGTGGCTCCCGGAATTGTGCTGGCACAAGCGATCGGCCGGATCGGTAACTACTTCAACCAGGAGCTCTACGGCAGGCCGACGTCGTTGCCGTGGGGTCTGGAAATCTTCGAGCGCCGCGATGCGAACGGTGCACTCGACTCCCTCAACGGGGCGTCGACCGGGCAGTTGATCGAGATCGTCCACCCCACCTTTCTGTATGAGTTGCTCTGGAACCTGTTGGTTTTCGCGTTCCTCATCTGGGTGGACCGCCGCTTCCGCATCGGTCACGGCAGGCTGTTCGCGCTGTACGTCGCCGCGTACTGCTTCGGGCGGTTCTGGGTTGAGCTGATGCGCAGCGACATGGCCACGCATATCGCCGGTATTCGGATCAACTCTTTCGTGTCGGTGTTCGTGTTCATTGGCGCTGTCGTCTACATCATGGTCGCGCCCAAGGGCCGCGAGGATCCGAGCGAGTTGCAAGGAGACGTCGCCGTCGACGACAAGGCCGAAAAGAAGACCGGCGAAAAGGATTCACGGGCCGACGAGGTCACCAAAGAGCTGGTCGCTGTCGCAGCGACGACGGGCGTGGTGGCAGCGGCGAAGGCTGCGGGCGCGAAGGAGGACGAAGACGCCGGGGACGACGCCCAGCCCCAAGCCGAAGCGGTCACCGAAGGTGAACAACTGGCCGAGGACGTCGCAAACGCACCCGCAGAGGACATCGCCGAGGCAGAGGCGTTCGCCGAGGCCGGCGAAGAAGCCGATGCGGCCGAGGAAGTCGGCGGCCTTGGCTCGGTTGAGGGTGAGGACGTGGTGGATGCCGATGCGGCGGCCGCGGAGGTTCACGAGGCGGCCGTCGAGAACGCCGAGGAATCAGCCGATTTGGCTGATGAGGTCGCTTCCGAGAAGCCCGAGGAGTCGGAGCCGGAACCCGAGGACGCCGAAGTCGACGCAGCCGAGGAAGTCGGTGGCCTTGGCTCGGTTGAGGGTGAGGACGCGGTGGACGCCGATGCGGCCGCCGCGGAGGTTCACGAAGCGGCCGTCGAGAACGCCGAGGAGTCAGCCGATTTGGCCGATGAGGTGTCCGATGACGCCTCGGCCGAAGACTCCGTGCAATCAGCTGTCGACAAGCCCGACGCCGACGAAGAAACCCAAGCCGAGGAAGTCGGCGACCTTGGCTCGGTTGAGGGTGACGACGCGGTGGGCGCCGATGCGGCCGCCGCGCAGGTACACGAAGCGGCCGTCGAGAACGCCGAGGGGTCAGCCGAATTGGCCGACGAGGTCGCTTCCGAGAAGCCCGAGGAGTCCGAGCCGGAACCCCGAGGACGCCGAAGTCGACGCATCCGAGGAAGTCGGTGGCCTTGGCTCGGTCGAGGGCGGTGAGGAAGCCGCCGAAGCCGCTGACGAAGTCGAAGAGCGGCGAGGGAACGAAGGACACGTCAGACTGACGACTTCGGCGGGCTCTAGAACGCGAAACGTCGTCCTGGTGCACGGCGCTTTCGTCGACGGATCCAGCTGGCGGGCGGTGTATCAGCTTCTCACCGAAGAGGGCTACCGGGTCGCGGTCGTGCAGAATCCGACGCTGTCCCTGTCCGGTGACGCAGCGGCGACGCGGCTCGTCATCGACGCGCAAGACGGGCCGGTGGTACTGGTGGGGCACTCATATGGTGGCGCGGTCATCACCGAGGCAGGCACGCACCACAACGTAGTGGCGCTGGTCTACATCGCAGCATTCGCGCCGGACGGGGGAGAGTCGGTGGACGCGCTTGGTGGCAACCCCGACGCGGCGGGGTCGCCGATCGTCGCCGCGCCTGGCGCCTTCTACTTCCAGGACCGCGAGAAATTCCACACCTCGTTTGGTGCAGACCTGTCCGCCCGCGACGCCGCGTTCCTGGCCGACTCCCAGGTGCCGTGGGGGACGGACGCCATGACCGGGACGGTTACCGAACCGGCCTGGCGCGTCAAGCCGAGTTGGTACCTGATTGCCACAGAAGACCGCATGATCACAACTTCCGCCCAGCGCGCAATGGCGCAGCGGGTCGGCGCGACCACAGTCGAGGTGACGGGCAGCCACGCCGTCTACATGTCACAGCCGCGGGCCGTCGCCGCCGTCATTCGAACGGCCTGTGCCGAGGCGATCGCGAATCCGCCGCCGGTCTAGGCGATATGGAAATCGCGGTCGTCGGGCCGCGCGAGCATGGCGGTCATCGTCTCGCGGTCATAGGGCCACAGATCGATGTTGCCCTCGTCGGTGAGGTACCAGGAGTTGCATCCGGTATTCCACACTGTGGGCCCGAGTGCCGCGGCGACGTCGTCGTTGAACTTCGTGGTCGCCTCTTCGGTCACCTCGACCGTGTCGAGTTCGCCGTCACGGAATCGTCGTAGCCACTGGGCGATGAATTTCGCCGTCAGCTCGGAGGAGTACTGCAGCGATACCGATCCTGTCGGTGAGTTCGGGCCCAGCACGGTGAAGAAGTTCGGGAAACCCGGGATGGCCGTCATGCGGTACGCCCGTGGGCCTTTGGCCCAGGCATCGTCGATATCCAGGCCGTCACGACCGTGCAACGTCATCGGGCGCATGTAGTTGTGAGGCTGAAATCCGGTCGCGAGTATCAGCAGGTCGACGTCGTGTTCGCGGCCGTCCGAGGTGCGGATGCCGCGCGGCGTGATCTCCTCGATCTCGGCGGTGACCACGTCGGCGTTTCTGGATCTGATCGCCCGGTAGTACGAGCCCGACATTACTTGCCGCTTGCAGAACGGTTCGTAGTCCGGAGTCAGCCGGTCGCGCAGTTCGCGATCCCGAATCTGAAGGCGAAGGCACAACCGTGCGTAGTTCTGCGCCAACCGGCGCTGCCACGTCGGCCGCAAGGCGATGTCGGTCAAGATGCGCGAGCCCCGAAGCAGTAGGTCGTAAAACCGACGATGAAGAGCAGGCGATCTACTTAGGATGGCGCCCATTAGGCCGGGCTGCGACAGGCCCATCGGCGCCCAGATCACCCATTGCGGAGTCCGAACGAAGTGCGTGATGTGAACGGCTTCGCGCTGCAGCGCGGACACGATCTGCACTCCGGTGGAACCGTTTCCGATGACGGCGATCCTGCGTCCGCTGGTCGCGATGTCGTCGTCCCATCGCGCGGTGTGCACGACATCGCCCTCGAATGCGGTGAGGCCAGGGATGTCCGGCGTGAACGGGTGGTGGAGCACGCCGGTCGCGGCGATCACGAAATCGGCTTCCAGCTCTGTACCGTCGGCGGTAGCCACCTGCCATGCGGGGCAGTCGAAGACAGTCGACACGACTTCGCAGTTCAAGCGAATGCGATCGTCGAGAGCGAATTGTTCGACGACCCCGCGGAGATAGCGCTGAATCTCGTCACCATTGGCGAATATTCCGGTCCAGTCCGGTTTGGGCGCGAACGAGAATTGGTAGAGCTGCGACGCGACGTCACACGTCAGACCGGGGTAGCGGTTCCAGTGCCACACACCACCGACGTCGGTACCCATCTCCAGAATCGTGAAGTCACGAAATCCGGCGCGCTGCAGCGTGACCGCGGTGGCGATGCCCGCGATACCCGCCCCGATGATGATGATCCTCGGC
>NZ_JAVHWK010000080.1:0-16742 GCF_032159775.1 Mycobacterium sp.
TACAGATAACTTTTGTGAACTACGCTCATGTGGTTAGGCAGCTCGATCGTGCCGTGAAGCGTTTAACAGCAGCATGATTCGCCTTTGCAAGGCAGAAGTCAGGGGTTCGAATCCCCTAGGCTCCACAAATCGAATGCCTATGGCGCAGGCGTCAGCCGCAAGACCGGAATCCTGCGGGCGCCACTGCGCTCCTCATGGAGTGCAAACACCTTGGCGAGGCGGTCCACAGCGAGCCTGTACAACCGTTCGCGGTCCTGGCCGTCGACTTCACGGGCGACAAAGGAGCCACCCCGTCGTCCGATGCGTAACTCGCACTCGGGATGAGCGAGCAGGTTGTGATACCAGGCGGGGTGACGGTCGCCGCCGTAGTTCGACGCGATCAGGATTACGTCGTCGCCGTCGGTGAAGTAGGCGAGTGGAATCTCACGCTGTTGCTTACTGCGTGCTCCGGTGGACGTCAGCACCACCATCGGGACCGCGATGTTGAGCCGAACGCGACCGCCTGTCGCCTTCATCAGCGGAGCTTCCACCGGCGCCGCGAACCGGCGCCAAAAGGCGAGCCCTTTTTTGCTCGCGAACAGCGGGCCGCCGAGTGCCCAGTAGAGATTGCGCTTCCACATCCCCTGCGCTTGCAATTCGGCGCGAGGGATTCCGTTGATCGTGTCGGCAGCCATAGTTCGTAACCATTGCGCCGAAATCTGCACGGGGGTCGCGAATGAACAAAATCGACGACCACCACGCAGAAGTCGCGCTGACTGCGGCGGGGCGACCCTACGGCTTCGGGGTCACCTCGACGCTCGGCGGGCGCGGCGACGGGTCGGGTTGCATCGATCGGCGAACGATCGAAAATGCCACTCCCCCAACGGCAATCATCGCCACACCGGCAGCCGCCAGCACGAACGGGCGCGGCCGACGCTTGGGCTTGCGAGCCTCGGCGATCGCCTGAGGAAGGTTCGCGAGCGCCTCCCTCGCTTCGGCGAGCTCGCCTGCGATGGCAACCTGCGCGTCCTCGAACTCTTTGGCGAGGTCCTTGGCGAGCTGGCTCTTCTCGACACGCTGACGAAGGCTGCTGACCGCGGAGTGCGCGCCCTGCCAGCTCAGCCCGACCGTGCCGCGAGTGACGTCGACCGGACCCACCGCCGTGTAGCGCAGCCCGCGCGACAGCCGTTGTCCCGGGCTCAGTCGAGCCTCCGTCTTCGAGCTCATCTCTACCTCTTTCGCGCTGTGATTGCCGTTGACACCCACCCTGCCATCACCGCAACACAACGGTGCCCGGTTCGGCGTCAACGGCGCGTGGCAGACTGACTCCCCGTGACGAGCCCCATTCAGACAGCGACCGCGACCCTGCACACCAATCGTGGTGACATCAAAATCGCACTGTTCGGAAACCATGCCCCCAAGACCGTCGCGAACTTCGTCGGACTGGCACAGGGCAGCAAGGACTACAGCACCGAGAACGCGACCGGAGGCACCTCTGGACCGTTCTACGACGGCGCCGTGTTTCACCGGGTGATCGACGGCTTCATGATCCAGGGCGGCGATCCCACCGGAACAGGTCGCGGCGGGCCGGGCTACCAGTTCGACGACGAGTTCCATCCGGAGCTGCAGTTCGACAAGCCGTACCTGCTGGCGATGGCCAACGCCGGGCCCGGCACCAACGGCTCCCAGTTCTTCATCACCGTCGGCAAGACTCCGCATCTCAACCGGAAGCACACCATTTTCGGAGAGGTCGTCGACCAGGAGTCGCAGAAGGTCGTCGACGCGATCGCGACGACGGGCGTCGACCGGAGTGACCGGCCGACCGAGCCCGTGGTGATCGAGTCGATCACCGTCTCCTAACGGATGAGCTAGCGGCCTGCGAGCCCCGCCGCGGTCAGCGCATCGAGCACTTCGAGGGGGTCGGTGCCCAGATCCCAGCGAGTCAGGACGAATAACTGCTCGTCGGTTGTATCGATCTCGAGTAGCCGCACCTTGCGGGCTATCCGCCGGAATTCGGTGATGCGGATGATCTTGATGTCCGCCTTCTCGAACCGGTGTGCACGCAGCGGTCCGCGAATTATCAGACCGTGGTCCCTGATTGCCAGCTTTGGCCGGGCACGCCAGGAAAGGGCTGCAAACAAGATCAATCCGGTGGCGGCAATGATTGTCAGAACCCGCCCCGGCGCGTCTGTGACAAGGGTCACAGCGGTGGTAGCCATCAAGAGACCCAGTACGCCGCACGCTGCGACCCCGAATGCGGGCGGACTCCACTCAGTTTGCTGCACGGGTAATCCACACCCCTTTACCCCGGTTTATGGGGTTATCCACAAGTGCTATCCCCAATGGGGATGAATCACATCGATGTGATTGCGTGACCATCAGGTTGCCGAACGGGTAACGCGCCGAGTCCCAAATAAATTCATTAGGACGTATGCGACCGTCACCGCCAGCGCATAGTTAGCAACAATCCGGTGATCATGAAAGCAAAGGCGATCGCGTAGTTCCACGGGCCGAGTTCGGCCAGGAACGGAATCGACGACGACGCGAGCTGGAAAACCAGCAGCCAGGCAAGGCCGACCACCATCAGGGCGAGGAAGAAGACCACGAACCACGTGCTCGATGGGCCGGCCTTGACCTTGACCGGTGTGCGGCTGACCGGGCTGACGGAAAAATCGTTCTTCTTGCGAACCTTGGACTTGGGCATGGTTACCTTCACAAACACTCGGCGCCATTGGTGCGACGATGAAGCGGGAATCGCCTACGAGGTTAACGTAGGTCGGCCATAGATCGAGAATACGACGGGGGAGCGGCGGATGGCGGAGTCCAAGGATCCCCAGCTTGCGCGCGTAGCCACCGGCTGGCGGTTCGGTGTACCTCTCGTCTGCCTGCTGGCCGGGTTGCTCCTGGCGGCCACACACGGGGTCTCCGGCGGAGACGAGATCAGGCGCAGCGACGCGCCCCGATTGGTGGACCTGGTCAGGGAGGCCCAGCAGTCGGTGGACCGGCTCAGTACGCAGCGCGACGAGCTGGTCACCGAGATCGACACCCATCACGGCGGGTCACCCGGTGCCGACGCCGCGCTCGCCGCGATCCAGCACCGAAATGACACCCTGGCCGCCGACGCCGGCCTCGATCCGATCGGGGGCCCGGGCCTCGTCGTCACCCTCACCGACGCCCAGCGCGACGCCAACGGCCGATTTCCGCGCGACGCGTCCCCCGACGATCTGGTTGTGCATCAACAGGACATCTCGGCTGTGCTCAACGCATTGTGGAACGGCGGCGCCGAGGGCATTCAGATGCAGGATCAGCGCATCATCGGCACGTCAGCGCCGCGATGCGTCGGCAACACGCTTCTGCTCAACGGACGCACCTACAGCCCGCCCTACGTCATCACCGCGGTGGGCGACTCTGCAATGATGCAGGCAGCGCTGGCGGCGGCGCCGTTGGTGACGCTCTACAAGCAGTACGTGGTGCGGTTCGGGCTGGGCTACTCGGAGGAACCGCGAGCGTCGGTCGACCTGGTCGGGCACGCCGAACCGGTGCGGATGCAGTTCGCCAAGCCATCGGGTCCCATCGGCTACTGAGCGCCACGTAACCTGGGCTGATGCAGGTCTTGGTCGTCGACAATTACGACAGCTTCGTGTTCAACCTGGTCCAGTACCTCGGGCAGCTGGGCGTGGACGCGCAGGTGTGGCGCAATGACGACGACCGTCTCGCCACCGACTCCGACGTCACCGCGGTCGCCAACGACTTTGACGGGGTGCTGCTCAGTCCTGGCCCCGGCACGCCTGAACGCGCAGGCGCATCAATCCCGTTGGTCAAAGCCTGCGCCGCGACCACGACCCCACTTCTCGGGGTGTGCCTGGGTCACCAGGCGATCGGGGTGGCGTTCGGCGGCACCGTCGACCGGGCCCCGGAGTTGTTGCACGGTAAGACGAGCGCCGTTTTCCACGCCAATGTCGGTGTGCTGCAGGGCCTTCCGGACCCGTTCACCGCGACGCGCTATCACTCGCTGACTATTCTGCCGGACACCGTGCCCGCGGAGCTCGAGGTCACCGCCCGCACCGAGGGCGGGGTCATCATGGGCGTGCGGCACACCGAACTGCCCATCCACGGAGTGCAGTTCCATCCCGAGTCGATCCTCACCGAGGGTGGACACCGGATGCTCGCCAACTGGCTGGCCTACTGTGGCAGCGCGCCCGCCGAGTCGCTGGTGCGGACCCTGGAGGACGAAGTAGCCAACACCGTGCGCGCGGCTACGCAGCGAAGCTCAGCGTAATAGTCGCGCTGAACGTCACCGTGCTGCCCGGCGACGGACTCTGAGTCACCACCGCATTGGTCCGTTGACCGCTGTCGCGCGCGTCGGCGCCCCTGTCGAGCCCGCCGGTCCAACCCAGCGCACGCAGTCGCGGCTCCGCGTCGGTCCAGAACTGTCCTCGCAGATCGGGCATGGTGAACTGGTTGCACCGCGATTGCTGCATCTGGATCGCCGTATCGACCGGAACCTGCTGGCCCGCAGGCGGATCAGTGCCCATGATCTGTCCGCACGGCGCGGTGTTGTCGATGGGAACCGGGACGAGGTTGGTGAAACCTGATGCGGTCAGGATCTGCCGAGCCGAATCCTCAGCCTGGTCCTTGACGTCGGGGACTGGCTTCGCTTCGGGCCCGGATCCGACGACGATGGTGATCTCGTTGGTGATCGCCGAGGTCTGATTGGCCGGCGGAAGCGTGCCGACCACGCGGTCCTTGAGCTCGGGCGTCGACGCCGACGGGCTCTGCTTGAACCGTCCGAAGCCGGCGTCGGTCAGCTTCTTGACGGCGTCGGCGTAACTCAGCGTCGCGACGTCGGGAATCTCGCGCTGCTCGGGACCCACCGAGACGTTGATGGTGATCTCGTCGCCGGCGTCCACCGAGGTGCCCGCAGGCGGCTCGGTGTCGATCACAATGCCCGGTTGGATCTTCGAATCGGTCTTCTGCTGCGTGCGGGTCTTGAATCCGGCATTCTGCAGCGCGACCACCGCATCGGCGGACACTTGATTCCTGACGTCGGGCACCTGCACGGCACGGGTGTTGCCGCCGATCATGTTGATGGCGATCGTCACCACGACTGTAAGCACCGCCAGGACCGCGACCGCGATGATCCACCGCCCGACCGACGGACCCCGGTCGCGTTCCCTGTAATTCGCGGGTTGGTGGGTGGGCAGCTGCTCGGTCGCGGGCGTCTGGTGCATCGGACCCGTCGACGCCATGAATGAGGTGCGGTCGGCGTCGGTCAGAACCTTCGGCGCATCCGGTGTCTCGCCGCTGTGCACGCGGATCAGATCGGCGCGCATCTCGGCCGCGGTCTGGTACCGGTTGTCGGGGTTCTTGGCCAGCGACTTGAGCACCACGGCGTCCAGCTCGGGCGAGATGCCGGGATGGCGCACCGACGGCGGTATCGGATCCTCGCGGACGTGTTGGTATGCGACGGCGACCGGCGTATCACCGACGAAAGGCGGTTCGCCGGTGAGGATTTCGTACAGCACGCAGCCCAGTGAGTAGACGTCGGAGCGGGCGTCGACCTTTTCGCCGCGGGCCTGCTCGGGCGACAGGTATTGCGCGGTGCCGATGACCGCGGAGGTCTGCGTGACGCTGTTGGCGTCGGACAGCGCGCGGGCGATGCCGAAGTCCATCACCTTCACCGCACCGGTCTTGCTGATCATGATGTTGGCAGGCTTGACGTCGCGGTGGATGATGCCGTGCTGATGGCTGAAGTTCAGCGCCTGGCACGCATCGGCGATCACCTCGATGGCCCGCTGCGACTCCATCGGGCCATCGGTGTGCACGATGTCGCGCAGCGTGACGCCCTCGACGAACTCCATCACGATGTAGGGAAGCGGCCCGTTAGGCGTCTCCGCCTCGCCGGTGTCGTACACCGCGACGATCGTCGGATGGTTCAGTGCGGCCGCGTTCTGGGCCTCCCGCCGAAAACGGAGGTAGAAGCTCGGGTCGCGGGCCAGGTCCGCGCGCAGCACCTTGACCGCTACGTCTCGGTGCAGGCGCAGATCGCGCGCGAGATGGACCTCGGACATGCCTCCGAAGCCGAGGATCTCGCCGATTTCGTAACGGTCGGACAGGTGTTGCGGGGTGGTCATTCCAATGTCTGTTCTGGATCCGAGGACGCCGCCCGCATCGGTGCGGACGGCGCGATCGCGTTGAGTCGGTATACCCCGATTTGTTCTCCACCATGACCGATGGACCCGTCGTCGGTCCAGCCGGGCACCGTGACCAGCGGCGGAGCCCCTTGCGGCGTCGTCTGCGTGACGGTGTCGGTGACCGTCGGCGGCGGCGATTCGCGGTCCTTCTTGTCCTGGGCGTTCAGCACGATCAGGATCGCGATGGCGATCGCCAGCGCTCCGAGTACGCCTGCGGCCCACAGCAGCGCCCGCTGGCCGGATGAGAACGTCCGACGCGGTGGGGGAGGACGGTACCCACCGGTCGCGGGCCGCGCGCGTGCCGCGGTCGCGGGGCCACGCGCGGTCATCGCGGCACTCGGCGGAGCCGTTCCCACCGCGGTCGGGGCGGCACGCCCGATGGCGGGTGCGGCATTGGGCCGCGGTGGCCGACGGCCGGACCGGACTGCGGCCACCGCGTCGGCGAACGGTCCGCCGGAGCGGTACCGCATACCCGGGTTCTTCACCAGCGTGATCTCGATCAGCTCGCGCACGTTGGGCGGCAGATCGCTTGGCAGAGGTGCGGGCGTCTCCTTGATGTGCTTCATCGCCACCGTGAGGGCGCCGTCACCGGTGAACGGTCGCTTGCCCGAAACCACTTCGTAGCCAACGACTCCCAGCGAGTAGACGTCGCTGGCGGCGGTCGCGTCATGACCAAGGGCCTGTTCGGGCGCGATGTACTGCGCGGTGCCCATCACCAT
Source organism: Mycobacterium sp. (assembly GCF_032159775.1). GTDB lineage: Bacteria > Actinomycetota > Actinomycetes > Mycobacteriales > Mycobacteriaceae > Mycobacterium. Next base: position 6,893 of record NZ_JAVHWK010000080.1, read on the forward strand.
TCCGGTCTGGGTGACCGGCGCGGCGTCGACGGCCTTGGCGATGCCGAAGTCGGTGAGCTTCACCTGACCGGTCGGGGTGATCAGGATGTTGCCGGGCTTGACGTCGCGGTGAACCAGGCCCGCGGTGTGCGCGACCTGCAGCGCGCGGCCGGTCTGCTCCAGCATGTCCAGCGCGTGCCGCAGTGAGAGCCTGCCGGTGCGCTTGATCACCGAGTTGAGCGGTTCGCCGTTGACCAGCTCCATCACCAGGTAAGCCGTGCGGCCCTCGCCGTCCATGTCGGTTTCGCCGTAGTCGTACACGCTGGCGATACCTGGATGGTTGAGCATGGCCACGGTGCGCGCCTCGGCGCGGAACCGTTCGACGAACTCGGGATCCGATGAGAACTCGGCCTTGAGCACCTTCACCGCAACCCGACGGCCCAGCCGCGAGTCCACGGCCTCCCACACCTGGCCCATGCCGCCGGTGGCGATCAGCCGCTGCAGCCGGTAGCGGCCCGACAGTGTCACTCCAACGCGTGGGCTCATCAGGAACCCTCCCGCAGAGCCGCGGCGATCGTCGCTCGCCCGATGGGAGCGGCCAGGGCGCCGCCGGTGGCTGAAAGTCGGTTGCCGCCGTTTTCCACGAGCACCGCGACCGCCACCTTCGGCGCGCGGGCGGGCGCGAACGCGATGTACCACGCGTGCGGCGGAGTGTTGCGCGGGTCGGTCCCGTGCTCCGCGGTACCTGTCTTGGATGCGATCTGCACGCCGGCGATGGCTCCCTTCTGCTGCGTCACCTGCTCGGCGTCGACCATCAAGTCAGTAAGTGTATCGGCGACCTGCCCCGACACTGCACGGCGCTGTTCGCGCGGGGTCGTCGTCGCGATATTCGACAGGTCGGGCCCCTTGAGGCTGTCCACCAGATACGGCTGCATCGCGACCCCTTTGTTCGCGATCGTTGCGGCCACCAGCGCGTTCTGCAGGGGTGTCAGTGCGACGTCCTTCTGCCCGATGCTCGACATCCCGAGGGCCGCGCCATCGCTGATCGGGCCGACGGTCGACTCGGCGACCTGCATCGGAATCGGCGCCGGACTGTCGTCCAGGCCGAATGCCTCCGCGGTGGACTTCAGGGCGTCGGCGCCGGTGTCGATACCGAGTTGGACGAATGCGGTGTTGCACGACTTCGCGAACGCCTCCCGCAGCGAGGCCGAAGGTCCGCCACCGCACGGTGTGCCGCCGAAGTTCTCCAACGTTGCGGTGCTGTCCGGCAGAGGGATACGGGCTGCGGAGGGCAACTGGCTGTTCGGGGTGGCCCCGGTCTGCAGTGCGGCGGCCGTGGTGATGACCTTGAACGTCGATCCCGGCGGGTATGTCTCCGAGATCGCCCGGTTGAGCAGGGGATTGCCGGGATCGTCCCTGAGCCGCTGCCAGGCGTCGGCCTGCTCGTTGATGTCGTGGCTGGCCAGCAGGTTGGGGTCGTACGAAGGGGCCGAGACCAGCGCCAGGATCTTCCCGGTCGAGGGTTCCAGTGCGACGACGGCGCCCGTGCACGGCCCGTTGCAGCCGCCCGCCATCGCGTCCCACGCCGCCTGCTGCACCTGGGGGTTGATCGTGGTCGCCACATTGCCGCCGCGTGGGTCGCGACCGGTGAAGAAGTCCGCCAGCCGACGGCCGAACAACCGTTCGTCGGAACCGTTGAGGATGGTGTCCTCGGCGCGCTCGAGGCCGTTGCTCGAGAACCGCAGTGAGTAGAACCCGGTGACAGGGGCGTAGGTGAAGGGGTTCGGATAGACCCGCAGGAAACGGAAGCGGCCGTCGGTCGACACGGAGTAGGCCAGCAGCTGACCGCCTGCCGAGATCTGGCCACGCTGGCGCGAGTACTCGTCGAGGAGCACACGCTGGTTGCGCGGGTCCGCACGCAACCCGTCGGCGGTGAAGACCTGTGTCAGTGTGGCGTTGGCGAGCAACAACACGATCAACACCATGATCATGACCGAGATCCGGCGCAGCGAGGTGTTCATACGCGCTCTATGACCTCGGTGCTCGCCGACGCGATCGGTGTCTTGTTGGGCGGCCTGGTCACGATCGGACGGCGCGCGGCGTGCGAGATTCGGATCAGGATTGCCAGCAGCACGTAATTGGCCAACAGCGATGAGCCGCCGTAGGACATCCACGGAGTGGTCAGGCCCGTCAGCGGGATCAGCTTCGTCACACCACCGACAACGATGAACAACTGGATCGCCAGCGTCGACGCCAGGCCTGCGGCGAGCAGCTTGCCGAAACTGTCGCGCACCGCGATGGCAGTGCGCAGGCCGCGGACGATCACGATCGTGTACAGCATCAGCACACCGGCCAACCCGACAAGGCCGAGCTCTTCGCCGATCGCTGCGATGATGAAGTCCGTTGACGCCGCGGGCACCACGCCGGGCTGACCGTTGCCGAGACCTGTGCCGAAGATCCCGCCGGTGGCGAAGCTGAAGAGGGACTGCACCATCTGGTAGCCGGCGCCGTCCGGATCAGAGAACGGGTCGAGCCAGTTCTGCACGCGAACCTGGACGTGCGCGAAAAGGTAATACGCCGCAACACTTCCCGCCGCGAACAATGCCAGCCCGATGACCACCCAGCTGAACCGCTCGGTCGCCACGTACACGAGTACGAGGAACGACGCGTAGAGAAGAAGTGAGGTGCCGAGATCCTTCTCGAAGATCATCACGCCGACCGACATGATCCATGCCGCGAGCAGAGGCGCCAGGTCACGAGGACGGGGCAGGTCCATTCCGAGTACGTGCTTACCGGCGCTGGTGAACACGCTGCGCTTGGACACCAACACAGCGGCGAAAAAGATCAGCAGCAGGATCTTGGAGAACTCTGCGGGCTGAATCGAGAAGCCGGGCAGCTCAATCCAGATCTTCGCGCCGTTCTGCTCCGAGACAGACTGCGGCAGGACAGCGGGGATCGCCAGCAGCACCAGCCCGACGGCACCGCAGACGTAGCCGTAGCGGGCCAGCATCCGGTGATCGCGCAGGAAGATCACGACCAACGAGAAGGCGATCACACCGACAAGGGTCCACAGCATCTGCTGGTTGGCGCTCGGACCGCGCAGCCCGCCGGCGGTGACGTCGCCGGAGGCAAGGTCCAGGCGGTGAATCATCACCAGCCCCAACCCGTTCAGCAGTGCCACCACAGGCAGAAGCAGCGGGTCGGCGTAGGGCGCGAAGCGCCGGATCGTCAGATGTGCGGCGCCGAACAGCGCTACGAAGGCGAGCGATGAGGTGGCCAGGTCCCAGCTCAGACCCTGCTCCTGGTTGGCCTCCACGATGAGCAGGGCCACGGTGGTGATGACGGTGGCGAACCCCAGCAGGGACAGTTCGGCATTGCGCCGGTTGGGCAGCGGCGGCAATACGGTGACGGCAGGCTGGGGTTGTGTCGTCATGACACGGTCCGGCAGGTCTTGCCCGGCTGGGAAGGCGGCGGCGGCAACGCGGTGGCTGTCGGCGACGGTGACGGGGGAGCCGTGACGGTGGTGGGGGTTTCGGGGGCCGGCCCGGGAAGCGGTCCCCGGGTCGGACCCGGCGTCGCGCTGTTCGGGTCGGTCGGCGTTTCCGGTGCGGGACTGGGTGATTCCGATAGACCGGGCGCGGGCGGAGGCGGCGTAGCGGTCGGCGTCGGCGGGGGTGGGGTGCGGGTCGGACAGGTGGGGAGTATCGAGCTGCGCGCGAGTTCCTCGATCTGACCGATGGCGTTGTCGAGGCTGCCCGACGGCAGGCCGGCGATGATCTGTGCGCGCTCTGAGGGCCGCATGTCGTTGACGTTGAGCATGCGGCAGTCGAGGTTGTCGCGGGACTGCCCGGCGCTGATCAGCGACAGGTCGTTGCGCTCGTTCAGGCAGCCGAGGAGGTAGGGCTCCTGGAGTTGGTATCCCAGAAAGGAACCCTGAACACCGCGCATGATCGACACGGTGCCGTCGTGTTGGGTGACGTAGTAGTTGCTGCGAACAATCTCCCTGCCGACAGCGAGCCCGGCCAGCACGACAAGAATGAGAATGGCGGCGCCGATCAACATCTTGCGCCGGGAGCGAGGGCGACGAGGAATCTCTTCCGGTTGCGCGACAACACGTTTGGCTTCGGTGCGACGCGGGTTGAAGGCAGAAGCGCGCCCTGCTGCGGTGTCCGGCGGGGCGGACTGATCGTCGTCGCCGGACACCGCACCGGCGAGTATCGGCTGCGTCTGACCGTAGTCGTAGTCGATGACGTCGGCGACGACCACGGTGACGTTGTCGGGTCCGCCGCCGCGCAGCGCGAGTTCGATGAGCCGGTCGGCACTTTCGGCCACGTCAGAAATCTGCAGGGCCTCGAGGATCGTGTCGTGGCTGACCGGATCGGACAGCCCGTCAGAACACAACAGGTAGCGGTCCCCGGCACGGGCCTCGCGCATGATCAGCGTGGGTTCGACTTCGTGCCCGGTCAGCGCCCGCATGATCAGCGAGCGCTGCGGGTGGCTGTGCGCCTCCTCTGCGGTGATCCGGCCCTCGTCGACGAGTGTCTGGACGAAGGTGTCGTCCTTGGTGATCTGTGCCAGCTCCCCGTCGCGCAGCATGTAACCGCGGGAGTCGCCGATGTGCACCAGCCCAAGTCTGTTGCCGTCGAACAGAATTGCGGTGAGCGTGGTGCCCATGCCCTCGAGCTCGGGGTCGGCCTCGACATGCGCGGCGATCGCCGAATTGCCGTCCCTGACCGCGCCGTCGAGCTTGGAGAGCAGGTCGCCGCCCGGCTCGTCGTCGTCGAGATGGGCCAGCGCCGCGATCACCAACTGGGAAGCCACCTCGCCCGCCGCGTGTCCGCCCATGCCGTCGGCCAACGCCAGAAGGCGTGCGCCGGCGTACACCGAGTCCTCGTTGTTGGCCCGGACCAGGCCGCGGTCACTGCGCGCGGCGTAACGAAGAACGAGGGTCACATTGCTCCTCGCGTGCGCAGGGTCATGGGCGCAGCTCGATTACCGTCTTGCCGATTCGAACCGGCGTGCCTAATGGAACCCGTACCGCCGTAGTCACCTTCGCCCTGTCAAGGTATGTGCCGTTGGTCGATCCTAGGTCTTCGACATACCATTCCGAACCCCGCTGCGACAGTCGGGCGTGCCGCGTCGACGCATAATCGTCGGTCAGCACCAGAGTGGAGTCGTCGGCGCGGCCGATCAGCACCGGTTGGCCGCCGAGCGTGATGCGGGTGCCGGAAAGCGCCCCGTCGGTCACCACCAGGGTGCGGGCGACGTGGCGCTTCTGTCGCGAGGGCAACAGCGACCCGCGCAAGGCAAGCCCGCGCCGGACCATCACCGCGCCAGTCGGCGCGTAGATGTCGGTGCGAAGAATCCGCAGCACCGACCAGATGAAGAGCCAGAGCAGCAGCAGGAATCCGACACGCGTCAGCTGCAGCACTAATCCCTGCATCTGACGTCCTCTCCGTGCCCGCCTCGGTCAGGTCGCGCCGACAACACGGCCAGTGCAGTGTCTACCCCGCTCCTCGCTGCGGCGAACTTCGGCAACGTCACGATACTTGGACAGCCAACAGTGTGAGTGGGAAGCAGACAGCTTGTACTCGTGCTGTGACCGGCCGTGACCGTCAGTGGACGCGGACGATGATCTCGGAGTGCCCGAGTCGTATCACGTCGCCGTCGGCCAGCTGCCACTCCTGCACCGGCGCGTTGTTCACGGTGGTGCCGTTGGTGGAGTTGAGGTCGGCCAGCAGGGCGACCTGGCCGTCCCACCGGATCTCCAGATGTCGACGGGAGACGCCGGTGTCGGGCAGCCGGAACTGAGCGTCCTGGCCGCGCCCGATCACGTTGGCACCCTCGCGCAGCTGATAGGTTCGGCCGCTGCCGTCGTCGAGCTGAAGGGTGATGTTGGCGCCGCCTGCGGGATAGTCGCCCTGCCCGTAGCCGCCATAGCCGCCGGCCGGGGCGGCGGGCGGTTGGCCGTAGTCATATCCAGCGGGAGCGGGGTCGCCGTAGCCGGGGTCGGCGTATCCGCCCGCAGCAGGCGGTTCGCCGTAGCGGCCGTAGTCGGGCTGCCCGTACTCCTGGCGGCCGTACTGCTGGCCGCCGCCGTAGCCCGGGTCCTGGTAGGCGCCGCCCTGGTCGGGGTAGCCGCCGCCCTGCTCGGGATAGCCGCCTTGGTCGGGATACCCGGCCGGCGGACGACCGTAGTCATCTGGTCGCGGCGGGGCCGGGGGCGGGGCGGCCGGTGGACGGCCGTAGTCGCTCCCGTAATCGCCGCCCGGCGCTGCTGGCGGCGGGTAACCGCCCGGAGCCTGCCGGTAGCCGCCCTGGTCGGGGTAGCCGCCACCCGGCGGTGGCCCGTAACCGGCGGGCGGACGCTGCTCGTACTGCTGCGGCGGCGGCGGGTAGCCGCCCTGGTCGGGGTAGCCGCCGCCCCCCTCGGGGTAACCGCCGCCCTGCTCGGGGTAGCCCGGTCGCTGGCCGTAACCGGGGTCGCCCTGCTGGGGCGGGTAGCCGCGCTGTTCCGGCGGCGGTGGGTACTGGCCGCGGGGGTCCTGGCCGCCGTCCCGCTCCTCGGGGCGCGGGTAGCGGTCGTCGTAGTAGTCGTCGGGCCGCCCCTGTCCCTGGCCTCCGCGGTAGTTCGGGTTGTCGGTCATCGGTTGTACTCCTGGTTCTGCGGTGTACGCGCGGTCTGGTTGTGCTGGGGCGACTTCGCCAATGGTGGAGTCGGGGTTGACGACACCACGAGCGCGAAATTGTCCGGTGTGCAGGTTCGCTGACTGCTCGAACCTAACGACCACATCACCATACGTTTGCCACCCCTGCTCATGGATGTAACCCTCCAAGTGCCGGGCAAAAGTGGCAGAAGTGAGGTCCGGGTCAGCGCTCACCTTCTGATAGTCGGCCCCGCTGAGGGTAATGACGTACTCGTTCGGCGCCAAAATCCTGCCGCCCGCCAACTCCCGCACGCCGGAGTCCGCTTCCCGGTGCAGCATGGACTCGACCTCTTGCGGCACAATGGATCCGCCGAACATGCGCGCAAAGGCGTCACCCACGGTCGACTCAAGCTTGCGCTCGATGCGGTCTACCAGACCCATCTCATCGCCTGCCTTATCGCCGTTGTCGGTCACTTCCGAGCAGATGCGCGGTTACCGCGTGTCGTGTAACCACACCTGTCACATTGCATGGTATCGGCACGGCATACGGATGCGGGACCAACAGAACTCTGAGAATCGTCGCGCTGCTGGTGGCGGGGCCTTCCGACCCAGATCGGTACGGTTGGGGATCGGGAGTCCATGTTTGATAAGCTCCCCCGGTTGTTGGGGCGAGTGGCGGAATGGCAGACGCGCTGGCTTCAGGTGCCAGTGTCCTTCGGGACGTGGGGGTTCAAGTCCCCCTTCGCCCACAATGAGCGGTCGCATTGAATTGCTCCGCAGTGCCGCCTAGTCCGGCGAACCGATCTGCCTGCGCACTGCATCCATGTCGGCGAGATCCCAGACGTCGGCGAACTTCTGATCTTCGACGCGATAAATGGTGAACTGCGAGATCGTCACCCGACGACCCGTCGCCTCGGTTCCCGATCGCGAGATTCCGTACCTCCCAACGCCAGTCAGGAAATGCCGCAAATATCGGCGCGAATTGCGCCGCAACGTCGCCCGAACCCATCGGCGCATCGTTGACCTTGGTCGTGCTCGTTGCAGGCCTCGAGGTAGGACAAGTACAGCTCCTCGAGGCGGTCGCGCGAAGGTGCCGACCCGCCCGCGGCCGCTCAGATCCTGCCGAGGAAGTCCCGGACATACCCGCTGATCTCCTCGCCGTGGGTCTCGAGGGCGAAGTGTCCCGCGTCGAGCAGGTGGAATTCACCGTTCGGGAAGTCCCTGCGGAACGCCTCGGCGCCGGCCACTCCGAAGATCTCGTCATCGCGGCCCCACGTGACCAGCAGCGGCGGCTGGTGGGTGCGGAAGTATTCCTGAAACGCCGGGTAGCCGTCCAAGTTGAACTGGTAATCCCAGAACAGCTGCAGCTGAACGGCGTCGTTGCCCTCGCGGTCGAGTCCGGCTTGGTCGAGTAGCCACGCCTCAGGCGCGATACGGTCCAGGCGGTCGGCGGGCACGCCGTGGGTGTACTGCCAGGTGGTGGCCTTGAGGGTGAACAACGCGCGCACGGCCTTCTCGTTGGCCGGGCGATCCTTGGCATGAGCGAACAGGACGTCCCAGAACGGTGTGAAGCCCTCCAAGTAGGCATTGCCGCTCTGAGTGATGATCGCGTCGATGCGGTCCGGGTGTGCACTGGCGATGCGCAGTCCGATGGGTGCGCCGTAGTCGTGGATGTAGAGGGCGAAGTGATCTAGGCCGAGCTGCTCGATGAGCCCTTCGGTGATTTCGGTGAGGCGATCGAAGCTGTAGGTGAATTCGTCAAGGGACGGCATCGCCGACCGCCCGAAGCCGATGTGATCGGGCGCCACCAGATGGTACTTGTCGGACAGCGACGTGATCAGATTGCGGAACATGTGCGAACTCGATGGAAAGCGTGCAGCTACACGTCCGCCCTATACGTGACGGAACACGTAGGACGCCGCGGTGATCGCCTTGTCGCCGTTGCCCTCGTCGTGCAGCAGGGCACGCACGGCGACGGCGTCGTCCGCGCCGACCAGGGGCTGCGCTTCGACGCGGAACGGTCCCACTTTGCCGCGGGCGAGGAACATCACGTGCGACGACGTGCCCTGCAGTCGGTCGGTTCCCGCCGCGCCACACGCCACGTCGAATGCGGCGGTCTCGAGAATGACGAACTGCGGCCCGATGTGCAGCGCGGCGTCGGGCGAGGCCACCTCGGCCGAGAGCTCCGGCAGTACCCAGTGCCCGTCAGGCCTGCAGGCACCGCCGAACGCCTGCCACAGCGGAGGCAGGTCGGGGGAGTCGATCACCTCGAGCGGGACGTGCTCCATCTTCGTCAAGCCTTCAGGAGGAACGCCGATGCTGACGCCCTGCCCTTCGGTGAGGGCGAGGACCCGATTCGGTATGTCGGCGTCGACGATCAGCGAGCGGCTGTAGGCCATCTGTCGTCCCTGCTTGAGCACCTCGGTCCTGACCTCGAAGCGTTTGACGTCGCGCCCGGGATCGAGCACCTGGCAGGACCAGATCACGGGGTTGGGAACCGCCTCGAGGTCGGAGACGCCGCCGCTGTCGGGGGACGCGATGCCCAGCACCGCCAGCAACAGGCCGCCGCTCGGATTGCGCAGATCGCGGCGCATCGTGACCGTTTCGTCGGCAACCCCGTTGTCCATCGACGCGTGGAATCGGCCGATGTAGCGGTAGCTCAGCAGCCCACCCCAGCGCCTGCTCAGTTCGGCGGCGTACGCCTCGGGGTCGTTCGTCAGTTCCCGGATGTCACGAAGAATTTTCGGTGCTCCTCACGTGCGCGCTACCCGATCAGCACACCGTGCAGAACCAGATCGGTCAACTCCTTGGCGGCGATACAGTCAGTCACGCCAACCGCGAAAGAGAATTCCTGGCCGTGCTTGCGCCGAGATTACGACCCGGAACGCTATTTCGCGACACGAAATGGAGACGCCATGACCGCGGGTGTGACAAAGCCGGTGGCCGCGACCGGCGAAGACGGCAGGCACCTGTACACCTGTCCGCTGGGTGAGGCCATGTGCGGCTTGGAGATTGAGGTCTCCGACGGCAAGGTCGCAGGCATCCGGGGTAACCGCGACGACACCTGGAGCCGTGGACACATCTGCCTAAGGGGGCGACGCTCGGCGCGCTGCACGAGGATCCTGATCGGATCCGCCGGCCGATGATCAAGGTCGACGGCCAGTGGCACGAGGTCAGCTGGGACGCCGCGTTCCGGCGCTGCACCGAACTGCTCGCCCCCGTAA
>NZ_JAVHWK010000086.1:0-16239 GCF_032159775.1 Mycobacterium sp.
TATTCGGACTGGGCCTTCACGTCGTCGATCGTCTTGCTGGTGATCGCGCTCGTGTTCCTGGCCGTCGAGCTCGCCGCGGTCGGTAGCAGGAAGGTCGCCGACCGCGAACTCGTCGCGGCAGGCACGGTCAGCGCCGACAGCGCAACCCCCGGCATGGTCGTCGACGCGCCGCGGCGACCGTTCGACGAGCGCATCGGGCGGGCCGGACTGATCCTGGTCTATGCAGGCATCGCGCTGCTGTTGGTGTGCATCGTGCTTCGTGGCCTGGCGACCGCGCGGGTGCCCTGGGGCAACATGTACGAGTTCATCAACCTGACGTGCTTCTCCGGACTGGTTGCAGGGGCGATCGTGCTGCGCCGCCCGCAGTACCGCGCGCTGTGGGTGTTCGTTCTGGTGCCGGTGCTGATCCTGCTGACGGTGTCGGGTCGCTGGCTCTACACCAACGCCGCACCGGTGATGCCCGCGCTGCAGTCCTACTGGCTGCCCATTCACGTGTCGGTGGTCAGCCTCGGCTCCGGTGTGTTCCTGGTCGCGGGCGTGTCCAGCATCCTGTTTCTGGTCAAGATGTCGCGCCTTGGTGCCCCGTCAGAGAGCGCAGCGCAGGGGACTGCCGCACGGATCGTGGGGCGGCTGCCCGATGCGCAAACCCTGGACCGAATCGCCTATCGCACAACAATCTTCGCGTTCCCGGTGTTCGGGTTCGGAGTCATCTTCGGCGCGATATGGGCCGAGGAGGCATGGGGCCGGTACTGGGGTTGGGATCCCAAGGAGACGGTGTCGTTCATCGCATGGGTGATCTATGCCGCGTACCTGCACGCCCGCTCGACCGCGGGCTGGCGCGACAAGAAAGCGGCCTGGATCAACGTCGCAGGATTCGTCGCGATGGTGTTCAATCTGTTTTTCATCAACCTCGTCACCGTCGGGCTGCATTCGTATGCCGGCGTCGGCTGAACCGGCAATGAGAAAGGGCTAGCTGTTGTCTGACGATCCCTCGCCTGGCTTTCGGTCACAACAGCGGTTCAGCGATCCGGCCACCGACGAGTCGACGCCTGCGGAGTGGACCGATCCGACGCCGCCGACCGGGATCCCGGTCAGCCAGCCGGAGCCCGCACCCGCGCCGTATCCGGAGCTGTCCACCGCCTCGCTGCTGCGGCAGAACAAGCGGCCGCCGTCTTCTGGCTGGCGCCGCGCGTTGTTCCTGGCCTCCGGCAAGCTGATCAACCTCGGTGAGGGCCCGAAGGCGATTCACCGCAACAACCTGCTCGGACAGGTGAACCGGCCGCTGCAAGGCTGCTACCGGATCGCGCTGCTGTCGCTGAAGGGCGGCGTAGGCAAGACGACCATCACCGCGACGCTCGGCGCGACGTTCGCGTCCATCCGTGGCGATCGGGTGGTCGCGGTCGACGCCAACCCCGACCGCGGCACGTTGAGCCAGAAGGTGCCGCTGGAAACGCCCGCCACGGTGCGCCATCTGCTGCGCGACGCCGAGGGCATCGACCGCTACAGCGACGTGCGCAGCTACACATCGCAGGGGCCGAGCCGGTTGGAGGTGCTGGCGTCGGAAAGCGACCCGGCGGTGTCCGAGGCTTTCAGTGCCGACGACTACTCCAGAACGGTGGACGTACTGGAACGCTTCTACAGCCTGGTGCTCACCGACTGCGGCACCGGACTGATGCATTCGGCGATGTCGGCCGTACTGGCCAAGGCCGACGTCCTCATCGTCATCAGTTCCGGTTCGGTGGACGGCGCCCGCAGCGCATCGGCGACGCTGGACTGGCTCGACGCGCACGGCCACGAGAAGATGGTCAAGAACTCGATTGCGGTGATCAACGCGGTGCGACCGCGGTCAGGCAAGGTCGATATGCAGAAGGTCGTCGACCATTTCTCCCGCCGCTGCCGGGCGGTGCGGCTGGTGCCGTTCGACCCGCACCTCGAGGAGGGCGCGGAGATCAGCCTGGAAAGCCTGCGGCGAGAGACGCGCGAGGCGTTGATCGAGTTGGCGGCGGTGGTGGCCGAGGATTTCCCGGGCACGCAACGGCCCAACGACCTTTTCTAAAGGCGCGGGACTACTTGGGGCGAGGATTGTCCCCGTGCCCGAGTCGGCGCAGGAAGTCGGGGTCGTCGTCGGGGCCGATCGTGCGCGGCTTTGGACGGCTGGCCGTGGCGCGAGTCAGCCGCCAGCCGATGTAGATCAGTCCGGCCAAGACGAGAACGAAGAGCAGATAAGCCACGCAAAACCTCCTTGATCCGAATATACGCGCCGTCGGTAGGCTCAGGCCGTGTCTGCGCCCCGCCCCGGATCCCGCCTCGTCATTGATGTGCTGGCCTACACGCTGGCCCGAATGTTGCTCGTCGTCATTCTGACGGCGGCCATCTTCGGAGGCGCTCATATGCTCGGCCTGCGCGACTTTCCGCTTGTCGTCGCCCTGCTGTTCGCGATCGTGATCGCGTTGCCGCTTGGTATTTGGATCTTTGCTCCGCTGCGCAAGCGCGCCACGGAGGGCATCGCGGCGATCGACGAGCGGCGGCGTCAGGACCGCGAGCAACTGCAGGCCCGGCTGCGCGGCGAAGAGCCGCCCACCCAGTGACGACGACCATGACGCGCGAGGCGTTCGGAGCCGATTTCATTGGTGCAGAAGGATTTCTGAATTCGCCGACCTACGGGCTGCCGCCGCAGTTCATGTTCGACGCGCTACAGGATGCCCTGCGTGTTTGGCAGGCGGGCACCATGGACGTGCCGTCCTTCGACGCCTCCGTCGACGCTGGCCGGGCCGGCTACGCCGCGTTGGTGGGTGTGCCCGTCGGCTCGGTGACGATGGCGGGCACGGTGTCATCTGCGCTGGGACTGGTCGCCGCCGCGATACCGGACGGCACCCGGGTGGCGACGCTGCCCGGCGAATTCACCAGCACCAGTTTTCCGTTCGCCGCTCAGGCGGCGCGTGGCGTCACCGTCACCGAACTCGATTCTGACGAATTGGTGACAACCGCGAGCGACTACGACGTGGTGACTGTCAGCTTGGTGCAGTCGGCCAACGGCGCGGTGCTGGATGCCGAGGCCCTGCGGGCGAACGTGGCCGGAACCGACACACTGACCGTCATCGACGTCACCCAGGCGCTGGGGTGGAAGAACATCGATCTGCAGTGGGCCGACGTCACCGTCGCCGCCGTCTACAAGTGGCTGATGGCGCCGCGCGGCACGGCGTGGATGTCGCTGAGCGACCGCGTCTCGAGCTCGATGGTCCCGCACGCCGCCAATTGGTACGCGGGCCAACAGCCGTGGTCGACGATCTACGGGTTGCCGCTGCGGCTGGCCGACGATGCGCGGCGGTTCGATGTGTCACCGACGTGGTTCAGCGCACTGGGCTCCGGGCTGACGTTGCCGTGGCTGGCGTCGCTGGACCCTGCCGAAGTCGAGGCGCATGCGCTGGGCCTGGCGGCCCGTGCGCGCACCGAACTTCAACTGCCCCAAGAGCCTTCGGCGATCGTCTCGATTCCGACCGCGGCCTCCGAAAAGCTCAGAGACGCGGGCATCCGGGCGTCCATACGGGCAGGTGCCGTCCGCGTCGGCTTCCACCTGTATAACACCGAGGACGACCTGGATCGCTTGCTCGACGTCCTGCGGTAGCACCCGAGCCGGTCGGCGGCTGCTCAGTCGAAGAGGTCGGGCTGCTCGCGGGTGATGCGCGCGAACAACGGCTGAAAGCTGAACCAGCCCGCGAAGTGTGTGCCGACTTGTCCCGCAGTGTGTTTGGCCATCGCAGGCTCGATGAGCACGGGCTTGCCGACGGCCTCGGCCAGTAGCTGCGCCTGGCAGGACCGCTCCATCGTGATGAACCACCACGCCGCCTCCTCAACCGAATGGCCGACGGTGAGCAGGCCGTGGTTTCGCAGAATTGCGGCCTTGCAGTCGCCGAGCGAATGGGCGATGCGCTTGCCCTCCTCGAGGTCCAGCACCACGCCCGAGTACTGGTCGAACAGCGCATGGTCGTCGTAGAAGGCGCACGCGTCCTGCGTGATCGGGTCCAGCAGCCGGGCGAGTGTGGACCACGTCTTGCCGTAGACCGAATGCGAGTGTGCGGCGCCGATCACGTCGGGACGCGCTGCGTGCACCTGCGAGTGGATGGCGAAGGCGGCCTGGTTCAGCGGGCGGTCACCTTCGACGACCGTGCCGTCGTGGCGGACCAGCATCAGGTCGCTGACGCGGATGTGGCCGAAGTGCATGCCGAACGGATTGACCCAGAAGTGGTCGGTCATCTCGGGGTCGCGGGCAGTGATGTGGCCCGCGACGCCCTCGTCGAATCCGAAGCGGCTGAACAGACGGAACGCGGCCGCCAGGTTCTGTTTGCGGTGCAGACGTTCTTCGTCGACGGTGCGACCCTCGTCGGGGAGAAGCGCCGCGACGTTGCCGCTCGCGAGTCGGCCGGCCTGTTCGACGTCGTCGTCAGTCATTGGCTGAGGCTACCCGCCGAAATCGCTCAGCCGGCGGCGTCTTGCAGTATTTGGCGAAGCTTGTCGGTCGGGTCTCCTGCCCCCGGGTTCAGCCTCAGCTCACCTCGTTCGCGCTCGGGATCGCTCGCGCCGGCCACCGGCGGAGGCGCCGACGGTGGCGGTGGGGCCGCAGGTGGCGGCGCAGGCGGTGGCGGCGGCGGGGCGTTGTCGACCCCGGCGAGTTTGGCCGCCAGACGGGCGGCCGAGTCCTTCCTTACCGCACGTCGTTCCGGGTCGGGATCGTTGTTGTTCGCGAAGCAGCCCTTCGGCGCACCCTCCACGACGGCGAGTGCGTCGCGGTAACGCGCCCGGGCATCGTCTGGACGGCCCTCCCATCCGTCGATATCGCCTTGGCGTTCGCGCACCAACTCGAGGTTCACCAGGACTGGGCAGGCCTCTTCCGTCGGTGTACGCGACAACGCCTCGGAGAAGTGTTGGTCGGCCTCGTCGAGCCGGCCCTGCAGGACGGCCAGCGTGCCTGCCGCGAACGGTGCCTTCGCCGGCTGCAGCACGTTGAGCACGCTGAGCGTCGACGTGTCCCGGGCCAGGGCTTCTGCGTTGCGATCGGTGAAGTTCGTAACCGCCGAATTACCTGCGACGACAACAGAAACCATCTTGACCGCGGCGAGCAGCATGATCAGCATCACTGGCGCAGAAAACAGCAGCAGCCGGCGACGCAACGACAACCGCGACGGTCTGCGTGCGCCCGTCACGGCGTCACGTCCCGTCTGGCGGATCGCGTGCGGCGCAGATCGCGGATGCCTGCGAACAACTCGAACAGGATCAGCACAGCCGCAGGCAGGGTGAACACCCAGTACAGTTCCGTGCGGTCGGCGACGCCTGATGACGAAGCCTCGTTCGAGGCGGACTGTGCCGTGCCGCTGTGCGGAGCCGACTCCGAGAGGGGTCGACCGTCGTCGCGGTCCACATAAGGCAGGCTCAGCTGCTCGGCGATCCGGCGAATACCGGGTTCGTTTCGCGCTGCGCCGTACCCGAACACCGCGCCGCCGTCGATGGCACCGGCGGTCGGTTCGAACTCGCCCTGCGGTGCGCGCGAGCCGGGGGCACCGGAACCGAAGTAAAACACCAGGCTCTTGGAGCCGGGGTACTGCTGCCCGGCCGCAATCAGTTGGTAGCGCAGCACGTTCGCGGCGGCCGCCGCGTTCACATCCTCGGTTGTGTCGTTGGTGGGATAGGGCGAAAGGCGCGCCACCTCGGGCCTCAGGCTCCACGCGTCCTCCGACAGCGGCCAGTCCAGTGACGCCCGGGACGCGAACGCGATGACGGCGAACCGGGCCGCCGGGTACTGGTCGATCAGGGATCCGATGTCAGTGCGAATCGCAGACATTCGTGGTTGCCGGTCACCGTGGTCCTCGATGGCCGAATCCGCCGACCGGTCGACGAGGAAGAACACATTGGTGTTCTCGGCGGACTGCTTTGCGGCGGCGGATCCGCGTTCGCCATGTTCGATGCCGGGCCGGGCCGCGGCGATCAAAATCAGCAGGATGGCGAGCGTCAACCCGGCCCAGCGCCCGACAGTCGTCCATCGCGCCCCTGCGGTCGCGTGCAATCGCCGCATGGTGAGCAGTCGCAGCGCGACGACCACGGCCGCGATGACGAGCAGCACCACGAGCGGCAGTACAGGAGCGAACGTCATCGTCGCAGCACCACCAGCGACAGGCACAGCAGTGTCGAGGCGACGACGGCGATCGCCAGCGGAACCGCAGGCGCATCGCCGAACCACGAAGTGACCGTCTCATCGGGCGCGATGCCCGCCGATGGTGGGTTGTTGCGAATGGCGTCCAGATCGCTTGGCAGCCGGTCCTCCCGGTTCTCGAGCGAGAAGTATTGTCCGCCCGATGCTTTCGCGATCGGCGGAAGAATGCCGGCGGCGCGGTTCGACGGGCTCAGCGCATTGATCTGGATGCCCGCATCACTCGCCATCTTGCTGACCTGATCCGCGGTCAGCAGGGACCGCCTGGCTTCGTCGGGCTCGCGCGTCTGCCCTGGGCCCAGGTAGATCAACGTTCGACGGTGTGTGCTCTTCGAGTCGAAGGACGGGAACCCTGTTATGCACAACGCCAGCACGTCCTCGACACTCGACGCGTAGTCCACATACGAGACGGCAGGGGAAAACGACGCGGTGTCGACCGGGGTGTCTGCCGCTGGGTCTTGCGAAAGCTTGGCGAGGTCGCCGAGCTTGGCCCCCGCGAACTGGTAGTCCCGGGTCATCGGAATCAGCCGCCGATTCGGTGACGTGAGCCCGATGCGCTGAGTGCCGTACATTCGCGCCTTGTCGGCGAAATAGGTGAGAAAGGCCCCGGTTGTCTTGTCTGTCACCGGCTGACCGACACACAGCATGATGTCCTGCTGCGGATCGGCCGCCGCGCTCGACCACCACCATCCGGTGGGACGAGCGCTGGCAAGCACGGCGGCGCCGAACAACAGCGCGAGCAGAATGACCGTGACGAGCATCGACACCAGCCTGGCCCGCGCCACCCTCCCATATTCGGGTAGCCGTGTGAGCCGCGACGAGTTCGCCATCCGGCGCAGCTGTCGGCGGACCTGCTCCATCGGTAACAACATCGCAAGCGCGACAGCCACTGCCAGACAGGCCATTCCAGCGAGCGCGACAGGCCACCAGGTCAGGCCCACGAACGGATCAACTCCTCGGCCGTCGAACCTACTTCGCTCACATCCACCGGCGAGGCGGAGTTGAACTGGGCGTCGTTGAGTGCAGCCAATAGCGGTGCCGCCTCGGCCAGCTCGCTCGAGCTCATGCGGTCGACATGCATGTACTGCGCGCGGGTGCCCGTGGCCTGGTGCAGAAAGCTGCGCAGCGTCCTGCTCATCTGACGGCCCGCCTGAGCCGCCGTCAGCTCGTCGGCCCGGTATCGTTCATCGATAGCGTGGATGGCACGAGAAAACCTACGACGCAAAAGCTTCGAGTGCACAGAACGGATCCACGGTATCGACCGCAGCCGCTCGGCGGGCAGAGTCCAGGTGAACACTCCGACGTACCAGATGACGACGACTGCCAGCAGTGCCAGCCCGACCCACAGCCACGTCGCCGCATACGGTGACGGGCCGATCACGAACTGAAGTACGTCATCCGGCACGGGCGAACACCTCGGCCATCCCGACCAACCGCGTGCGGATCTGCGTGCTGCCACCGACGGTTGTGTGGGGAATCGAGTAACCGGTCATGAAGTCTTCGAGTTCGCTTCTTCGGTTCTGCTCGGCGCGGCGGTAGGCCGCCACCACGCGGGGACCGAGGTTGGCGCCGCCGATGACGAAGCGCCCCGACGCGACGTCGTATCCATCTCCATCGGCGTCGGGCGTGCCGACGGCGGGGATGTCGGAGACCATCGCCCACATCACGTCGTGGCGTCCCGAGAGGCGACTGACCGCGTCCTCGAGACGGCTGTTCGGCTCGGGCTCGTCGGAGACCACCACGATCAGCATCTGATGGCGGTAATGTGTTGCGACGTAATCTAATTGACAAGATATGTCGCTTGCGCCGGGGTTGGCCAGCGTGTGTCCGTAGTAACGGTCCAGCATGCTCTCGATGTGGGTTTCGCCGCGCCTCTGGCGGATGTTCACGCAGCCGCGGTCGTCGCCGTAGACCATGCCGATCTGATCGGCGCGCTTGAGGGTGATCAACCCGATTGCGCCGAGGATGTTGGTGGCGACATCGACTTTCGTCTCACCACTCGGTGACGCAGCGGTCATGTTGCGGCCTGCATCGGCGACGAGCAGGATCTTGTGGTGCTTCTCGTCGACGAAACGTTTGATAAGCACGCTTCCCGAACGTGCGGAGGCCTTCCAGTCGATGTCGCGGACATCGTCGCCGCGAACGTAGGGCCGCAGGTCGTCGAACTCCAGGCTGCGGCTGTGCAGTAGCGCGTAGCGGCCACCCTCCAGCAGACCGCGGGTGTCGGTGCCGAAGTGCGACCTCGCCCGGTTGAGATGCTTTCCCACGGCGACCTCTAGGGCACCCGGACCGCTTGAAGCACGGCATCGATGACGACTTCGGGGGTGATGCCGTTACTGGCGGCTTCGAAACCGAGGATGAGCCGATGCCGCAACACGCGGTTGGCGAGCTTTTCGACGTCGTCCGGTATGACGTGCGCCCGGCCGGACAGGACGGCCAACGCGCGCGCCGATTTACAGAACGCGATGGTCGCGCGTGGACTGGCGCCGTACTCGATCAGCCGTGCCAGCTGACGGGGCAGGTGATCATCGGGTGTGCGGGTCACGGCCACGAGTTCGCTCGCGTAGAGCATCAGCGCCCGGTCCATGAAGACGTGGCGGACGATGTCCTGCAGCCGTCGCACATCGTCGAGGTTCACCACCGGCCTGCTGCGATGGCTCTTGTCGTACAGCCCGGCATCCATTCGATCCATCACCTCGACCTCTTCGGCGGGCGTGGGATATGACACGACATCCTTCAGCAGGAATCGGTCGGTCTGCGCCTCGGAGAGTGGGTAGGTGCCTTCCTGATCGACCGGGTTCTGGGTGGCTATCACGAGGAAGGGCTCTGGGATCGGGTAGACGCGCCCGGCGATGGTCGTCTGGCGTTCCTCCATCGCCTCCAGCATTGCGCTCTGCGTCTTGGCGCTGGACCGGTTGATCTCGTCGAGCAGCACGATGTTGGTGTGCACCGGGCCCAACTCAGTGGCAAACGAGTTCGTCGCCGAGTCATAGATCTGTGTGCCGATGATGTCGCTCGGCAGCAGGTCAGGGGTGCACTGGATGCGCTGGAAGCCGCCGTGAATGGATTCGGCGATGACGCGGGCGGCCGTCGTCTTGGCCAGTCCGGGCACGCTCTCGATCAGGATGTGCCCGCCGGTGAGCAGACCGATCAGCAGGGACTCGCGCAGATTCTCCTGCCCGACGACCTTCGCCGAGAATGCATGGCTGACCGCGCCGACGATGCGCTGCGCGTCGGCGATATCGCGCTGGCTGAGTTGAACGGGCGCTGCGGTCATCGATGCCTTTTCTGGGCTGGGGGTTTCTCGAGGGAGCGAGGGTTCGGATACCCGGGCTGTCAGCGCAGCACACCTGCGCCCTGGTTACATGATGCGCCAGCCCGGGAAGTAGCTGGTCACGCCTTCAGCGGGTGCATTGCCGGTCGGCAGGGGCCAGTCTGATTTATGCGCCGAGCCACAGTGCCAGCGCCACCGCCACCGACCACACCACCATCGTCAAGCCGGTATCACGGAGGACGGGGATCAAGTCTCTGCCCAGGCCGCCGGTGCGCACGGGGCGCGCGGCCCGCCACCCCATTGGTGCAGCGATCAGGCCAACCGCGCACCAGGGCGTTGCGACCAACAGCAGCAGCGTCATCAGCAACGGGACGGCCAGCAGGCCTTGATACAGCAGCCGGGTGCGCGCGTCCCCGAGCCGCACCGCCAGGGTGATCTTCTGGGTCTCCTTGTCGGTCGGGATGTCGCGCAGGTTGTTGGCGACAAGCACCGCCGACGACAGCGAACCGATTCCCGCCGCGAGTGCCAGCCCGACCCAGTCGACCCTGCCCGCCTGGGTGTACTGCGTGCCGAGCACGGCGACCAGACCGAAGAACACGAACACCGCGACCTCGCCCAGTCCCAGATATCCGTACGGTTTCGAGCCGCCGGTGTAGAGCCAGGCGCCTGCGATGCACACTCCTCCGACGGCGATCAGCCACGGCTGGCTCACGATCGCCAGCGCGAGGCCCGCCGCGGCCGCCACCCCGAAACTCAGCATCGCGGCGGTGAGCACCGAACGTGGTGTGGCCAAACGGGATCCGACCAACCGCAGCGGCCCGGCGCGAACGTCGTCGGTGCCGCGGATGCCGTCGGAGTAGTCGTTGGCGTAGTTGACCCCGATGATCATCGCGACCGCGACAACCAGCGCGAGTAAGGCTTTCCACCACACCGCGCCGTCAAGCCAGGCCGCTGCACCGGTTCCGGCGATGACGGGGGCGATGGCGTTCGGCAGGGTGCGTGGACGGGCGCCCTCGACCCATTGCGCGACACTGGCCACGCCGCCATCGTTTCACGTCCGGCGCACCGCGGGCTGCCACGTGGAACACTGAGTGCCATGGACGACCGACTCAGCAAGAACGAGATTCGCAAGGACGCCCTTCAGGAGACCGCGCAGTCGGTAGCGGAGACGGTGGGCGAAGTGACCACGATCATCACCACCGCCATCAAGGATGTAGCCGGTGCGATCGGCGGCCTGGCCACCGACGTGTTCGAGATCCGGGACGGGGTCAGGCGCGCCGAGCAGCGCACCCACGACACAGTGGACTGAGGTCGCGGTTCAGCGCTCGGGGCGCTGCCCGCGCGTTGCGCCTGCGCCCGGCACGATCGTGCGACTGGTCGCTCGCTGATAGCTGTCGCGGGCCGCGGTGTCGCCTGAAACCCACACCGATCCCCAATCGACATCGGGATGACCCCTCAGCCTGCTGGGAACTTCATGCAGCTGGCCGAACATGTTCAGTTCGGCGAACGTGCCACCGATGTCGCGCTGACGATCCTCGGTCGCCCTCGGACGCGGCGATTCGATGACGGTACGCGGCGTCTCTGCCACGCCGCCGGAGACTTCGGCGATGTTGTGGACACAGGGAAACACATAACCCATCGGCCATGCGGTGAGCACCGGGCCGTTGTCGGCGAGGAACGCGGTCAAGCCAACGACGGACCGCAGGCGCGGGCCGGTGAAGGCCAGCCATCCGAATGTGTCTGTGCTGCCGTCGACCGCGCGAATCCGAACCCGGTCGGCACCTGCGGGGACGTCGGAAGCGTCGACGCCCATGGTGCGCCAAGTGGGCTTGGCGGGATCGTCGCCTGACAAGCCGCGGCCGTTCGGCGTGCGCTGTCCCAGCGCTGCGACGCCGGCACCGGTGGCGTGCCCGAATTCGAAGGTCAGCAGGTTGGCGCCTGTCGTATCTCCCGAGACGGACACGGCCACACTGTCATTCGGTGCGAGAGCGGGCAGCACGAACCACCGTGTCGAGACGGAGCCGATTGTCTGCGCACCAGCGGTGTCACTTCCCCACAAGAACTTCGATGCGCCGGTGCCGACGCTGTCAGGCGGCGGGGCGGCGGGGTGGTATCCACCCTGAGCGGTGAATCCGGCCATTACTTCGTCGGGTTCTGCTGGTGCCAGAGCGTTGCCGTCGGGCAGCACTTCGATGTCGTCGGCCAGGCCGCAGACTTTGTCGCCGGTTATGCGCTTCAGGTTCGCCAGTGCAATCGAGCCTGCGGGCCGTCGCACGGGCGCATCGATGAACGATCCGAAGAGCAACACCAGCGCTGTGCCGCTGGCAATCACGGCGACTAGCGCGGGACCGGCGGCGCCGGCCCGTCTGGCCATCCGGCTGAACTTCTGCGGGCGGCTGAGCGCTGCCACCACGATCACCACGGCCACCACTGCGATCCACAACAGCGGGTCGTCAAAGGGCACGCCGAGCGGCCTGAATGAGACCGTTGCCAATGGGATGTCGTAGAGGGTGCCCAGCCACCATTCGTTCGGCCCGTCGAACGCGAGGGCGGCGCTCGCAGCCAGCAGTATCGATCCCGCGACACCGACGAGGACGACCGCCCGACCGGGGGCCCTGGCCCGGCGGAACAACAGGACGGCGGCAGATGCGAGGAAGGCCGCGAAAACCCCTGCCGCGGCGCCGAAATGGTATGACCACTTCGACGGGGTCAGCGCCAACAACATCAAGGAGACGATCACCACGGCACCGAGGCGCAGCACCTTCCCGCCGAGGCCGTCTGGATCCGGACGTCGGATGGTCAGTATTCCGATGACCGGTAGCAGCGCGACCGACAGCAGCACCGGTAAACGCTTGACCGAGGTGCCCTGCTGACTGTGCTCGAGGAGATAGGCGTAGCGATCAGCCTCGTGGTACCACGGTATCGTCGGTCCGAAGTAGGCGTGCCAGTCAGTCGCGGTGGCCACGCCGTCCCAGGTCTGGTCGGCGAAGACGACGGTAAGGCCAATGGCTGCAACGCAACACAGCAACGCCACGTCGGCGGTTACCTGAAGTCGTGTCCGTCCGGTCGCGCGGAAGGCGGCCAGCAGCCGTGGGGCACACACCAGAATCGGGGCGATGACCAACAGGCCGTTGGGGCTGATCGGGATGGTCAATCCGACGACGAGCGCCAGCAGGCCAAGCCCGGCCCGACCGGTCACTCGCAGAGCCAACGCCAGTGCAGCGGTAACGCCAAGCGCCACATAGGCTTCCGGGCGTGTGCCGAGATTGAAGGGCAGCCACGCGGCGAGCAGGAACACCGCGGCGAGAATCCGCACCCGTGCTGTCGCCGGCCCTGGCACCACGTTGCCGAGTACTCCACGTGAGAGCACGAACCAGGTCGCCGCCGCGAGAATGGTGCTCGGCAGCCTCAGCCACAACGGCGCGATGCTGATCTCGGTCAGCGGGGCGAGCAGCTGCTGGCTGAACGCGAACGGCGATTCCGCTGCGTCCCACCAGCGGTAGTAGTTTCCGGGGTTGCCGGTGGCAGCCATGTTGCGGGCGATGGTGGTCGCCCAGCCGTCGTCCACCGACAACGGTCCGATGACGGCCCACCCGCACAGCGCCGCCAGCACCGCGCCGTCGATCCACCACAATCGCGACCGCATGAATCGCGGCAATCGCGGTCGGGCACTGAGCAGGAGAACCAGCGCGAGCCCGACCGCGAGCAGCTGCGCCGCGATGAGGACGATCTTCAGCGGTGCAGGCGTGGTCGCGAACGGTGAGGTGACGCGGGCGGTTGCCGTCATGCCTTGCGCCTGCGCGGAGCCGAGGTCGGTGCGGAATCCGAAGACCTCCGGCACCGGCTGGTCCGCTAATTCGACAACCCGCCCGTCGGGTGTGCTGACGGTGACGCCTGCAGTATCCGAATCGATGGCGAGACGGCAGTCGACGCCGCCGCCGGGTATGCCCAGGTCGAGGTGCCGGTCGTCGAACTGCAGCACGGCTTGCTCGGCCCGCGCCGTCAGCACAAGGCCGTCACCGGCAGTCCCGGTCCCCAGCACCGTCACCGGGCCACCGTCGCCGGCGGCGCGCAGCGCCGTGCACGGCACGGATGCCGAGAACGTGGTGGGCCGGTACGGAGCGAAGATGGCGGTGCTCGACTCGACCGGCATACCCGCCGCTGGCCAGGTGACCGTCGTGACCGTCACGAAGACGGGTGCGAAAGGAAGCGTGAGGGCGGCCAGCAGGCCGGTCAGGCCGACCGCCAAGGCGACCCACGTGCGGCTGCGGAATGTCGTGGAAGGCATGAGCTGTTTGCCAGCGTGCCTGTGCGGCTCGGTCGACGGAACGGGGGGTACCGGGGACGTCACGACAGCGTCATGAATCGACCGGCAACTCGATGCATAAGAATGGACCGATGCTTGGAGTCATCGGCGGCAGCGGTTTCTACTCGTTCTTCGGGGCCGACGCGCGCAGCGTCAACCTCGACACCCCCTACGGCGAGCCGAGCGCGCCGATCACGGTCGGCACCGTCGGAGTGCACGAGGTCGCCTTCCTGCCGCGTCACGGCGTCAATCATGAGTTCTCGCCGCACACCGTTCCGTACC
This sequence comes from Mycobacterium sp., assembly GCF_032159775.1. Classification (GTDB taxonomy): domain Bacteria; phylum Actinomycetota; class Actinomycetes; order Mycobacteriales; family Mycobacteriaceae; genus Mycobacterium. The sequence continues at coordinate 14,065 of NZ_JAVHWK010000086.1, forward strand.
GGGCGAACATGTGGGCGCTGCGGGCGCTGGGCGTGCGCCGGATCTTCGGGCCCTGCGCCGTCGGCAGCCTGACACCTGAACTCGGCCCGGGAGCGATGGTGGTGCCCGATCAGCTGGTGGATCGGACCCGCAGCCGCGCGGACACCTACTTCGACTCCGGCGGCATCCACGTCGGGTTCGCCGATCCCTACTGCCCGTCGCTTCGAGCCGCCGTCACCGACCTGCCCGGGGTGATCGACGGCGGAACGATGGTCGTGGTTCAAGGGCCGCGCTTCTCGACGCGCGCCGAAAGTCAATGGTTCGCAGCGCAGGGCTTCACGCTGGTGAACATGACGGGCTATCCCGAGACGGTGCTCGCCCGCGAATTGGAAATGTGTTACGCGGCAATCGCTTTGGTGACCGATGTGGACGCCGGCGTCGCAGTGGGCGCAGGGGTGCGAGCCGTGGATGTGTTCGCCGAGTTCGAACGCAACCTTGTCCCGTTCAAGAAGCTGGTGCACGAGGCGATCGACCAGGTGACCAACGAGCGGCTGTGCACCGACTGCCTACCGCACGAAGGTGTCACGCTGCCGTTCGAGCTGCCATGAGGGTGCTGCTGACCGGTGCCGCCGGGTTCATCGGGACACGGGTGGCCGCCGCGCTGACCGATGCCGGACATGAGGTGGTCGGGGTCGACGCGATGTTGCCCGCCGCGCACGGTGACGGCGTCGAGCCGCCGGAAGGTGTGCAGCGGGTCGACGTCCGGGACGCCGGTGCTGTCGCATCGCTGCTCGACGGGGTCGACGTGGTGTGTCATCAGGCCGCGGTCGTAGGGGCCGGGGTGAACGCAGCGGATGCACCGTCCTACGGCAGCCACAACGATTACGCCACTGCTGTTCTGCTCGCAGAGATGTTCGCGGCGGGGTGTCGGCGGTTGGTGCTGGCGTCGTCGATGGTGGTGTACGGGCAGGGCCGGTTCAGTTGTGCCGAACACGGCGTGGTCGAGCCGCTGCCGCGCACGCGCGCGGACCTCGACGCCGGGGTCTTCGAGCACCGATGCCCGGTCGGCGGCGAAGAGTTGCAGTGGCAGCTTGTCGACGAGGATGCGCCGTTGCGGCCGCGGAGCCTGTACGCGGCCAGCAAGGTCGCGCAGGAGAATTACGCGCTGGCGTGGGCGGAGTCCACCGGCGGGTCGGTGGTCGCGCTGCGCTATCACAACGTGTACGGGCCGAACATGCCGCGCGACACTCCGTACTCGGGGGTGGCGGCGATCTTCCGGTCGGCGATCGAAGCGGGCGATGTGCCGAGGGTCTTCGAGGACGGCGGACAGATGCGCGACTTCGTCCACGTCGACGACATCGCTGCCGCCAACGTCGCGGCGATCGAGGCGAATCGCGAGGGCTTCACCACCGCGAACGTGTGCTCGGGGAAGCCGATCTCGATCCTCGAGGTGGCAAAAGAGTTGTGCGAGGCCCGCGGTGACGTGCCGCCGCTGGTGACGGGGCAGTACCGCAGCGGCGACGTCCGCCACATCGTTGCCAGTCCGGCGGGTGCGGCGGAGTTGCTGGGCTTCCGTGCGGTGGTGGACCCACGCGACGGTTTGCGCGAGTTCGCATACGCGCCGCTGCGGGGATAACCAGCGCGCTTATCGAGGTGTGCGTTAGATGGATGGCTCCAGGCCATCCCCCGTGCTAGCGTTTGCTCGTCTGGGGGACTCGCAACGTGCGACCACCGCGTCGGCATTAAGTAGGGGAGGCTCCCATGCCTGGAAAGCACCGTAAAACGTCTCGACCTGCGGCGATCGTCGCTATGGTCGTCGCGCCCGCAGGCCTGGCGGCCGCAACCATTGCCGCCACCAGCATGCCCGCCCCTGTCCCGCCCGACACGACAGTCGCCGCGCCGTCAGTAGATCTGACGGCGCTTGTCTCTGCTGCCAACTCGACATCGCAGTTCTTCGCAGGTTCGTCCTACTACGGCACCGATTGGAAAACCGTGTACGGCCAGCAGCAGGTCGTGCCGTTCCTGGCGGGGCCACAGGGCATCGCGGATTCCATCGACGGCGTCCAAACAGGTAATAAGCAAACCGGTGTCACTGCTTCTGGCTGGGGGGCCGGCCAGACCGGAACTGCACTCGGCATTCTCGCCCAGAACGGCGATACGCAAGCGCTGAACAGCATCGGACTGGTCATCCTCGAC
>NZ_JAVHWK010000126.1:0-14765 GCF_032159775.1 Mycobacterium sp.
CGTGCCCATCGCGCCGTCGATCACCATGATCCGCTGGCGCAGAGCAGCCGTCAGTTCATCGGTGCAGTCGGGGCGGATGTTCGGCTCCCCGATCTTCGGCTCAAGGGCGTTCACGTGCGTTCCTTCCATAACGGAAGGCGTCCTTTACTCCGTCGAGCGTGGCGGCTACCGCTAGCGACCCGGAACCGTTGCAACGCCTCTCGACAAGGAAAGTCTACGTCGTCACCCGATCGACGTCTGGACGCCCAGTTCATTGCACTCGAGCGACAGCTCGCGAACCTTATCGGCAGTGTCAGCCGCAATGTCGTGCCCCAGAGGTTAACCAGATTGCAGGCGAACGTATTTCGTATCGACCGCGCCCTCGAGGTTGTTGACGTCGTCGAGGCTCGCGTCGCACGGATGGCCGATCGCGCATGTCACATAAACAGGGTAATCGGTCTACCAAATCAGGCTCGTGTCCAGTAAGGCTCGCCAAGCCCGTTCAAGCCTTACGCTGGCGTAGTGACCCCGTCGGATGCGACCGGCCGCAAGCCCGCCGACCTGCCCGAACTCCGCAACACCATAGTGGTGGCGGCGTTCGAGGGCTGGAACGACGCCGGCGACGCGGCCAGCGACGCGCTGGAGCACCTCGACGCCATCTGGGAGGCCGAGCCGATCATCGAGATCGACGATGAGGCGTATTACGACTACCAGGTGAACCGGCCGGTGATTCGGCAGATCGACGGCGTGACCCGTGAGCTGGTGTGGCCGTCGATGCACATCTCGCATTGCCGTCCGCCAGGCTCGGAGCGGGACATCGTGTTGATGCACGGCGTCGAGCCGAATATGAGATGGCGCACATTTTGCGCCGAACTGCTGGCCATCACCGACAAGCTCAACGTCGACACCGTCGTCATCCTCGGCGCGCTGCTGGCGGACACGCCGCACACCCGACCGGTACCGGTGTCGGGCGCCGCGTACTCCCCCGACTCGGCGAAGTTCTTCGGGCTGGAGGAGACCCGCTACGAGGGCCCAACGGGGATCGCGGGCGTGTTCCAGGACGCCTGCGTCGCGGCGGGCATTCCCGCGGTGACGTTCTGGGCCGCGGTACCGCATTACGTCTCCCAGCCACCCAACCCGAAGGCGACCGTCGCGCTGCTGCGCCGCGTCGAGGACGTCCTCGACATCGAGGTGCCGCTGGCCGATCTCCCTACCCAGGCCGAGGAGTGGGAGGAGGCGGTCAGCGAGATGACCGCCGATGACGAGGAGATCGCCGAGTACGTCGCGTCCCTCGAGCAGCGCGGCGACGCCGAGGTGGATATGACAGAGGTGCTCGGCAAGATCGACGGCGACGCGCTGGCCGCCGAGTTCGAGCGCTATCTACGCCGCCGCGGCCCGGGCTTCCGCGGGTAGCGGAAGTACAGGCACGGCCGCGGGTAGCGGAAGAACAGGCACGGCCGCGGATAGCGGAAGAACAGGCACGGCAGAGGCTAGAGCTAGGCCTTCTCGGGCTTCGGGGCCGTCCAGGTGCCGTTGAGCGCGTCGGGTTTGGGCCAATACAGCCGCAGCACGACCACGAACGGTCCCTTCGGCGCGGGCAGCCAGTTGGACTCCTTGTCCGCGCCCGGCGACTCGCTTTGCAGGTAGAAGGTGTAACCGCCGTCCTTGTCGGGCACCAGGCTGGTCAGCATCGGCGAGTTGATCAGGTAGCGGTTGATCGGGTTCGCCACGAGCAGGCTCTGCGGCAGCTCGTACATCGTCAGCGACCAGAACGCGTTCACCGGCGGAAGCTGATCCTTGGCGAACCGGTACACATAATTGTTCGCGCCGGTGAGCGGGGCGCCCGTGGAGTCGTTGAACGACGCGGGGTAGATCGCTTCGGCGGCGGTGTTGCCGTAGATGCCGAGCACCGAGCCCGCCATCCGGTACAGGTAGTTGCCCTTCAGATCTCCCGCCGTCCCGAAGAAGTACGCTGAGCTGACCTGGTCGGTGTCGACCTTCTCCTTCTTGAAGGTGTCGAACTCCGCCCACGCGTCGGCCATGCCGTCCTCGACGGCCTTGCGCATCTCGGGGCTGAGCCTGTCTGCGTCGAAATCTCCGTCGGGACCGATGCCGATGGACGAGAAGCGTTCGCGCATCTTCTTTTCGTCGGGCAGTACCGGGGCGAAACGCATTGCGAAGCCGAGGATTTCGAAGAACTGGGGTGAAGTCTTCTGCTGGTCGGGCGTCAGCGGCGGAACGAAGTCGATCGCCGGCGCGGGCGCTGGCGGCGGCTGGTTGAGAAAGGCCGACAGCGGCGTGACCTGGTAGCCGGCCTGCACTTCCTTCACCTTGTCGATGTCGGAAGGACCGAGCAACTGCGTGCGGTACAGCACGAACGCCAGGTCCGTGTCGGAGCGTATGACCTCGTTGACGCCCTCGGGCTTGTCACCCTTCCAGTTCGGACCGGCGAGCAGATACTTGCCGCCGCCGTTGCCGGTGGTGCGGCTGCCGACGTAATGGAAGTTGTAGGTGTAGCCGTCGACGAACTGAAGCGAGTAGTAGCGGTCCTGTTCGATGGGCGGCACCGTCAACACCAGCGGCTCCGTCCGCAGGTCGGCGCCGACAGCCGAATACGGTGTGTCCGAGTTGGGTGTCTGGATCGCCTTGTCCTCGGGTGTGTACACCCGTGCGGTGTTGTGGATTTCGTTCCAGCCGCCCTTGTACTCGGGATCCTGGTTGTTGACGAAATACGCGTACTGCACCCGGTAGTTGTCGACCATCGGGAAGCCCCAGATGTAGGCCTCCTTCGCGATCGCGCGCGCCTGATCAGGGCTGACCGCAGATGAAGAAGGCGACGGCGCGGACGTCGTCGCCTCCTCGCCCTCCTTGGCGGTGCACCCGGCAAGAAGCACGAGCGCACCCAGCACCGCGAGCACGCGGATCATCACTTCTCCACTTCCTTGGTGCGGGCACTCATCGACCGGCCGAGTGCCTCGACCTCGGCGTCCATCTGCGGCAACAGTTCTGGAACGGATTTCCGGGTGGTGGCCTCACCGAGCCGGGTGGTCAGCAGCGGTTTGAGCCAGCGCATGACCGCAACGTAGTCAGGACAGTAGACGTAGCGTTTGCGCCTCTCGATGCCCTTGACGAACGCCCTCCCGCAGGCCTCGACCGAGGTGGTCTTGCCGAGCGGGCCCGGCAGCGAGTCGAGCATCTTGCGGAAACTCGGCAGGTCCGACTTGGCGTCCTGCACCAGCGGCGTGTCGATCCAGAGCATGTGCGCTGACCCGACATCGACGCCGAGATGAGCGACCTCGAGGCGCAACGCGCTTGCGAACTGTTCGACTCCCGCCTTCGCGGCGTTATACGGCGCCAAACCCGGCGACGCGGCGAATGCCGCCGCAGACGACACGATCAGCACATAGCCTCGCCGGTCGATCACCGAAGGCAGTGCGGCGCGAACCGTGTTGAAGACGCCCACAATGTTGACGTCGACCAGAGTGCGAAAAGCTTCCGGGTCGACCTTGAGAATCGAACCGTACGTGGAGATCCCGGCATTGGCCATCACGACGTCGATGCCGCCGAATCGGTCCACCGCTTGGGATGCCACATCCTGCATGGCCGCGAGGTCGCGGACGTCGGCGACAGCGGTCAGCACCCGGTCCTCACGCAACTCGGTGCCGATCTCCCGCAGTGCGGCCTCGTCGACATCGGTGAGCACCAACTCGGCGCCGTTGGCATGCAGGCGGCGCGCCACTTCGGCGCCGACACCACGACCGCCCCCGGTGATCAAGACGACCTTGCCGTTCACGGAACTCATGCGTACTCCCTCTCGTGGGTCTGTTAAAGCTCGACGCCCAACAATGCGTCGATCGCGGTCGCCACCGTTTGCGGTGCCTCGCTGTCGTGCCCGCCGTAGTTGAGCGCATCAGTAGCCCAACCATCAAGCGCGGCAAGAGCTTTCGGTGTGTCGAGGTCGTCGGCCAAATACCCGCGCACTCGGGCCACCACATCGGCTGCATCGGGCCCGACCGCCAATGTCGTCGCGTCTCGCCAGCGCTGCAGCCGGAGCGCCGCATCGGCCAGCACCGAATCACTCCACGACCGGTCAGCGCGGTAATGACCGGCGAGCAGCCCGAGCCGAATCGCCGCCGGTTCGACTCCGTCGGCGCGCAACCGGGAGACCAGGACCAGATTGCCCCGGCTCTTGCTCATCTTGTGCCCGTCCCAGCCGATCATTCCCGCGTGCACGTACAGCCGGGCGAATCGCCGCTCCCCCGTGACAGATTCGGCATGGGCGGCGGAGAATTCGTGGTGCGGGAAGATCAGGTCGCTGCCGCCGCCCTGAATGTCCAAGCCGGTGCCGATCCGGTCGAGGGCGATCGCCGCGCACTCCACATGCCAGCCGGGCCTGCCGGGACCGAACGGCGACGGCCAACTCGGTTCACCCAGCCGCTCCGCGCGCCACAACAACGCGTCGAGGGCGTCGCCCTTGCCCGCGCGGTCGGGGTCACCACCGCGCTCCCCGAACAACCGCAGCATGGTGTCGCGGTCGTATCCGGACTCGTAGCCGAACTGCGCGGTGGCGTCGGCGCGGAAATAGACGTCGGGATGTTCGGCGTCGTCGACGACGTAGGCCGCACCCGAGGCGAGCATTTTCTCGACCAGCGTGACGACTTCGCCGATGGCCTCCGTCGCGGCGACGTAGGCATGCGGCGGAAGGACCCGCAACGCCCTCATGTCCTCGGCGAACAGCGCGGTCTCCCGGTCGGCGAGCTCCCGCCAGTCGATGCCGTCGCGATTGGCCCGCTCGAACAGCGGGTCGTCGACGTCGGTGATGTTCTGCACGTAGTTCACCCGGTGGCCGGAGTCGAGCCACAACCGGTGCACGAGATCGAACGTCAGGTAGGTGGCGGCGTGGCCGAGGTGGGTGGCGTCATACGGGGTGATGCCGCACACGTACATGCTGGCGTCCTGGCCCGCCGACACCGGCCGCACCTGCCGGTCGGCGGTGTCGAACAGCCGCAGCGCGGGACCACGGCCGGGCAGGGCCGGGACGCTTGGTGCCTGCCACGACTGCATGACTTCGACTCTAGGGGGTTCGCCGCGGACCGCCTCGGACGACCGACCGGATCCCGGTCAGCAGCACCTCGGCGAACTCTTGACGGCACATCAACAGGTCGGGGAGATACGGATCGCGCCGGTTGTACATCAGGGGCGAGCCGTCCAACCTCGACGCGTGCAGACCGGCCGCCCGAACCACGCCCGCGGGCGCGGCGGAATCCCACTCCCACTGGCCTCCCGCGTGCACATAGGCGTCGACCTCGCCGCTCACCACGGCCATCGCCTTGGCGCCCGCCGACCCGATTCGGACCAGCTCCACGTCCATCTGGTCGGCCAACCGCCACAGCACCGCCGGCGGGCGGCTCGCGCTGGCGGTGATCCTGATCGGTCCTTGGCTGCGGGGCGCGGGCGGGGTGACGGTGTCGGTGCGGTAGACCTCGCCGAACGCAGGCAGCGCCACCGCGGCATCGGTGATTCCGCCGCCCGGTCCGTGGCCCGATGTCGCCGGCAGCCCGGCTCCGCCGCCTCGCTGCCAGAGCGCGATGTGCACGGCCCAGTCGTTGCGCCGGGTGGAGAACTCCCAGGTCCCGTCGAGCGGGTCGACGATCCACACCCGGTCGGCATCGACCCGGGACAGGTCGTCGACGGCCTCTTCCGACAGCACCGCGTCGGCGGGCCGCTCGCGCGCCAGGCCGTCGAGGATCAGCGTGTTCGCCCGCTTGTCCCCGGCGTCGCCGAGGTCATACGGATCCCAGAAACCCTCCTCCTGCCACACCTGCAGTAGCAGTTCACCGGCGGCGCGGGCCAGGTCTGCGGCCAGCGCTGCGTCGGTGAGGGTCACAGGAGCAGTATTGCCGAATAATGAGGTGGTGACCGATCGGGGCTTGGCGACCGCGCAGGTCGCGCCGCCGACGGTCAAGATCGCCGACCTCACCGGCCCCGGCAGTTCCGCGGAGAAGTTCGGCGTCGGGGGCACCGATCTGGGCATCGCGGTCGCTCTCGCCGACGGCCGCGTCGGGTTCATCTTCGGCGACACGTTCGACGAGTGCCGCGCGGGCGGTCCCGGCTGGCGTAGCCCGGTGATGCTGCGCTCCGGCGACACGTCGCTGCGCAGCCTGAACGACGGAATCACCTTCGACGATGCGGTCGGCGGGGACTACGCCCGCCAGCTGTGGGACTACGAGCACGACGGTCCCCCCTGGAAAGGCAGCGGGTACTCGACGGTGCTGCCCGCCGACGCCATCACGATCGGCGGCAGGCTCTACCTGTTCGCCATGGTCAACCGCGGACTGCACAACGTGTTGTGGACCGAGATCAACTACAGCGACGACTGCGGCGAAACCTGGCATGACGCAGGGCCGGACGCCCGACGGCTCGGGTCCCACATCGACGGTCGTCAGCAGCTGATCACCTGGGAGCACGACCCTGATTCCGGCTCGGTCTATGTGATCGCGAGCGCCTTCAACCGCCGCGAGAATGCCTACCTCTACCGGGTGCGCGCCGATGATCTGCTGGACCGCTCCGCGTGGCATCCGTGGACAGGCGGTTGGTTCAACAACGACCCGAAGCCGTTGCTGCCCGAAGGCACCACGGTCGGGGAGATGAGCCTTCGCCGCGTCGAGAACCGTTGGGTGTTCAGCTATTTCGAGTCGAGCTCAGGCACTATCCGGGTCAAGGTGCTCAACCATCCGACCGAAGACTTCCTTGCCGCTCCCACCACGACGGTGCTGCGAAACACGTCGTGGCCGTCGCCGCGGTGCAGTCCCCCCGACGGGTGCGCCACCGGCGGGCTCAGCCAGCTGTACGGCGGCTACATCGTGCCGGGCTCGACACTGCGCAACCTACATCTGGTTGTCAGCCACTGGAATACCACCGACGACTCCAACTGGCCTTACCGCGCGATGCAGTACCGGCACAACGCATCCACGCACCTGTAGATCAGAACGCCGGCCACGGGATCGGGCGATGCCGGTCCGGCGACGGCATCACCGGATTGTTCAGCAGGCCAACCGCTCTGCGACGCAACGCGTCGACCTCGCGACCGGTGATGTGCTCGCGCAACTGCTCGCCGAGCGTTCCGCGCAATTCGTCGCGCAGTCGGCCAACCGTCTCCAGCGTCTCGTCGTCGACAGGCTTGCCCGCCCATCCCCACAGCACGGTGCGCAGCTTGTCCTCGACATGCAGGCTCACACCGTGATCGACGCCGTACACCTGTCCGTCGACAGCGGACAGAATGTGCCCGCCCTTGCGGTCGGCGTTGTTGATCAACACGTCGAACACGGCCATCCGGCGCAACCGTACGTCGTCGGCGTGCACCAGTATCACCTCGTCGCCCGCGTAGTCGTAGGCGCGAAGCACCGGCAGAAATCCCGGCGGAAGCTTGCCCGCTGGAAGCAGATCCACCAGGTCGGGCCCTGCAACCGGGCTCTGGCCGACCTCGTCGCCGGGTTGGTCCACCCACAGTTGCAACATTCCCTCGCCCGCAGGCCCGTCGCGAATGATGGTGTAGGGCACGACATCCCAGCCCGTTGCAGCAGATACCAGGTATGCGCCGAGCTCACGGCCGGCCAGCGTGCCTTCGGGAAAGTCCCACAGTGGGGCCTCACCGGCGACCGGCTTGTACACGCAGTGCACCGTCAGGTCGTCGAGGTGCGCCTCGCAGAGAAAGGTGGCGTTGCTTGCGGATCGGATTCGTCCGATGACGGTCAGTTCGCCGCGACGCAACGCCTCGCCTTCGCTAGGCGTCGGGTTCATCGTCGGGCTCGAGCAGGCTCCGCCGATAGCCGTTGGTGCGCACGCAGATGTGGCCCTCCGGGTCGAGGGGCTCGTCGCAGAGCGGACAGGGCGGCCGGCCGGCCGAGATGACCCGGTTGGACCGCGTCGCGAACTGACGGGCGGACTCGGGGGTGAGGAACACGCGCACGGCGTCGGGCCCGTCCTCGGCGTCGTCGAGCACGACCGAGGCGTCGAACTCGGTTTCGGAGACCGCAAGCAGCTCCACCACCACCGTCTCCGCCTCTGAATCCCAGCCGAGGCCCATCGTGCCGACCCGGAATTCGGCGTCGACGGGTGTGACCAGCGGGCTGAGGTCCTCCACATCGGTCTCGGGAGGGACCGGGGTGCCGAACCGCCGATTGATCTCGAGCAGGAGCGCCGCGATCCGCTCAGCCAGCACCGCGACCTGCTGCTTTTCCAAGATCACCGAGACGACCCGCTTGTCATGCACCGCTTGCAGGTAGAAGGTTCGGTTGCCGGGCTGCCCGACGGTCCCGGCCACGAAACGGTCGGGTGTGCGGAAGACGTGGATTGCGCGGGCCATGGCCCCTCCAAAATACCGCGCTCAGTCGGTCGAGCCGCCGACCACCGCGTCGCTCGGCCCCACGTCCTTCGCCTCGCCTTCGGAGGTTTCGGGCGGTTTGGCGGTCAAACCCGAAGCCAGTTGGTCGCCGGTGTGGTTCACGTGAACCACGAAGGGACGCAGCGTTGTGTACCGGATCACACTCATCGACGCGGTGTCGGCGGTGATCCGCTGGAAACTGTCGAGGTGGGTGCCGAGGGCGTCGGCCACGATCGCCTTGATCACGTCGCCGTGCGTGCACGCGACCCACAGCGCATCGCCGCCGTGTTCTTCGGCGAGCCGACGGTCGTGCTCCCGGACCGCCTCCACCGCGCGGGCCTGCACGTGTGCCAGGCCTTCGCCGCCGGGGAAAACCGCGGCGCTCGGCTGCTGCTGCACCACCGCCCACAGCGGCTCTTTGACCAGGTCGCCGATTTTGCGGCCGGTCCACTCGCCGTAGTCCACCTCGGACAGGCGTTCTTCCACGATGGGCTCGAGGCCGAGGGCGGCGGCAAGCGGTTCGACGGTGCTCTGGCACCGCAGCAGTGGCGAACGTACGACGGCGCGGATCGGTAGCGACCCGATCCGGCCCACTAGCGCCGCTGCCTGCTCCCGACCCTTGTCGTCCAGGTCGACGCCGTCGCTGCGCCCTGCGAGCGTCTGCGCGGTGTTCGAGGTCGAGCGGCCGTGCCGCAGCAGGATGACTGTCATGTCGCGGACACCACTCCCGTGCCGAGCAGGATCAGCACCACCGTGCCGAGAACGACGCGATAGCCGACGAACCAGTACATGCTGTGCCGCACCAGGAACCTCAGGAACCAGGACACCGCCGCGAAGCCGACGACGAATGCGATGACGGTGGCCACCAGCAGTTGCGGGCCACTGGCGCTCATCCCGTCACCCACGGGATGAAACGCGTCGGGCAGCGAGAACAACCCCGAGGCGAACACCGCGGGGATGGCAAGAAGGAAGCCGAACCGGGCGGCCAGCTCGCGTGTCTGCCCGAGGAAAAGGCCTGCGCTGATCGTCGCGCCGGACCGAGACACGCCCGGCACCAGCGCAAGGCACTGGGCGAGGCCGACGGTCACGCTGTCACGCCAGGTGAGCTGCTCGACGTCGCGGGTCTGCCGACCGAAGTGCTCGGCGGCCGCGATCACCGCCGAGAAGACCACGAGTGCGGACGCGATCAGCCAGAGATTCCTTGCGCCCGTGCGGATTTCGTCCTTGAAGAGCAAGCCCAACAAGCCGATCGGGATGGTGCCGATGATGACGTACCAGCCGAGGCGGTAGTCGGCGTTGCGGGCGGCGGTGTTGAAAAGGCCGCTGCACCAGGCCTTGACGATGCGGACGATGTCGCGGGCGAAATACACCAGCACCGCGAATTCGGTGCCCAGTTGCGTTACCGCAGTGAACGATGCGCCCGCGTCATCGGCGAAGAACACCCTCGATGCGATCGCCAGATGCCCCGACGACGACACCGGCAGGAACTCGGTCAGCCCCTGCAGGACCGAAAGGACGACAACTTGCAGCCACGACATCGCCGGCGCCTCGATCACGACGACGACCGTACCGTGAGGATTCGTCAGCGCGCTGTGCGCGGCACCGGTTGTGCGTCGGCCACCGCGTCCCGCACCGCCGCGACGAGGCTGCGTTCGTCGAAAAGGTCGATGTCGCCTGCCTTGCGCGTTGCGGTGGCCACCACGTCCTCGGCCTGCGGAACCGGTCCCGCGAGCCGGGGTCGGTAGATCTCGACGATCAGCTGATGATGCTCGACGTGGAAGGAGAAACTGCGGCCGTCGCCCAACTGGCCGAAGCCGCTGGCGTACAGCCCAGTGGAAATTTCTTCGAGGGCGAACCCTTTGTCGGCCGAATCACGGCTCGGCGCGAGGCTCATGACTGAAGCCTACTCCGCAGGGTGGCATGCCTACACTTGCTGTTCGATCGCCGTCCACTTCGCACGCCGGAAAGCTACCCGTTGCTAACCCGTATCAAACATGCAGGTCAAGCGGCATGTTGTGGTGTGCTCGTGGTGATCGGGTGTGCTGTGACGTCGTGCACATCGAAAGCCGCCGACGCACCGCCGCCGACAATCGCACCCGCGGAGGCCGCGGTCTCGCCGCCGCTGAACAAGCCGCCCGCGGGCGTTGTGCGCCCGATCGCGGGTCATCCGAAGTCCGTGCTGTTCGACGCCACGACGGGGTCGTTGGTGGCGCTGGGGCCCGACGAGACCGATCGCGCCGTGGTCACCGTGCTGCCGGCGAAAGGGCTCGGCCGCGACGTGCCCCTTCCCGCGGCGGCGACCGCGATGACCGGCGACGACCGTGGGCACGTCTACGCGTCGACGCACGGTGGGTACTTCGTGGTCGATATCGCTGCGGGCCGGGTCAACCGGGTGCCCGTCGACGGCCACGAGGGCACCGAGTTCACCGCGATCGCCCGGCGTGCCGACGGCAGGCTGGTTCTCGGCAGCGCGGACGGGGCGGTCTACACGTTGACCTCCGACACCACCGTCGGTGCCGAGCTGAAAATCTTTGCTCGCGTCGATGCTGTTGTCACACAGGGCAATACGGCCGTGGTACTCGATCGGGGCCAGACCTCGGTAACGACTGTAGACGCCAGTGGGAGCAAGGCCGAGCACGCGCTGCGCGCCGGTGAAGGGGCCACCACACTGGCCGTCGACCCGGCGGGCCGGGTGTTGGTCGCCGACACCCGCGGAAACGCCCTTCTGGTATTCGGCGCCGACCCACTGATGCTGCGTCAGCGCTACCCGGTTCGGGACGCACCGTACGGCCTCGTCGGGTCGGCGCGGCTGACCTGGGTGTCACAGACATCGACGAATATGGTCATTGGTTACGATCTGGCCACCGGAATACCTGTCGAGAAGGTGCGTTATTCAACCGTGCAGCAGCCGAACTCCCTGGCCTTCGACGAGGCGTCTGGCACCCTGTATGTGGTGTCGGGTACCGGAGCCGGGGTTCAGGTGATCGCCAACGCCGGAGGCGTGCCGTGACGGCGGTTCAGCGCGGCCTGATGCCACCGGGCTGGGATGCCGATCTGTCTGACGAGTACGAGTGGGTGCCTCTGCGGCTGCCGCCCGACTTGACCCGCATCAGCGCCTCCACGAGATTGTCGATCGAAGCGGAGTACCGCGGCTGGGAGCTGACCCGCGTCCGGCTGTACACCGACGGCAGTCGCCGAGTGTTGTTGCGTCGCAAGAAGTCCGCCGCCAACAGCCTGGACGTCGCCGACCAGCCGGCGATGTAGATGATGTATGGCGCCGTCCGGCGGGCGTTCTTTTTGATCCCCGCGGAGCGTATTCACTCCTGGGTTTTCACCGCGCTGCGCACCGGCACGGCCCCGACACCGGCCCGTCGCGCCATGGCGAAACGGTTGGCGCCGCGCGATCCCGTGCTGGAGAGCACCGTGTTGGGCGTTCGATTTCCCGGGCCGATGGGGCTGGCGGCAGGCTTCGACAAGAACGGCGTCGGGTTGACCGCCTGGGGCGCGCTGGGGTTCGGGTACGCCGAGGTCGGCACCGTCACCGCGCAGGCCCAGCCTGGCAATCCCCCACCCCGGATGTTCCGGCTGCCGCAGGACCGGGCGCTGCTCAACCGGCTGGGTTTCAACAACAGCGGCGCCGCCGAGCTCGCACTACGGCTGGCGCGGCACACGCCGGATGTGCCGATCGGGGTCAACATCGGCAAGACCAAGGCCGTTCCCGCCGAGCGTGCCGTCGACGACTACCGGCAGAGTGCTCGGCTTGTCGGCCCGCTGGCGGCCTATCTGGTGGTCAACGTGAGCTCACCCAATACGCCCGGTCTGCGTGGCCTGCAGGCCGTCGAGGCGCTGCGGCCGATTCTGGCCGCGGTGCGAGAAGAGACAAGCACACCGGTCCTCGTCAAGATCGCGCCGGATCTTTCCGACTCTGATGTCGACGAGATCGCTGATCTCGCAGTCGAATTGGGGCTGGCAGGGATCGTCGCCACCAACACGACTGTTTCGCGTGCCGGTCTTGCCACCCCCGGGGTCGACGAGCTCGGTGCCGGTGGAATCTCCGGGCCACCGGTCGCACGGCGGTCTGCGGAGATTCTGCGGCGGCTCTACCGGCGGGTGGGCGACCGGCTGGTATTGATCAGTGTCGGCGGTATCGAGACCGCCGATGACGCCTGGGACCGCATCACCTCTGGAGCGTCGCTGTTGCAGGGCTACACCGGCTTCATCTACGGCGGGGGCTTGTGGGCCAAGCACATTCACGACGGCGTCGCCCGCCGCTTACACGACGGCGGGTTCGCGTCGCTGGCAGAGGCCGTCGGCTCAGCGGTGCACTAGCTAGTTCTGCTCATAGGTGCCGTGGATGATCGCCCTGGCGATCGCCTGCTGGAACAGGTTGAAACCCAGAAAGGCCGGGGTCGCCCCATCGGGCAGATCAAGCTTCTCGGTGCCGACGGCATGTACCACGACGTAGTAGCGGTGCACTCCGTGTCCCGGCGGCGGCGCGGCGCCGATGAAGCGCCTCTGGCCGGCGTCGTTGGTCAAAGTTACTGCACCACCGGGCAATTCACTGCCATCGCCCGCGCCTGCAGGCAGGCCGGTGACCGACGCGGGCAGGTTGGCGACGGCCCAGTGCCAGAAGCCCGATCCCGTCGGCGCGTCGGGGTCGTACACGGTCACGGCGAAGCTCTGGGTCTCCTCGGGGAACCCCGACCAGCTCAGCTGCGGAGAGACATCCTCACCGCCGGCGCCCATGATGCCGCTGACCTGGTCGTTAGACCATGCTTCGCCATCGGTGAACGACTCGGACGTCAGCGTGAACGAGGGAAGCTCCGGCAGGTGGTCGTAGGTGTTGTACGGAAATGCCATCGGTCGTCCTTTCGATTCGGTGATCAGCAGTGCAGCAGGAACTGCTCGAGAACCTGCGCACCGAACGTCAGTGCATCGACGGGTACCCGCTCATCGACACCGTGGAACAGCGCGGCGAAATCCAGGTCGGGCGGCAGCTTCAGCGGCGCGAAACCGAAGCAGCGAATTCCCAGCGTGGCGAAGTGTTTTGCGTCGGTGCCCCCCGACAGCATGTACGGCACCGTGCGGGCGTCGGGATCGGCGGCCAGCAGCGCGTTGTTCATCGCGTCGATCAGTTCGCCGTCGAAGCTGGTCTCATACGGCGGCAGTTCGGTGATCCATTCGCGGGTCACGTCGGGGCCGATGATCTCGTCGACCTCCCGCAGGAAGGCCTCCAGCCGGCCGGGCAGGACGCGGCAGTCGATCACGGCCTCCGCCGTGGCAGGGATCACGTTGGCTTTGTAGCCGGCCTTCAGCATCGTGGGGTTGGCCGTGTCGCGCAGTGTCGCGCCGACGATCCTGGCGATCGGACCCAGCTTGGCGATCGCGCCCTCGAGATCGGGCGACTCCACATCGAAGGTGTAACCCGTCTCCTCCGCGACGGCCGTCAGGAACTGCTCGACGGAGTCGGTCAGAAACACCGGGAACTGATGGCGCCCCAGCTTCGCTGTCGCCTCGGCGACGGCGGTGACGGCGTTGTTGTCGTGGATCATTGAGCCGTGGCCGGCCCGCCCGCGAGCGCTCAACCGCATCCACATCATGGCCTTCTCGGCCGTTTCGATCAGATAGAGCCTGCGCTCTCCGCCCTCGCGCCGAGGGATCGTCAGCGAGAACCCGCCGACCTCGCCGACCGCCTCGGTCACGCCCTCGAACAGGTCGGGCCGGTTCTCGACGAGCCATTTGCAGCCGTAGTTTCCGCCCGCCTCCTCGTCGGACACGAACGCGAACACCAGGTCGCGCGGCGGCACGGTGCCGGAACGCTTGAAGGCGCGGGCGACCGCGATCAGCATGCCGACCATGTCCTTCATGTCGACCGCACCGCGACCCCACACGTATCCGTCTTCCAGCGCACCGGAGAACGGGTGCACGCTCCAGTCCGACGCCTCGGCGGGCACCACGTCGAGGTGGCCGTGCAGCATCAGGGCGCCACGCGAGCTGTCGGCGCCCTTCAGCCGGGTGAATACATTGCCCCGACCGGGAGCTCCCGCCTCGATGTACTCGGTTTCGTAGCCGACCTCTTCCAGTTGCTCGGCGACCCACCGGGCGCATTCGGCCTCGCCCTTTGTGGTGGCGAGCTCCCCGGTGTTGGAGGTGTCGAACCGGATCAGCGCGCGGACGAGGTCGACCACCTCGTCGACGGCGTTGAGAGGTTGGCTCACAGTCACCTTGTCTACCACCTGCACCGCTGTCGGGTTTGAGGCTGGGCAGCTCGATCCGATAGCCTTAGCTGCTCCCGGCTGGTCTGGGGGCCAGGTCCGAGTGGCGGAATGGCAGACGCGCTAGCTTGAGGTGCTAGTGCCCTATTAACGGGCGTGGGGGTTCAAGTCCCCCCTCGGACACCGAT
>NZ_JAVHWK010000134.1:0-64663 GCF_032159775.1 Mycobacterium sp.
ACCGACAACGCGTGGTGGTTCGCACTCACCGCCGCCGACTCGCCCAGCTCCTCTCGTATGCGCAATGCGCGCTGACAGGCGCTGATCGCGTCGGCAGCTTGTCGATCAGGTAGAACTCCCATGCCATCAGCTCGAGAAGCTCGGCCTCGTCATCGGCCGTCGACGCTCCGCCGTGATCCAGCGCGATCGTGAAGAACTCGGCGGCCTGGGTGTGCGCGCCGGTTCGCGCCGCCACGGCACCCGCGTCGTAGGCGGCCCGCCTGATGCGCTCGACATCGCCCGCGCCGAGCGCGTGATGCGTCAGCACGGCGGGATCGACGCCCGACGTCGCCTCGTAGGCGTCCAGCAGTCGCCGGTGCAGGCCGGCCTCGGCGCCAGGCGGGATGACGCTGCTGACGGCCATTCGGCACAGGTCGTGGCGGAACGCCACGCCGCGTGCACTTCTGCGGGTAAGGCCAGCGTCCGACAGTGTCCGCAAGGCGGGCAGCGTGACCCCCAGATCGGTCAACAGCCGGTCCGGTACCGCGCCGGGCGAACACGTCAGCAGGTTCAGCGCATCCCACGCGGCGGGGTCGAGATCCGATGTACGGGCCAGCACCGCGTCCCGAACCGTCGTCGGCAGATCCGTATCCGGGCCATGGTGGTGTTCGAGCATCTCGCACACGAAGAACGCGTTGCCACCGGTGACCCGGTGTAGCCATTCGGGGTCGACGGCGCCCTCGCCGACCAACCGCCCGACCGCGTCGAGGCTGAGCGGGGGTAGCGGCAGCGAGCACGCGCGCGTGGATCGCGCTGCGTCGCCGAGCAGCACGCGAAGCGGGTGGCCGACACCGACCTCGTCGTCGCGGACGATGCCGACGGCGAGCGACCGCGTCTGCGCGACGCGTCTTTCAGCACGAACCGAAGGAGGTCGATGGTGCCCTGATCGGCCCACTGCAGATCGTCGATCACGAGCACCGACGGCGCCATGCGCAGATCGTCGTAGACGGCGTCGAAAATGTCGTAGGGCGCTTCACTTTCGGCCAAAACCGCCTGCGTCGCGGGTGCGAGGCGGTTCGCGATGTCGTGTATCGGGCCGAGCGGTCGAGGGGTTGGCAACGGGTCGCACGCGCCCCACAGCACGCGCTCGTCTTTCACCCAACGGTCGACGAACGCCTCGACGAACGAGGTCTTGCCTGCGCCGGACTTCCCCGACACGAGGACCAGTCCGCCCCGCCCTGCCCGCGCGTCGTCGGCCCTGGCGATGATCTCGCCGAGCTGGTGATCCCGATCAGCGAGCATCACGAAGCCCGATGTTAGTGCGATCGGCCCTGCGAACAGCAGAAATACCGACTCGACACAAGATGGGGGAACTTCTCCCCATGTGCACGGCGATCCGGTGCAGCAACGTTGGTCCTGCCCGACAGACCGTCGCGGCTGACAACACACAGGAGCAAGAAGCCATGAAGCGCTATGTCATCGAACGGGAGATTCCCGGGGCCAGTGAGCTCAGCCAGGACGAGCTGGCCGCGATCGCCGGCAAGTCCAACGGCGTCGTCGAATCGCTCGGCGTGCCGTATCGCTGGATCACCAGCTACGTCGCCGGCGACAAGATCTACTGCGTGCACGAGGCCGACGACGAGGACGCCATCCGCGAGCACGCTCGCCGCGGCGGATTTCCGGCCAACAGCATCTCGGTCATCGCCACCGAGTTCGGCCCCCACACCTCGGTGGCCGCGCACGCGGGCAGCGGAGAGGGCGCAGCCCACTGACAGCCGCGACGTCGCGGTGCACGCTAGCGCGTCAGCACCGCGATGCTCTCGATGTGGTGTGTCAGCGGGAACGAGTCGAACACCCGCATGGTCTCCACCTGGTAGCCGCGGGCCAGGTAGAGACCCACATCGCGGGCGAATGAGGCTGCCTCACAACCGATATGAATAATTCGTGGCACTGCGGCAGCCGCCAGCAGATCGATCACATCACGGCCCGCACCCGACCGAGGCGGGTCGAGGACCGCAACGTCGGCGCGCCGGGACTGAGCCGAGATCGCCCGTCGCACAGAGTCGGTCACCACCGACACATTGCTCAGATCGGCCAGCGCAGCCCGCGCCGAACGGGATGCGCCGCGCGATGTGTCCACGGTCAACACCCGCCCGCTGTCACCTACGGCCTCGCCGAGCACCGCCGCGAAGATTCCGGCGCCGCCGTACAGATCCCACGCCACCATTCCGTCGGCCAGCTGCGCCCACTGGCCCACCAGCTCGCTGTACACCCGCGCCGCATCACGGTGGGCCTGCCAGAACGCCGTCACCGGCACCCGCCACACCCGTTCACCGACCCGTTGCGTCGCCTCGTAACCGCCCTCGACGACCCGCGTGGCCGTGCGCCTGCCGATCCGCGGGCCTGACTGCACGACGTGGCGCGCGCCGTCGTCGTCGAGTGCGACGTGCAGGTGCGCCCCGGTCGGCCAGCCGCCCTCACTGAGGCCGGCCAGCGCCCCGTCGGGCAACTGTCCGCAGCGCAGGTCGGTGACCAATGCCGCGCTGTGATAGCGGTGGAACCCCGCATGGCCGTCGTCGGAGGTATCCAGCCGGACCCTGGTACGCCAACCGGTCGGTGCACCGGCGCCGACCGGTTCGGCGGACGCGTCGGCTTCGTCGCACCAGTGATATCCGCCCAGCTTCGCCAGCTGGTTGGCCACTACGGCACCCTTCAGCCTGCGGGCCGCCTCCGGCGAAGCGAACGCCAGATCGCAGCAGCCTGCGCCGTCCACGCCGGCGATAGGGCACAACGACTCGATCCGGTCGGGCGAGGCTTCGAGCACCTCGACAACGTCTGCGTGCCAATAGGATCCATGGTCGGCCACCACCCGGACGCGGACCTGTTCGCCAGGCAGTGCATAGCGGACGAACACCACGCGGCCGTCATGCCGCGCGACGCAACTTCCGCCGTTCGCCGGCGCCCCCGTGGCCAGCGTGAGTTCGTCGATCAATCCAGGAAGCCTCGACGGGCATCCCCGGGCGCCGCATGGGGTTGCAGCCTCTTCAGCCGCTCCGACGAATTCAGCTGCCAGGGAACGGATGTCACCATCACGTTCGGCATGAACAGCAGCCGGCCTTTCAGTCGCAGAGCGCTCTGGTTGTGCAGGACCTGCTCCCACCAGTGGCCGACGACGTATTCGGGGATGAAGACGGTGACGACGGTGCGCGGTGACTCCTTGCTGATCCGCCTGACGTATTCCAGCACCGGGCGGGTGATCTCCCGGTAGGGCGAGGCAATCACCTTGAGCGGTACCGAGATATCGCTGTCCTCCCAATGGTGCACCAGCGCGCGGGTCTCCCCGTCGTCGACACTGACGGTGATGGCCTCGAGTTCATCTGGCCGGGTTGCCCGTGCGTAGGCCAGCGCACGCATGGTCGGCAGGTGCAGCTTGGACACCAGCACGATGGCGTGATTGCGGCTCGGCAGCACGATCCCGCCCTCCTCGGCGGCCTGCTGCTCCTCCAACTCGCGGGCGACGGTGTCGTAGTGCTTGCGGATCGCTTTCATCAGCATGAACAGCCCGCCCATCGCGAGGATCGCGATCCACGCGCCCGCAACGAATTTGGTGACCACCACAATGACGAGCACGGTGCCCGTGCAGATCAACCCGATCGTGTTGATCACCCGCGAGCGTTTCATCTTCGCGCGAACCACGGGGTCGTTCTCCACCGCCAATAACCGCGTCCAGTGCCGAACCATGCCGATCTGGCTCAGCGTGAACGAGACGAACACGCCGACGATGTAGAGCTGGATCAACGCTGTGACTTGAGCCTGGAACGCGACGATGAACGCGATCGCCGCCAGGGCGAGGAACAGGATGCCGTTCGAGAACGCCAGCCGGTCGCCGCGGGTGTGCAACTGCCGGGGCAGATAGCGGTCCTGGGCCAGGATCGAGGCCAGCACGGGGAAGCCGTTGAAGGCCGTGTTGGCGGCCAGCACCAGAATCAGCGCGGTGACGCCCGCGATCAGGTACAGCCCCAGGGGGAAATCGTGGAAGACCGCGTCGGCGAGCTGGGCGATCAGCGTCTTCTGGTGGTAGTCGGGCGGGGCGCCGATCAGCTGCTCGTGCGGCCGCTCGGCGATTTTCACGCCGGTTTCCTTGGCCAGCAGGATGATGCCCAGGAACAGGGACACCGCGATGCCGCCCAGCAGAAGCAACGTCGTTGCGGCGTTGCGGGACTTGGGTTTCTGGAAGGCGGGCACGCCGTTGCTGATCGCCTCCACGCCCGTCAGCGCGGCGCAGCCGGACGAGAACGCACGGGCAACGAGGAACACCATGGCGAACCCGAGGATGTCGCCGTGCTCGGCGTGCAACTCGAAGCCCGCCGACTCGGCGCGCAGCGGCGTCCCGAGCACATTGATCTGAAACAGACCCCAGCCGAGCATGAGGTACATACCGATCATGAAGGCGTAGGTCGGGATGGCGAACGCGGTGCCCGACTCGCGCAGGCCTCGCAGGTTCGCCGAAGCCAGTACCACGATAGCGATGACGGCGATCCACACCTTGTGCTGGTTGATGAACGGCACCGCGGACCCGATGTTGGACATCGCCGACGCCATCGACACCGCGACGGTGAGCACGTAGTCCACCAGCAGCGCGCTGGCCACCGTGAGGCCTGCCGTCGGGCCGAGGTTGGTAGTCACCACCTCGTAGTCGCCGCCGCCGGAAGGATAGGCGTGCACGTTCTGCCGGTAGCTCGCGATGACGATGAGCATCACCGCCCCGACGGCGATACCGATCCACGGCGCCATCGAGAACGCGGCGAGGCCCGCCACCGACAGCACAAGGAAGATCTCCTCGGGCGCGTAGGCCACTGACGACAGCGCGTCGGAAGCGAAGACGGGCAGGGCGATCCGCTTGGGCAACAACGTGTGGGAGAGCCTGTCACTGCGGAACGGCCTGCCGAGGACCAACCGGCGCGCGGCGGTCGAAAGCTTGGACACGAGAGCCAAGAGTAAGCCCAGTCGGGTTTGGCGGTAGCGTTCCGAGTGCGCAGATTTGAAGACGGCAATCTCAAGCTGCAGCCGAAAGGACCGCAAAGGTGCGAGTAGTGGTGATGGGGTGCGGCCGTGTGGGCGCATCGCTGGCCGACGGCCTGGCCCGGATCGGGCATGACGTCGCGGTGATCGACCGTGACAGCACGGCGTTCAACCGGCTTTCCCCCGAGTTCCCCGGCGAACGCGTGCTGGGGATGGGATTCGACCGCGACGTGCTGCTGCGGGCGGGTATCGAGGACGCGTCCGCGTTCGCCGCCGTGTCCTCCGGCGACAACTCAAACATCATCTCGGCGCGGGTGGCTCGCGAGACGTTCGGCGTGGAGCGGGTCGTCGCCCGCATCTACGACGCGAAACGCGCCAAGGTCTACGAACGGCTCGGCATCCCGACGGTGGCCACCGTGCCCTGGACCACCGACCGGCTGCTCAACGTGCTGACAAGGGAGACCGAGACCACCAAGTGGCGCGACCCGTCGGGCAACGTCGGCGTGGCCGAACTTGCGCTGCACGAAGGCTGGGTGGGTCGCCGGGTGACCGACCTCGAGGCCGCCACCGGTGGCCGGGTGGCGTTCATCATCCGGTTCGGCACCGGACTTCTACCCGACCAGAAGACGGTGATCCAGGCCAGCGACCAGGTGTACGTCGCCGCCATCGCAGGCCACATCGCCGAGGCGCTGGCCATCGCCGCGCTGCCGCCAAGCGAAGACAGCGAGGGCGCGTAGTGAAGGTTGCGATCGCTGGTGCGGGTGCCGTCGGCCGCTCCATCGCACGGGAGCTCATCGAGAACGGGCACGACGTCACACTGCTCGAACGCAATCCCGGCCACATCGACGTCGACGCCATCCCCGCGGCGCACTGGCGCCTCGGCGACGCGTGTGAGCTCACACTTCTGGAGTCCATCCATTTGGAGGAGTTCGAGGTCGTGATCGCCGCGACGGGCGACGACAAGGTCAACGTGGTGGTCAGCTTGCTCGCCAAGACGGAGTTCGCGGTGCCGCGGGTGGTCGCCCGGGCCAACGATCCCCGCAACGAGTGGCTCTTCGACGAGGCATGGGGCGTTGACGTCGCCGTGTCGACCCCTCGGATGCTGGCCTCATTGGTGGAAGAGGCCGTTGCGGTCGGCGACCTGGTGCACCTGATGGCGTTTCGCACCGGCCAGGCCAACCTGATAGAGATCACCCTCCCGGTCGACACACCGTGGGGCGGAAAGCCGCTGCGCAAGCTGCAGCTGCCCCGCGACGCGGCCCTGGTGACCATCCTTCGCGGGTCGCGGGTCATCGTGCCGGAGGGCGACGAGCCACTGGAGGGCGGCGACGAGCTGCTCTTCGTGGCCGTCACCGAGGTCGAGGACGAGCTGCGCGAGCTGCTGCTGCATCCGCAGATCCGCTAGCGCACACCGCCGTCAGTAGGCAGGCGGCGGCGTCACCCGGTCGTGGCATACCGCTGCAGCCTCCGCAGACACCCGGCTGTAGTCGCCTTCCCTGTTGCGGATGCCGACCAACGAGATCACCCCGGCCACCACGAGGAGGGCCGCCGCGGTGTCCAGGCCGAGGCGAAACCCGCCGAAATCCATTCGCCCGCCGATGATCACACCTGTGAGGGCGACCGCGACCAGTCCGGCGATGCGGGAGATCGCGTTGTTGATCGCGGAGCCGATCCCGCTCTGCGCCGGATCCACCGCCGCCAGAATCGCCGCCGTCAACGGCGACACCGTCATCGACAGCCCGAGCCCGAACACCACCAGGCCGGGCAGCAGCTGAGTCCAGAGTTCGACGGGCTCGGACACGCGCGTCATCAGCAGATAACCGGCGGCCGCAACCAGCGGGCCGAGAGCCATGTAGAGCCGCGGCCCATGCCTGCCCGCCAGGCTGCCGAACCAGCGCGCGAAAAAGAATGAGAACACCGGTATCGGCAGTGTGGCGAGGCCGGCCGCGGTGGCCGACAGGCCCGCGGTCTCCTGGAGGAACAACGCCACCAGCAGCATGCCCAGCGTCACCGCCGCATAGAGGAACACCGTGGCGAGGTTCCCGACCGCGAAGTTGCGCGCGGAGAAGATCTGCGGCGGCATCATCGGACTCGACGCTCTGCGTTCCCACCACGGGAACGCGACCAGACAGGCGACCCCGACGATCAGGCTGATGAGCACCGCCGGATGGGACAAGCCCATGCGCTGCTGCTCGATGAGCGCGTACACAGCGCCCGTCAGGCCGACCGCGGTGAGTACCGCGCCGACGACATCGACCTTCGCCCGTCGGTCGGACCGGAACTCCTCGTCGGCGAGCTTGGTGGTCAAGTACAGCGTGACGATCAACGGCACCACGTTGACTCCGAAGATCCAGCGCCAGTTCAGCGCGTCGACGAGGACCCCGCCGAGCAGCGGGCCGATGACGAAAGCCGTTCCGGTCCAAGCGGTCCAGGTGCCGATCGCTGCGGCCTGCCTGGGACCCGAGAACCGGGCGTTGATCATCGCCAACGAGCTCGGCACCAGGAAGGCGGCGCCCACGCCCTGCAGGCAGCGGGCGGCCACCAGCACCCAGCCGCTCGGTGCGGCTGCACACAGCAACGACGACGCCGCGAAGATGACCAGGCCCATCCTCAACACGACCAACCGCCCGAAGGCATCGGATATCGCACCCGCCACGAGGATGAGCGCGCCGAGGGTGAGCAGATAGCCGTCGATCACCCACTGCTGCAAGGCCAGCCCGCCGCCGAATTCGCGGCTTATCGCGGGAAGCGCGAGGTTGACCACCGAGCCGTCGAGGAACGCCACGAACGATGCCAGGATGGCGACCGCGATGAGCGGTCGATCGGTTCGCTCGCCCGTGCCGGCCAACTAGGTTTCCCGCACCGCGTCCCCGGCGTCGGAACCGACGTCTTCGGGCTCCGCGGGGGCGTGCGCGTGTAGCGCCCGCTGAGCCGACCGGATCGCCAGGTATGTGGCCAACGCGGCCACCGCGGTCAGCGGCCAACCCATCGCGATCCGCGCCGTGGCCAGCCAGCCCGTCTCGTCGGCGTCGTAGAG
The DNA here is from genome assembly GCF_032159775.1 of Mycobacterium sp. Lineage (GTDB taxonomy): Bacteria > Actinomycetota > Actinomycetes > Mycobacteriales > Mycobacteriaceae > Mycobacterium. The sequence continues at coordinate 8,039 of NZ_JAVHWK010000134.1, forward strand.
CTGGCGCTGAACGACGAACCGCGACGCGAAGACCAACACCCACGTGATGGTGGCGATGTCGAAGACCAGCACCGCCTTGCGCACGCCGCGCCAGGCGCGGTCGTGGCCGTTGACCCAGCTCCAGATGTAACCCACTATGGGCCTGCGGATCAGCACCGAGGCCAGGAAAACCACCGCCCAGAAGAGCGACATCCAGATGCCGTACAGGAAGTAGCCCTTGGACTCGCCCACGATGTAGGCGATCAGCGCGCAGATCCCGACGCCCATGAACCCCGATATCGCCGGCTGCACCGATTCCTTGCGGACCAGCCGCCAGATCAAGATGAGCGCGGCGACGGCCAGCGCCGCGACGATCGCGGGCACCAGCCCGAAGAGCGAGGAGACGGGGACGAACACCAGAACGGGCAGCGACGAGTAGATCAGGCCGCTGATGCCGCCCATCTGCCCAAGGATGGCTTGAGCGCCGGATTGCTTTTCGGACACGAGTTAGACGGTACGTGCCCGCCGACTACTTCTGAATTTCGTAGTGCGGGTTGTAGATCGCCTTGGTGCCGTTTTCGAGCTTGCCCATCCGGCCGTGCACCCGCAGAGTGCGGCCGGACTCGATGCCGGGAATGCGCCGCTGTCCGAGCCACACCAGCATCACCGCCTCGGTGCCGTCGAACATCTCGGCCTTGATGCCTCCCGCGCAGCCCTTGGCGTTCGCCTCGACGCTGCGCAAGGTGCCGACCATCGTCACTTCCTGGCCGCGTTGGCAGTCGACCGCCTTCTGGGCGCCGGTGCTGGCGGCTTCTTCGTTCAACTCTTCGACATCGAGTTGCTCCGGGTCCTCCGTCAGCCGGCGCGTGAGCCGGCGCAGATACCCTTCGGCCGTAGCCATGGCGTCTCCTGCCAATCTGTGAATCCACCGTGGATCCCCAACTAACGCCACGGTAGACCTGTTAGTTCCGTATTGCCACGCTGGGGGTTACCCGCCACGCCGGTGATTTATGCCACGCGGCACGATCGGACGATGGCGGTCGATTTACGTGGTGTGACGGCGGTTCTGCTGCCGGGCACCGGATCCGACGACGACTACGTCTACCGGGCGTTCGCGGTAGCCCTGCACGACGCGGGCGCAGTCGTGGTGGCACCCGCGCCGCAACCGGACCGGTTGATCGACGGCTACATCGCCGAGCTCGACAACGCCGCGCGGCTGGGCGCGATCGCGGTCGGCGGGGTGTCGATCGGCGCCGCGGTGGCGGTCAACTGGGCGCTGGCCAACCCGGCTCGCACGCTCGCCGTGCTGGCCGCCCTGCCGCCGTGGACGGGCTCGCCGAAGGCCGCACCGGCCGCGCAGGCCGCCAGGTATTCAGCCGACGTGCTGCGCAGGGACGGGCTGGTGTCGGCGACCTCACAGATGCGGGCGTCGAGCCCGCCGTGGCTTGCCGACGAGCTGACCCGGTCCTGGGCCGGCCAGTGGCCGTCGCTGCCCGACGCCATGGAGGCGGCGTCCCGATACGTCTCGCCGACCGGCGCCGAGCTGGGGCGGTTGACGGTGCCGATGGGCGTCGCGGCGGCCAGCGACGACCCCGTACATCCGCTGGAGGTCGGGTTGGAATGGGTTGCCGCTGCGCCGCGGGCGGCCTTGCGCACCGTCACGCTGGAGGACATGGGAGTCGATCCGTCGGTGCTGGGGGCGGCGTGCCTTGCCGCGCTGCTCGACGCCTGAGGCGGCGCTAGCCCCCGGTGATGGTGCGCAGCTGCTGCATCGCCGACCCGTGCTCGCTGCGGCGGGCCGCGGGCTGCGGCGGCTGCGGTTGTTGCTGCGCGGCCTGTTGGGCGGCGGCCGCCTGCTGCTCTGCGGCGGCCCGCAGCTGCTCGGCCATCGGTTCTGGCAACTGGACCGGAAGTGGGGTCCGCACCGGCAACGGTGTGTCACCGCGACGAACGACGGTGTCGGACAGGGCTTGTCGCGCCTCGTCGCTCAACGCGTCGATGGTCTCCTGCGGCCCGTTCACCACGCAGCGGATCATCCACCGGTAACCGTCGACGCCGATGAACCGGACGACACCAGCGGGCGCCGCGCCGACCACTTCCCTACCCCATGGACCGTCCTCGATCCGTACCTCCGCGGCGTCCTTGCGCAGCGAGTCGGCCAGCTCCGAGGCGACCTCCCGCCACAGCGGTGAACTCTTCGGAGCCGCGTACGCCGCGACGGTGAACCGGCCGTTGGCTGTCACGACCCACACCGCGCTCGGCACGCCTCCCTCGGTCAGCTCGACCTGGACCTGGCCGGCCTCGGGCATCGGGACCAGAACGGAGCCCAGATCCAGCCGAGCCTGCGCCGCGGCCGCCGGGTCGTCGAAGTCGTCGATGTCGAACGGACCGTCCAACTCATCGTCATCTGTCGCCGAATCCGTTCCGGCGACTTCGTCGTCGAAAGCGTCGTCTTCGGGTCTGGCGTGTCTTCCAAAAGCCATTACAAACTCGCATGTCCGCCGGAGGAACCGTGGCCGCCGTCGCCACGGGAAGTGTCGGCCAAACCGGCCTCATCGAACGAGGTCACCTCGACCAGTTCGGGTAATTCCACCCGCTGCACCAGCAGCTGGGCGATTCGATCGCCACGATGCACGACGATGGGTGCGGCGGGGTCAAGGTTTATCAGGGCCACCTTGATTTCGCCGCGGTAACCCGCGTCGACCGTGCCAGGGCTGTTGACGATCGAAAGTCCCACGCGCGCAGCCAAACCCGACCGCGGATGTATCAGCCCCACCATTCCGTAAGGAATGGCCACCGCGATACCCGTCGGCACGAGAGCACGGTGGCCGGGCGCCAGGTCGACGTCGACCGCGCTGAACAGATCGATGCCCGCATCGCCGTCGTGAGCCCGGCTGGGCATCGGCAGGTCGCGGTCGAGGCGGACGACTGCCAAAGGGGTGGACACGGGGCATGAGATTACCCTTGGCGGCGTGTCCGACACGCGCGCAGCACCACAAGTCGTGCGCTATTCCGAACGGCTGTGGGTGCCGTGGTGGTGGTGGCCGCCCGGCCTGGCGCTCGCCGGTCTCATCGCGCTGGAAGTCAATCAGGGCGTGCGCGCCCTACCCAACTGGGTGCCGTTCGCAGTGCTGCTCCCGGTCGCGGCCGCGGTGCTGATATGGCTGAGCAAGACCGAGGTGCGGGTGATCAGCGGTGGCGCAGACCGCCCCGCGGAGGAGACCGAGCTGTGGGTCGGCGCCGCGCACCTGCCTGTCAGCGTCATCTCCCGGTCAGCCGAGGTGCCCCGGTCGGCCAAGTCGGCCGCCCTCGGGCGACAGCTCGACCCGGCGGCGTATGTCATGCACAGGGCGTGGGTCGGCCCGATGATGCTGGTGGTGCTCGACGATCCCGACGACCCGACGCCCTATTGGCTGGTGAGCAGCCGTCACCCGGATCGGGTGCTGTCCGCGCTGCGCGGCTGAGCTCAGGCCGCGCAGTCTGAGCAGATCATCATGCCGTTCTTCTCGCTGGCCAGCCGGCTGCGGTGATGCACGAGGAAGCAACTCGAGCAGGTGAACTCGTCTGCCTGTTTGGGGACCACGCGTACAGACAGCTCTTCGCCGGATAGATCGGCGCCGGGCAGTTCGAAGTTCTCGGCGGAATCTGATTCGTCGACGTCCACTACGGCAGACTGGGCTTCATTACGCCGAGCCTTGAGTTCCTCTAGCGAATCCTCGGAGACATCATCGGTCTCGGTGCGCCGTGGGGCGTCGTAGTCGGTAGCCATCTCGTGTCCCCTCCGTGAACCATGCGACAGAGCTTTGTACCAGCGTCGAACGCATCCACCAAACGATTCGTGCCCAGATTCATCGAACATCAACTGTGATTTACATCACAGTGCGCTGTTGTCCCGGTCCAGCAGGTGGCTGAGCAGGTTCTAGAGTGCACGTGTGGTCACACAAATCACAGAGGGCACGGCCTTCGATAAACACGGACGGCCTTTCCGCAGGCGCAACTTCATGCCCGGGATCCTGATGTTCGCCGTCCTGGCCGTGGTGACGCTGACCATCTGGGTGTTCGCGCTCAATCGCGCGCCCGAGGTGACCGAGGCGGCGGCGTGCAACCCGCCCGTCGACAACGCCTCGAGCGACCCGACCCAGTCCAAGCTGGGTGAGCAGATGACGCGCGCCTCCATGACCGAGGTCGGCCCCGCCAACCTGGCCGACACCAAGATCCGGGTGCTCAACGCGAGCGGCCAGGGTGGGCAGGCCGCCGAGGTGGCCGGCCAACTGCGCGACCTCGGATTCGCCGATCCGACGGCCGAAAACGACCCGCTCTACGGCAGCAACCGGTTGTCGTGCCAGGGCCAGATTCGTTTCGGGCCCGCTGGGCGCGCGGCCGCGGCGGCGGTGTGGCTCGTCGCCCCGTGCGTCGAGCTGTATCAGGACCAGCGTCCGGACAACACGGTGGACCTCGCGATCGGCACCGACTTCACCGAGCTGGTGCGCAGCGACGACGTCGAAGCCGTGCTGTCCAGCCTGCGGCCGGACGCCACCGCCCCGGCCGATCCGACATTGATCTCCAAGATCCACAGCGGGGCGTGCTGATCGAATTCGGTTGCGGTAGATATCATTTCGCGATCCACCGATCTTCTGATCCTCGCAGCGCGTCGGAGAGCGCCTGGCCGACGGCCGGCGCGGCCGCGACGATCAGTCCGCCGCCTGCCGCCGCCGCGCTCGCCGACGGAACCCGCACGAGGGCACCGGCCTCGGCGGCGATCAGGGCGCCTGCCGCCCAGTCCCACACGTTGAGATTCTCCTCGTAGTACGCGTCGAGCTGACCAGCGGCGACCATGCAGAGATCCAGCGCCGCCGAACCGAACCGTCGTACGTCGCGGATCTGCGGCATCAAGGTCGCCAGGACCAGCGCCTGCCGTTGGCGCAGCTCTGGGTCGTAGCTGAACCCGGTGCCCACTAACGACATCGAAAGGTCGGTGACCTGGCTGCACCGCAGCGGCGACGTGCTCGCCCCTCGACGCACGTGTGCGCCCTGGCCCCGCGCCGCGGAGTACAGCGCGCCGTCCACGACGTCGGCGACCGCACCTGCCACCGACTGCCCGTCGACCTGGACGGCGACCGATACCCCGTAGGCGGGCAGTCCGTAGACGAAGTTCACCGTGCCGTCGATGGGGTCGACGACCCAGGTCGGACGACCGGCGGAATCGTCGGACCTGCCGCCACCCTCCTCGCCGAGGACTCGCTCGCCGGGGCGCAGTTCTGCCAGCAGGTCACGCAGCAGCCGTTCGGTTTCGGTGTCCACGACGGTGACCGGATCGGTCGGGGTGCTCTTGGCGCGCACCGCCGGACCGGTCGATTCGGGCTGCGGTGCAGCGCTGAAGACCTCTTCGCGGCGGCGGCGCACGAAGTCTGCCGCCTCGGCCGCCAACCGCTCGGCGACCGCCCGTAATTCCGCGGGATCGAGTGCGAGTCCTTCCACCGGCTTATCGCAGCACAACTTGTCTTCCACCGGTTGTCCGGCACCCCTACCAAAGCAATGCGGAACAACTAATGTGTGAGCACATGACCGCCTCCGATACGCCCGCAGCCGATCCCATCACCAACGGAGGCTCGCAACGCAAAGGATTCGGCGTCGACGTCGGCGGCAGCGGCGTCAAAGGCGGCGTCGTCGACCTGGACACCGGCCTGCTGATCGGAGAGCGCTTCAAGCTCGCCACCCCGCAGCCCGCCACCCCGGATGCCGTCAGCAAGACCGTCGCCGCCGTGGTGCGTGAATTCGGCTGGACCGAAAGGGTCGGTGTGACCTACCCGGGTGTGGTGGTCGACGGCATCGTGCGCACCGCCGCCAATGTCGACAAGGGCTGGATCGGGTGCAATGCCAGCGAGTTCTTCGGTAACGAACTCGACGGCCAGCAGGTGACGGTGCTCAACGACGCCGACGCCGCCGGACTTGCCGAGGAGAAGTTCGGCGCCGGCCGGGACAACACAGGCGTCATCGTCCTGCTGACGTTCGGCACCGGCATCGGGTCGGCCGTGATCCACAACGGGGTGCTGCTGCCCAACACCGAGTTCGGCCACCTCGAGGTCGGCGGAAAGGAAGCCGAGCACCGGGCGGCGTCTTCGGTCAAGGAGAACAAGGACTGGAGCTACGAGCGCTGGACCAAGGAAGTCACCAAGGTCCTCACCGCGATCGAGAATGCGATCTGGCCCGACCTGTTCATCGCAGGCGGCGGCATCAGCCGCAAGGCCGACAAGTGGATTCCACTGCTGACCAACCGCACCCCCGTCGTCGCCGCCACCCTGCTGAACACGGCCGGCATCGTCGGAGCGGCGATGGCGTCGGAGGTGGACGTCACCGCTACTGCCAAGTAGCCACGCCCGGTGGTGTCAAATTTGCCGCTCCGCGCGGCGTAACCCCACACTGTCGTTACAATGGTCAACGGCGGCCGCGACGAGAAAGCGGCGAGAATCCCAGCAGACAATCAACGCCACACTCGACATAACAGACGCTTTCCGATGGTGCATGTCCCCAGACCATCGAAATCCTCATGACCGAAAGGGTGACGTGGCAGCGACAAAGGCAAGCCCGGCAGCCACAAAGCCGGTGAAGCGCACCGCTACCAAGACTCCCGCGAAGAAGGCCACGGCAGCCAAGACCACGAACGGGTCCGCGCCGGCCAAACCCGCCAAGCGAGCCACCAAGGCAGCCCCGCGCACGACGAAGACGGACACGCCCGTCGCCAAGACGCGCGCGGCCAAGCCCGCCAAGGCCGCGGCGACCAAGGCGCCCGCCGCGAAAGCCAAAACCGACGCCGCCCCGCGCAGCCGCGCCAAGAAGGCGACCGCTCCAGACCCGACGACCACCAAGGCCGACGGCATCGAGGACGAGGAACTCGAGACCACCGACGAACTCGACGGTGAGCCCGATGTACTCGTCGAGGAGGAAGTCGAGCTCGAGGACCTCGAGGACGAGGACGCAGGCGATGACGCCGCCGATACCGACGAGGCAGGCACCAAGGCCGCTGCAGGCAATGCCAAGGCACCCGCCGCCGCCGAGGAAGCGCCGGTCGCCGAGGACGACGAGATCTCCGAGCCCAGCGAGAAGGACAAGGCGTCGGGAGACTTCGTCTGGGACGAGGAGGAGTCCGAGGCGCTGCGGCAGGCCCGAAAGGACGCCGAACTCACCGCATCGGCCGACTCGGTACGCGCCTATCTCAAGCAGATCGGCAAGGTCGCGCTGCTCAACGCCGAAGAAGAGGTCGAGCTGGCGAAGCGGATCGAGGCGGGCCTGTATGCGACCCAGCTGATGAGCGAGATCGCCGACAAGGGTGAGAAGCTGCCCGCCGCTCAGCGCCGCGATATGGCGTGGATCTGCCGCGACGGCGATCGCGCGAAAAACCATCTGCTGGAGGCGAACCTGCGACTGGTCGTGTCGCTGGCCAAGCGCTACACCGGCCGCGGCATGGCCTTCCTCGATCTCATTCAGGAGGGCAACCTCGGCCTGATCCGTGCGGTCGAGAAGTTCGACTACACAAAGGGTTACAAGTTCTCCACGTATGCCACCTGGTGGATCCGGCAGGCGATCACGCGCGCGATGGCCGACCAGGCCCGCACCATCCGCATCCCGGTGCACATGGTCGAGGTGATCAACAAGCTCGGCCGCATCCAGCGCGAGCTCTTGCAGGATCTGGGTCGCGAGCCCACCCCGGAAGAGCTGGCCAAGGAAATGGACATCACGCCCGAAAAGGTGCTGGAGATCCAGCAGTACGCGCGTGAGCCGATCTCGCTCGACCAGACGATCGGCGACGAAGGCGATTCGCAGCTTGGCGATTTCATCGAGGACAGCGAAGCCGTTGTCGCCGTCGACGCGGTGTCGTTCACACTGCTGCAGGACCAGCTGCAGTCGGTGCTGGAGACTCTGTCCGAACGCGAGGCAGGCGTGGTCAGGTTGCGGTTCGGCCTGACCGACGGCCAGCCGCGCACGCTCGACGAGATCGGTCAGGTCTACGGGGTCACCCGCGAGCGCATCCGCCAGATCGAGTCAAAGACAATGTCGAAATTGCGCCATCCCAGCCGTTCTCAGGTGCTGCGCGACTACCTCGACTGAGCGGCGCTTCGGTTAACCGATGCCGTCGTTGCCGGTTGAGCAATGTGACATGAGGATGTAGCTCCCGGGAACGGCGCGCAGCGCGCGGAAGTCTGCCTGCAGACGATTGGATGCGCCGCCGACGCGATATTCGGCAGGGTTTCCGATCTGGACGGCGAGGGCGGCACAACTGTCGACGGCATCGTGGAGAAGACGGCAGTCGGTGCCGCCGCCACGGTTCTGGCATTGCGCCATCGCGGAGTTGTACAGGTTTGCGGGCGTGTCGGCACCGTTCGCCCAACCGTAGGCGCCGGTCGCGGGTGAGTAGACGATCGCGAGGTATGTGTATTCCTGGGCATGGGCTGGAACGGCGGTGCCGAGCGCGCCGGCGATAGCCGCTCCGGCGGTGACGAGCATCGTGGCAACGGCGGCCTTGGTCGCGCGCCGCTGGCCGCCGTTGGGGGCTGCGATGGTGCTCATGTGGTCTCCTGGGACTTCGACGATGTCATGGTGGTGAAAGCAATCGTCGCGAACGAGCGCCGTTTTTCTAACCGCTCGGGAGTCAGATTTTCGCCTGAAAGGCAAGAGTTTCCTATCCGACGGGTAAGGCCTCTGTCCGACGGGTAAGGCACTCCGCCACTGAGAATCGCCGTCGCACCCGCGGGCAGGGCGGCCATATCGCCTAGACCGCTTTCCTGCGATGCATCAGACCCGCTGTCGCACAGCCCGTACCGCGCCTGAGTGCGTGACTACCTCTACTAGCCCATCTGCAGCTGGCTCTGCTCGACGAAGCCGAAGCCCTGCGGGATGGAGGCCTCATTGACTCGGCACCAGCCGTCCTTGCACGGGCCTTCCAAGCCGACCTGTGTGCCGCCCGGCAGGGTAGCGATCTTGGCACCTTGGACGCCGTTCACGGGGTCGGGAACATCGTTGTGCGCGATGTTGAAGATGTCCGCACCCCCACCGCCGACCGTGGCCGACGTTGCCGCGGCCGCGACCGGATTCAACCCGTCGGGTTTCGGTAGCGATTCCTCAACCGGCGGACCGGGGATGCAGGCGAACACAGTGGGCGAGTCCCACAGCTGCCTGTCCAGATTCCCTGTCACGAAGGATCCCTGCGGCGTGCCGTCGGGTCCGATGGCGCCGTCCAGAATCAATGGCTCGTATTTGGACCCCCTGGTCACCTGGAGGCGGATGATGTTCCCACCCTTCTCCATATCACCGGTGATCCGTCCCGTTAAGCTGGTGCCGTTCTGGTAGAAGGTCTCCGCAGCGGTGTTGACGTGCGTATCACCCTTGACCACCCGGAACCGTGTCTCTGAATCGGTCTCCGGGTAGTGGAGGACCACTTCTCCCCCGGGAAACTGGTACCCACCCTGTTTGTAGCAGTCGTAATCGGCCTGAGCCGACGCCGGCGTGATCAGAAATCCGATCGCGGCCAACGTCGCGGCACCGCTCACGAGTTTGTTGCTGTTCGACATGAACATGTGGCGACACTAGCCACACGGGCGGGCCGAAGATATCGGGTGATTCCCTAGCGTCAGGCACCCTTGACGGCTTGCGGGTCCACGACCTTGAACGTGATCCGCTTCACCAGCGTGTCGCCTTGAGGCAGGCAACTGGAGCCCTGATCGGAGGTGAACCCGTCGCAATGCGGCGCGGACAACTTCCATGACACGTCGACCGTGTGGGTGCCGACCGGCAAGGGGTCCAGCGCACCGAGGGTCACGGTGTTGGCGGCGGGCAGGCCCGGGGCCGTCGGGAGTTGGCCGACCCATAGGTTGTTGTCGCCGGGGAACGAGCGGTTCGACTGGTATGCCGACCCCGCGTCGACCAGGTACTCGATGCTCGCCAGCTTGGCGCGAAAATCATCGAGCGGGGTGCCGAAGTCTGTCGCGAACCCCGACGGCTTCTGTTCGAATCGACTGTCCATGACCCACGGGACCGACACGGCCCACCTCTGACCGGCCGGCACCTCGGTGCAGTTGGAGGTGATGACGGCCACCGAGTATCCATACTGCTGCTTCAGGGTCATACCGCTGGCCGAGACACACGGTTCGGTTCCCGACCACTTGGCGACTGCGGACGGACTGAGAATCACCGTGGTCGTGGAGAGCACTACCGCAAAGAGCAGGGCAGGCCACAAGCGGACTTTCGCGCGAACGGACATCGTCGTCCTCCCCATTTGCCGACAATGTTGCTAGCCAACTACCAGCGAACCGCGGCGTCAACAATTGACGGCGCCGTTGATTATTGTTGCTCTCTTTTAGTGTTTCCTGGCGCGGACTTTGTATGTTGCAGGCCATGACTCACGGGTCTCGTCTCCGGACAGCGGGATGCCCTTGCTCCCGATCCGGACGTCGAATGCCTCCTTGCCCGCTCCGACTTCCCGGTTGGCGTGCTCTTGCGCGGCATACATCAACTGGTCGATCTCGGCTTCGGCGAAGGTGACGAACGACGTCTTGCGGACTTCGTCGTCTCCCGGCGTCATCTTCTCGGGCAGCACCCGCGACGCCAGCGCGGCCAGCCCGAGCAGCGTGAACGGTATGACCCAGTAGCAGAGGAACGACAGCGGCGTCTTGGTGTCGAGAATCGTGGCGTTGCCGTACACGATCGGCGGGATGGCCGACGACACCGTCATGCCGGCGAACGCGCCGATCCAGATCCACGTCAGCAACTTCGTGATCCGGTTGAACACTTCGCCCTTGATCACCTCATCGGGCTGGTCGACCTCGGCGAACTCGCGGACGAACGGTCTGCCGACCAGCACGCTGCTGAGCGCGACCAGGAAAATGCCGGCGTTGCTCAGCGGCTGTAGCCACTGCTCCATGAACGATTGGCTCAGCGTGAACGTCAGGATCGCCAACACGACAAAGGTTCCGATGGCACCGATTTCGAGCGTGCGGCCCGGCGTGCCCTTCATCCGGCCGACCACAAAAGACGCAACGGCGACCGCAAGAGCCACCAGCACCGCGGCCTCGAACGGGACGTTGCCGACCAGCACCCAATAGACGATCCACGGCGCGAAGCCCACCAGAATGCTCACGGAGGGTCAGTGTATGTAGTCGACCCGGGGCGCGACAGTCCGCGCCCAATTTGTAACGTTGCCTACGGCACGGCCAGAGGCGGGAACGAACCGTCGAGCTGAGGAAGATACGGCGTGACTCTCGTCACAGCTTCGATGGGCAGCGGGCCGTACAGATGCGGGAACAACATCGACTCCGGGTCCGTCGGCACGCCGGGCTCCCAGCGGACCGGCGCGGTCAGCCGGTCCGGATCGACGTGGAGCAGCATCAGGTCCGCTCGTCCCGCATAAAGCCGGTTGGCCGGAAGATGTACCTGCTCAGGCGCCGAAAGGTGGATGAAACCGACCGCTTCCAACGTGTCCGGATGGTGTTCGCCGCGACCCTGAGCAAGCTGCCAATCGGTCTTGGCACAGATGTGCACGAGCATCTCTTCACCCTGCCTTCTCCGCAACTTCGCCGAGGGTGAAAAACGACACACCTGCGCACGGCTTGGGAACAACGCTGAAACCCCAAGCGTCTGAGAGAGTGGACTTGCGTGAAACCGGGTATTAACCGGTTCCACCACGAGCAGAGACGGAGGAGCCATGAACGCAACTCTGACCAGTCCCGAACTCACTCGGGCTGATCGCTGCGACCGCTGCGGCGCCGCTGCTCGCGTACGGGCGACGTTGCCGTCGGGCGCCGAGCTGTTGTTCTGCCAGCACCATGCCAATGAGCATGAGGCCAAGCTCGTCGAGCTGGCCGCCGTGCTCGAGGTCAACCCTGCCGAACCCGTCGACGCCTAATCCACCAGCCTGCCGATCTGGGCAGGACGGCACTTCTTCAGTAATGCTGGACTGGTCATGACAGACCAGTCCCCCGTTTCCCGCCATCACGTGTGGCAGATAGCCAAGCGGACGCTGTCGAAGAGCTGGGACGACTCGATCTTCTCGGAGGCCGCGCAGGCGGCGTTCTGGTGCGCGCTCTCACTGCCGCCGCTGCTGCTGGGGATGCTGGGAAGCCTGGCGTACATCGCGCCGCTGTTCGGCCCCGAGACCCTGCCGGTGATCGAGGAGCAGTTGATCAACACGGCAAGTCACTTCTTCTCTCAGAACGTGGTGACCGAGATCATCGAGCCGACCGTCCGCGACATCGTCAGGGGCGCTCGGGGCGAGGTGGTGTCGATCGGCTTCGTCATCTCGTTGTGGGCCGGCTCGTCGGCAGTCTCCGCCTTCGTCGACTCCATCACCGAGGCTCACGATCAGACGCCGCTGAGACATCCTGTGCGGCAACGCTTCTTCGCACTCGGGCTGTACGTGGTGATGCTGGTGATGGCGATCGCGACCGCGCCGCTTGTCGCCCTGGGACCGCTGAAGATCGGTCAGCGCATTCCCGAAAGCTGGGACAACGTTCTGCGCTTCGGCTACTACCCGGCCCTGATCCTCGCTCTCGTGGTGTCGGTGACGTTCCTCTACCGGGTCTCGCTGCCCAAACCGCTGCCGTCACACCGATTGGTCATGGGCGCGGTGCTGGCCACCGCGGTTTTCCTGATCACCACGGTCGGCTTGCGGATCTACCTGACCTACATCACCAGCACGGGATACACCTATGGCGCGCTCGCGACGCCGATCGCGTTCCTGCTCTTCGCCTTCTTTCTCGGCTTCGCGATCATGATCGGGGCCGAACTGAACGCGGCCATCCAGGAGGAGTGGCCTGCGCCTGTCACCCACGCGAAGCGGTTGCGGGGCTGGCTCGGGGAGAAGGCAGCCGAGGGACTCGAGTCGTTCAACGGCAACTCGGAACCGGCCGCCGAACCCTCCCCGGCCGCGGCGGCCAAGGGCGACGCCGCTACTTCTTGAGCTGCTCGTAGATCCGCTTGCAGTCCGGGCACACCGGCGAGCCGGGCTTGGCCGCCTTGGTCACCGGAAAAACCTCGCCGCACAACGCGACAACGTGGCTACCCATGACCGCGCTCTCGGCGATCTTCTCCTTCTTGACGTAATGGAAGAACTTCGGGGTGTCGCTGTCGGTTCCGTCGTCGACGCGTTCGTCGGTGTCGGTGCGCTCGATGGTCTGGGTTTCCATGGGTTCATTGTGCCCGGCAATACATCGGTAAGAAACCGATCCGTTTATCGACCCCTTCTTGTGGAACAGTGGGTGTTATGAAACACGGCCAAGAGCTGGGTTTCGACGACGATGGTCGACCTGTTCTGATCACCCGTGCCGCCCCCGCTTTCGAGGAGCAGCACCGCGCGCGGGTGCGCAAATATCTGACCATCATGGCGTTCCGCATTCCTGCTCTGATCCTTGCGGCAGTGGCCTACGGCATATGGGCGAACGGACTCGTTTCGCTCGCGATCATCGCAGTATCGATCCCCCTGCCGTGGATCGCGGTTCTCGTCGCCAACGACCGGCCGCCGCGCCGCGCCGAGGAACCACGCCGCTATGAGGCGCGCCGCATACCGCTGTTCCCGACCGCCGAGCGGCCCGCAATCGACCAGCGAGCGCGATCGGTGCCGCAACCCGACGGCGACGATTACCGCGGCGACGTTCCATCCTGAGCGGCGTCTAGCCGTATTCTCAGACGATTCTCAGGTCATCGGACCAAAACCGCTGATCAGAACGTGTGAATCGGCCGATTCGTGGGAACTCTTCATACCGACAAAGCGTTGAAGTTCTTGACAGTCCGAGCCGAGCAGGAGGCCCCGATGGCTAATGCCACACTAAGCCGCTTCGACCACGATCTGGACGCTCAGAGTCCAGCCGCTGATCTGGTGCGCGTGTATCTCAACGGCATCGGCAAGACGGCTTTGCTCAACGCCGCCGACGAGGTCGAGCTGGCGAAGCGCATCGAGGCCGGCCTGTACGCGCAGCATCTGCTGGCGACCCGTAAGCGACTGGGCGAGAACCGCAAACGCGATCTCGAGACCCTGGTGCGTGACGGCCAGGCCGCTCGCAGCCATCTGCTCGAAGCCAACCTGCGGCTCGTGGTCTCGTTGGCGAAGCGCTACACCGGACGTGGCATGCCGTTGCTGGACCTCATCCAGGAAGGCAACCTCGGCCTGATCCGCGCCATGGAGAAGTTCGACTACGCCAAGGGTTTCAAGTTCTCCACCTACGCCACGTGGTGGATCCGGCAGGCGATCACCCGCGGCATGGCCGACCAGAGCCGCACGATCCGGCTGCCCGTCCATCTCGTCGAGCAGGTCAACAAGCTGGCTCGGATCAAGCGCGAGATGCACCAGAACCTCGGACGTGAGGCCACCGACGAGGAATTGGCCGAGGAATCCGGTATTCCCGCCGAAAAAATCGCCGACCTGCTCGAGCACAGCCGTGATCCGGTGAGCCTCGACATGCCTGTCGGCAGCGACGAGGAAGCCCCACTCGGCGACTTCATCGAGGACGAAAACGCGATGTCGGCCGAGAACGCCGTGATCTCCGAATTGCTGCACACCGATATTCGGCACGTGCTGGCCACGCTCGACGAGCGCGAGCAGCAGGTGATCCGGCTGCGGTTCGGCCTCGACGACGGCCAGCCCCGCACCCTCGATCAAATCGGCAAGCTCTTCGGGCTGTCCCGTGAGCGAGTGCGACAGATCGAGCGTGAGGTGATGGCCAAACTGCGCAACGGCGAACGTGCCGACCGCTTGCGCTCCTACGCCAGCTAGCCCCGTGTTCACAGATAGGCCCGCCGGTGAAAACCGGCGGGCCTTTCCTGCTACACACCGACGGCGGAGAACGCCTATTCGCGCAGCTAGGCCGGTAGACTCTGCCGTGACGAAGGGTTGCTCATGAACGATCTGGTCGATACCACCGAGATGTACCTGCGGACCATCTACGACCTCGAAGAAGAGGGCGTAGTGCCGCTGCGGGCGCGCATCGCCGAGCGTCTCGAGCAGAGTGGACCTACCGTCAGCCAGACCGTCTCCCGGATGGAGCGCGACGGCCTGCTTCACGTTGCCGGTGACCGGCACCTGGAGCTGACCGACAAGGGCCGCGGGCTGGCTGTCGCCGTGATGCGCAAGCACCGGCTGGCCGAGCGGCTCCTTGTCGACGTGATCGGGCTGCCGTGGGAGGAAGTGCACGCCGAGGCGTGCCGCTGGGAGCACGTGATGAGCGAGGACGTCGAACGGCGCCTCGTGCATGTGCTGGACAACCCGACGGTGTCACCGTTCGGCAATCCCATCCCCGGCCTGTCCGAGCTCGGCGTGGGCGACCGGATCGGTTCCGAGGATCGCAACCTTGTGCGGCTGACCGAGCTGCCCGCAGGCTTCCCGGTTGCCGTCGTGGTGCGCCAGCTGACCGAACACGTCCAGGGCGACGTCAACTTGATCGCCAGGCTCAAGGAAGCCGGTGTGGTTCCCAATGCTCGGGTGACCGTGGAAACCGGCCCGAACGGCGGCGTCATGATCGTCATCCCCGGCCACGAGCAGGTCGAGCTGCCGCACGAGATGGCGCACGCCGTCAAGGTGGAAAAAGTTTAGAACGCCCAAAAGGCATCAGCCACAACGTAATCAGCCCGCCCGCCGCCCAAACTCCGTGGGCTTCGGCAACCTCAGGCCGAGCCGTTTCGCGATCTGGTACCCCGTCGCGGCGAGTTCACGGATCTGTTCAGGCCGCATCCCCGACTGCAGCGCCGTGTCGAGCATGCCTGCCATCCGGTGGGTGGGATCGCAGCGCAACGCCGCCTCCAACGACACCCCGGCCAGCGGCCCGTCACCGCGGGCGTAGGCGGAGAAAGCCAACAACACCAGCGCCTCGACCCGCCACGGCGGGGGCAGTGCCCGGGAGAGTTCCGCCCACAATCCCTCGGCCTGCGCGGCCTTCTTCCCCACCGCCAGCGCGTAGAGCACGTCGCGCACCTGCGGTTCGGTCAAGGCGCGCGCCAGCCGGGCCATCACGGCCTCCGACAGCTCTCGGCCCGTTGCCGCCCGCGCCGCCGCCGTCATGGCTTCCTCGATGGCACTCGCCAGGTCGACCTGCGCGTCGGTGTGGCCAGCGATCACCTCGATCAGGGCGTCGCTCGCGGCCGTATCGGTGGGCGCGATGACCCGCGCAAGCTCTTCGCGGCGGGCGTAGAGCCGTCTGCCGTCCAGTACCGCCGCCATCGCCAGCGGCGACGCCGACGGGTCGTCCACCGTGCCCCAGCTGCCGTCGAGGCGATGCCACCGCCCGTCGCGGCCAACCGTGTCGACGATGTGGAAGTCGAGCAGGTCGATCTGCTGGTCGGCAAGGCGGTCGTCCAAGGCCTCCTGAAGATCGCGGTAATCGTCGTTGCACAACCGGCAGCCGGCGCCCTCGGCGTCGACGACGACCGCTATCGCGGCATCCGGCCTCGCCGCCGCGGCGACCTCGGCCAGATGGCTGACAGAGCCGAGCAGCTCGAGCGAAAGGTCAACCCGCATAACGCAACCCAATGCGCCGCTGTCGATGGTCACCAGGACGAGAGATTTTTCGGGCACGAAGCCCAGAACAGCGGGCAGCGCCGCGATCAGCGCGCCGGGTCGGTTGAGTTGGAAGTCGGATTGCGATGTCGTCATGCCCAGACGATGGGCGCCATCGACGACCTGCAGGCGACAGAACCGTGCTACCGCCGTGGCGCTGTGGATGAACTCCGGACTGGGTATAACCGGCTAGCGCGGGATCTCCTTGCGCACCTTGAGCACCGCATCGGCGAACAGAGGGTCCAGCGCCTCGGTGTCCGGGGCGTCCGACGACCCCTGCTGCTGCCATGACGCCGTCACCCGGACGTCGTCGATGAGTGCTACCAGCGTCAGTGTCCTGGTGTCCGGCTCGGCCGCCGACTCCGCGGTGACGGTCTGGTCGACCGCGTAGCTGTCATCGGCGTCCACCGGCGGTGCCGGCGGCAGGTCGACAGTCACCTCCGACACCTCGCCCGCATCTCCGCCCGCCGTGCTGGTGAACGTCGGGCAGTCAGTGAGCTGGGTGACCCTGGCCCGTATCGAGGGCACCGGCCGGGCGACCGTGACGGTGAGTCGGCTACCGGTTTCGTCGTCGGTTCCCTGGACGGCAGCCCTCTGTTGGGCCAGCACCGGCAGTGGCGCGCATTCAGGCGGCGTCACCTCGAAACCGACCGGCACGCCATCGATTTCGCCGAACACGCGGTCGACGTCCTTCGGTGGTAGTGCGGCCGCCGGATACCGCGTGGGGAACCGGCTCGGTTCGATCAGCAAGTCGGCGACCGGAATCGGCCGGGCAGGCACCACCTGCGGGTCACCGGCGCGCGCGGTGCCTGCCACCACCTTTGCGCATCCACCGACCACCACCGCCACCGTCAGCGCAGCGCAACAGGCGATGGGCAGCCTCGATCCGCGCAGAACCATGCCCGCCATTGCCGTCATCGTCTCACCGGCTGGCACCCGCCGCTTCCAGGCGCGCGGAGCGTATTCACCTCATCGCCGGTCAGCAGACTTTGTTCACCCGGTATTGACCCCGTCGGCATGCGAGATTGCCGCAATCGGCGTACACCTTCAGATATGGCTTCGGTGCTGGAGTACGACCTCGTCGTGATCGGTTCGGGTCCCGGGGGGCAGAAGGCTGCCATCGCGGCGGCGAAGCTCGGCAAGACGGTCGCGGTCATCGAGCGCGGTCGAATGCTCGGCGGTGTCTGCGTGAACACCGGGACCATCCCGTCCAAGACGCTTCGCGAAGCGGTGGTGTACCTGACCGGCATGAGCCAGCGCGAGCTCTACGGCGCCAGCTACCGGGTCAAGGAGAAGATCACGCCTGCCGACCTGCTGGCCCGCACCACCCACGTCATCACCAAGGAGCAGGATGTGGTGCGCGGCCAGCTGATGCGCAACCGGGTCGACCTCATCACCGGGCACGGCCGGTTCCTGGACGACCACACGCTCTGTGTCGACGACCAGACCCGCGGCGAAAAGACCACTGTCCGGGGCGAATACATCGTCATCGCCACCGGCACCAAGCCGGCGCGCCCGGCCGGGGTCGAATTCGACGACGACCGGGTGCTCGACTCCGACGGCATCCTCGACCTCAAGTCGCTCCCGTCGTCGATGGTGGTCGTGGGCGCGGGCGTGATCGGCATCGAATACGCGTCGATGTTCGCCGCGCTCGGCACAAAGGTCACCGTCGTCGAGAAGCGCGACAACATGCTGGACTTCTGCGATCCCGAAGTCGTCGAGGCGCTGAAGTTCCACCTTCGCGACCTTGCGGTGACGTTCCGCTTCGGCGTGGAGGTGACGGCCGTCGACGTCGGCGGCGCGGGCACGGTGACAACGCTGGCCAGCGGGAAACAGATCCCCGCCGAGACGGTGATGTACTCGGCGGGTCGGCAGGGCCAGACCGAACACCTCGACGCGGAGAACGCCGGGCTGGAGATCGACAGCCGCGGAAGGATATTCGTCGACGAC
This sequence comes from Mycobacterium sp., assembly GCF_032159775.1. Taxonomy (GTDB): domain Bacteria; phylum Actinomycetota; class Actinomycetes; order Mycobacteriales; family Mycobacteriaceae; genus Mycobacterium. The sequence goes on from NZ_JAVHWK010000134.1 coordinate 26,502, forward strand.
CAGTTCCAGACCAAGGTCGACCACATCTACGCCGTCGGTGATGTGATCGGCTTTCCGGCGCTGGCAGCCACGTCGATGGACCAGGGCAGGCTGGCTGCCTACCACGCGTTCGGCGAGCCGGTGAGGGGCATGACGGAGCTGCAGCCGATCGGCATCTACTCGATCCCCGAGGTGTCCTACGTCGGCGCCACGGAGGTCGATCTGACTCGCGACTCCATCCCGTACGAGGTGGGGGTGTCGCGGTACCGCGAGCTGGCGCGCGGCCAGATCGCGGGTGATTCGTACGGCATGCTCAAGCTCCTGGTCTCGACCGAGGACCTGAAGCTGCTCGGAGTCCACATCTTCGGGACGAGTGCCACCGAGCTGGTTCACATCGGGCAGGCGGTGATGGGCTGTGGCGGCACCGTCGACTATCTCGTCGACGCGGTATTCAATTACCCGACGTTCTCGGAGGCCTACAAGGTCGCGGCGCTGGACGTGATGAACAAGCTGCGCGCGCTCAGCCAGTTCCGCACCTAGACCTCAGCAGTCGTCGTCGAACACCGCGGGGGCTTCATCACCGGGACCACCCGCTTCGGCGCGCGCCAAGAGTGCAACCACTTCACCGTCGAACGGCGGGGAGTACGAGACGCTTTCATCGCACCCGCCGCCGTCGAACCCACCGGTCAGTCCTGTGATGGTCGGCCCGGTCGTCCATGGTGCGCCACTGGTTCCGTCGACAAGCCCGCCGCACGGCAGCGACGGGAAGCCGCCCGGCGCCAGTTCCGTTGCCGACTTGCAGCCGACCGGGCCGCCACCGACGCCGAGCCCGTATCCGGTGACGTTGACCACGGTGCCCGGTTTCGGTGCGGCACCGATGGTCAGCCCTCCGCCTGCCGTGTCTTCGAGCGTCCCTGCGCCATCGTGGGCGACTCGCAGTATTGCGAAGTCGGCCAACGGATCCTGGTTCGTCACCCATCGGGGGTCCAGGTAGATGGAGTCGACTCGCCAGACATCGGACGGGTCGGCGGCGCCGGAGAAGCCGGCGACGAATGTGGTGTCGACACCACCGGCCACGCAGTGTGCGGCGGTGAGGATCAGGTCGCCGTCCTTCGAGTCGAGTACGCCCGCGGTGCATGTATGCAGGTCCCCCGCTCCGAGAAACAGCGCGCCGATCCTGGCGTCAGGTGCCACGGGGGCGGCGGTCAGCTTCGTCGTCGTCGTTGTATGGCTCGGTGCGTGAGTTTCCGGCAAGGCCGTCTTGCTGCAACCGGCAGTGACCGCCAACAGCCCGACCACCAGCACCGCAGACACCCGCATGGCACCTGATCTTGCCCGACTTCGGCGAGTGAGACACTGGAGGTCGCGGTGTTCTAGGAGGTGAGCCCAATCAGCGACGAGCACGACAAACAGGACCAGCGCTACCAACCCGACCACAGCGGCATGTACGAGCTGGAGTTTCCGGCGCCGCAATTGTCGTCGTCAGACGGACGCGGGCCGGTTTTGGTCCACGCCCTTGAGGGATTCTCGGACGCCGGGCATGCGATCCGGCTGTCCGCCCAACACCTGAAGGACACCCTGGATACGGAGTTGGTGGCGTCGTTCGCCATCGACGAACTGCTGGACTACCGGTCGCGGCGGCCGTTGATGACGTTCAAGACCGACCACTTCACCCATTACGAGGAACCCGAGCTGAGCCTGTACGCCCTGCGCGACATTGTGGGGACGCCGTTCCTGCTGCTTGCCGGCATGGAGCCGGACTTGCGCTGGGAGCGCTTCATCACGGCGGTGCGGCTGCTGGCCGAGCGGCTCGACGTCCGGCAGACCATCGGGCTGGGCACCATCCCGATGGCGGTCCCGCACACCCGTCCCATGACGCTGACGGCGCACGCCAACAACAAGGAGCTGATCGCGGGCCACACGCCGTGGGTCGGCGAGGTGCAGGTGCCCGGCAGCGTGTCCAACCTGCTGGAGTTCCGGATGGCCCAGCACGGACACGATGTGGTCGGGTTCACGGTGCACGTGCCGCACTACCTCGCCCAGACCGACTACCCGGCCGCCGCCGAGGCGCTGCTGGTGCAGGTCGCCAAGGCCGGCTCGTTGCAGCTGCCGCTGGCCGCGCTGTCGGAGGCGGCCGCCGAAGTGGCGGCGAAGGTCGAAGAACAGGTCGGCGGTAGCAGCGAGGTTGCTCAAGTGGTGGAGGCCCTTGAGCGCCAGTACGATGCGTTCATCGAAGCCCAGGAGAACAAATCACTGCTGGCACGCGATGAGGATCTGCCCAGCGGTGACGAGCTCGGCGCCGAGTTCGAGCGCTTTCTCGCGCAGCAGGACAAGAAGAGACCAAAAGGCTTCCCAGACGGGGACGACGGCATTTAGGCCGCCACCCGCTCCGACGACGAGGTTGGCGACATGACAGCGCGAAAGCCAGGAAAGCCCAATCTGCGTCCCGTGCGTGAGCTGACGCCCACATTGCAATATCGCACCATCCACGGCTACCGCCGGGCATACCGGATCGCCGGATCGGGTCCCGCGATACTGCTGATCCATGGGATCGGCGACAACTCCACCACGTGGAGCAGCGTGCAGTCCACGCTCGCGCAGCGCTTCACCGTTATCGCCCCCGACCTGCTCGGCCACGGGAAGTCGGACAAGCCGCGCGCCGACTACTCCGTTGCGGCATACGCGAACGGGATGCGCGATCTGCTCAGCGTGCTCGACATCGAGCGGGTCACTGTGGTCGGGCATTCGCTCGGTGGTGGCGTCGCGATGCAATTCGCCTACCAGTTCCCGCAATTGGTGGACCGGCTGATCCTGGTCGGCGCCGGCGGGGTGACCAAGGACGTCAACTTCGCTCTTCGGATCGCCTCCCTTCCTATGGGCACCGAGGCGCTCGCGGTGCTGCGGCTGCCGTTGGTGCTGCCCGCGGTGCAGGTGGCGGGACGGGTGGCCGGACTGGCGATCGGTAGAACCTCGCTGGGCCGCGATCTGCCCGAGATGCTGCGGATTCTGCGGGATCTGCCGGAGCCGACCGCGTCATCGGCTTTCGCCCGCACGCTTCGTGCCGTCGTCGACTGGCGCGGCCAGGTGGTCACCATGCTTGACCGATGTTATCTGACGGAATCGGTTCCCGTTCAATTGATTTGGGGATCGCACGATTCAGTGATCCCGGTGAGTCACGCGCAACTTGCACACGCTGCGATGCCCGGCTCGCAGCTGGAGATCTTCAACGGGTCCGGGCACTTCCCTTTCCACGACGATCCCGACCGCTTCGTCGAAGTCGTGGAGCGGTTCATCGGTTCCACCGAACCGGCCACCTATGACCAGGATCTACTGCGCGGTCTGCTTCGCGACGGAATAGGCGAGGGCATGATCACCGGATCGATCGACACCCGGGTCGCGGTGCTCGACGCGATGGGTACCGATGAACGCAGCGCCACCTGATCTGAACCGCTGCGCCACGTCGTAGCATCGGGCTCATGGCCATCGACGTGACAGTGCTGCGTGTCTTCACAGACGCGGACGGGCAGTTCGGTAACCCACTCGGCGTCGTGGACGCGAGCGCGGTGGACCCCAGCGACCGGCAGCGGATCGCCACCGAATTGGGTTACAGCGAAACAATATTCGTCGATGTGCCTCAGCCTGGTTCCAACACTGCACACGCCCGGATCTTCACCCCGGCCACCGAACTGCCCTTCGCGGGCCATCCGACCGTTGGCGCGTCATGGTGGCTGCGCGACATCGGCCGTCCGGTCCACACACTGCAGGTGCCCGCCGGAGTGGTCGCGGTCGACTACGACGGCGACATGGTCGCCGTCAGGGCGCGTGCCGAGTGGGCACCGGATTTCGCGATCTATGACCTCGACTCCGCCGAGGAGCTTTTCGCCGCCGAACCGGACGACTATTCCGACGACGTAGAGCATTATCTGTGGACGTGGACCGACTGGGACAACGGCGTGCTGCGCTCCCGGATGTTCGCCGCCGGTCTCGGCGTGCCCGAGGACGAGGCGACCGGCGCGGCGGCGGTGCGCATCACCGACTACCTCAGCCGCGACCTCACCATCGTGCAAGGCAAGGGTTCGGTCATTGCGACGCGATGGAGCGCTGACGGTTGGGTACGGGTGGCGGGACGAGTGGTGAACGACGGGACCAAGCAGATCAGCTGACGACTGAGGTCAGCCCGAGGTCGGAACCTCGCGGTGGGCCCGCAGCGCCTCGATCTCACGCTCGAAGTCATCGGCCGACGAAAAGGACCGGTACACCGACGCGAACCGGAGGTAGGCGACCTCGTCGAGATCCCGGAGCGGACCGAGTATCGCCAGTCCGACCTCGTGGCTGGGCACTTCCGGCGAGCCCGTGGCGCGCACGGTGTCCTCGACCTGCTGCGCCAGCAGGTTGAGGGCGTCGTCGTCGACCTGCCTGCCCTGACACGCCCGACGGACTCCCTTGATGACCTTCTCGCGGCTGAACGGCTCGGTGACACCGCTGCGCTTGACGACGGCGAGTACGGCGGTCTCCACAGTGGTGAACCGGCGACCACACTCCGGACATGACCTGCGGCGCCGGATCGCCTGACCCTCATCGGTTTCCCTGGAGTCGACGACCCGCGAATCGGGGTGGCGGCAGAACGGACAGTGCATGACTGCTCCTTCGCCGCGCCGACAGACTCCTACCTCGAACGCCTTCGAGCGTACCTTTGCGCAGCCCTCGGATCCCAGTGTCCGGGTGATTGATGTCTGTCGCGCCGGCGCTTCGGCCATGGCCGTTGTGCGGCAGCGCGTTTCACCGCGCACGATCTGGTCAGCCGATCGGCGCGATGAGTGTCTGCCCGGCATCGAGCGAGGCCGACTCGAGTTTGTTGAGCTCGCGGATGCGATCGACGACGTGCGCGACCGGCGCATCGGGTGCAACGCGATGGGCGACCTGCGCCAGCGTCTCCCCCGACTGCACCTGGACCACGGCAAGCGTATTGGGCACCGGCGACGACGAGTCCGCGGCACCGACGACCCCGCCGAACTGGGCCACCACACCGAGCCACACCGTGATCAGCGCGGCCAGCAGGGCGAGGCCCACAGTGGTGGCCGGTGTGATGGGACGCCTGCGATGGGAGGCGCGGGACATCACCACACCGGGACCGCGGTAGTGCAACGGCGCGCCACCGGGCCGCCGCCTGCTCTGCGGCGCTCGAGACGGCCGTCGGGCCGCGGACGGGCGGTAATACCCCCGCGGAACCGGTGCTGTCAGGACTTCTCGGGTGTCCAGAACTGTCATCTGCCTCGCCTTCCGCTTCGCTGGTTCGCCTGTGTGTTCGAACCATAGTCGATCATGCGTTCGAATAATAGAACATGTGATCGAACTGTTGCGAAACGATAGAACAGGGCACCGACAAGTTCTTCCGGCGCTGGTCGAGTGCCTGCGAATCGCGACACGCCTCGAACACATGTTTGATTATCGAGGCTGCGACGACTACATTCGGCGCCATGAGCGAGGACCGCACCGGCACGCAGAACACCGCAGCACCCGAAGGTCTGACCGAACGGCAGCGCACCATACTGCAGGTCATCAAGGCGTCGGTGACCAGCCGCGGGTACCCCCCGAGCATCAGGGAGATCGGCGACGCGGTGGGCCTGACGTCCACCTCGTCGGTGGCACATCAGCTGCGGACGCTGGAGCGAAAAGGCTACCTGCGCCGCGATCCGAACCGGCCCCGTGCCGTCGACGTGCGTGGCGCCGACGAAATGGTGACGCCCATCGTGAGCACCGACGTGGCCGGCTCGGACGCACTGCCCGAACCGACGTTCGTGCCGGTGCTGGGCCGCATCGCGGCGGGCGGACCGATCCTGGCAGAAGAGGCGGTAGAGGACGTCTTCCCGCTCCCCCGCGAGCTTGTCGGTGAAGGCTCGCTATTCCTGCTGAAGGTGGTCGGCGACTCGATGGTGGACGCGGCAATCTGCGACGGCGACTGGGTCGTCATCCGTCAGCAGAACGTCGCCGACAACGGCGATATCGTCGCGGCGATGATCGACGGCGAGGCCACCGTGAAGACGTTCAAGCGCACCCGCGGACAGGTCTGGCTGATGCCGCACAATCCGGCCTTCGACCCGATCCCCGGCAATGACGCCGCGGTGCTCGGCAAGGTCGTCACCGTGATCAGGAAGATCTGAGCCTAGTCCGCCTCGACGAATCCGTTGGCCATGGCGACTTGCTCGTTGACGAAGTAGATCTCGGCCGGAATGTGGTCGTAGAGGTCGCTTTCCGGTCCCCAGTACAAACCTGACTTCGTGTCCGCCTTGATCGGGTATCCGGTCGGGGCCAGATACGGGTCGTCAAGCGGTAGGTGAATCGCAGTCTGTGCACTCGCCGGGTCACTCGGGCTGACGTGCAAAGCGGGTGTCGGAACGGCTTCGGGCTCGCGCAATTCATTCTGCGGTTCGTCGAGTGCAACCGCCGAGTGGCGACCGGAATCCGGCTCCGGTTCGGACGCGATCGGCGTCGGCGCGGTGTCGGACTCGTCGGGTTCGGGCTCGAGCTCAGAAAACTCGTCCCCGTCGTCGCCGGTGTCCTCGAACGGATCGCGACCGGGCCCGCCTAATCCGTACCGCGCGGAACCGCCCTGCCGGCCGAAACTCTCGGCCAGCTGCACCCTGCCGTGGTCCTCGGGGTCAGCCAGCCGCAGCGCCTCCGCCTCGGCCTCGTCGTCGTGGGCGGCGTCGACGTCGAACTCGTCGTCAGGCCGATCCAGGTCGTCACCGCCCCGGTTCCGCAGCGTCGCAACCACAATCAGCCCGACGACGATCAGCAGCGGTATCCCGGCGAGCAGCCACCACCACGACGGCGTGAACCAGTTGCGCTCACCCTTGTCCGACGCACCATCCCCGGATGCATCCCCCGGGGGTTCGTAGCCGGGCACCTGAAGGCCGGCCAGACCGGAGGCCAGGTTGGCCGGCTCGGTGCTGAACTTGTTGGTCTGCTTGTCCCAGGAGATCTCGCCGCCGGTGAATCGTTGCGAGACGACGTTTCCGTCCTCGGCCTGGTCGGCCACCGGGGGCCCGAGTGAACCGGCGGCGCCGCCGAGCTTGTCCCACGCGGCGTTCATCGCCCCGCGAACGATGAACGCGCCGTAGTCAGGTGTCCAGAAGATGACCGGCTTGTCCTGTGCGGCGAAGGTGCTGACCCGGCTGCCCGTCGTCAGGCCGCCGTCGGTTTCGTTGCTGGTCGGCAGGCCCAGATCACTCTGTGCACCGCCCACGGACTCATACTTCTTGAGGACCTGCCCGCTGACCACGTTCGCGCCGGTGGCCGGGCTGTAGAAGATCTTGCCGCCGGTGAAGTCCTGGCCCGCGCCGTCCTGCCCGATCGCATACTGCGGACCCTGCTTGGCCCCGAGCGGCCCCAACGGCCCACCGGCCGCCCGCCTGGCCGCGTTGATGGCCGATGTGGCGTCTTCTGGGATGGTCAGCCCGGCGAGCTGGCCGGCCAGGTCCGGCGGAACGGTGGTGAATTCCTTCGAGGACCTGTTCCAGGTGATCTCCCCACCGGTGAATTTCTGCGAGACGAGGTCGCCCCTGAAGACCTCGTCCTCGGTGGGCACTCCCACAGGACCGGCCGAACCGCCGAGCTTGTCCCACGCCGCGTTGATCGCACCGCGTACGACGTGGGCGCCGGTGTCGGGGGTCCAGAAGATGACGGGCTTGTCGACCGCGCTGAACGTGGTGTTGCGGCTGTCGGTGGCCCGGCCCGGGCCCTCATCGATCGTGGGAAAGCCCAGGTCGCCGTCGCCGGGCCCACCGAGTGACTCGTACTTTTCCAGGATCGCGCCCGCCATGATGTGCGCACCGGTGTCCGGGGTGAAGAAGATCTTGCCGCCCGCGTAGTTCTGGCCGAAGCCGCCACCGATCGGATAGAGGCCACCGTCACCGGGTCCCAGCGGGCCGGTGGCGCCGCCGCCGGCGTCGTACGCCCTGTTTATCGCGTCCGTGGCATCGGATTCGGGGGTCGCCGTCGCCGACGGAGCCAGCACGAGGGCAACGGTTGCGGCCAGCACAGCCGCCACTGCACGACCGAACAGAGAGTTCAGCAGGGCACGCTCCCCACTCATCCACCCTCCCCGTCCTACGGCAAAGTCCCCCTGAAACTAGCGCGTTCATCAGCCGTGCGTCTGATAGACACGGTAACGATAGGGATATGCGGTGCCCGGGGACCGCAATTGTTCGCAGATCCAAGCCTGTGAGTGCGTGCGATCAAACGCCCAGCGAGCGTCCGATGATCTCCTTCATGATCTCCGTGGTGCCGCCGTAGATGGTCTGCACCCGAGCGTCCAGATACGCGCGCGCAACGGGGTATTCCCTCATGTATCCGTAGCCGCCGTGCAACTGCAGGCATCGGTCGACCAGGTGCACCTGTTTCTCGGTCGAATACCACTTCGCCATTGCGGCCTGCTCCGCGGAGAGTTTCTCGTCCAGGTGCAGCCGGATGAACTCGTCGACCATGATGCGCACTGCCGTTGCCTCCGTGGACAATTCGGCCAACAGGAACCGGCTGTTCTGCTGACTGCCGATCGGCCTGCCAAAGGCCTTGCGCTCCTTCGCGTATTGCAGTGTCTCCGACAGCACGGCTTCCATGGCAGCAGCCGCCATCACTGCGATGTTGAGCCGCTCCTGAGGCAGGTTCTGCATCAGGTAGATGAAGCCCATGCCCTCCTCGCCCAGCAGGTTCTCGACGGGCACCTTGACGTCGGTGAACGACAACTCGGCGGTGTCCTGGGCGTCCAGCCCGATCTTCTCCAGGTGACGGCCGCGCTCGAAACCCTCCATACCGCGCTCGACGACCAACAGCGAGAAGCCTTGCGCCCCCTTGTCGGGATCGGTGCAGGCGACCACGATCACCAGGTCGGCGTTGATGCCGTTGGTGATGAACGTCTTGGCGCCGTTGAGCACATAGTGGTCACCCTCTTTGACCGCCCTGGTCTTGATGCCCTGCAGGTCACTGCCCGTGCCGGGCTCGGTCATGGCGATCGCGGTGATGAACTCGCCGGTGCAGAACTTGGGCAGCCAACGCTGCTTCTGCTCCTCGTCGGTGAGGTTGAGCAGATACGGCGCGATGATGTCGTTGTGCAGGCCGAAACCCAGGCCGCTGAACCGGCCCGCGGTGGTTTCCTCGGTCAGCACCACGTTGTAGCGGAAGTCGGGATTACCGCCGCCGCCGTACTCCTCCGGCACCGCCATGCCGAGAAAGCCCTGCTTACCGGCTTCCAGCCAGACTCCGCGGTCGACGATCTTGTCCTTTTCCCACTGGTCGTGGAACGGCGCCACATGGCGATCAAGGAAGCCGCGATAGGACTCGCGGAACAAATCGTGCTCGGGCTCGAAAAGGGTGCGCTCGTACTTGACGACGTTGCCCATGGAGGACCTCCAGTGATAAGCGGGGGGTTTGTTCTCGACGATATACCACCCAACCGGATGGTTGGTTACCGGGTGAACGCGGACAGAAATAGACTTTCCCCATGGGCGTGACGGAGTCGCTGCAGGTCGTTGACGGTGGCCGCCCGATCGCGTTCACATTCGAGGACATGATGGCCTACCACGGACCCCACTCTCCCGCGGGTGTGGCGATGGCGTTCAAGGTCATGCAGCGCGCGTTCGGCCATCTCTCGGCAGGCCTGCCGCCGCCGCGGCGCTCTATCGCCGTTCGAACGGCTTTCCGTGGGCCGGGTGCGCGCGACGGGTTCGAAGTGGTCACGCGCGGCGTCACCGAGGGTCGGTACACGGTGGACCGGTCCCTGCTGCGTTCCGATCGCGGCCGCCTGCTCGAAGATTTCGTCTTCGAGGTCACCGTCGCAGGCCAGACAGCGACATTCATCCTTCGCGACGGCTTTGTCACCGACGAGTTCACCGACTTGGCCCGCACCGAGAAGCGAACCGCCCAGCAGGACGCGCGACTCGGCGAATTGAAAGCCGAACTGGCGCAACGCATCCTTGCCACACCCCCGGCGGATGTCTTCGACATCGCGGATGTGTAGTGCCTCCCACAACCCCTGTGACCTGCACCACCGAAGATCAGTTTGCGTTTAGCGGACAGCCCGATCGGGAATGACCCTCATACGATTTCGATTCGCTAGGAGGAATTGCGCAATGGCTGACAACAACAGCGGTCCCGAAGAGGCCATCAAGGGCGTCGTCGAGGGCGTTAAGGGCAAGGCCAAGGAGGTCACGGGCGCCGTGACCGGTCGCGATGATCTCTACCGCGAGGGCCAGGCCCAGCAGGACAAGGCAGATGCCCAGCGCAACGCCGCCGAGAAGGAGGCCGAGGCCGAAAGCGCGCGCGCGGCCGCCAAGGTCGCCGAGGAGCGTCAGAAGACCGAGCAGCAGGGCTGACAGACCGTCAGGGAAAATGGGGCCGCCGAGGGGTGCCCCATTTTTCATGTCCGCGACTAGAACGTCGCGAAATCGCGAAGGCCGGCGGCCAACGAAATCGGCACGCGCGCCTTGATTCGCGTGCCTTCCGGGTTGTGCTCTGTTGCATCAACCCGACCGTCGGAATGTATGCGGGCCACCAGATCACCCCGGTCGTACGGAATCGTCACGTCGATGACAGTGTCGGTCGGCGTCACCAATTGCGCCATCCGCTGCTGCAACTGTTCCAGGCCGTCGCCGGTATGCGCGGAAACGAACACCGCACCTGGCAGCGCGCGCCGTAACTGAGCCAGTGTCAAGCCTTCTGCTGCGTCAGTCTTGTTGACCACCAACAGTTCTGGTGCAGGATGGCCATCATGATCGGCGATGACTTCGTTGATCACCTGGCGGACGGCGTTGATCTGCGCCAGCGGGTTGACGTCCGATCCGTCCACTACGTGCACAAGCAGGTCGGCGTCGACGACTTCCTCCAACGTGGACCGGAATGCCTCCACCAGTTGGGTGGGCAGATGCCGGACGAACCCAACGGTGTCAGTCAAGACGAACGGCCTGCCATCGGTGAATTCGCCTCGGCGCGTGGTGGGTTCGAGCGTGGCGAACAATGCGTTCTCCACAAGCACGCCCGCGCCGGTGAGCGCATTGAGCAGGCTGGACTTGCCCGCGTTCGTGTAGCCGACGATCGCGATGGATGCCACGTCGCTGCCGAGCCTGCGGCTGCGCTGGGTGTCGCGGATCTTCTTCATGTCCTTGATCTCGCGACGAAGCTTGGCCATCCGTTCGCGGATGCGGCGGCGGTCCGTCTCGATCTTGGTCTCACCGGGACCGCGCGTGCCGACGCCGCCGCCGCTGCCGCCTGCGCCACCGCCCTGCCGCGACATCGACTCACCCCAGCCCCGCAACCGCGGCAGCATGTACTCCATCTGGGCGTACGCCACCTGCGCCTTGCCTTCCCGGCTGGTGGCGTGCTGGGCGAAGATGTCGAGGATCAGCGCGGTGCGGTCGACGACCTTGACCTTCACCGCCTTCTCCAACGCGTTGAGCTGAGCGGGGCTGAGTTCGCCGTCGCAGATGACCGTGTCAGCTCCAGTCGCCACGACGACGTCGCGGAGCTCCTGCGCCTTGCCCGAGCCGATGTAGGTGGACGGGTCGGGCTTGTCACGTCGCTGGATCATGCCCTCGAGCACCTCGGAACCGGCCGTCTCGGCGAGCGCGGCCAGCTCGGCGAGGCTCGCGTCGGCATCGGCGGCACTACCCTCGGTCCATACTCCGACCAGCACGACGCGTTCGAGCCGCAGCTGGCGGTACTCGACCTCGGAGACGTCGGTGAGTTCGGTAGACAGACCGGCCACGCGGCGCAGCGCCGTGCGGTCTTCCAGCGCCAGCTCACCGGCGCTGGGGGTGTGGTTGATACGCGATTCGGGATACGTCATAGGCGAATAAAGATTCGCACGGAGATCACTGTTCATGCACCCCAATTAACGCTGCTGAGCATGCCACCATTCCTCAGCGATCTCACCGCCGGCCACCAGCACCGACGGGCCACGCAGGTAGCTGCTGGCGTCGGTGACGGTGACGTCCACCTGGCCCCCCGGGATGCAGACCGTAAGTGTGCCGGTCGTTGCACCCTGGTACGCCAGCGCGGCGACCGCGGCGGCGACGGTTCCCGTTCCGCACGAGCGGGTTTCGCCGACACCGCGCTCGTGTACCCGCATCGACACCGAACCACTCGACGGCGCGGTAAGGACCTCGACGTTGACGCCGTCCGGAAACTGCGCGGTGTCGAACCGTACGGGAGCCGCCACGTCCAGCGCGGCCAGCGCGGCGGTGGTCAGATCGCAGTCGACGCATGCGAGATGCGGGTTGCCGACGTCGACGGCGACCCCGGCGAATGTCCTGCCGCCGACGATGGCCTCGCCGGTGCCGAGCTGATTGGTCTTGCCCATGTCGACGGTGACGTCGGCGTTGGTTGCGTCCCAGCCGTGCAGAACGACCGGCCGCGGGCCAGCCAACGAGCCGACGACGAACTCGTCACGGGCTTCCAGGCCGGAGGCGCGCAGGTAGTGGGCAAACACCCGCGCGCCGTTGCCGCACATCTGGGCGATCGAGCCGTCGGCGTTGCGGTAGTCCATGTACCAGTCATCGGCCGCCACCCCTTCGGGCAGCCGATCGAACACCCCCGCCTCCGCCGCCGCGCCCGCGGTGGTCACGCGTAGCACGCCGTCGGCTCCGATCCCCCGTCGGCGGTCGCACAGTGCGGTCACCGCGGCGGGCTCCAGCGGCAGGCCGGCATCCAGGTCGGGCAGCAGCACGAAATCGTTCTGCGTGCCGTGACCCTTCGCGAACTTCACCAGATCAGGATACGTGCCGCCATACGCGCAGCGTGTCGTCGACATTGTCGGGGGCCGCACCGTCAAGCCAGGTGATCCGGTGGTCGCGGCGGAACCAGGACCGTTGCCGACGCACGTAGCGGCGGGTTCCGATGAATGTCGGTTCGCGTGCCGCCGTGCCCTCACCGCCGCCGTCGAGGTCCTCGATCACTTGGGCGTACCCCAGTGCGCGCGAAGCGGTCACGCCGTCACGCAGTCCCCGGCCCAGCAGCGAACGCACCTCGTCGACGAGACCGTCGGTGAACATCTTGTCGGTGCGCCTCTGCAGACGTTCGTCGAGAACGGCTGTCTGCCAATCCAACCCGACGATGGCGGTATCCCAGCGGGGCACACCGATGGGCGGCGCCGATGCCGCGAACGGCCTTCCGGTGAGCTCGATGACCTCCAGTGCCCGCACGATGCGCCTGCCGTCGGTGGCCAGGATCGACGAGGCCGCCGCCGAGTCGAGGTGGACCAGCTCCTCGTGCAGCGCGGCGGCGCCGATCTGGGCCAGCCGCTGCTCCCACTTGGCACGGACCACCGGCTCGGTGGCGGGGAACTCCCATTCGTCGAGCAGCGACTGGATGTACATCATCGAGCCCCCGACGATGATCGGCACGGCCCCTGTTGCGGTTATCCGCTCCACATCCGCGGCGGCGTCGCGCTGGTACCGCGCGACGGTCGCCGTCTCGGCGACGTCCAGCACGTCGAGCTGGTGATGGGGAATTCCGCGGCGTTCTGCGACGGGAAGCTTCGCGGTCCCGATGTCCATGCCCCGGTAGAGCTGCATGGCGTCGGCATTCACGATCTCTCCGCCGAGCCGCTCGGCCAGCGCCAAGGCAAGGGCCGACTTTCCGGTCCCGGTCGGGCCGATGATGGCCAGCGGCCTCATGGATACCAGACGCCCGCGAAATAACCGACGCCATAAGGCGCCTCGCGGTAGAGCACCTTCGCCGACCGCGGGGGCCGTCCCGCCAGCCCGGCCAGTACCTGGTAGGCCACCCGACCCACGACCGAACGTGGCAGTCGGTCCAGCGCTGCGGTGTCGCCGCAAGCCAACGCGTCGTCGAGCGCGGCCTGCACCGGAACAGAGTCCGGGTCGTAGCCCCCCGGCGCGGGCGGTGTCAGGGTGTGGACGCCGTCGGCGACGATCAGCACGCCGACGGGATCCTCCGCGTCGTCGATCTCGGCGCGCAGCCGCCTGCCAGCGTCGATCGCCGCTTCGGGGCCGTAATTGTCGGAGTACACCCGCACCTCGGCGCGCGCCTGCGGGTTGACCCGGCCCCGCACCCATCCCGTCACCAGCGCGCACAGCGGCAGTTCGCCGGGAGCGTCGACCGGGTCGTCGGACAGCGCCACGCGCAGGTCGACGCCGTAGCCCGCGAACGTGCCGGACTGATCCGGGCCGACGACCGCTTCGGCGGGACCGACGCCGACCGCGATCCATCGCTGCGGCAGTGCCGCGGCTGCCGTGACGACGGCCTCGCGCAGATTGGCCAGCTCGGTGGCGGCCGAGGCCGCAAGCTCGGGAACCATGACGGGCGCCGACGGGACGATCGCGATGGCGCTCAGCACGCCACCAAACTAACGGGCGGGCTCAGGCGGTCTGACTGGCAGACACCGTTGCCGCCTCGCCGCGCGCAAGCGCAGCCGTCGCGACCACCATCGCCGCCACCGCGACGATGAGGGTGAACCACCCCGCATCGCCCGGGCGCAGCGCCTCGCCGAGCACGACGACGCCGAGCACCGAGCCCACGAAGGGCTCGGAGACCGTCATGGTCGGCAAGGACGCCGTCAACGAACCGGCGCGGAACGACGCCTGCTGGTACGCCGTGCCTGCGATGGCGACCAGCGCCCACGCGTACAGCTCGGGGTTTCGCAGCAACGCCCACAACCCGTCGTCCAGCCGGTCCACCACACCCTTGGTCAGCACCGCGAAGACACCCCACAGCGCGCCCGATACGAATCCAAGGAGGACTGCACTGGCGGGCCCCTTGACGAAGCCCGCAGCCAGCACGCAGACCACCAACGCGGGGCCGAGGACGACCACCACCGCCGCCCACGTCTTCCAGGACGCGTGTGAGTGCCCCGCCGTCGGGTTGCCCACGGTCACGATCACCACCACCGCGGCGGCGAGCAGTACCGCCCACAGCCATTCCCACCGGGTCACCCGCCGGTGGCCGAGCCGGGCATTGATCGGCAGCGCGAACAGTAGCGATGTCACCATAATCGCCTGCACCAGCAGCACGGAGCCGAAGCCCAGGGCCGCCGCCTGCAGCGCGAATCCGACGGCCGCGACCAGGCTGCCCAGCCACCACCGGCCGTCGCGGAGCAGCCTGGTGAACAGTTCGAGGTGACTGACCGGGTCGTCGGTGACCTCATGGGCGGAGCGTTGGTGCATGACGTCGCCGATCGCGATGAACAAGGCGGCGCCGAGCGCGAGCAGGGCGGAGATGTCCGCCTTGTCCATCTACGACCTCCCGTCGTCGTCGGTGAAGAGCCTAGGCAAATGGTGGCATCGGCGTACGGGCGCCGGTCGACCTGTTTGAATAGCGGGCGAAGCAGATGGCGCCGCGTCGCGCGGCAGGTGCGCGGAGATGTCCGCGCGGAGGGTACGAGGAACCGAAGATGACGACCAGCGAGCCAGGCAGCACGACCACCCCTAAACCTGCTCCCCGTCCCGGACCGCCGCGCCCAGGCCCCCGGCCCGGCCCGGCGCCGTCCGCACACCACCACGTCGCGCCCGCTGCGCTGTCCAGCGACCCACATCGACACGGCCGCGTCGATCCGGACGGGACGGTGTGGCTGATCAGCAGCGCCGGCGAACGGGTCATCGGATCCTGGCAGGCGGGCGACACCGAGGCCGCCTACGCCCATTTCGGGCGGCGATTCGACGACCTCGACACCGAGGTCGCGCTGATGGAGAGCCGCCTGACGTCGGGTACCGGCGACGCCCGAAAGATCAAGGCGGCCGCAGCGGCTCTGGCCGAAGGCCTCCCAACCGCTTCGGTGCTCGGCGATGTCGACGCGCTTGCGGCGAGGCTGACGACGATCATCGAGCATGCGGACGCGGCAGCCGCCGCCGACAAGGCCAAGCGCGACGAACACCGGGCCGCCCAGACCGCGCGCAAGGAGGCGCTGGCCGCCGAGGCAGAGGACGTAGCGCTCAATTCGACCCAGTGGAAGTCCGCCGGTGACCGGCTGCGCGAGATTCTGGACGAGTGGCGCACGATCAGCGGGCTCGACCGCAAGACCGATGATGCGCTCTGGAAGCGTTACTCCGCGGCGCGAGAGGCCTTCAACCGTCGTCGCGGATCCCATTTCGCCGACCTCGACCGCGAGCGGGCCGGCGCACGCCAAGCCAAGGAGTCGTTGTGCGAGCGGGCCGAGGAACTGGCCGGCTCAACCGACTGGGGCCCGACCGCTGCCGCCTTCCGCGATCTGCTGGCGGAATGGAAGGCGGCGGGCCGGGCCAGCAAGGACGTGGACGACGCGCTGTGGGCGCGGTTCAAGGCCGCGCAGGACACTTTCTTCTCGGCCCGCAACGCCATTTCCGCCGAACGTGACGCCGAGTTTCGCGCCAACGCGGACGCCAAAGAGGCGCTGCTGGCGGAGGCGGAACGCCTCGACACATCCGACCTCGACGCCGCACGTGCTGCCATGCGCACCATCGGCGACAAGTGGGACAAGATCGGCAAGGTGCCCCGCGAGCGCGGCGCCGACCTGGAGCGGCGGCTGCGTGCGGTCGAGAAGAAGGTCAGGGACGCGCCGTCCCACCGCGTCGATCCGGAAGCTCAGGCGCGCGCCGACCAATTCCGCGAGCGCGCAGAACAATTCGAGCGACAGGCGGAGAAGGCCGCGGCGGCAGGCCGGACAAAGGATGCCGATCAGGCGCGGGCCAGCGCCGCGCAGTGGAGGCAGTGGGCCGAGGCCGCGGCCGAGGCGCTCGGCAAGAGGAGCTAGTTCTTCGCCTGGCCGTCGCCCTCGGTGTCGTCGTTGAGACTGTCCAGCAACCCCTTGGTCTGACGCTTGGCGACGGCCCTTCTGCGCTCCTCTTCCGCGGCGAGCTGCAGCGCGGTGCGCGCCCACACCGCCCTCGCCCAGTTGTAGGTCAGCACGATGACGGTGATCCAGGCGACGATCAGCCCGATGCCGGGTCCCGGGTGCGGTGGGAGGGCGGTCTGACGTGACCACACCGCCAGCAGACCCGAGAAGGACGCCACGGTGGATCCGGCCAGCGCGATCCACGCCAACGCCCACCGCCGCGTCAGCAGGGCCAGCATCGAGAAGCCGACGCTGAACACCAGCGCCAGCCAGATGAACACCCGCGACGGCAGCGACACTCCCTCGCCGACGGCGGCGTCGTTGCCCGCCAGCACGTCCCAGCCCCGTGCGCCACCGGTGTGCGGGAGGATGAACGTCACCAGCAGAACGAAGACGGCGATAGCGATGACCAACGCCCTTGCGCCTGGATCGATTTCCCGCGCAACGCGGCGTTCGGCCGCCTCGATGTCGCCCTTGAAGTCCTCGAAGTTCCCGTCCTGACCCTTACCCGAGCTCACCGGACACATCCGGACGCGGTCGGTTCGCTCACGGGCGCGCCGATGGCGGGCATGCCAAGGCCGACACCCGGACGGGCCCCCTCATGCGCGTCGCCCGCGCGGGTACGTCGATGCGCCAGCAGTGCCCCGTCGGCGATCAGGTGGTGCGGCGCGGCGTCGGTGACGGTGGTGGTCACGATGTCGCCCGGCCGGATGTCGGCTCCCATCGGTGTGAAGTGCACGAGCCTGCCGTCGCGTGCCCGGCCGGACATTCTGGCGGTGCGGATGTCCTTTCGGCCCTCCCCCAGTGCCACCAGCAGCTCAACGGATTGGCCGATCTGCGCAGCGTTCTCTTCCAGGGAGATCCGCTCCTGCAAGTCGATGAGACGCTGATAACGTTCCTGCACAACGGCTTTGGGCAGCTGATCATCAAACTCGGCCGCGGGTGTACCCGGCCGCTTCGAATACTGGAAGGTGAACGCCCCGCTGAACCGGGCGGCGGCAACCACATCGAGCGTGTCCTGGAAGTCCTGCTCGGTCTCCCCGGGAAACCCCACGATCAGGTCGGTGGTGATGGCGGCGTGCGGGATCGCGGTACGCACCTTCTGCAGAATCGACAGGTAGCGGTCGGAGCGGTACGAACGGCGCATGGCCCGCAGCACCCGATCCGAACCCGATTGCATCGGCATGTGAAGGGCGGGGCAGACATTCGGCGTCTCTGCCATCGCCTCGATGACGTCGTCGGTGAACTCGGCCGGGTGCGGCGAGGTGAACCGCACCCGTTCCAGCCCGTCGATCCGCCCGCACGCGCGCAGCAGCTGCGCGAACGCCCCGCGGTCGCGCGGCTGATCGGGGTCGGCGAACGAAACGCCGTACGCGTTGACGTTCTGACCGAGAAGCGTCACCTCGAGAACGCCTTGGTCCGCCAGTGCCTGGACCTCGGCAAGCACATCACCGGGCCTGCGGTCGACCTCCTTGCCGCGTAACGCGGGCACGATGCAGAACGTGCAGGTGTTGTTGCAGCCAACGGAGATGGAAACCCAACCGGCGTAGGCGGATTCCCGCGCGACAGGCAGACTGGACGGGAACTCCTTGAGGGCTTCCAGGATCTCGACCTGTGCCGTGTTGTTGTGCCGTGCCCGGTCAAGCAACGCAGGCAGCGAGCCGATGTTGTGGGTGCCGAAGACCACGTCCACCCACGGGGCCTGACGCAGCACCGCGTCGCGATCCTTCTGGGCCAGGCACCCACCGACGGCGATCTGCATGTTCGGGTCGGCCTGCTTGCGCGGCACCAGGTGGCTGAGGTTTCCGTAGAGCTTATTGTCCGCGTTCTCCCGCACTGCGCAGGTATTGAACACCACCACGTCGGCGTCGGCGCCCTTGGCCGCGCGCCGGTAGCCCGCCGCCTCCAGCAGGCCCGCCAGCCGTTCGGAGTCGTGGACGTTCATCTGACAGCCGTAGGTACGCACCTGGTAGGTGCGCGCCGCCTGGGTTGCCGTCGATGTCACCAGGCCCATGTTACGGGCGGCAATATGGAGTTAATTGGGCGGATTCACGAGTTGAAGACAAGCTGCGCGTTCCCTGGGTAAGGTCAGCACCCATGGGTACGCCGATGGTCTCGATCAAGGGCGTCAACAAACACTTCGGCGACCTTCATGTGCTGAAAGACATCAACCTCGACGTCGACCGCGGCGAGGTGATCGTGGTGCTCGGGCCGTCGGGTTCGGGCAAATCGACGTTGTGCCGCACCATCAATCGGCTCGAGACCATCGAATCGGGCACGATCGAGATCGACGGCGAGGTGCTGCCCGATGAGGGCCGCAAGCTGGCACAGCTGCGTTCCGACGTCGGCATGGTTTTCCAGTCCTTCAACCTGTTCGCGCACAAGACAATTCTGGACAACGTCATGCTGGCGCCCAGGAAGGTCCGCAGAGTCTCCAAGGAGGACGCACGCAAGCGGGCGATGGAGCTGCTCGAGCGGGTCGGCATCGCCAACCAGGCCGACAAGTATCCCGCCCAGCTATCCGGCGGCCAGCAGCAACGCGTTGCGATCGCGCGATCGCTGGCGATGAACCCGAAGGTGATGCTCTTCGACGAGCCCACCAGCGCGCTCGACCCGGAAATGATCAGCGAGGTGCTCAACGTGATGACCTCGCTGGCCAAGGAGGGGATGACGATGCTCGTGGTGACCCACGAGATGGGCTTTGCGCGCGGCGCCGCCAACCGGGTGGTGTTCATGTCCGACGGCGCCGTCGTCGAGGCCGCAGAGCCCAAGGAGTTCTTCGAAAACCCCCGGTCCGACCGCGCCAAAGACTTCCTCGGCAAGATTCTCAAGCACTGAAGAGCACTAACGCCCCGGCGAAAGGAACACCAACATGTCGTCCTTCTCATTGCGCGTAGCAGGTGCGGTCGCGCTGGCGATCGCCCTGCCGTTCGCGGTCACGGCCTGCGGTGGCGGTGGCGGCGGTGACGAGAACAGCATCGTCATCGGCACGAAGTTCGACCAGCCCGGTCTCGGCCTGAAGAATCCTGACGGCAAGATGAGCGGCTTCGACGTCGACGTGGCCACCTACGTCGCCAAGGAACTCGGCTACCCCGCCGACAAGATCGAGTGGAAGGAATCGCCTTCCGGTCAGCGCGAGACGCTGATCCAGAACGACCAGGTGAAGTTCATCGCCGCCACGTACTCGATCACCGACGCCCGCAAGGAGAAGGTCAGCTTCGCGGGACCGTATCTGGTCACCGGGCAGAGCCTGCTGGTGAAGGCCGACAACACGGACATCACCGGCGCCGAGTCGCTGGCCAACAACAAGAAGCTCTGCTCGGTGTCGGGTTCGACACCTGCGCAACGCATCAAGGACAAGTACGCCGGCGTTCAGCTGCAGCAGTACGACACCTATTCGGCGTGCGTCGAGGCGCTGAAGAACGGGGCTGTCGATGCGGTGTCCACCGACGAGGTGATCCTCGCCGGATACGCGGCGCAGAGCCCGGGCGTGTTCAAGATCGTCGGCAAGCCGTTCTCTGAGGAGAACTACGGAATCGGCCTGAAGAAGGACGACACCGAGTTGTGCACCAAGGTCACCGACGCGCTCAAGAAGATGGAGTCCGACGGCGCTTGGAAGGCCGCATGGGACAAGAACCTGGGTCCCGCCGGTCTGGCCGCACCGGCGCCGCCGACGCCCGCCGCCTGCTGACCCCGAGCAGCTGACAAGACACACGTGGAGGTCCTTCCCGGATACCCCGTCGGCCAGATCCTCGAGGCGTTCTGGACGACGGTCCAGCTGACGATCTTCTCGGCGGTCGGCGCGCTGGTGCTCGGCACGGCGCTGGCCGCGATGCGGCTGGCACCGGTGCCGGTCCTCAACTGGCTGGGCACGACCTACGTCAACGTGGTACGCAACACGCCGCTGACGTTGATCATCTTGTTCTGCTCGTTCGGCTTGTCCCAGACGCTCGGTATCACGTTCGTGGATTCGAACTCCCCCACGTCCATCGAGGACAGCAACTTCCGGCTGGCGGTGCTGGGGTTGACCGTCTACACGGCGTCATTCGTCTGCGAAACCGTGCGCTCGGGGGTTAACACGATCCCGCTCGGGCAGGCCGAGGCGGCCCGCTCGCTCGGCCTGTCATTCGGTCAGAACCTGCGAATGATTCTGCTGCCACAGGCTTTTCGCGCGGTCCTCATTCCGCTCGGCTCAGTGCTGATCGCGTTGACGAAGAACACCACGATCACGTCGGCGATCGGTGTCGCCGAGGCGGCGCTGTTGATGAAGGAGATGATCGAGAACACCGCGGCACTGCTGACCATCGGCGCCATTTTCGCCTTGGGCTTCGTCGTGCTCACGCTCCCCCTCGGCCTGTTATTCGGGTGGCTGGGTAAGCGATTGGCGGTGGCGAGATGACCGGGTCGTCGGTTCTCTTCGACGCGCCGGGACCCAGGGCGCGCACCCGCAACTGGGTGATCTCCGGCATCACCCTGGTGGTGCTGCTGTTGGTGGCCTGGGTGGTGTACTCGAAGCTGAACGCCAAGGGCCAGCTCACCGCCGCGAAGTGGGAACCGTTCCTGACGGCCAACCTCTGGAAGACCTACATCCTGCCCGGCGTGCAGGGCACCCTTCTCGCAGCCGCGGTGTCGATCGTGCTGGCGCTGCTGCTCGGCTTCGTGCTTGGCATCGGGCGGATGTCCTCGCACGGCTTGATCCACTGGCCGTGCGCCGTCTTCGTCGAGTTCTTCCGCGCTGTACCGGTGCTGGTGATGATGCTGTTCGCGTTCGGGTTGTTCGCGCTGTATGACTTCTTCCCCGGTAAGCAACTCGCGCTTGCCGGCGTGATCGCCGGGCTCACGTTCTACAACGGTGCCGTCATCGCCGAGATCGTGCGGGCCGGTGTCAATGCGCTACCCCGCGGACAGTCGGAGGCTTCGTTCGCGCTCGGCCTGACCTGGGGTCAGACCATGCGGACCATCCTGCTGCCCCAGGCCGTCACGTCGATGCTGCCGGTGCTCATCTCGCAGATGGTGGTGGTGCTCAAGGACACCGCGATCGGCTACCAGATCACGTTCCTGGAAACGGTCAGGCAGGGCACCAACATCGGTGCGGCGTACAGCAATTACATCCCCGCCCTGATCGTGGTCGCGGCGCTGATGATCGCGGTGAACTTCGCGCTGTCGTGGTTCGCCGTCTGGCTGGAACGGCGAATGCGGCGGTCGCGGCGGGCGCCGACACCATTGGATCCCCAGGCGATCGAGCAGGAAGGCGCGCCGGGCTCGAAGGTGAAACTCGCCGCGCTGGGTGACCAGTCGCACACCTACTGAATGTGCTGCGCGCAGTACCGGCGGGACCGGATTTCTAGATCCGACCGCCCTACGAACAGCGTTGTGTGGAATATCGGGGAAAGGATTTCGAAATGACAGTGTGGTTCGTCACTGGCGCGTCCCGCGGCTTCGGACTCGAGATCACAAGGGAAGCGCTGTCCCGCGGTGACAGCGTCATCGCGACGGCTCGCAGCCCACACGCCGTATCGGACGCCATCCCCGACGGCAGCGACCGGTTGCTCGCCGTCGGCCTCGACGTCAGCGTGCCCGAGCAGATCAATGCCGCCGTTGACGCAGCGATCGACAGGTTCAGCCGCATTGATGTGCTGGTCAACAACGCGGGCCGCGGCTTGGTGGGCGCGGTGGAAGAGACCTCCGACGCTGAGGCTCGCGCGCTCTTCGACGTCAACGTGTTCGGCCTGTTGGCGGTCACCAGAGCGGTCCTGCCGCATATGCGTGCCGTCCGATCGGGCCTGGTGGTGAACCTCTCGTCGGTGGGCGGGTTCGTCGCCTGGCCCGGTTGGGGTGTCTATGCCGCCACCAAGTTCGCGGTGGAGGCGCTGTCGGAGGCGATGACTCACGAGTTGGCCCCGCTAGGTATCAAGTCGGTGGCCATCGAGCCGGGACCATTCCGTACGAATTTCCTCGACGGCAGCAGCCTTTCTGAGGTGCAAACTCGGGTCGACGATTACTCGGCTACGGCGGGTGCAGCCCGCAGCTGGGCGACCGATACGAACTACGGCCAGGCCGGCGACCCCGTCAAGGCCGCCAAGGTCATCGTCGACCTCGCCGCCTACGACGAGCTACCTGAGCGAATCCAGCTTGGCGCCAACGCCGTTGACGATGTCGCCGCCAAGCTCGCACGCATGGCACGCGACCAGGATCAGTGGCGATCGATCAGCCTGTCGACCGATTACGTCGAGAGCTAGACGGCCCTGCGCTCCCGCTCGTTGGCGAGTTCTACCGTGACCACATCCAGCGCCATCGACTGGTGGTAGCCGCGGCGCGCCAGCATGCCAACCAGCCTGCGCATCACCTTCTGGTCATCGTCACCGTCGAGTCGTTCGCGGCGCAGTTTGTCGCGCACCAGTTGCTCGGCGCGCTCACGTTCGGCGCCCGCGTCGATGTCGGCAAGTGCGGCGGTGATCACCTCGTTGTCGACGCCCTTGGTGCGGAGCTCGGCGGCCAAGGCGCGCTTACCTTTTCCGGCGTTCATCCGACGCGACCGCACCCACTGCTCGGCGAAGTCGGTGTCGTCGATCAGCCCAACACCTGCCAATCGGTCGAGCACCTGGATGCTGACATCGTCGGGATAGCCGCGCTTGGCCAACTGGCCGGCCAACTCGGCACGGGTGCGTGCCCTCACGGTGAGCAGGCGCAGGCACAGCGCCCGCGCCTGCTCCTCGCGGGAGAGTTCAGCTGACTTAGAAGTCAACGGGGGCTGGCAGGACTTCGTCATCGGTCACCACGGCGCCAATGCCGAGCTTTTCCTTGATCTTCTTCTCGATCTCGTTGGCCATGTCGGCGTTCTCCATCAGGAAGGTCCGGGCGTTCTCCTTGCCCTGACCCAACTGCTCGCCCTCGTAGGTGAACCAGGAGCCGGACTTGCGGATGAAGCCCTGCTCGACACCCATGTCGATGAGCGAGCCTTCCTTGCTGATGCCCTTGCCGTAGAGAATGTCGAACTCGGCCTGCTTGAACGGCGGCGCCATCTTGTTCTTGACGACCTTGCAGCGGGTACGGTTACCCACCGCGTCGGTGCCGTCCTTCAGGGTCTCGATTCGCCTGACATCCAGACGAACCGAGGCGTAGAACTTCAACGCCTTTCCGCCCGTTGTCGTTTCGGGCGAACCGAACATCACGCCGATCTTCTCCCTGAGCTGATTGATGAAGATGGCAGTGGTACCCGAATTGCTCAGCGCGCCAGTGATCTTGCGTAGAGCCTGGCTCATCAGCCGGGCCTGAAGGCCGACGTGGCTGTCGCCCATCTCGCCCTCGATCTCCGCGCGCGGCACCAACGCGGCCACCGAGTCGATGACCAGAATGTCCAGGGCGCCGGAGCGGATCAGCATGTCGGCGATCTCCAGCGCCTGTTCACCAGTATCGGGCTGGGACACCAGCAGCGAGTCGGTGTCCACGCCCAGCTTCTTGGCATAGTCCGGATCCAGCGCGTGCTCGGCGTCGATGAACGCCGCAATTCCTCCGGCCGCCTGTGCGTTGGCCACCGCGTGCAATGCGACGGTGGTCTTACCCGAGGATTCCGGACCATAGATCTCGACAACACGTCCGCGCGGGAGCCCGCCGATTCCCAGCGCCACGTCCAGGGCGATGGACCCGGTGGGGATGACGGAAATCGGCTGGCGGATCTCGTCACCGAGCCGCATCACCGAGCCTTTACCGTGGCTCTTCTCGATTTGCGCGAGGGCCAGCTCGAGGGCTTTCTCGCGATCAGGGGCCTGTGACATGGGTTGGTCTCCGTCCTGGTGGTGATCGTTTTCGATCGGGTTGGCCGTGACGTTAGAGGTAGGTGCCGACAAGTCGTCGTTTCCGCTGCCGCCCACAGTAGACGAACACCTGTTCGATTCAAGCTGACACGCCGATCGCTGACGAGCCGACGGAGAATCGGCCTATCGTGGGGCCACGGGCTCGACAGAGCGGACATACATGCACGAAATGGCGATCACGCAGAGTGTTGTCGACGCGGTGTGTGAGCATGCCGCGGGTCGCCGCGTGCACAGCGTGAAGCTCGAGGTCGGTGAGCTGTGCGCGGTGGTCCCCGACTCCATGCTGTTCTGCTTCGAACTGGCCACCCAGGGCACGGTGGCCGACGGCGCCCTACTCGATCTCGATATGCAACCCGGCGCGGCCCGCTGCCGCACCTGTGAACAGACGTTCGAGTTACATGACCTGATCCTGTTGTGCCCGTGCGGGAGTGCCGACGTCGAAGTGCTGGCCGGCCGCGACCTGCGAATCCTCTCGATGGAAGTGAGCTGACCATGTGCGCGACATGCGGCTGCGGCGGCGACGGCGCCGTCATCACCGTTGCAGGCCACGAGCACGAACACCATGGCGATCACGATCACGATCACACCCACGATCACGATCACACCCACACCGAGACCATTTCGCTGGAGCAGAAGGTCCTCGAGAAGAATGATCTGCTCGCCGAGCGGAACCGGCAGTGGCTTGCCGGGCGCGGGATCCTCGCGCTCAACGTCACCAGCTCACCGGGCGCCGGCAAGACAACGCTTCTGGAGCGCACGATCCGTGAGTTGACGGCCGACCGGTCCGTCGCTGTCATCGAAGGCGATCAGGAGACGTTGCTCGACGCCGAGCGAATCCGCGCCGCGGGCGCGCGCGCCGTTCAGGTCAACACCGGAGCGGGCTGCCACCTCGACGCCGACATGGTGCACCGCGCACTGCACGCACTCGGACCGGAATCCGGGTCGCTCCTGTTCATCGAGAACGTCGGCAACCTGGTCTGCCCCGCGCTGTTCGATCTCGGCGAGCACAGCAAAGTGGTGGTCATCTCGGTGACCGAAGGTGCGGACAAGCCGCTCAAATACCCGCACATGTTTGCCGCCGCCGGACTCGTCATCATCAACAAGATCGATCTGATGCCCTATGTGGACTTCGATTTGGAGAAGTGCTCCGGCTACGCGCGCTCGGTCAACCCTGGCGTCAAAATATTGCCGTTGTCCGCCACCACCGGTGAGGGTGTGCAGGCATGGTACGAGTGGATCGCTTCGCAGGCGGACCCATCGGCAAACGCCGACACGTCACAAGTTTCCGTTGACAAGACAAACCGTCCGGAGTAAACCGAGAACCAGCGCTCAGAAAGCGGGCGCCAAACGTCCGGTGTGACGATTGGGATCCCCAGCCCGGGTCCCGGGAAAGCTGTGACATATGCCAACTGAGGCAGCAGTCAAAGCGGAAGAAACCTTGATTCATGTTCTGTGGATCAACGCGGGCCTGAGTTGTGACGGAGATTCTGTGGCGCTGACTGCCGCCACGCAACCCAGCATCGAGGAGATCGCGCTCGGCGCTCTTCCCGGGCTACCAAAGATCGCCGTGCACTGGCCTCTGATCGATTTCGAGTGCGGACCAAATGGGGGTGCGGACGACTTCCTCGAATGGTTCTTCAAGGCAGACCGGGGGGAACTCGAACCGTTCGTGTTGGTCGTCGAGGGCTCCATCCCGAACGAGCAGCTGCACGACGAGGGTTACTGGTGCGGGTTCGGCAACGACCCCGCTACCGGACAGCCGATGACCACCAGCGAGTGGCTCGACCGGCTGGCGCCCAAGGCCACCGCGATCGTCGCGGTCGGAACCTGCGCGACGTACGGCGGTATCCACGCGATGGCTGGAAATCCAACCGGCGCAATGGGTGTGCCCGACTATCTGGGATGGGATTGGAAGAGCAAGGCAGGCATCCCGATCGTGTGCGTGCCCGGCTGCCCGGCCCATCCGGACAACATGGCTGAGACGCTCACGTATCTCCTGTACATGGCCACCGGGCAGGCACCGATGATCCCACTTGACGACGCGCTGCGGCCCAAGTGGTTGTTCGGTCAGACCGTGCACGAAGGGTGTGACCGGGCCGGCTACTACGAGCAGGGCGATTTCGCGACCGAATATGGTTCGCCGAAATGCATTGTGAAGCTTGGCTGTTGGGGACCGGTTGTGAAGTGCAACGTGCCCAAACGCGGATGGATCAACGGCATCGGCGGGTGTCCGAACGTCGGTGGTATCTGCATCGGCTGCACGATGCCCGGCTTCCCGGACAAGTTCATGCCCTTCATGGACGAGCCGCCGGGCGGCACGCTGTCGTCGACCGCGTCGGGACTGTATGGATCGTTGATCCGTCCCTTGCGTGCAATCACCGGGCGCACGCTCGACAAAGAGCCCAAGTGGCGCCACCCGGGTAAGAAACTCGAAACCGGAGCGACTCGCACCTGGTAGGTGCGGGTTCCTTCGGCGCACACGGCGGGCGGTGGCCCGGTTGGCGAAATGCCCTGTGTCGTAGTCGACCCTAGATAGAGAGAGAATTTGCGATGACAACGACCATCCCCGAGCCGTCACACGTCAAGCGCGACCCCGGCCAGCTCGTCGAGATGGCGTGGGATCCCATCACCCGCATCGTCGGCAGCCTCGGTATCTACACCAAGATCGACTTCGAGAACCGCGAAGTCGTTGAGTGTCACAGCACGTCGTCGATCTTCCGCGGCTACTCGATCTTCATGAAGGGCAAGGATCCACGCGACGCCCACTTCATCACCAGCCGCATCTGCGGTATCTGCGGCGACAACCACGCCACCTGCTCCTGCTATGCGCAGAACATGGCGTACGGCGTGAAGCCGCCACACCTCGGCGAGTGGATCGTCAATCTCGGCGAGGCCGCGGAATACATGTTCGACCACAACATCTTCCAGGAAAACCTGGTGGGTGTGGACTACTGCGAGAAGATGGTCGCTGAAACCAATCCCAGTGTCCTGGCCAAGGCGGAGAACACTGCGTCGCCCAACGCGGAGGCGCACGGATACCGCACCATCGCCGACATCATGCGGGCGCTCAACCCGTTCACCGGTGAGTTCTACCGGGAGGCGCTGCAGGTCAGCCGCTGGACGCGGGAAATGTTCTGTTTGATGGAGGGTCGCCACGTGCACCCCTCCACCCTGTATCCGGGGGGCGTCGGCACCACGGCCACCATCCAGCTGATGACCGACTACATGACCCGGCTGATGCGCTATGTGGAGTTCATGAAGGCGGTCGTGCCGATGCACGACGATCTGTTCGACTTCTTCTACGAGGCGCTGCCCGGCTATGACCAGGTCGGCCTGCGCCGCACGCTGCTCGGCTGTTGGGGCTCCTTCCAGGACCCCGAGGTCTGCAACTTCGAGTACAAGGACATGGAGAAGTGGGGCAACGCCATGTTCGTCACGCCCGGCGTGGTGATCGACGGCAAGCTGCACACCCATTCCCTGGTGGACATCAACCTGGGGATCCGGATCCTGTTGGGGCACAGCTATTACGACGACTGGACCGACCAGGAGATGTTCGTCAAGAACGATCCGCTCGGCAATCCGGTGGACCGCAGGCACCCGTGGAACCAGCACACCAACCCGCGTCCGCAGAAGCGGGACTTCGATTCGAACTACAGCTGGGTCATGTCGCCGCGGTGGTTCGACGGCAAGGACCACTTGGCGCTGGACACCGGTGGCGGCCCCCTTGCCCGTCTCTGGTCAACGGCGCTGGCCGGCCTTGTCGACATCGGCTATGTCAAGGCCACCGGCAACAGCGTGCAGATCAATCTGCCGAAGACCGCGCTCAAGGGCCCGGTCTCGTTGGAGTGGAAGGTGCCGCAGTACGGCAGCAACACGATCGAGCGCAACCGCGCCCGCACGTACTTCCAGGCCTACGCCGCGGCGTGCGCGCTGCATTTCGCCGAGAAGGCGCTTGTCGAGATCCGCGCGGGCCGAACCAAGACATGGGAGAAGTTCACGGTCCCCGACGAGGGCATCGGCTGCGGGTTCACCGAGGCGGTGCGCGGGGTGCTCAGTCACCACATGGTCATCCGCGACGGCAAGATTGCGAACTACCATCCGTATCCGCCGACTCCGTGGAACGCTAATCCACGCGACAGCTATGGCACACCTGGGCCGTACGAGGATGCGGTGCAAGGTCAGCCGATCTTCGAGGAAAACGACCGAGAGCACTTCAAGGGCATCGACATCATGCGTACCGTGCGCAGTTTCGACCCATGTCTGCCATGCGGAGTGCACATGTACCTGGGTAAGGGAAAAACCTTGGAGCGGTTGCACTCCCCGACCCAGTCCGTGACCGGGGAATAGCCTATGGCCGCTCGCCCGGAGGAACCTGGAAATGACGCGCAGTGGCGCACGGCGGGCGATCGGATACAGACGTTGCTCGACGCCAGCGCCGTCGGCGGAACCGTCGCGCGCGAGCGCGCCGAACGACTGGTCGGTGAGGTAACCGACCTATACGGCGCCGGTCTGGAACGCATGTTGCGTATCGCGGTCGCCGCTGACCCGGCCTTGATGAATTCGTTCGTCGCCGACGACCTGGTGGCCAGCTTGTTGCTGGTGCACGGGTTGCATCCACACGACGTAGAACGGCGCATCGAAGACGCCCTCGACAGCGTCAGGCCATATATGGGATCGCACGGCGGTGACGTCAAGCTGCTCGGGGTCGTCGACGATGTCGTCCGCCTGGAGTTCGCCGGCAGTTGCAAGAGCTGCCCCTCGTCGGCGGTCACCCTGGAGCTGACGGTCGAGGATGCGGTGCGGGCGGCGGCTCCAGAGATCGTCACGATCGAGGTGGTGACACCCGAAGCGGCACCGAGTGCCAAGGTGATTCCGGCGGAGTCGCTTCTGCGCCGCATCCACCAGGATGACCGTGGCGCGGTCAGCTGGCATCCCGTTCCTGAACTCGCCGACCTCGCGGCCGGTGAAGTCGGCGGGTTCCGGGTGGCGGACACCACGGTGCTGGCGTGCCGGGTCGGCGACGAGGTGTTCACCTACCGGGACCGCTGCGGTAACTGCGGTGAGTCGCTAGCCGGCGCCGCGTTGCACCGCCGGATGGGGTCGGCAGTAGGCGACGCAGTGTTGCGCTGTCCGCAGTGCCGTGCACATTTCGACGTTGTGCACGGGGGCGCCAGTGTCGACGAAAACATCGACACGCCTGCGCATCTCGACCCGATACCGCTGCTGATCCGTGACGGTGTGCTCTCACTCGCCATCGTGATGGAGCAGACGGGAGCGGGCATGGCATGACCGGTGCATACGACGTACTGGCGCGTATTCGCGCCGCCCGCGATTCTCCGCAGCCGGAAGGCGAGCGGTGCGAGATGTGCTCGGAGCAGATCTTCGACGAGCACTCGCATGTCGTGAACATCGAAGGTCGCCAGCTGATGTGCGTATGCCGCGGCTGCTATCTACTGTTCACCGACACCAACGCCTCACTGCGTTTTCGGGCGGTGCCGGACCGGTACCTGTCCTTCCCGGAGTTCGCGCTCGGCCGCCGCGAGTGGCAACTCCTGCAGATTCCGGTGGGGTTGGCGTTCTTTTTCCGCAACTCGTCGCTGGACCGCACGGTCGCGTTCTATCCGGGCCCGGCGGGCGCAACGGAGTCCGAACTGGATCTGGCTGCCTGGGATGGTATTCGGGCGGCCGACGCTCGGGTCGACTTGCTGGCTGACGACACCGAGGCGCTGATCGTGCGGGTGCCAGAAGACGAACAGCAACCGCCCGTTTGCCATTTGGTACCGATCGACGCCTGCTATGAGTTCGTCGGACGACTTCGAATGCTCTGGCACGGCTTCGACGGCGGCCAGCATGTGCGCGAGTTCGTCGACGAGTTCTTCGATCACGTGGCATCCCGCGGCAAGGCGGTGCACCTGTGACCGACGAGGTGACGTTTGCAGTTCTCGAGGTTTCGCCGGAACCATACGCGGTGACGCCGGTGCTGACCGCGCGGGTCGGTGTCGCGACGGACGGCGATGATCCGGTGCACGCCATCGCGCTCCGGTGCCAGGTGCGTATCGAACCGCTGCGTCGCGGTTACACCGACGAGGAAGCCGTCGGACTCCTCGATTTGTTCGGACCTCGCGAACGTTGGGCCACGACCCAGCACAATTTCGTCTGGCTGCACACCAGCGCGATGGTGCAGGGCTTCACCGGCACCACTCAGGTCGACCTGCCCCTGGAATGCACATATGACTTCGAGGTGACAGCGTCCAAGTATTTCCATGCGCTCCGCGATGGGACGATCCCATTGCAATTCCTCTTCAGTGGAACAGTTTTCACCAAGGGTGAGCGAAGCTTCTCGGTGCAGCAGGTGCCGTGGGATCGCGAAGACCACTACGACCTGCCGGTTTCGGCGTGGCGCCACCTCATGGCACTGCACTACCCGAACGCAGGCTGGCTGCGCCTGAACCGCGACACCCTTGACGCGCTGTCGGCGTTCAAGTCAGCCCGGGGACTGCTCGGGTACGACGACGCCATCACCTCCCTATTAGCTGGGCACACCGCGCAGGAGATCCGATGACCGGCGGCTGGGACCGCGCCCGCACCATCGCCGATGCGGTGCTCTACGAGGGCTACTTGCTCTATCCCTACCGCGCCAACTCGGCCAAGAATCAGACGCGCTGGCAGTTCGGGGTGCTCGGCCCAGCAGGCGCCGCCGATGCCGGGATCGGTGAGGACGACTCGCTGTCCGCGCAGATCCTGGTGGCGCCTCAGGGTAATCCGACGGTGACCATCGTGGTGCGCTTCCTGCAGCTGCAACACCGGGGCGTCGAGAAGGACATCGGCGGCGGCAGCTTCGAACCGGCAGACGAGCTCTCGTCGGGCTCGCAATCCTGGCTGCGCTGGGACGAAGCCGTCGAATCCGAGATCCCATTCGGGCCGATCGACATCGAATCAGGCTTGCCGCAGACACTTCCGATCGAGATCGACGCCGGCACCGACATCGAGATGGTCGACGGCGGGCGGCTGGTCCGCAGCCGTCGTGCGTTACGAGCAGAACTGACGATCGCGGCCGAACATGACGACGGGTACGTGCGCCTGACGATGGCGGTGCGCAACTGCGCTACGCCGGCCGCGGACAAAGACGAGGCGATTGCCGTATCGCTCATCGGTACCCACCTGGTCGCCGAGATCAACGACGGCGACTTCGTATCGCTCCTCGAACCGCCGGCATCGGCCGACAACGCCGTCGCCCGATGCCGGCACCACCGCTGCTTTCCGGTGCTGGCCGGACCGACCGGCGACCACGCGCTGATGCTGGTGTCGCCGATCATCCTGTACGACCACCCCGAGATCGCCGAGCAGAGCGAGGGTGCGCTGTACGACTCGACCGAGATAGACGAGATTCTCACCTTGCGGGTGATGACGATGACCGATGAGGAAAAGGCGCAAGCGCGCGCCACGGACCCGCGGGCCGCCCAGATCATCGATCGATGCGACTCGATGTCGCCTGAGGCGATGCTGAACCTACACGGCGTGCTCCGCAATCCGCATGCCCTGCAGGCTGACCCGGGGCTGATACCTGAAATTCCCGATGGCGTGGACTGGTGGGACCCGTTGGCCGACAACGCTGTGGCGCCTGACCTCGACGCCGTGCTGGTGAATGGTGTTCGGGTGAGCCGCGGTACTCGCGTGCGGCTGCATCCGTCCCGCCGGGCCGACGCGCAGGATCTGTTCTTCGCGGACAAGATCGCGCGTGTCACCTCGGTGCACGAAACCGTCGACGGCGACCAGCACGTCGGCGTCGTCATCGAGGACGATCCGGCTGCCGATCTGCACGAGTGGTACGGCCGCTACCTGTACTTCGCACCAGATGAGGTCGAACCGTTGAATGAAAGGAATCCGTCATGCAAGCAGTAGGTGTAACGGCCACCGTGATAGCCGGCGTCGTAGTGCTCGGTGCGGTCGTGATGGGCGTCCGCTCCCTGCCGGATCTTCAGCGGTACTTGAAGATGCGGCGGATGTAGGCCCTTTTGCGAGGTGGCATCACGTCCCAGATTCTGGTAGCCGGTATCGGCAACATCTTCCTCGGCGACGACGGTTTCGGCCCCGAGGTGATGCGCCATGTCCCCGAACACGTCGCAGGCCCAGGTGTGCGGGTTGTCGATTACGGCATCCGCGGCATGCACCTTGCCTACGACCTGCTCGACGGGTACGACGCGTTGGTTCTCGTGGACGCCCTGCCCGATCGCGGAGCGCCGGGCACCCTGCACGTCTTCGAGGCAGATCATGAAACGCTTTCGGCGGGAATCGGTTTGGACGCCCACGCCATGGATCCGGCCGCAGTGTTCGCCAGTCTCGCTGCTCTCGGCGGAACCGCACCGTACACAGTTGTGATCGGTTGCGAGGTGGACGATGTCGACGAGCGGATGGGACTGTCTGCTGCTGTCTCCGCCACCGTCGCCGACGCCGTGAAGGCGATCGAGGAAGTCGTCGAGCGCCTTGTCACCGACGCGAAGGTCGGCTGAGCCATGTGCCTAGGAATTCCCGGCCGGGTCGTGCAGATGTTGGACGGCTATGGCGGCCAGCTGGCCCTCGTCGACGTTGCGGGTGAGAACCGCAAGGTCAACATCGGCATGATGCCCGAAGAGACGTTCGCACCGGGAGACTGGGTGATCATCCACATGGGTTTCGTCGTCGAGAAGACCGACGAGGCGGGCGCCGACGCCGCGATGGCCGGGCTAAAAATGATGGGCAGCGGCGGGGATTTCGAGGAGTTGCCATGATCGGGCGGCGCCGGTTGCGGGTGTGCGTGCGAGGCGTCGTGCAGGGCGTCGGCTTCCGGCCGTTCGTTTACACCACCGCCGCCGCGCATGCATTGACCGGCTCTGTGCGCAACGACAGCTCAGGTGCGATCATCGAGGTCGAGGGCGACGTGACGGATCTCGACGACTTTGTGGCCGGGCTCACCCGGGACGCCCCGCCGCTGGCCGCCATCGAATCGGTCGAAACGCAGGAAATTCCTGTGGTCGGCGGCACCGGTTTCGTGATCGCCGATACGTCACGGTCCGACGGCGGCCGCACCCTGGCCTCCCCCGACGTCGCCATCTGTGCGCAGTGTGCGGCAGAACAGTGCGACCCGGCCAACCGGCGCTATCGACATGCGTTCGTCAACTGCACCAACTGCGGTCCGCGGTTCACCATCATCGCGTCGCTGCCCTATGACCGCGCA
Source organism: Mycobacterium sp. (assembly GCF_032159775.1). Taxonomy (GTDB): domain Bacteria; phylum Actinomycetota; class Actinomycetes; order Mycobacteriales; family Mycobacteriaceae; genus Mycobacterium. The sequence continues at coordinate 60,328 of NZ_JAVHWK010000134.1, forward strand.
GCCACCACGATGGCTCCGTTCATCATGTGCGCCGACTGCGCGCGTGAATACCACGATCCCGGCGACCGGCGATTCCACGCGCAGCCGGTCTGCTGTCCGAACTGTGGGCCGACGCTGCGCTACCGGGCCGCCGACGGCGACGTCGCCGACGGCGAATCGGCACTGATGCGCGCCCGGCAGCTTTTACGCGACGGCGGTGTGGTTGCCGTCAAGGGCATCGGCGGCTACCACCTTGCCTGCGATGCAGGCGACGAGCACGCGGTCGCCGAGCTGCGACACCGTAAGCGCCGCGGGGACAAGCCGTTCGCTGTCATGGTCGCCGATCTGACAGCAGCGCGTGCCGTCGCCGCGATCGACCCGGGATCGGAGCGCTTGCTGTCGGGTGCGCAGCGACCCATCGTGCTGATGCCGCGCCTGGCCGGCGCGCCGATCGCCGCATCGGTCGCGCCGCACAACCCGGATATCGGCGTGATGCTGGCGTACACGCCGCTGCACACACTGCTCTTCGGGCTGCCCGGCGACGAGCCGGGGCCGTCCGCGCTGGTGATGACGTCGGGGAATCTCGGCGGAGAACCCATCTGCTACACCGACGACGATGCATGTCAACGGCTTTCGCACCTGGCCGACGGCTGGCTGATGCATGACCGTGCGATCCTGGTGCCGTGCGACGACTCCGTCGTTCGTGTGGTTGATGGGGTCGAGCTGCCCATCCGGCGATCTCGCGGCTACGCGCCTCTGCCGGTGGCGCTTCCCGTGCCGGTGCCGCCGACGCTGGCCGTCGGCGGTGACCTCAAGAACACGTTTGCGGTCGCCGAGCACAAGTACGCCTGGCTGAGCCAACACATCGGCGATATGGACGACCTCGCCACGTTGTCGGCCTTCGAATCCGCCGAGAAGCAGCTCGAGTCGCTGACCGGCGTCACCCCGGAAATCGTTGCTGCGGACTCACATCCAGGCTACCGTTCCACCGCGTGGGCGCACCGCAATGCCCGCGGCCGACCGGTCCGGTCGGTTCAGCACCATCACGCGCACATCGCCGCGGTGATGGCCGAACACGGGCTCGACGGGGGCCACCGCGTGCTCGGCTTCGCATTCGACGGAACCGGCTATGGTCCCGACGGGGCGATCTGGGGTGGCGAGGTCATGCTCGCGGACTACAAAGGGTTTGCGCGCCTTGCGCACTTGAAGTACGTGCCGTTGGCAGGTGGCGACGTCGGCGTGCTCCGTCCGTACCGAATGGCGCTGACCCATCTGTGGGCAGCCGGCCTGCCCTGGGACGACGATCTACCGCCGGTGCGGGCCTGCCCGCCAGACGAGCGCAAGGTCCTGCTACATCAGCTCGAGACTGGACTTGGATGCACACCAACATCCAGCATGGGCCGGCTTTTCGACGCGCTGTCTGCTCTCGTCGGCGTCCGGCAAGTGGTCGCCTACGAAGCCCAGGCGGCGATCGAGCTGGAGGGTCTGTCGCGCAACGCGGACTGCAGCGGCAGCCCGTGCTACGCGTTCGGCGTTGACGCCGAACAACTTCCGGCAGTGGTCGATCCCGCTCCCGTGCTTGCCTCGGTCATCGCCGACCAACGCGCCGGGACGCCGTCGGGTGTGATCGGTGCGAAGTTCCACCGTGCCGTCGCCGATCTTGTCGTCGACCTCGCCGCGATGGACGACTCAGGCAGCCAAACGGTCGCACTGTCCGGCGGAGTGTTCCAGAACACGTTGCTGCTACGGCTGGCACTAAGCGGCCTTCGCACCAAGGGTTTTCGGGTCATCACCCACCGCCAGGTGCCGCCCAACGACGGCGGCATCGCGCTTGGTCAGCTTCTAGTCGGAACGGCGGGATAACGATGACCGCGCTGCACGAACAGAAACTTCCGGCGGGATACGCGTTGTTCGCCCGCTATGCATTCCCGCCCAACGAACTCGGCTACTGCGGTCCAGCCGATGCCGATGTGCTGCTGCGCGGCGACGACCCTGCCGAAGTCGCCGCCCACGCCAAGGAGTTCGACGGCGCGTACCCGTATCTTCGGGCCATCGCAGAAGCCACTGGCACGTCAGAAGCGCTGGACGCGGATATCGTCCGTAGTTACTGGGTCGGCGGCCCGCACCTGGACAAGGTCGATCCGGCAGCCCTGCTGGAGAAGCTGCGCCGCGCATTCCACGGTCAGGTCACCGGCCTGCTCTCCGACCTTGCCGAACCGGATGGCGTGCTGGCGCACCACAGCTTTCACGTCTTCGTCGTCTACCCCTGGGTGCGGTTCCTCGACCGAGACGCGGCCACTGCGCTGAAAGTGTTGCAGGACTGCCGGATCCGCTGGGGCAGGGTGGAATCCGTCGAAGACGAGCACGTAGTGATCGAGACACGTCCGCTGACATTCGCCGCCGGCGTCCTGGCGCTCGGCGAGCCGAGACCCGAACGGGTCCGGTGGAGCAAGGACGGAGTGTCACTCATCGGACGACCTACACGCGGGGACGTCGTCTCAGCGCACTGGGACTGGGCGTGTGGCGTTCTCGCCGACGACGAGTGCGGAGCGCTCGCCGGCGCAACGCAGAAAACGCTTGAACTGGTGAACGCCGCTCGCAGAGGAGGGCTGGACCAATGACCGTCACGACAGAACAGGGCGGGGGCCTCGTCGACACCGACCTCTCTGCGGACTTGGCTGCCGCAGCGCTGGATCTGGCCCGCAAGTTTCATGACGGCGCCACGTTGTGGGTGATCTCGCCGCAATGGGAACCGCATGCACATCACGTCGCGGTCGAGTTCGTGCATCCAGTGATCATGGGTAAACGGGCATTGCCGTCGGTGGCGCTGGTGGATCCCGATCCGGTGGCGCAGGCACGCGTCGCGACCCAGCCGGGTGACCTACTGCTGGCGGTGGCATCCGCCGACGAACCCGCCGTGGTCGAAGCGATGCGGCGCGCATCGGCATGGGGCGCGCTGACCTTGTGGATCGGCTCCGGTCCGCGCCCGCCGGCCGGCGCCGCGAACCACATCCTGTGGGTCGACTCCGACGACCCGATGGTGCCCGCCACCGGACGCTTTGTGCTGATGTATCACCTGTTGTGGGAACTCACCCACGTCTGCTTTGAACACGCCGGCCTGTTACAGCCCGCGGTCGAGGATTGCACCGATGAAGTCTGTGTGACATGCAGCGACGAGGGACGCCTCGGCGAAGTGATTTCAGCGCCCGCTGACGCGCATGGGCAGGCACTCATTCGCACCGCGCATGGCGAGGAATTCGTGGACGTCACTGTGCTGGGCGAGGTTGCGCAAAACGACCTGGTGCTTGTGCACGCGGGAACGGCGATCGCGCGCCTCGACGATTCAGCCGAGGAGGTGGACCGATGACAGCGCTCGGCCCGAAAGGCGTGGAAAGCACGGGCTTTCTGTATCCGTTCATCGACGCAGAAGAAACCGACGCCACCAGTCTGCTCGACGACCTCGCCGCCTCCGCCAGGGGCAAGGCAAGCGAAAGTGCCCGACTGCAACGAGAATCGCTTGACGAGTACGAGCCTGTGTTGATCGCCGCGGGAATCGAGATGGCAGACAGGTTCCTGCGCGGCGGCCGGCTTTACACGTTGGGTAACGGCGGCAGCTCCACCGACGCCGCGACACTCGCCTCGCTGTTCAGCCGCCCCGCCCGAGGCCGCGCGGTGGCGGCATGGTCGCTGGCCGCCGACGAGGCGGTGGTGACCGCGCTCGGCAATGACGTCGGCTTCGACCTGATCTTCAAGCGGCAGATCATCGCCCACGCCCGCGACCGCGACATCGCCGTTGCGTTGTCGACCTCCGGCAACTCCGAGGACCTGATGGCAGCGATCACCGAGGCCAAACACCGGGGGCTGCTGACGATCGGATTCTCCGGCCACGACGGCGGCCGCATGGCGGTTGCCGAGGATCTCGACCACTGCTTCACGGTGCACAGCCAGAGCATCCACCGCATCCAGGAAAGCCACGCCGTGCTCGGCTACCGGCTGTGGTCGGTCGCGCAGGAACACATGTCCCGTCCCCGAAACGGAGCGCACAATTCATGAGCCAGACAGACGCGATGACGGCGGCCGAGCGCGAAGACCGCGTGCTGGAACGGATCGACAAGTTCCGGCAGCGACGTCCGCGGCTGCTCGAGGACGTGGTGACGCTCGCACACGGTGCCGGCGGCAAGTCTTCGGCCGCGCTCGTCGACGCCGTGTTCGTGGAGGCCTTCCGCAATGACGAGCTCGAACAACTCGGCGACGCCGCCGCGCTTCGCACCCCGTCAGGTGAGCGCCTCGCATTCTCCACCGACTCGTTCGTGGTTTCACCGCGGCGGTTTCCGGGTGGTTCGATCGGGCACGTCGC
>NZ_JAVHWK010000177.1:0-3698 GCF_032159775.1 Mycobacterium sp.
CTCGAGCTGGCAGATGCCCTTCGGCGCGACATCGGCCGCGCACACGCTCGCCTTGAACGCGCAGCGGCACTTCGACCGGTACGGCACCACGAGGGAGACGCTCGGCTGGATCGCGTTGAACCAGAGGGCCAATGCCGCATTGAACCCGACCGCTATTTACCGCGACCCCATGACGATGGACGATTACCTCAACGCCCGGCTGATCACCACCCCGTTCGGGCTCTACGACTGCGACGTGCCGTGCGATGGCGCCGTAGCGATCATCGTGTCGGCGGTCGATGTCGCCAAGGACTTGCCGCGCACGCCCGTGCTGTTCGAAGCGGTCGGCACCCAGATCGTCGAGCGCACTGACTGGGATCAGACCACGATGACCCACGAACCACAGGTGCTGGGTCAGTCCGCCCATATGTGGACTCGAACATCGTTGCGGCCCAAAGACGTCGATGTGGCAGAACTCTACGACGGCTTCTCGTTCAACTGCCTGTCATGGCTCGAGGGGCTCGGTTTCTGCGGAATCGGCGAGACGAAGGACTTCATCGACGGCGGCAAAGCGATCGCCCGTGACGGCGTGATTCCGTTGAACACGCACGGTGGTCAACTGTCACACGGGCGCACGCACGGCATGGGTTTGATCCACGAGGCCGTCGTCCAGTTGCGCGGCGATGCGGGCGAGCGCCAAGTAAAGGGGGCTCGCGTCGGGGTGGTCAGCAGTGGCGGCCTGACACCGAGCGGTGCCATTCTGCTCCGGACGGCCGAATAGTCACATGAGCGAGCCTCAACCGCGTCCACGCGTCGTGCTGACCGACGGGGTGCCGATGTCCGCGTTGGTCGCCTCGGTGCCGGAGCCCAAGGCCGTCATCGTCGCGGTGCACGGCGGGGCGACGTCGGCGGCGTACTTCGACTGCCCAGGGCATCCGGAGCTGTCCTTGCTGCGTGCCGCGGCCGCCGAGGGCTACACGGCCATTGGGCTGGACCGCCCCGGCTACGGTGCGTCCGCCTTCTACCACGACAAGATGACCCATGCGGACCGTCGGGTCGGCTTCGCCCTCGGCGCCGTCGACAAGATCGTTGCCGACAGTTCCCGCGGCGCAGGGCTTTTCCTGCTGGCCCACTCGGCGGGCTGTGAGATTGGGCTGCGGATGGCGGTCGACCAACGTGCGACCGACGTGCTGGGTGTCGAGCTGTCAGGGACCGGGCTTCGGTACGGCGATGCGGCCAAGGCCATCATCAGTGAGGCCACCGCGACATCGCGCCCCGCGGGTCTGCGGGATCTGCTGTGGCAACCCACCGACCTCTATCCCCCCGAAGTGCTGACCGGCGGTCTGTCGGCTCCAGGCGCACCGTACGAGGCCGAGGTGACCGCGAACTGGCCGCGCCGCGACTTCGGTGAGATCGCAGCAAGGGTGACGGTGCCCGTCGAATTCAGCGTCGCCGATCACGAGCGCGTCTGGGAGTCCACACCACAGGCCGCACAGGCCGTCGCGGCGTTGTTCACGTCGGCGCAACGGGTCGTCGTCAACGACATGCCCAACAGCGGCCACAACCTCAGCGTGGGCTGGAGTGCGGGTGAATACCACCGGCGGGTGCTGTCGTTCGTCGACGAATGTGCCGCCGCACGTGAAGAATTGGAGGCGGGTTGATGCGCGTCGGTTTCATCGGACTCGGCAGCCAAGGTGGGCCGATGGCACGACGGATCGTCGGAGGCGGCTATGACGTGACGTTGTGGGCGCGCAGACCCGCCACCCTCGCACCCTTCGCCGACACCTCCGCGAAGACCGCGCAGTCACCGGCCGAGTTGGCGGCGGCCAGCGACCTGGTCTGTCTGTGCGTCGTCGGCGACGACGACGTGAGGGAGGTCCTGGCGGGCGACAACGGCGTGCTGGCCGGGCTGGCGCCGGGTGGGATCGTGGCGATCCACAGCACAGTGCATCCTGATACATGTCGGGAGCTGGCTGAATCCGCTGCTAAGCAGGGGGTTTCGATCATCGACGCCCCGGTGAGCGGTGGCGGACCCGCCGCCGAGGAGGGCCAGTTGCTGGTGATGGTCGGCGGCGACGACGAGGTCGTCGATCGCTGCCGCCCGGTGTTCGCGACATATGCCGATCCCATCGTGCACCTCGGCCCGCTCGGCAGCGGACAGCTCGCCAAGATCTTGAACAACCTGTTGTTCACCGCCAACCTGGGCAGCGCCGCCAGCGCGCTGGAACTGGGTGAATCCCTTGGTATTCCGCGTGAGAAGCTCGGCGAGGTCGTCACCCGCGGTTCGGCCAACAGCAAGGCGTTGTCCAGCATCACCGCGTTCGGCGGCCGGACAGACCAACTCGCTTCCATAGCCGGTGCGCTCCTGCAGAAGGATGTCCGGCACGCCGCGAGCATCGCCGATGCCGCGTCGGCGCCCCAGGGTGCGGTCTTCGACGCCGCCGATGCCGCGCTGATTGCGCTGCAACATCCGCGATGACACGGGTCGGATTCATCGGCACTGGCCGAATGGGCGCCCCGATGGTCCGTCGTCTGGTCGACGCCGGCCATGAGGTCCGTGCGCTGGGCCGCACACCCGAAAAGGCTGCAGCCGTTCATCATTTGGGCGCCTCCCCGGTGAACGATCCGGCGGCCGTCGCCGAGGACGCCGATGCCGTCATCGTCTGTGTGTTCACCGACGACCAGGTGCGCCAGGTCTGTTTGGCGGACGGCCTGGTCGCCGCCATGTCCCCTGACGCCGTGCTCGTCATACACACCACAGGCAGCCCGCGCACCGCCCAGTCGATCGTCACCCTCGGGGTCGACGTGGTCGATGCTCCGGTGAGCGGGGGTCCACACGACGTCGTCGCAGGCCGGGTGACGCTGTTCGTCGGGGGCGAAGACGACGCGGTGAAGAGGGTGCACCCGCTGCTGAGCACCTACGGTGACCCGGTCCTGCATGTGGGCCACACAGGCACGGGTCAGCTGGTGAAGCTGATCAACAACGCGCTCTTCGCCGCGCAGATCGGACTGGTGGCCGAGGGGGTACGGCTTGGCGGTCTGCTCGGCGTCTCGGAACCCACCCTGCTCGAGGCGCTCACGCACGGAAGCGCGGCCAGCCGCGCGCTGGGCAATATCGGGCGGGCGGGGTCCACCAGAGCCTTCATCGACGCCGTCGGCGACTTCATCGGCAAGGACGTCGCGATGGTCCGCGCAACGGTCGCCGAACTGGGCGGCGACCTCGGGCCGCTTTCCGAAATTGTCGACACGGCGCTTCACCGATGAGACACATTTCTTGAATGCCTCATTCTCTTTTGGGGAAACGTCATTACCGCTAGGGTTACAGGCCAACAGCCATACGTAACGAATAAAGATCCGTTCACACAGCTCAGGAGCATTGATGACCCAGGCGAAGGTCGTATTCGACCCGTTTTCGCAGGACTTCTTCGATGGGGCCTACGAGACGTATCGCCGGATGCGCGACGAGGCGCCGGTCTATTACAGCGAGGAGCATGACTTTTACGCGCTGACCCGGCACGAAGACGTCTCGCCCGCGTTCAAGGACTTCGAGACCTACTCGTCGCGCTTCGGTGTGGATCTTTCGTCGGTGAGAAGCGGCGTGCCGACGGCCACGGGGATGAAGATGATCATCTTCATGGACCCGCCCGAGCACCGCAACATGCGCAGCCTGATGAACAAGGTGTTCACTCCCCGCGCCATCCAGGCGCAGAAGCAGATGG
>NZ_JAVHWK010000029.1:0-39074 GCF_032159775.1 Mycobacterium sp.
GCGCCGACGGCGCACCTGTGAGCGCGGCGGCCGAGAGCGCTGCCGCGGTCAGAATTCGCTTCATCGCAGGTGAGCCTAGTTCTGCGGAGCGGGGCCTGCGACCTGTGTAAGAGTGGAAAGCGTGAGCCCATGCCAACTGACCCGGGTGCTGGGCGTTGCAGCGGTGACGACGGGAGCGCTGCTTGCCGCACCCTTCCCGTCTGCGGCCGCGGCGCCGTGCCCCGATGTCGAGGTGGTATTCGCCAGAGGCACATTCGAACCCCCAGGTCTCGGCGGCATCGGGCAGTCATTCGTCGACGCGGTGCGTGCAAAGGCATCGGGTAAATCGGTATCGGTCTATCCGGTCAACTACCCCGCCAGCACCGACTTCCCCACCGCTGTCCAGGGCATCAGGGATGCGGCCAATCGCATCGAATCGACGGCGGCGGCCTGCCCCGATACCAAGATCGTGCTCGGCGGATTCTCCCAAGGCGCCGCCGTCGCCGGCTTCGTCACATCGGAGGCCGTGCCGAGCGGAGCGGATGCGGCCGACGTGCCCGATCCGATGCCGCCCGCGATCGCCGAGCACGTTGCCGCGGTGGTGCTTCTCGGCAAGCCGTCGCCGAAGTTCATGGAGCTCATCGGGACGCCGCCGGTCGAGGTGGGCGACCTGTACGCGGCCAAGACGCTGGACCTGTGTATCACCAACGACCCGATCTGCTCGGGCAGCGGCGACGGCGCTAACCACAGCCTGTACAACAAGAACGGAATGACCGACCAGGCAGCGGCTTTCGCGATCAGTAAGCTCTAGCCGAGTTACAACGATGTAAGTCCCCGCGGCGGGCCTTCGGGCCGTTTCGGGTATCGACACGATCACGGATCGATACCTTTCAGTACATCACTGGTCTCATCAGCCCCAGGAATCACTATGGTCACATCAGCTAGCGCGGGACGTCAACTGCGGCGTACTGCCCCCTGAAAGGTGTGACATGTCGCCGTTTGCTCGAATCGCATCGATACCGGTGGCGTCGGTGGCCGCGGTCGGGCTCGTCTTCGGGATCGTCGTTGCACCGCCCGCCGCTGCGGAACCGTGCACCGGGGCTGCTGCGGAGGCCCAACCTCCGACGGCGCCGAACTCCGCAGCGACTCCGGAAGTGCCCGGTGTCAGCGGCCCCCCGATCGGCCATCGACCCTCCAAGGCCAACGACAGCGCGCCGCTGCCCAACCTGGGCAGGCTGTCCCGGTCGCTTATGAGCTCATTCATGCCGCAGTCGGGTCGTGTGCAGCAGCAGGCCGGAGTGGCACCTCCACCCGTGCCTGCGCCGGTTCCCGATGCGGCGGCCATTGCTCAACCCGCGCCTGCACCCGCGCCTGCGCCGCCTCCCGCACCGGGCCCGGCACCGGGAACGTCGCTCGTCGGCTGGGTGACCGGACCGCAGAGTCCCAACGACACCATCAAGCGCTTCGCGATCACCGGAACCGACCTCGGAATCATGTGGGACAACGGGGATCCGGGAAACAAGCAGGTGCTGATGGCGTTCGGCGACACGATCGGCTACTGCAGCGTGAAAGGCAGGCAGTGGCGGTACAACACGATGTTCCGCACCAGCGACCGCGCCTTGGAGAAAACGGTCAGCATCCCCAATGGTGTGGTGAACAACAAGTACTCCGGTTCGCCGCTGTGGGCGCCCGCGCTGTCCAAGCAGGTCATCAACAGCATCAAGTTCGCACCGTCGGAGACGGGCATCATTCCGACCTCCGGAATCGCCGTGGGCACAACGCAATACATGAGCTTCATGTCGATCAGGAGTTGGGACGCGCCTGGTTCGTGGACGACGAACTTCTCGGCGATCGCAGTGTCACCCGATAACGGCGAGCACTGGGGCGTCTATCCCCAGAGTGTTCGGCCCGCATCGGGAGACGCGACGCCGCGGGTCCCCTACGTTCCCGGCGGGGAGAAGTTTCAGGTCGGCGCATTCCTCAAGCCCGGCGACGGATTCCTCTACTCGTATGGCACCCCGTCCGGACGCAGCGGCCCCGCGTTTGTCTCGCGAGTCCCCCAGTCCATGGTGCCGGAGTTGAGCCGCTACGAGTACTGGGACGGCGGAAACTGGGTGCCGCAGAACCCGGGTGCCGCGCAGCCGGTGATCCCGGCGCCGGTGGGTGAGATGTCGGTGCAGTACAACACCTATCTGAAACAGTTCCTGGCGCTGTACTGCAACGGCAACAACGATGTGGTGGCGAGGACTGCGCCCGCTCCGCAGGGACCGTGGGGACCCGAGCAGATGCTCGTCTCGGCCAACGATTTTCCCGGCGGCATCTACGCGCCGCTGCTGCACCCGTGGTCGACGGGCAAGGAGATTTACTACAACCTGTCGCTGTGGTCGGACTACAACGTGATGTTGATGAAGACGGTGCTGCCCTAGAGGCGGAGGCAGCGGCTGAGGACGATTAGATGTCGGAGCTTTCGCGCCACAGGTCGACACCGGATTCCGTTGCGTAGGTGTCGATTTCGCTCAGCTCGTCCGGTGTGAACGCGAGGTTGTCGAGCGCTCCGAGATTTTCCTGCAGCTGCTCGACGCTCGATGCGCCGACCAGTGTCGAGGCCACCGCATCATCGCGTAGCACCCATGCCAGCGCCAGTTGCGCCAGGCTCTGACCACGGTGCTTGGCGATGCCGGCCAGACCCTGCAGCCGCTCGCGCACCTGCTCGGTGACCAGCTCATCGTCGAAGGTGGGACGCGCCGTCGCGCGGGCGATGTCGGACGGCGGCTGCTGCAGATAGCGATCGGTCAGCAGGCCTTGCGCCAAAGCGGTGAAGGCGATAGCGCCCATCCCTGCATCGGCGAGCGTGGTGATGAGATCACCCTCGACCCACCGATTGAGAAGCGAGTACGACGGCTGGTGAATGACCAGCGGTGTTCCCAGCCGCTGTGCGATCGATGCCGCCTCGGCTGTCTTGGGAGCCGAGTACGACGAGATCCCGACATAGCGGGCCTTACCCGCACGCACCGCGGTGTCGAGGGCGCCGATGGTCTCCTCGAGCGGCGTGACCGGATCGATGCGGTGTGAATAGAAGATGTCGACGTAGTCGAGTCCGAGGCGGTCGAGCGACTCGTCGAGGCTGGCGAGCACGTAGGCCCGACCACCGAGTTGGCCGTACGGACCCGGCCACATGTCCCAGCCGGCTTTGGTGGAGATGATGAGTTCGTTGCGGTAGGGCTTGAAGTCGCGGCGCAGCATTCGGCCGAAATTCTCTTCTGCCGAACCGTACGGCGGGCCGTAGTTGTTGGCAAGGTCGAAATGCGTGATGCCGTGATCGAACGCGTACCGCAGGATTTCGCGTTGACCGTCGAACGGCCGGTTATCCCCGAAGTTGTACCAAAGGCCGAGTGAGATCGCGGGTAGCAGCAGCCCGGAGGTGCCCACTCGCCGGTAGGGCATCGTGTCGTAGCGTTCCTGCGCCGCGACCCAGGGGTCGTGTGTGAACGGGACATCGGAAATCGGAAGTTCACCGGCCATAAGCCGATCGTAGTGATGATGTCGGCGGTGCCGCACAATCCGGGTCTGCAGCCATATCCTCGGACGATGAGTGGATCAGAAGCCTTCAACGACATCGTCGCGGCGCTGAACTATCCGATGTTCGTGGTGACGACCAAATCGACCGCCGACGATGGAACCGCCGCAGGTTGTCTGATCGGTTTTGCCAGCCAAACCAGCATCAATCCTCCCCGGTTCCTGATCGGCCTATCGAGGCGAAACCACACGTTCCGCACCGCTGAACACGCGACCCATCTAGCCGTGCACGTGCTGTCCCGCAAGCAGCTCGCGGTCGCACAACTCTTTGGAAGCGAGACCAGCGACGAAATCGACAAGTTCGCCCGGTGCGCCTGGGAGACCGGCCCTTCGGGTTTGCCGATACTGACTGCCGCCTCCGCATGGTTCGTCGGCCGCATCCTCGAGCGGTTCGACGTCGGCGATCACGTCGGCCATCTTCTTGAACCCACCGATGGCGACGCTTCTGATATGACTCGAGATTGGGTTTCATTCGCCGATGTGCGCGATCTTGAACCGGGACACGAAGCATGACTGTCACGACCATCGACGATCCTTCCGATCTGTCAGCGCTCTATGCCGATGCACCCAACGGTGTGCGCGCGAACATGATCTTCAGCGCCGACGGCGCCGCGGCGTTCCGCGGACGCGCAGGCACACTGTCTTGCCCCGCAGACCAAAACCTACTGCGCGACCTGCGTGCGTTCGCCGACGTCGTGTTGGTCGGAGCAGGCACCGCGCGCGCCGAGCGATACGGCCCGGCCCGCTTTACTGAAGCCCAGCAAGCGCTGCGCGGGGCGGATCGCGGGCTCGCGGCGCCACCGATCGCGGTCGTCACCCGAACTGGACAACTCCCGCCGACGTTGTTCGTTGACGCCCCGTCGCCCCCGATCCTGGTGACCAGTGCCAGCGCTGTGCGAGCCCATTCGTTGGACAGAGACCCGCGCTGGAGACTTCTGGTGGCGGGCGAGGACACGGTCGATGTCGACGCGGCGATAAAGCAGCTTCGTGCCCTCGGCATGGAGCGGATCCTGTGCGAGGGCGGCCCTACTCTTCTCGATCAGCTCGTCGACGCGGATGTCGTCGACGAAATCTGCGTCACCATCGCGCCACGGCTCGCCGGCAGTCAACCCGTCGGCGCTCGCACACCGAGTCAACAATCCGTCCCGGCTTCCTTGGAACTCCGCCATGCGCTGCTGTGTGACTCGTACCTCTTCCTCAGATACCGGCGTACGAGCGAGAGGTAGCTCTAGGACGGCGGTTCGCCGGCGGTCGGACCGATACCATGCGCGGTGTGCTCACGATGATCTCCCGCGTAGTCATCGCAGCCCCCAAACGAGTCCTCCTCGTCGTCATGCTGTTGACCGTCGTGGCAGCGGTTTTCGGCGCAAACGTCGCCGAACACCTCGGCGCGGGCGGCTTCCAGGATCCGAGTTCCCAGTCAGCTCGGGGAGTGAAGGTGCTCACCGAGAAATTCGGTTTGGGGAACATGGACCTGACCCTGGTGGTCCGCAGCCCGAGCGGCGTGCTCGAGCCGGCGGCGGCAGAAGCCGGCCGCCGCCTGGTCGACGAAGTGAGCAACGCCTCGTATATCAGCGGCGTCGTGTCGCCCTGGGATGACAAGTCCGCACGCAGGGAAGGGTTGATCAGTGAGGATGGCAAGACGGCCCTTGTGATCGCACGGGTCTCGGGCGGCGAGAACAACGCGCCGAAGTACGCGAAGGACGTGGCGGACCGCGTCAGCGGCGAGCACGACGGTCTGACCGTGCTGGCCGGCGGGACCGCGATGGTGGCCTCGGAGATCAACGAGCAATCGGAGAAGGATCTGCTCAGCGCCGAACTGATCGCCCTGCCGCTGTCGCTCATTGTTCTCGTCTGGGTGTTCGGCGGGTTGTTCGCCGCTCTACTGCCACTCGTGGTGGGCGTGATGGCCATCATCGGGACTCTCGGCATGATTCGCGGGATCACCCTTTTCGCCGACGTGTCAATTTTCGCGCTCGACCTCACCACGGCGATGGGCCTGGCTCTCGCGATCGACTACACGCTGCTGCTCGTGAGCCGTTATCGGGAAGAACACACCCAGAGCGGCAATCGGGACGAAGCCTTGCGCCGCGCGGTGGCGACTGCCGGGCGGACGATTTTGTTCTCGGCGTGCACCGTGTTCCTCGCGGTGGGCGCACTTGCGGTGTTCCCGATGTATTTCCTGCGTTCGATGGCTTACGCGGGTTGCGGGGTGGTCGCCCTCGCCGGGTTGTACGCCGTCGTCGTCGCCCCTGCGGTGATCAAGCTACTCGGTGACCGGATCGAGTCGCTGAACATTCGAAACTTGTTTCGCCACAAGGCCAAAGAGCAGAGCATCACGGACAGTTGGCTGTACTCGACGGTCACTTTCGTCATGCGCCACGCTTTCCCGTGCGCGTTGGCGGTGGTGGCGCTACTGCTACTGCTCGGCGCCCCATTCCTCAGCGCGCGCTTCGGACTGCCAGACGACCGGGTGCTTCCCACGAGCGCCCAGTCACGGCAGGTGGGTGACACGCTGCGCACGGAATTTCCCGGCAACGAGGCGACGGCCACATCGATTGTCATTCCGGACGCGCGGGGTCTGACCGGCGACGAGCTGACGGGTTATGCCGTGGCGCTTTCCAAGGTTCCCGGGGTCGTCGCCGTGTCCGCACCTGACGGTTCCTACGTTGCGGGCCGCGCCGTCGGACCACCGGCGTCCGCAACCGGGGTTGAGGACGGGAGCGTGTCGCTGTCGGTGGCGATCGAGAACCCGTCGTCGGACTCGCAGTCCCGTGAGGAACTCGACCGGTTGCGCGCCGTTGCGGTGCCGGGCGGCGCCGAGGCCCTCTTCACCGGGCCCAACCAGCTCAACCAGGACTCGGTGGACGAAATCGTCCGCCTCCTGCCGATCGTGCTCAGCCTGGTCGCGACGACAACCGTCCTGCTCATTTTCCTGCTCACCGGTAGTCTTCTGCTTCCGGTGAAGGCGCTGGTCCTCAACACGCTGTCGCTGTCGGCCACGCTCGGTGCGTTGGTGTGGGTCTTTCAGGAAGGGCACCTTGGCGGACTCGGCACCACGGCGACGGGCACCCTGGTCGCGGACGTGCTGGTGTTCCTGTTCGCCACCGCGTTCGGGCTGTCCATGGACTACGAGGTGTTCCTGCTGTCCCGGATCCGGGAACATTGGTTGGCCTCACCGAAGCGCAGCGAGGACAACGCGAAGTCGGTCGCGCTCGGCATTGCCGGCGCCGGCCGCGTCATCACCGCGGCCGCACTGTTGATGGTGATCGTTTTCGCGGCGCTGAGCAGCGGCCAGGTCGCCTTCTTGAGGATGATCGGGGTCGGTCTGGCACTCGCCGTCGTGGTGGACGCGACGCTCGTACGAATGGTGTTGGTGCCGGCGGTCATGAAGCTTGCGGGCCGGTGGAACTGGTGGGCGCCGGGGCCGCTCGCCACGCTCCACGCGAAGGTCGGGCTCGACGGTTAGAACTGCCGCTTCACTCGGCGGTCAGATTGATCTCGCCGCGCAGTTCATGGTCGAGCAGAAAGGTGCCGGACTCCCGCAGCGTCGGCGGGTGGAACGAGTATGCCGAGATACATGAGGAGAGGTAGGCGATCTCGGGATCAGTGGCAAAGGCGACGCCGCCCACCCGCGAAACCATTCTGGCCACACAGGTCTGAAGCTGGTCGCGCAGACCGAGCCGGACCCACAACAGGTCAGCGAAGAGCGCGTCGCTCCGGTCGCCGGCGTCGTAACGCTCGGCGATCATCCGCATCGCGCGCCACACTCCTTCGACCGGCGAGAACAATTCGACGAAATCGGCCGCGGTGAAGCCGGGACGATCGACGAGTTTGAGCGCGAGCCGGGTTGCTGCCCCGACGTAGCCGGCCGTGATGATCAAGCCGAACAGCACGTAGCCCGACTTCTCGTTGCGCCCCTCCGGATCTTCGACATCACTGACCATCATCAACTCGTTCGGCACGAAGACGTCTTGGAAGATCACCTCGTTGGTTTGTGCCGCAGACAGCGGCGAGCTGGTCCACAGCGGAGTCACGCTGAGCCCGGGGCTGCCGTTCCAAATCAGCATGATGGCCCGCTGTTTGGTGTCATCGAGGAGCACGCTCGCCATGACGCAGTCCATGCTCTCCGCCAGGCTGCACGGCTTCTTGCGCCCAGTGACCGTATAGCCACCGTCGGCCGGGGTCGCCGCCATCGTGGGACGAAAGACACTGCCGGAAATGGTGCCCTCCGAGAAACCCGACGCGAAGACCGTGCGGTTCTCGATCAGCGACTTGATCAATCCCACGGTCTCCTCGTCGGTGGTCTTGGCGAAGTCGGCAAGGCCGGCGACGGAAAGATAGTGCATGGTGCTGGCGGCGGCGAGCGACGGACTCAGGTAACCGATACCGCGTTGCAGCTCAACCGTTTCCACACAGGTCGCCCCTAGGCCGCCGAGGTCGGTCGGCGCGGTGAGCCGAGGGCCGTCATGTTCCTTCCACAGATCGACGACGCCGGTCGCCGGGACTTCGGCGGCCATCAGCCCCAGCGCCTCCAGCTTGGCACCGAGTTCGGGAAGGTGACGGCTGACTGCGGGCACATAAGACAGTCGTGCTTCGAGCCGGCTGCGATCCATCGCGGTCTCCTTCGTCGACTTGGGCTGAATCAGGTTGGCAGACAATGGTTCAGGTCACTACGGCGATGTACCTCTGCAGAGCTTCGGCAGAAGTCGTAGACGGCTGCCAGTTGGTCGTGGATCGCAGCAGCCTCGAGTCGAGCAGCGGGTCGCCGAGCGTCACCCAGTGCCCGGAGAAGGGCGCAAGGTGCAAGCGGAACAGCAGGTCTGCGCCGTTCTTCAGCAGGCCCAGCGGGCCGGAGATCAGTCGTGATCCGTTGATCGAGCTGATCTCCCGAACGCTCGTATGGTCTGCGGGCGCAATGTTGTAGATGCCGGTGAGCCGCTGTCTGAGGATGGTGACATAAGCGTCCACCAAGTCTGTGTCCCAAAGGAATTGGTAGTAGGAACGTGTCGGTTCGGGGTAGAGCACGGACTTTGCGAGGAAGGCGCGAAGGCCGGAGTTGTCGAAGTGCTCGCCGACGATGTAGCAGGGTCGCGCCACGGTCAGATCGATGCTCACATGGGAGGCGTTGGCCCAGTGCCAATTTGCCAAGTGTTCGAGAAGAGCCTTGTGATAGAAGTAGTAATTGTCGGGGTTCTGGTCCCCAGCGGGATAACTGTCCTCGGGCATTTGTCTGCCTGTACCGCAGGCTGCCACACCAAGCGCGTTCGCGCTCGACGTGAGGACAAGATGGCCGATACCCACCCGGCTAGCTTCGTCGAGCAGCGTCCGCGTCGCGACCACATTGACCTGAAAGGCTTGGCGTTTGTCCCTGGGCTCTTCGACGCAATAGGCCAGATGAACCAGTGCGTCGTAACCGGCGACCGAGTCGAGGTCGAACCGTGCGCTCAGGTCGAGGAACGTTTCGCGCAGCTTGGGGTGTTCTGTGCCCGTGGGCCGGCGCCCGAGCACGGTGACGTCTGCGACGTCGTCGCTGCGCAGCGCCCAGCTCAGAAAGGAGCGGCCGAAATCGCCGGTCCCGCCGGTGATGGCGAGGCGGAGCCCTTCGCTCATGCGTGTGCCAGGGCCCAGGAGAGTTCTTCGGTGAGCAGATCAGCGCACCAGAGGACCTCTTCCTGGCTCAACTCAGAGGTCATGCACACGCGCAGGATCGGCTTGCCCAACGGCACCGCCGGGTAGATCGCCGGGGTGACGAAAATTCCTGCGTCTCTGAGTTTGTGCCAGCTCAGAGCGGTGCGCAATTCGTCGAACAACCGAATGGGAATGATCGGGGACCAGTCGGGACTGAGTTCGTCTGGGCGGTGCAGGGCGACGTCGAGGGGCGCGAGCGCCTCGCGGATGAGACGGGCATTGCGCTCGAGTCGACCGCGGCGTTCTCGTCCCTCGTCGCCCTGAATGACCTCGATCGCGGCGGCGGCGGCCGCCATGGAGCCCGGAGTTCCAGATGTGCTGAACCAGAAGGACCGAGCGCTGAGCCGGATCTCGTCGACGATGTCCTGCGAAGCGGCGATGAATCCGCCCAACCCGCCGATGGCTTTCGACAGCGAGCCCATCAGGATGTCGATCTCGTGCACGACCCCGTTTCGTTCGGCCAGGCCGGCGCCGGTGGGTCCGAACACCCCGACCCCGTGCGCCTCGTCGACCATCAGCATCGCGCCTGCGTCCTTGCAGACGGCGATGATTCGTTCGAGGGGGGCGGTGGAACCCTCCATCGAGTACAGCGAGTCGACAAGAACCAAGATCCGCCGGAACTGCGTGCCTGCGTGGCTGCGTAGCGCCGCAGCCAGCGACGCGGCGTCGTTGTGGGCGAATCTGGCTTCCACGGCTTGGCTCAGGCGCACCCCGTCTCGAATCGAGGCGTGCACATAGGAGTCGACGACGGCGAGGCAGTCCGGCCCGAGGAGTCCCTGGATGGTGCCGACGTTGGTCTGATAACCCGTGGTGAATACGACAGCAGCCTCGCGGCCGAGCCACTTCGCGATCTGCTGTTCGAGCGCGACGTGCAAGCTGTAAGTGCCGTTGAGCAGTCGGCTACCCGTGGTGCCCGCCCCGAAGTCTTCAGTCGCCTTGACGGACGCCGCGATGACGTCGGGATGCTTCGACAGGCCGATGTAGGAGTTCGAACCGAGCAGCACGCACTCTCGCCCTGCCACGCTGACCGTCGGCGGGGTCACAGAATCGATCTGCTGGAAGAACGGCAGTTGCCCGGTGGACGCGAAGTGACGAACCATGGCTATCCGTTGGCTGACGTCCGTGGCGATGTCGCCCCTGTCGGAATATTGCATCCCGTCGTCATCCATGAGCTGTACCTTGTCGTTCGGGCGGCATGAAGGGATCATCCCCCGACTCATAAAGCCTACCCATGTGCGAGGTTTCGCCGTCTCCATGCCGTAGGCGGGGCTCACCTTCGACGAGCAATAACCGCGTTAAGATAACGTAGCTATTTGCGAAATGCGTTGACCCGCTGCGTATTCGAAGACTGCGCGAGCGCAGATTACGCTTCTGTGACGCTGCGGTCCGTGTGGAAAATGCTTCACCGGGCAATCGTCCAGCGCCGAAGAAAGATGATCAGCCGGCTCGATGCCCCGACGGGCCCACGAAGGCCGCCTTCGGCGTGTCTGCCTGTTCGGCAAAGCCGGGGCTAATAGGCTCCGGTCTCATGCGGGTGGCTCTCCGGCGTCTGCTTGCGGTCTTGATGTTGGCCGTCGGCTTGTTCGGAGGTATGGGAATTACCGCACCGACTGCCGGAGCCCTGGGGTGGGGGGCGATCGCGATCTCACCGGATACCGGCAGGGTGGGCTACTCGAAGGGCCTCAACTCGGCTGCCGACGCCCAACAGGCGGCCATCGGGCTGTGCAAAGCACGCGATTGCCGAGCAGTCCTGAACTTCACCAACGCATGCGGCGCGGTCGCCCAATCACTCGACACGTCGTGGGGATGGGGCCGGGACCACAGCAGCGCCGGCGCGGCGAACAGGGCATTGATCACATGCAGTCAATACGGCGCCGGCTGTCGGGTCGTCGGCTGGGTATGTAGCTGAACACCTGGGCGCCGCAGAAATTTGGCGGTGGCGGAGGGATTTGAACCCTCGGCTTACCCCCGGTCAGGTAGCCGAACCGCTTGTGAGCTGCGAAATGACATTTGTTGAGATTTTCTGCGATTGCCCGGGTTCAGGCGCAAGTGTGCCCACGGTGGTCGGTTCGATGATCACCACCGGTTGACCTCAGCACCACTCCACGGAGCAGCTTGAAGCCCTCGGGGCCAAAACACCTTGGCTGAGCAATTTCCGATCTACATGTCGGATTGGTGCCACGCTTGGAGCGTACGGTTTGCCGCTTCAGTAACTCCCGGAAAGGTGTTCCGCTCATGTCGGAGAGCTTTCGTCTGGACCAGCCACGAGCCAACGACCTGGTCGGCAACCCACTGCTGATTGCTGGGTCGGGCGGCGGATTCGAAGCCGTCATCGACGTGCGGGTGCTCGACGGGAACGGCCAGGTCCTGGTTGAAACCGCCGTCACCAGTTCGAACTTGACCTCGGCCTGGCACGCCAGCATCCCTTTGCCCGAACCACCGCCGACCAATCGAGGGGTTGTACAGGTGGGGCCGAGCACCGGCGCCGACGAGGCGCCCCCGAGGGTGTCCGTGCCGGTGTTCTATGGCACCGCCATCGCGCCGGGGTTCCGCAGCTACTTCCTGTATACCGTGCAACCCGGCGATACACTGTCCGGCATCGCCGTTGCGCAAGCGCCGCTATACATCGGCGTCGGCTTCGAGCCGATCTTCGAGGCCAACCGACACATCATCGGTGACGACCCCGACCTTATTCACCCCGGCACCGTGCTGCGACTGCCCTCTGACTTCTAACCAAACCATGGCAATCGGCTCCACGTCCGAGAGAGCTTCGATCCTTCCGGGCGCCAAAGATCTGGCATTGAAGAGGGACCCGTTTAGCCGTCACCGTCGTCTGATTTATTGTTCGGCCCGCCACACTCCCCACAGGTGGCTGGCCGACTCGTTGTAGATGGGCTCGGAGGACAGTCTGCGGCCAGAGCGAGGTCAAAGGTTGGCGACACTGTTTTAAGTAGTCGTCTGATGAGCTGCACGATTCAATACCTGCGTAATTGGAATTTCGGTCGGGTTGTAAAGACGAGCTGGTTAAAGTAAATCTGTCGGACAAATCGAAGTTAATCACGCTGGCTTACCCAGGAGGAGAGCCACGACATGATGCGCATCGTGACCCTGATGTCGTCGCTTCTGCTTTCCGTCGCAATGCTGATCGCGTGCGGCGGAACCAACGAGTCGCCGCCCTCTTCTGCTCCCGCAAGCCCAAACGGGCTGTCCTCAATAACAAAGATGCCGCCGCCGGCGGCGCCAAGTTCACCGGCCGCCGAAGCCGCCAGCGGCGAGATCCTAATTTCGAACATGGCGTTCAGCGCGCCCCCATCTGTCCGACCCGGTCAGCAGCTGACCATCATCAATAAGGACGAAACAAACCACACCGTCACAGCCGACGAAAACAACCTGTTCGACATCCGGATATCTGGGGGCGGCGGCAAACAGTCTTTCACCGCTCCAACGACGCCCGGCACCTACCCGATTCACTGTAAGTACCACGCCAGCATGCATGGATCGCTGACCGTCCAGTAGGCCAAGCCGTCCGCCGCATCCTAAATGGCAAGCATGAGAACGCACCGTTTACCTGCGCAAACAGGCCGAAAAGCTTGGCGGTGGCGGAGGGATTTGAACCCTCGGACGGGGGTTACCCGTCACACGCTTTCGAGGCGTGCTCCTTAGGCCGCTCGGACACGCCACCGTGTGGCAGCCTACCGAACATCGAACCGTCTATCCCAATCGCTGCCTGGCGAAGAACGCCTCGAGCGGCGCCGCGCACTCGTCGGCCAGCACGCCGCCCACCACGGCGGGTCGATGGGTCAACCGGCGGTCGCGCACCACATCCCACAGCGAGCCCACCGCCCCGGTCTTGGGTTCCCACGCCCCGAAGACCAGCCGGGATACCCGGGCCATCACCAGCGCACCGGCGCACATCGTGCACGGTTCGACCGTCACGGCCAGCGTTGTGCCTTCGAGTCGCCAGCCATCGCCGAGGACAGCGGCCGCGGCCCGGATGGCCAGTATTTCGGCGTGCGCCGTTGGATCCCCAGACGCCTCACGCGCGTTGGCCGCCCGCGCCAACTCGGTTCCGTCGCGCCCGACGACCACCGCCCCGATCGGCACATCGGCCGGGTCCGCGCTGCATGCAGCGTCAAGAGCGGCGCGGATGAGGTCTTCGTCGGTCACCGATCGAGGCGGTCGAGCACCGCGGCCAGTTCCTCGGCGAAGCCCATTTCCCGCGCGATCCGGCCCAGCTGTTCATCGGCGTAGAGGTCGTACTCCGAGATGATCACGCCGAGCACCGCCTCGGGCAGACCGACATCGGACAGCAACCCCAAATCGCCCTCTTCGAAAGGATCCGCGTCGTCGAGGTCGTCCGCTTCGATATCGGCGTCGAGCTTCTCGAGGACCTCGGCGGCAATGTCGTAGTCCAGCGCCGCGGTGGCATCCGACAGCAACAGACGGGTGCCCGCAGGCGCGGGCCGGACGATCACGAAGAATTCGTCGTCGACGTCGAGCAGCCCGAAAACCGCGCCTGCGCTGCGCAGTTCACGCAATTCAGTTTCGGCCGCAGCCAGGCTGGCCAAGGCGGCGGGACGCATCGCCGAGCAGCGCCATTTGCCGTCTTCGCGCACGACGGCCACCCCGAAGCCGTCCAGCGCGTCGGCGTCCTTCGCGGGTGCCCGCTGTGGTCCCATGGGCGCTTACGCTAGTCCCCGACCAGGGCATTTGACCAGCAATCGACGCCAGCCGCGCGTCCGACGAACAAGATCGTGTGCCACCCTTGATGCCGTGACGAAACCGCCCGTTTGCGTGCTGGGTCTCGGCCTGATCGGCGGCTCGGTGATGCGCGCGGCGTCTCAGGCCGGCCGCGAAGTCTTCGGCTACAACCGGTCGCTGGAAAGCGTTAAGGCGGCCATCGCAGACGGCTTCGACGCGACCGAGAACATCGAAACGGCGCTGAAGCGGGCTGCAGACGTCGGTGCGCTGATCGTTGTGGCGGTGCCCGTGCCTGCCCTGCCGATCGTGCTGGAGCGCGTCCGCGATCTCGCACCGCACTGCCCGCTGACCGATGTCACGAGCGTCAAGGTCGCCGTGCTCGACCTGGTGAAGTCGGCCGGGCTGGCGACCAACTTCGTCGGCGGGCATCCGATGGCAGGCACCGCGCACTCCGGCTGGGCCGCCGGCGATCCGGAATTGTTCACCGACGCGCCGTGGGTGCTGTCCGTCGACGACAACGTCGACCCGGAGGTCTGGGCGACGGTGATGGAGTTGGCCTTGGACTGCGGAGCCGTTGTGGTGCCCGCCAAATCTGACGAGCACGACGCGGCGGCGGCCGCCATCTCGCACCTTCCTCACCTGCTCGCCGAAACTCTGGCTGCCACCGCGGGCGAGGTGCCGCTCGCCTTCGCGCTGGCCGCAGGATCGTTCCGCGACGGAACCCGGGTGGCGGCCACCGCTCCGGATCTGGTGCGCGCCATGTGCGAAGCGAATTCCGAGCAATTGGTGCCTGCGCTCGATCGCTCCATCGACCTGCTCACCAAGGCGCGCAAGTCTCTCGCCGCCGACGGATCGGTTGCCGACCTGGTCGAGGAAGGCCACGCCTCACGGATGCGGTTCTCGGGCTTCCGCCGGTCTCAGATCGTCACGATCGTCATCGGCGAAGACGGCTGGCGCGACGCGCTGGCTGCCGCCGGTCGAGCCGGCGGGGTGATCAAATCCGCTCTGCCAGTCCGGGATAGTCGAGGATGAAGCCGTCCGAGTCGACCGTCACTGTGGTTTCGGCCACCGGCGAATGCAGCTTGATGCCGTCAGGCGCACTGCTGTAACTGGTCGTCACTGGGTTCACCGTCAGGTCGGGTAGCGACACGTAGACAACTGGAACCGCAAGCGAATCACTGCGCTGATGCAGGCCTGTCCGCCGAATCGGCAGCGCGTTGAAGAACGGGCTGAAGATCACGTCGACGTCCAGCGCACCGTCGTACGCCGCGCGGCTAGACGTGCCGCCATGATCCTGAACCAGCCACATGTTCTCTTCGTCGCGGGCGATGGACAGCTGCCGCTCGCGCTCGGCCAGAGTGACGGTCAAGGAGAGTCGTTTGGTCGCCCCGGATTCGTCGGTGACGAGATCGTAGGACGCGGAGAACGCCGGATGAATCGCAGTTGCCGCCGCGACGATCCGGCCGTAAGCCTTGATCCGGTTGTTGGACAGCGCCACCCGCACCGATTCCATCCGGGGAACGTCGTGTGCGCGCCAAGTCAGGACGGCGGGCCAGGGAGCGGGAGCTGCACTCACCCATCTACCGTAGGCGACGGACCGCTTCGTTCGTAGCCCGCTGAGAAACTGCTCTGCGTCCGATTTCTCGACGGTGCGCGAGATTCGAGTGCGACCTCGTCATCCAGCAACGGCGCAGGCATGTTCCGCAAGCGACCGCTGCCTGGCACCGATGCCCACACCGCAAAAGCCATCAGGCCGTCGAGGATCAACGCCAGCGCGGTCACCATCAGCGCACCGACCAACGCGAGATAGAACTCGCGGACCTTGATGCCGTCGATGAGGTAGCGGCCGAGGCCGCCGAGGCTTGCATATGCGGCAACGGTTGCGGTTGCGACGATCTGAAGAGTCGCGGTGCGCAGACCGCTGAGGATCAACGGCATGGCGTTGGGCACCTCGACGCGCAGAAGCACCCGGCGCTCGGTCATGCCCATCGATCGAGCCGCGTCGACCACCGCCCTGTCCACGTTGGCGATGCCCGAATAGGTGCCCGCCAGCAGTGGTGGAATGCCGAGCAGCATCAGCGCGACGGTCGGCGGGATCAGACCAAGACCCCACAGCAGCACGCCGAGCAGCAGCACGCCGAGGGTCGGCAGCGCGCGTAAAGCGTTCACGCCGGAGACGACGAGGAAGGTGCCGCGTCCGGTGTGGCCGATCACCATGCCGAGCGGGACCGCGATCAGGGCCGAGAAGATCACGGCGATCACCGTGTACTGCAGATGCTCGAGGATGCGGGCCGTCAGACCCGCGGGCCCAGCCCAGTTCGCGGCGGTGAAGATGAAGGACAGCGCCTGCTGCAGAAAATTCATGCCGCCGCCCCCGCTGTCGGCTTGGCCGCCTTGGGTGTGCTGGTCGCCCTTGTCCACGGCGTGAGCGCTTTGCCCACAAGCATGATCAGGGTGTCGATCACGAGCGCCAGCACGAAGATCGCGATGATGCCCGCGATGATCTGGTCGCTCTTGTTGGCCTGATACCCCTCGGTGAACCAGGTGCCGAGGCCGCCGACACCGATCACCGAGCCGACCGACACCATCGAGATGTTGGTGACGGCGACCACGCGAAGGCTCGCGATGAGCACCGGGATGGCAAGCGGCAGCTCGACTTTCAGCATCCGGGTCAGCGGTTTGTAGCCGACCGCGGTCG
The DNA here is from genome assembly GCF_032159775.1 of Mycobacterium sp. GTDB lineage: Bacteria > Actinomycetota > Actinomycetes > Mycobacteriales > Mycobacteriaceae > Mycobacterium. The sequence goes on from NZ_JAVHWK010000029.1 coordinate 16,646, forward strand.
CCGAGTCGAGCACCGCGGGTGACACCGCGTCCAGCGCTTCGGGCACCGCACGTACCAGCAGAGCGACCGTGTAGAGGGTCAGCGCCACGATCACGTTGGCTTCGTCGAGGATTCGCGTCGGGATGAACAGAGGCAGCACGACGAACAGCGCCAGCGACGGAACCGTGAAGATGATGCTCGCTGTGACCGTCGTCAGCCGTCGCAGCACCGTGGTGCGCTGCACGAGTGCACCCAGCGGCACGGCGATCAGCAGCCCGAGCACGATCGGAATCAGCGACAACCGCAGGTGGATGACCGTGAGGATCCACAGGTCGTCGAGGTGGGTGAACAGATAGCGCACCGGCTACCCCACCTCCGGGATGCGCCGCTGCTTGTCGAGTAGTTCGAGGACGTCGTCGGCGCGTACGCCGCCGATCAACGTGCCGTCCTCGTCGACCGCCACTCCGAGCCCGGTCGGTGAGGACAGCGCCGCGTCGAGCGCGAGTCGCAGGGTTCCGTCCGGCCGGAAGAACGACCCGCCGCCGACGGTGCTGTCATACAGCGAGCTGCCGTTGCGGTGGACGTCGACGCCATCGGCGTTGATCCACGCGAACGGCTTGCTGTCCTTGATGACCAGCGCCCACTCGTCGGGCCCGAGGTTAAGCGCGTCGAGGTCATCCTCGGCGACTGAGTTGATGTCGTGCAGCGGCAGGTCGCTGGCACGGAAGAACTGCAGACCGCGGTAGCCGCGGTCGGCGCCGACGAATCCCGACACCAGTTCGTTGGCGGGGTTCGACAACACGAACTGCGGGTCGGCGTACTGCAGCAGCGCGCCACCCCGACCGAACACCGCGACCTTGTCGCCGAGTTTGACCGCCTCGTCGATGTCATGGGTGACGAACACGATGGTTTTGCGGAGTTCGCTTTGCAGCCGCAGGATTTCCGTCTGCAGATCCTCGCGTACCACGGGGTCCACCGCGGAGAACGGTTCGTCCATCAGGAGGATCGGCGGGTCGGCGGCCAGCGCCCTGGCCACGCCGACGCGCTGCTGCTGACCGCCCGACAGCTGAGCTGGGTAGCGGTCACCCAGCTTGGGGTCGAGCCCGACGCGCTCCATCACCTCCAGCGCGGCCTTGCGCGCACTTCGCCGGGACTCACCGCGCAGCACCGGGACCGTCGCCACGTTGTCGACCACCCGAAGGTGTGGCATCAGCCCGGCACTCTGGATCACGTAACCGATCCCCAGCCGCAGCTTGACCGCATCGACCTTGGTGACGTCCTCCCCGTTGACCGTCAGCGTGCCCGACGTCGGGTCGATCATCCGGTTGATCATCCGCATCGACGTGGTCTTGCCACAGCCGGACGGACCGACGAACACGGTCAGCGTCCCCTCCGGCACCTCCAGCGTCAGGTCGTCGACCGCAACGGTGCCGTCCGGGTATTTCTTGGTGACGTTCTCGAAGGTGATCATGCGCTCACTTCTGCACGGGCTTGTCGAAGCCGTTGTCCTTGATCCACTTTTCCGCCGCCTCGTCCGGATCGACGCCTTGGTTGCCCTCCACGGCGGTGTTCATGTCGATCAGCGCGTCGGTGGTGAGCTTCGCGCTGACGGCGTCCAGCACGGTCTTGAGTTCATTCGACATCTTCTGCGACGCCACCAGGGGCACGACGTTCGCGGCGAGGAAGACGTTCTTGGGGTCCTTCAACGGCACCAGCTTGCTCTGCTCGATGGACGGCGACGTGCTGAAGATGTTCGCGGCGGTGACGGTGTTGCCGGTGAGCGCCTTGACGGTCGCGGGTCCGCCGCCGTCGCTGATCGCGATGAAGTTGGCGGGCGCAATGTCAAGGCCGTACTTGTCCTTGAGCCCGACCAGGCCGGTCACCCGGGTCTGGAACTCCGAGGGAGCACCGACTTTCACCTGCGCGGAGTCCTTAGCCAGATCCGCGATCGACTTGAGGTTCAGCCGCTGCGCGGTCGCCTCTGTGACGGCGAGCGTGTCCTTGTCCTCGGCAGGCGAGGGGTAGAGGATCGAGAGGTCGCCCGGCAGTGTTTTGAGCAGTCCCAGCAACACCGCGTCCGGGGTGGTGGCGGTGGTTTCCTTGTCGAAGTACTGCAGCAGATTACCGGTGTACTCCGGGATCAGGTCGATCGAATGGTCTTGGACCGCAGGGATGTATGTCTCCCGGCTGCCGATGCCGAACTGGCGGGTGACGGTGAAGCCGTTGGCCTCGAGCGCCTGTGCGTAGAGCTCGGCGATGATCTTGCTCTCGGTGAAGTCGGCCGACCCGACCTTGATCGACTTGAGATCGCCGGAGATCTCGCCCCCGCCCAGCGGGTTAGAGCTTCCGCACGCCGCCGTGATGAGGACTATCAAGGCGGCGAGAAAGCCCAGATGCCACCTACGTGTCTTCGACCTACCGCTCGACATTCCCCGTGTCCTCTCAGCCCATAGATTCATCGGACACTATCGGCATGTGTGGCCACCCGCCGCGCTTTACATTCAGCGTGAAAGTGACGAGTTGTTTCACTATCCGGCTGAAGGGGCAAAGATGAACCCATGACCAGCGATCCCGACCGGCCGTTAGCCGCGAATTCTCCGCTACCCGGCGAGCCTGCGCCACCGCCGCTGGCAGAACTTTCCGGGGTGCCCGCCGAGCCGGCGCATCGCCAGGAGTCCGCGGTGCACTTCACTCGTGCGGCCGCGCTGTGGTCGGCGCTGATCATCGGGTTCCTGATTCTGATCCTGCTGCTGGTGTTCATCATGCAGAACACCAACTCCATCACCATCAACTTCTTCGGATGGAACTGGAACCTGCCACTGGGCGTCGCGATACTGCTGTCAGCCGTCGGAGGTGGCCTGCTGACCGTTGCGGTGGGCACCGCCCGCATCGTGCAGCTCCGCCGAGCGGCGAAGAAGAATTTGAAGGCGCGCCCTTAATAGGCGGATCGCCTCGTCACTACGGGTGGAATAGATCCTCCCCAGTTTTGTTGACACGTCACGTAAACAAATTAACGTGATACGTCACGTAACAGATTCGAAGGCGGACATCATGGGTGTGGTACAGGACAAGGTCGCATTGGTCACCGGCGGCACGTCGGGCATCGGCTTGGCGGCCGCGAGCCGGCTCGCCCAGGAGGGTGCACACGTCTTCATCACCGGACGCAGCCGACAACGGCTCGACGAGGCGGCGGCCCAGCTCGGCCATGGCGCAACGGGTGTGGTGAGCGATGTGAGCGACTTCGCCGACATCGATGCGGTCGTGGACGCGATCCAGGGGCACGGCCACGGACTCGATGTGGTTTTCACGAACGCAGGCGGCGGAGAATTCGGGACGATCGCCGACGTCACCGTCGAGAACTATCTCGACACCTTCAACCGCAACGTCGGCGGAACCCTGTTCACAGTGCAGAAGGTCCTTCCGTTGCTCAATCGCGGAGCGTCGGTCATCCTGGCCGGCTCGACGGCGGCGTCGAAGGGCACGCCCGCGTTCGGTCTTTACGCTGCATCGAAGGCGGCGGTGCGATCGCTGGGCCGCACCATGGCCGTCGAGCTGGCCGATCGCGGCATCCGAGTCAACACACTGGTCCCGGGTCCGGTCGAGACCCCAGGGTTGGTCGGGCTGGCACCCGCAGGCGGCGAATCCGCGTTGTTGGCACAGATGGCCGAGGGTGTGGTCATGAAGAGGGTGGCCGATCCGAGCGAGATTGCCGCGACCGTCGCCTTCCTGGCCTCCGACGCCAGCAGCTTCATGACGGGCAGTGAACTGTTCGTCGACGGCGGCGAAGCGCAAGTCTGATCCCGGTGCCCGGGTCAATCGGGGCGTGGCAACGTCCCGTTCCGCAGGATGGTCTCGTAGACGCTGCCGAGCAGGTCGGCCAGTCGGTCGGCGGCCGCGTCGTCGAGGTCGGAAAAGAACAGGGTGCGAACCAGGTCGACATGCTTGGGGGCGGCGGACTGCAGCAGCCGCCAGCCCTGCGCGGTGAGCTTGGCGTCGGTGGCACGGCCGTCGGACTTCGAGCCGATTCGCTCGACGAGCCGCCTGCCCTCCATACGACGGAGCTGATGCGACAGCCTGCTGCGTTCCCAGCCGATCCGGGTGGCCAATGTGCTGGACTGCAACCGGCGCCCCGGCTCGTTCGACAGCGCAGTCATCACGGTGTACTCGGCGAGCGAAATTCCGGAGTCAGCCTGCAGCTGCCGGTTCATCTCGTACTCGAGCCGCAGATAGACCTGTATGTAGTTGAGCCACGTCCGCTGCTGCGTGGCGGTGAGCCATCGGCGCTGGGCCATGGCTCCCATCATCACCGTTAGTTGACACATCACGCAATGAGAAGAAAACGATGACCCCACCTAGCGCCCCAGCGCACTCAGCCCCTCGGCCATCAACGGGCCGACCGCCTGGTCGACTTGATCGGTGTCGGCCGCAACTCCGCCACCCATCCTCGCCCGGAACGCGATACCCGCGGCGATGATCGCCACCTTGAAGTAGCCGAGGGCCATATGGAAGTCCCAGTTGTCCAAAGACTGTTCGGCCGCAAGCGAATAGCGCTGCGCAAGATCGTGCGCCTCCGGCATGAGCGGCGACGCCCATGCCGAACTCGCGTGGATCACGTTGAACAATGGATGGCGGTACACGCACATCAGCGCGGCGTCGCTGATCGGGTCGCCCAGAGTGGACATCTCCCAGTCCAGCACCGCAAGCACCTTGGTGGCGTCGTCGACGTCGAGCATCGTGTTGTCGATGCGGTAGTCGCCGTGCACGATCGAGGCGCGGCTCTGTGCCGGAATCGCTTCTGCGAGCGCAGAATGCAGTCGTCGGACGTCGGCGTCGAAGGGATCGTTCTCGCGCTTGACCAGATCCCACTGCGAGCCCCACCGCCGCACCTGGCGCTCCAGATAGCCTCCCGGCTTGCCGAAGTCGCCCAGCCCGACGGCCGCCGGATCGATCGCGTGCAGGTCGGCGAGCACTTTGATCAATGCGTCGACACAGCTACTGATCGCCGCCTTGTCACCCAGCGCCTCGAGTTCGTCGGTGTGCCGGACGACCAGGCCGGGCACGTACTCGACCATCTGGAACGGTGCGCCGCCGACGGAGTCGTCGTTGCGCATGGTGACCGCGCGAGCGACCGGAACCGGGGTGTCGGCAAGGGCGGCCACGACCCGGTACTCGCGGGCCATATCGTGCGCCGACGGTGTCAGGCCGTGCAGCGGTGGCCTGCGCAGCACCCATTTCGACTCGTCGTCGCCCACGAGGAACGTCAGATTGGACCGACCGCCGGAAATCAGCTCAGCCCGCAACTCGCCGCTGCGCGGAATGCCCACCTCCCTGAGATGGCGATCGAGGGCGGCGAGGTCGAGCCCCTCCAGCGAAGTCGTCACCGGACTTGTCTACCACCGCTGATTTCGCGGCAGCAGGTCCCATACGTGTTCGGTGCCGTTGACCGCGGCGACATAGAGGTCGCCGCTGCGCGAGGACAGCAGCCGCGTGATGCCGGCGTAGTCGACGTTCACGCAGAGGACCTTTTCCGTGCGCAGGATGCCGTGCAGCAGTCCGTTGATCACCCCGCCGTGACTGAAGACCGCGACGGTGTCCTCGTGGTCGCCTGCAACGGCGATGTCTCGGATTCCTTCATTGATGCGGGCCAGGAAGGCCTCTTCGTCGACGGTGCTCGGCAGGTGACCGCCGGCCAGCCGGGCCAGCTCCTCGGGATACTCGGCGGCGATCTGCTCGATCGGGATGTAGTGCGCTAGATCGCGGTCGTACTCGGCGAGCCGCTCATCGATGTCGATCGTCAGTCCTCGCGCCGCAGCCACCGGTTCTGCGGTCTGCACCGCGCGCCGCTGCGGGCTGCTGACCAGGCGGGTGATCGGGAAGCGCGCCAACGCATCAGGCAGCCGGTTGGCCTGCTCGACACCGTCGGCGGACAAGTCGGGATCGGAACCCTCGCCAGGCTCACTGCGGTGCGGCAACGCATGACGGATGAGAAGCAACTGCACCGTGACACCATATGGCCACCAAAGCGAGGAGAGCTGATATGGGCTACGCCGACGAACTGTTCGACCTGACCGACCGGGTGGTGCTGGTCACTGGAGGCAGCCGCGGTCTCGGCAGAGAGATCGCGTTCGCCGCGGCGCAGTGCGGCGCCGACGTCGTGATCGCCAGCCGCAAGATGGAGTCGTGTCAGTCCACCGCCGAGGAAATCACCTCGGCCACCGGCCGCGCCGCCATGCCCTATCAGGTGCACGTCGGCCGGTGGGATGAGCTCGACGGTCTGGTGGATGCGGTATACCAACGCTTCGGCAAGGTCGACGTGCTCATCAACAATGCCGGGATGTCACCTCTGTACGAATCCCTGGACTCGGTGTCCGAGAAGCTCTTTGACGCCGTCATCAACCTGAACCTCAAGGGACCGTTTCGATTGTCGACGCTGGTGGGCCAGCGCATGATGGCCGACGGTGGCGGGTCGATCATCAACGTCAGCTCGAGCGGCTCGCGGCGGCCCCGGCCCGAACAGCTGCCCTATTCGGCGGCCAAGGCGGGGCTCAACGCGTTGACCGAGGGACTCGCCCTGGCGCTCGGGCCTACCGTGCGGGTGAACACGTTGATGCCCGGTCCGTTCCTGACCGACGTCAGCAAGGCGTGGGACATCCCCGCGACGACGAAGGGCGCACAGAGTTTCGCGCTCCAACGGCTGGGCAATCCGGCCGAGATCGTCGGCGCCGCCCTGTATCTGGCGTCAGATGCGTCCAGCTACACCAGCGGGTCGATCATCCGAGTCGACGGCGGGATGCCTTGACCCTACGGCTCGACGATGTTGAAGCCCGGATCCGGCCGATCCACCGCCGCGATGATCGACGGCAGCGCGTTGGCATCACCGGTGATCTCCAGGCCAGGCGAGTCGACGTCGCCGACCGCGAACGCGAGCAGCCGCATCTTGCTCGCCAGCTTGACGGTCGATTGCGCGGTTGACTCGTCGGCTGTCAGGTTGCGGTGGACCAGCACGCCGTTGCGCAGTGTCAGCCGGTAGTTCGTCGCGGTGTCGAGGAATGTCACGTCGACGGCGACGTCGAGATCCCAGGCGCGAGGGCCGTTGATGTTGATCGCGAACGTGTCGAACATCTGCTCTGGTGTCAGCTGTCCCATGATCGACGGCGACGCCGTCTGGGTCGGCGTGCCGAAGTTCCCTTCCCGCAGCTCCGTCGCCCCGGACAGGAAGAAGTTGCGCCAAACGGCGTTTTCGGCGCCGTATGCGAGCTGTTCGAGGGTGTCGGCGTACAACTCCCGGGCCGCGACATGCCCCTTGTCGGTGAAGACGACGTGGTCGAGTAGCGTTGCGACCCAACGGAAATCACCTTCGTCGAAGGCGGTTCGGGCAGTCTCGAGGACGCGGTCGACGCCACCCATCGCTTCGACGTATCGCGGCCCGATCGCTTCTGGCGGGTGTGCCCACAGCCGGCCGGGGTTGCCGTCGAACCAGCCCATGTAGCGCTGATAGACCGCCTTCACATTGTGGCTGACGGAACCGTAGTACCCGTGCGCATGCCACGCCTTCTCCAGCGCGGGCGGCATCTGGAATGTCTCGGCGATCTCGATCCCGGTGTAGCCCTGGTTCAGCTGACGCAGCGTCTGGTCGTGCAGATAGGAATACAGATCCCTTTGCAGCGAGAGGAATTCGACGATGCGGTCCTTGCCCCACGTGGGCCAGTGGTGAGACGCGAACACCACGTCGGCGCGGTCGGAATATGTGTCGATGGCCTCGGTCAGATAACCCGCCCACCCGTGCGGGTCACGCACCAGTGCGCCGCGCAGCGTCAGCAGGTTGTGCAGGTTGTGGGTGGCGTTCTCGGCCATGCAGAGCGCGCGGAACTTCGGAAAGTAGAAGTGCATTTCGGCGGGCGCCTCGGTTCCCGGCGCCATCTGGAACTCGATCTCGACGCCGTCGAACGTGTGCTTTTCACCGGTTTCGCGGATGTCGAGTGTCGGCACGATGAGCGCCACCTCACCCGTCGACCCCACCTGACCCAGCCCGCAACCCACCTGTCCCTGCGGTCCACGCGCCAGCACGGCGCCGTACATGTAGGCCGCCCGCCGCGCCATCGCGGTGCCGGCATAGACGTTCTCCTGCACGGCGTGATCGACGAAGTGTTCGGGCGCGATGATGGCGACCTTGCCCGCGTCGACGTCCGCCTGCGTGGTGACGCCGAGCACGCCCCCGAAGTGGTCGACGTGGCTGTGCGTGTAGATGACTGCGACAACGGGCCGATCGCCGCGATGCTCGCGGTACAGCGCAAGCGCGGCAGCGGCCGTCTCGGTCGAGATCAGCGGATCGATGACGATGACGCCCGTGTCGCCCTCGATGAAGCTGATGTTGGAAAGGTCGAGACCACGCACCTGGTAGACGCCTTCGACGACTTCGTAGAGCCCCTGTTTTACGGCGAGTTGGCTTTGCCGCCACAGGCTGGGGTGCACCGACGTCGGCGCATCGCCTGAAAGAAACGCGTAGAGGTCGTTGTCCCAAACCACCCGTCCGTCGGCCGCCTTGACGACGCAGGGCTCCATCGCGCCGATGAATCCCTTGTCCGCATCGGTGAAATCACGTGTGTCGTCGAACGGAAGATGGTCGTGCTGAGCGCGGTTCGCCGACTCGATGACGGGGGTTGGCGGCTTCTGGTCCATTCCCCGACCCTGCCACCAACCGTGGTCATGCGGGTTCGGTTGGGGCCAATACTTCGATCACGCCGTTGATTTCGCGCACCTCGAACTTCGGCAACGGTGGCGGTGCCGTCGGCAGCTGATGGGTGACCGTCTCACCCTCCAGTGAGAACGACGTCGAATGGCACGGGCAACGCAGCCGACTGTCCGGAGCGTCCAACCACAGCTTGCAGCCTTGATGGGTGCACACCCCCGAGACCGCCTCCACCTTCGCGTCGGCGCGGTGGACGAACCCGTTCACCGAGCCGAGATCGAATGCCATCGCGCCGCCCTTGGGCAGGTCGGCACTGGCACCCACGGCATGCCACGCACCGGCATTCGGGTCGAGTACGCCCTGTGCGGGTGGTGACGCCTCGGTAGGGGCACGCGGGGGTACCAACAGGTTGCGGCCGACGACGATGCCGGTGGCCGCTGAGGCAGCCGCGAGGCCGGTGCCGATGACGACCTGCCGACGGGTGCCCGACGGCCCCCACGACGACCGGCTTTCGGCCTGCGGTGCGTCGCCCATCTGGTCGGCCAACCGGCGGTGCAGGTCGGTGACGAAATCCTCGCGCGGCGAGTCGCTGCCTGTGCGGGCGGCACGCAGTTCGATGGCCGTCTTCATTTCCTGGGCCTCGACATCGTCGGGGCGTGCCCGCTCGATGCGCCGGCCTTGCAGCAACCCGTCCACGAAGCGGCGCACTGGTCGTCCGCTCACAGCGCCTCCTGGTTCATCTGCGCAGCCATCTGAATTGCCCGATGCTGCAAGACCTTGGCGTTCGCGACGCTGACACCCATCTGCCCCGCGGCCTCGCGAACTGAGAAGGCCTGCAGGAAGCGGAGTTCCAGGATGCGACGATACCGCTCCGGCAACGTCGTCAACACCTGCCGCACGCGGTCGGGTGCATCCGATTCGACGACTTCTCGTTCGCTTTGGTCGGGTACGTCGTCATCGATGGTGGTTATCTGCCTGCCCATCCGGTCTCGCCAGAAGGACGCGAGCACAGTGCGTGCCGTCATCTTCAGGTACTTGCGCACCTCCGGCACCGTCGCCGACACCCGCAGCGGCTTCAGCGCCGTCATGAACACCTCGGCGGTGAGGTCTTCGGCGTCGGGCTGGTTACCCACCTTCGAGTACATCAGCCGGTACACCCAGCTGGCGTTGTCCCGGTAGACCGCATCCCAGTCCGGATACGTCGCATCCGTCACCGCTCGCAGCCCTCCCTCGGGGCGGGACCTACGCGCCGGCCCGAGTCGAGGACGACGCGCCTCATTCTGGCTCGCGATCAACGCTCACCGTCCTCGAATCGACCTGGGAGGTTGCTGCGTGCCCTACTAGACCGCGGCACCGGTGACACGTGTCGATGAGCCGACGCGGTTCACCCGATCGTCGAACGAGTGACCACCTGCGCCGACGATGAGCAGGAAGATGCTGCCGCACAACATCGCGATCTCGAGTCGGCCTTCGTGGAAGAAGTCCCAGAAGCCGTGTTCCTTCGGGTACAGGGCCGCGCTGCCGAACAGCAGGGGGACCTTGGTGAAGGCGAGGGCGCCGATCATGTCGACGATCATGGGAAGCGCGGCCAATCGAACCAGCAGTCCGACGAGGATCGCTGCGCCGCAACCGATTTCGAACACCCCGTCCAGGTAGGCGGTGAAGGTCGAGAAGGGAATGTCGACCTTGGCGAATCGGCCGGGTCCGAGCATCTCGGGACGGAGAAACTTCAGGAATCCTTCACCGACGAAGATCAGCCCCACATAGAGCCTGATCCAGACCACCGCACCCGACGCTCGGGTGGCGGTCAGCGAAGCGATTGAGATTTGGCGCTGTGACATGGGGAAGTGCCTTTCTCGGTGGTTGTCCTACAGAGATAGGCAGCGGGGTTACACATCGCGGTGATTGACTGACAACATGGGTGTTCGTCGAGTGGTGACCGGCCACGATGAGTCGGGAAAGTCCGTGTTCGCGAGCGATCAGACCGTCGAGCCGGACCGTCCCGCGTTGCTCCCGTCGTCCGAGTTCTACCAACTCTGGGGCGGCGACACGACACCGCAGTTTCCCGACGACGGGTCGATGCCCGACTGGCACGCCTACTTCCCGCCCATTGGCGGCTTCCGCTTCGGCATGTTGACCATTCCGCCGCAGACGGGCGCAGCCGAACAGGATCTCGGCAATGTCGAGGAGGCGGTCGCCGACATCGAGGGCAAGCTTCCCGGTCTCCTGAGGTACATGGACCCCTCAGACCCCGGCATGCACGCCACCGACACCATCGACTTCGAGGTGGTGCTCGAGGGCACCGTCGTGCTCGAACTCGACGACGGCGCCGAGGTAACCCTCACCGTCGGCGACACCGTCGTTCAGAACGGCACGAGGCACCGGTGGAAGAACCCTGGCGACAAGCCGGCTCGAATGGCACTGTTCATCTGCGGCGCAGACCACGCGACGGTGGCTCCGCCGGCCTAACCGCCGTGCTCGGCAAGCCAGGCCTGCGCCCGACGCTCCGACGCCCGGGACAGCCACGCGTCGATGATGAGCTCGGTCAGTTCCTGGGTGCCGATCTCCGAGAGTGCGCTGGCCCGCACCAACACCGACAGGTGTCCATCGAAGCGGTCGGTCGTGAAGAACGGCAGGTTCGGGTCCTGAAGGAGCGCGAGCTTGTCGCTCTCGGATCCCACCCAGATCATGATCACGTCGGTCCAGCGCTCACCCGTCTCGGGATCCTCGGCATCGGGCTGTGGCGTGCGGAAGAACACGAACGACTTCCCTCCCACCTGATAGATGGTGTTGCCCTTCGGTCCCTCGATCCGCTTGACGTGCGGCATGCCCGCGGCGATCCGATGCACATCGGCGACCTTTGCCGGCCGGTCACGCACCAGGGCGCTCCAGGCGGTGCAGGGTGACGTCGGCCAGCGCACCGTCATCGACGCGTGCGGTCATATACGTGCAGAACGGTTGGCGGCGCCGATCCGTCGGCGATCCGGGATTGAGTAGCCGCAGACCCGTCGTCGCCGTGCTGTCCCACGGAATGTGGCTGTGCCCGAACACCAGCACGTCGGTGTCGGGGTACTGCCTGGCCATTCGGGCATCTCTGCCCGCAGACCCGCCGGTTTCGTGGACCACCGTGAATCGCACCCCACCGAGAGTGACGTCGGCACGCTCGGGCAGCCGCGCCCGCAGTTCGTCGCCGTCGTTGTTACCCCAGCAGGCGACGAGGCGATCCGCATTGGCCTCCAGTGAATCGAGCAAGGCCGGCTCCACCCAGTCGCCCGCGTGCACGACGACGTCGGCGCGGGCCACTTCGTCCCACACCCGTTGCGGCAGATCGCGCGCCCGCTTGGGCACGTGGGTGTCGGCGATCAGCAGCAATCGCATGGTCACCTGGGCGCGAGAAGCTCGGCCATTCTCGGCATCAGCGCCTGCAGGCCCTTGAGTGGCCGCACCATCACCTTGAAGGACACGATCTTTTCGGCGTCGTTCCATCCGATCATGTCGATGCCGTTGACGTACTTCCCGTCGAGGGTCGCGGCGAACTCCAGAATCGCCGACCGCTCGCCGTACCACTTCTGCACGTAGTGAAAGTCGGAGCCGTCGAACACTTTCGCCGCCGCGGACAGGTAGGCCAGGGTGGCGTCGCGGCCCTCCCCCGGCGTGAACACGGCCGGAGAGTAGAACACGGCGTCCTCGGCGAGCAGGCTCTCCAGTTCGGCAGTGCGGCCGTTTTCGATGATGTCGATCCAGCGTGCGATCACCGGTGGCGTCATGGCTTCAACCCTATCGCTGCCGCGCAGAACCCGGTCCTTAAAAAACGTGTAGAAGCACTGACCGTTAATTTGCTGCGGTGGGAGACTGGCCGCAATGGTCAAGCTGCCGGAGACACGGTACGCAAAGGGCCCGGGTGGGAATATCGCCTATCGGGTCGTCGGCGACGGCCCGATGAACCTGGTGATCGTGCCGGGGTGGCTCTCGCACGTGGACATACTGTCGGCGGACCCGGGATGGGACAAGTTCATCGGGCAGTTCGCCTCGTTTGCGCGAGTGATCCAGTACGACAAGCGTGGCACCGGTCTCTCCGATCCGATCGACACCGTGCCCACTCTCGAGAGCAGGGCCGACGACCTGCGCGCCGTACTCGACGCGACAGACAGCAAGCGGGTGGCGCTGTTCGGATTCTCTGAGGGCGGGCCGATCAGCGTGCTGTTCGCCGCTACGTACCCCGAGCGGGTACAGGCGCTCATCCTCTTTGGAAGCTATGCGAACGGAACCATCGAAGACGACGGCTCGCCCGGCCGCCGCAGGTGGATTCGACTGATGGCGCGGGTCCAGGACTCCCTCGAGCACTGGGGCGAGGGCCATACCGTCGATTGGGCGGCGCCCAGTCTCTGCCATATCCCCGAGTATCGATGGGGCGTGGGCACATTGGAGCGGGCAGCCATGAGCCCTGCGATGGCGCAGTTGACCCTGAACGCGGTACTTCAGAAAGCCAACGTCCAGGACATTCTTGGCAGCGTTCGGGTGCCCACGCTGGTTCTGCACCGCACGAATGACGCCATACCCGTGGAATTCGCCCGATACATGGCCGACGAGATCCCGACGGCTCGGTTCGTCGAACTCGACGGCGCAGACCACTTCCCGTCAGTCGGCGACTTCACTGCGATCACGGATGAAGTCGAGGAGTTCCTGACCGGCGAGCGCCACGAACATCCCGCCGATCGGGTCCTGGCCACCGTGCTCTTCACCGACATCGTCGACTCCACCCAGCGGGCGGCCGAACTCGGCGACCGCCACTGGCGGGGAGTACTCGAGCGCCACGACGCGCTCACCCGCGCGGAGGTCCGCCGCTTTCAGGGGCGCGTCGTCAAACACACCGGCGACGGCTTCCTTGCCACATTCGACGGACCTACTCGAGCCGTTCGGTGCGCCGCCACCATCGCCGACCGGATGCCGGAGTTGGGCATCGATGTCCGAAGCGGCCTGCACACCGGCGAGTGTGAGCTTCGCGATGACGATATCGGCGGGATCGCCGTTCACATCGGAGCCCGAATCGCTTCGCTGGCGAAGGCTCGTGAGGTACTGGTATCGAGCACCGTCAAGGACCTCGTGAACGGTTCGGGAATCGACTTCCAGGACCGGGGCACGCACAGCTTGAAGGGCGTGCCAGGCGAGTGGCGGGTCTTCTGCCCCCAGGGAATCCCGAGTTAGAAAAGATTGTAAGCACTCACTATCTTTGATACGGTCGTCCGCATGACTTACGACGTGATCGTTCGCAACGGCCTGTGGTTCGACGGCACCGGCGCCCGCCCACAACGCCGCACGCTGGGCGTTCGCGACGGCATTGTCGTCGCGGTGTCCGCCGAACCGCTCGACGAGGCAGGTTGCCCCGACGTCATCGACGCTGACGGGAAGTGGGTTCTCCCCGGCTTTATCGATGTGCACACCCACTACGACGCCGAGGTGCTGCTCGATCCGGGCCTACGCGAGTCGGTCCGGCACGGCGTCACCACATTGCTGCTTGGCAACTGCTCGCTGTCCACCGTCTATGCCGACTCCGAGGACGCCGCCGATCTGTTCAGCCGCGTGGAGGCGGTGCCGCGCAAGTTCGTGCTCGGCGCCCTGGAAGCACACAAGACGTGGACCACCCCTGCCGAATACGTCCAGACGCTCGACGACCTCCCGCTCGGGCCCAACGTCAGTTCCATGTTGGGGCACTCGGACCTTCGCACATCGGTCCTCGGACTCGAACGCGCTACCACCGAAGGCGTCGAACCCACCGAGGCCGAACTCGATCAGATGGCGGAGTTGCTCGACAAGGCGCTGGAAGCGGGTCTGCTCGGCATGTCGGGCATGGACGCGGCGATCGACAAGCTCGACGGTGACCGGTTCCGGTCACGCGCCCTTCCGTCGACGTTCGCAACCTGGCGCGAACGCCGCAGGCTGATCAAGGTGCTGCGTAGACGCGGTCGCATCCTGCAGAGCGCGCCCAACACCAAGAACCCGCTGGAGGCGTTGAACTTCTTCCTCACCAGCAGCCGGATGTTCGGCCGCAGGCGGGGTGTCCGGATGAGCCTGCTGGTGTCTGCGGACGCCAAGTCCAACACCGGCGCCGTGCATGTGTTCGGCCCCGGCACAAGGATTCTCAACAGGCTTTTCAACTCGTTCGTCAGGTTCCAGCACCTGCCCGTCCCGTTCGAGCTGTACTCCGACGGAATCGACCTGCCCGTGTTCGAGGAGTTCGGCGCGGGCACCGCGGCCCTGCATCTGCGCGATCAACTGGAACGCAACGAGTTGCTCGCCGACCCCGAGTACCGCCGCCGGTTCCGCGCGTCGTTCGACCGCAAGAAGCTCGGGCCCACGCTGTGGCACCGCGACTTTCACGACGCCACCATCGTCGAGTGCCCCGATACCACTCTGATCGGCAAGAGCTTCGGCCAGATCGCCGACGAACGCGGACTGCATCCGCTTGACGCCTTCCTCGACGTACTCGTCGAGAACGGTGAACGCAACGTGCGCTGGACGACGATCGTCGCCAACCACCGGCCCAAGCATCTGAACGCGCTCGCCATCGATCCCTCGGTACACATGGGCTTCTCCGACGCCGGTGCGCATCTGCGCAACATGGCGTTCTACAACTTCGCCGTGAAGCTGCTTCGGCGGGTCCGCGACGCGGAGCTGGCCGGAAAGCCGTTCATGACGGTCGAGCACGCGGTGTACCGGCTCACCGCCGAGGTCGCGGAATGGTTCGGCCTGCCCGCGGGCACGCTGCGAGAAGGCGACCGCGCCGACTTCGTCGTCATCGACCCGGCCGGCCTCGACGACTCGGTGGACAGCTACCACGAGGAGAAGGTGCCGTTCTACGGCGACCTGTCGCGCATGGTGAACCGCAACGACAGGGCCATCGTCGCCACGGGCGTCAACGGCGTGGTCGTATTCCGCGAGGGCCAGTTTCGTGACGGCTACGGGGAGACGGTCAAGTCCGGAAGGTTCCTGAAGGCCGGCCAGCCCGCGCGAGAATCCGTCTCGGCCTGAGATGGCCAGAACCCAGCAGGAGCGCCGGGAGGAAACGATCGCCCGCCTCCTCGACGCGAGCATCGCCACCATCGTGGAAGTCGGCTATGCCCGCACCTCGGCGAAGGTCGTCGCCCAGCGAGCGCAGGTGTCCGACGGTGCTCTGTTCCGGCACTTCCCGACCATGGGCGACCTCATGGCGGCGACGGCCTACGAGGCCGGTCGGCGGCAGCTCGAGGTAGCCGCCAAGCGCATCGCCGACATTCCGTCCGACAGGCCGGCCATCGAGGAAATCCTTGCCATCATCCGCGACCTGACGGGCAACTCCACCAACACCGTGATTTACGAATTGATGGTCGCCGCGCGCACCGATGAGAAGCTGCGGGACACACTGCGAGAGGTGATGACGACATACGTCGCCAAGATTTACGAGGCCGCCCGCGTGGTGCCGTCGGCCGAGGAGATCGAGGCCTTCGGAGAAGAGAACTTCGCAGGCCTGGTTGCGGTCCTGATCAACACATTCGATGGCGCCGCCATGTTCCGGCATGTGCTCTCACATCCCGACATCGAGCAACGGCGGATCCCGATTCTGCTCTCGCTCTTGGACGGCGTGCGCCGGTAGCGGATTGCTAGCAAACTTTCGACCTTGACGCGCCTGTCAAATCCGGCTAACTTTGCCAGCATCAGGCGGCACCACGACTTAAAGCGCTAGGGGGGTCGTGACGGGTACTTTCATTATCGACAGCTACGACATCGGCGAGGCCGAAGAGTTTCTCTCTACCACGTACACCAAGCTCCGATTGAGCGAACAATCCAACGGAGCGCCCACCAGAACTCGGGTATGGCGAACGCAAATCGGATCGCTAACGGTCGATGACTTCGAGTACAGCTACGACCTGCGATACGAAGCAGAGCCCATGCAGACCATTCTGCTGTGCCGGGTGCTCAAGGGTGCGATCGAAGACCACATACCCGGACGGCAGCCCGAGATGTTCACGACGGGCGAGGCGGCGGCTATCGGCGCGCTCGACGGCATGGCATACAGCGGCTTCGTCCACCGAGCCACCTTCACTGCCATTTCCATCGACCGACGCCTGCTGAGCGAGGTGGCCGCGCCGTCACAGGGCGGTTCGGCGGTGCAACTGACGTCGTCGGCGCCGATTTCGGCGGACGCGAGTCAGCACCTCGTGGAGGTCATCGACCACGTGCGGCACACCGTGGTCAACGCCCCCTCGGCGCAGGCGCCTTTCCTGGCCGGGTCCGTCGCCCGATATCTCGCGGCCACGATGCTCACCGTGTTCCCGAACAACGCCGTCATCGAGCCCACCGTCTCAGACCGCCGGGACAGCACATCGGCGCTGCTGCGTAGCGCAATCGCCTTCATCGAAGACAACGCGGCCAACGACATCTCGCCGGCCGCCATCGCGGCGGCAGTCAACGTGACACCGCAGGCGCTGCTGAACATGTTCCGGGTGCACCGGGACTGCAGCCCGATGGAATACGTTCGCAGAGTTCGGCTGCACCATGCTCACCTGGAACTCGTGGCAAGCGATCCCGAGACGACGAGCGTCGCCGACATCGCGCGGCGCTGGGGTTTTCACCAAATCGGCCTTTTCATGCGTCGTCACGCCCAGGTTTACGGCGGCGGACCCCATACCCGTGACCCCTAGTCGGCCTCGATGCTCGCCGGGCTGAATACGCTGTAGGCATGTGGGAACAGCGCAGGGCAATTGCAATGCCCGCCAAGCTGATTCTGTACATCTTGACCGCAGGTCTGATCGTCGCGGGGTTGGTTTTCCCGATTGTCGGTGGCGCGGGTGCCGTGGCCAACCGTCTCTCCGACGTGGTGGCGCAGGACTCGGCTCAGCTCCTGGAGGGCGAGGTGCCGATCGTCTCCACGATGGTCGACACCGCAGGCAACCCGATCGCGTGGATCTACACCCAGCGTCGGTGGGTCGTTCCCGGCAATCGCATCGCCGACACCATGAAGCTGGCAATCGTCTCGATCGAGGATCGGCGCTTCGGCGTGCACAACGGCGTTGACCTGCAGGGGTCGCTGACGGGTCTGGCGGGCTATCTGCGGGGTGCCGTCGACACCCGCGGTGGCTCGACGATCGAACAGCAGTACGTGAAGAACTACAACTTTCTGGTGAACGCCAGCAACGAAGCCGAGCGCCGCGCGGCGATCGAAACCACGCCGGTGCGCAAGCTGCGCGAGATGCGGATGGCGCTCGAACTCGACAAAGCCCTTCCGAAGGCCGAAATCCTGACCCGGTATTTGAACCTGGTGTCGTTCGGAAACGGCAGCTTCGGCGTCCAGGATGCCGCGAAGACCTACTTCGGCATCAACGCGGTGGACCTGAACTGGCAGCAGTCCGCGCTGCTGGCGGGGATGGTGCAGTCGACGAGCGCGTTGAACCCCTACACCAATCCCGAGGGTGCCCTGGCGCGAAGAAATATCGTTCTCGACACCCTGATCGACAACGTCCCAGACAAGGCGGACGAGATCCGGGCCGCCAAGGCGAAGCCACTTGGCATTCTGCCCAACCCCAACCAACTACCTCAGGGCTGCATCGGGGCCGGCGACCGCGCTTTCTTCTGCGACTATGCGCTGTCCTATCTCGCTCGTGCCGGCATCGGCAAAGATGACCTGGCGCGCAACGGATACCTGATTCGCACCACGCTGGATCCGAAGGTGCAGGACTCCGTGAAACAAGCCATCGACAAGGTCGCAAGCCCGTCCCTCGACGGCATCGCGAGCGTCATGAGCGTTATCAAACCGGGTAGAGACATCCACCGCATCCTTGCGATGGGCGACAACCGCACCTACGGGCTCGATCTCGGCGCAAGGCAGACGGTTCAGCCGCAGCCGTTCACGCCGGTCGGCGACGGCGCCGGATCTGTTTTCAAGATTTTCACCACGGCGGCGGCGCTCGACGCAGGGATGGGCATCAACGCCCAACTCGACGTCCCCGCGACGTTCCAGGGGGCCGGGCTCGGTGACAGCAACACCCCCGGATGTCCGCCGCGTACGTGGTGCGTCAAGAACGCCGGCGGCGGCGGCCGCGGCCAGATGAGCGTCACCGATGCACTCGCGCAGTCGCCGAACACCGCGTTCGCGAAGCTGATCCAGCAGGTCGGTGTTCCGAGGGCCGTGGATATGGCGGTGCGGCTGGGCATGCGGTCCTACGCCGAGCCGGGAAGCGCGAGGGACTACGACCCCGACAACTTGGGCAGCCTCGCCGACTACGTCAAACAGCAGAACCTCGGCTCGTTCACGCTCGGGCCGCTCGAGCTGAACGCACTCGAACTGTCGAACGTGGCAGCCACCCTGGCCTCGGGCGGCATGTGGTGTCCGCCGAACCCGATCGACAAGATCATCGACCGTAGCGGCCGGGAAGTGCCAGTCCCACAGGCGAAGTGCGAACAGGTGGTGCCCGAAGGCCTGGCCAACACGCTGGCCAACGCGCTCGGCAAGGACCACACGAGCGGGACGGCGGCCAGTTCGGCAGGCTCGGTCGGCTGGAATCTCCCGATGTCCGGAAAGACGGGAACCACGGAGTCCCACCGGTCATCCGCTTTCCTGGGGTTCACCAACCAGTACGCGGCTGCCAACTACATTTTCGACGACACCCCTACCCCGTCGGAACTGTGCTCGTGGCCGCTGCACAGATGCTCGAGCGGAAATCTGTACGGCGGTAATGAGCCCTCCCGCACCTGGTATCTCGCGATGAAGCCGATCGCCGAGGACCTCGGCCCGGTTTCGATGCCCCCGACCGATCCGCGCTATGTCAACGGCGCTCCGACCGTTCCGTTGCCGAGCATCACCGGCCTGAAGTTCGACGCCGCGCGTAAACGCCTGCAGGACGCCGGTTTCCAGGTCGCCGACCAACCTTCGCCGGTCGACAGCTACCTGTCGAAGGGCTCGATCGTGGGCACCTCGCCCAAGGACAAGGCGGTTCCCGGCTTCCTTGTCACAATCAATACGAGCAACGGCGTCGCTCCTGCGCCGGTGTACTACCCGCCCCGTGCGCCGCAAGCACCGCCGCCACCGCCTCCGGATGCCGCGCTGCCGCCGCCGCCGCCCCCCGACGTCGTCAACCCTTTCGGGCTGCCGCCGTTTCTGCTGCCACCCCCGCCGCCTCCGCCGGAGCCCGCACCGCCGCTGCCAGGCCCGCCGCTGCCCGGCCCGCCGCTCCCGGCGGCACCGCCGCCCCCTTAGTCGGAGCCGGGCACAGGCCACTCCCACCTCAGCTCGAGCCACGAAAGCCGAAGCTTCTCAGCGGGTTTCGGGGCGCGTACGACTACGCTGGCCTGCATACGCGCGCCTGCGGCGACGGGTTCGCTGATCGGGGCTGTGCCGGCGCCGCATTCGGGATAAGCGAGGAGGTCGGGCAGGGTCCCGTCCGCACCGTCGACGCTCCAGTTCCGCAGTAGCAAAGCGTCTGCCGAGTCAGGGAATTCGAAAGTCTTGTTGCTCGAGAACGCCTCGATGTCGAAGCGCAGGAACTGTTGATCCGCTCCGGGACGTTCGGCGGCGTCGCAGGGAGCGCCCTGCTGGATCGCCGTCACGGTGAAGTTCAGGTCGCAGGGTTTCTCCGAGTCATCGGGGCAGTTCAGGCCCGCGGGCTCACCGACCTTCTTCTCGATGACACCCTCGGCGTAGGTGGGCCCGAACGCCTGCCTCGGTGCGGGTGCAGTGCTCGAGCCGGTCGACTGACCCGACGTGTCCGCTTCGGGCGCGTCGTTCGACCCGCAGCCAGCAACCGCAACGACGGCGATCGCGGCAAGCACACATTGCACCCCTGTTGATGTCATTGGTCAATAATGACCGCGCCCGCTCGATTTCGGACGCCGAATTCCCATGCGCCCTATGCTGCGACGATGCAACTCGATGGCAAGCGGGTACTGATCACTGGGGCGTCACGCGGCATCGGAGAGGCGGTCGCAGAAAAGTTCACCGAGGCGGGTGCAGCCGTGGCGCTCGTGGCACGCAGCAAGGACACGCTGCAGGAAGTGGCCGAACGGTTCGGCGGCACCGCGCATGCCGCTGATCTGTCAGACCCGGCACAGGTGTCCGGTCTGATCGATCGGGTCGAGAACGAAGCGGGTCCGGTCGACGTGCTGGTGAACAACGCGGGCAGCGGAGTCGCGCAAGGGTTCACGGATGCACCCGAAGACGCGCTTCGCATGACCACCGAACTCGACTACCTCGCACCGGCAGAGTTGTGCAGGCAGGCGATTCCACGCATGCTCCGACGCGGCGGGGGCCACATCGTCAACGTGTCGTCGCTTGCCGGAATCGGCGTGTATCCCGGCCTCGTCACCTACTCGGCGGCCAAGGCGGCGCTGTCCCACTTCACCGCGGGTCTGCGTGCCGACTACCGCGGACTGCCGATCGGCACCACGCTTGTCGAGCTTGGTCCGGTACCGACCGATCTGCTGGCAGGAGCCGATGACTACGGACCGACCGCGAAGGCATTCCAGCGGTTCTATCGTTTGCAGCTATCCGCAGCGGTGCCCCGCGAGAAGGTGGCCGCCGAAGTAGTCAGGGCCGTCCAGAGAGGCAGGCGACACGTCCGGCTTCCCAGGCGAGCGGCGGCGTCCGCGATGCTCGTCGAAGCACCAAGGAGAATCACCGAACTGGCTCTGTCGGGCGTGCCACATCGAGAAAGCTGAGCGCGCCCGAAAGGGATTCGAACCCCCAACCTTCTGATCCGTAGGCACAGGCGAATGGTGTGACCAGGCACGACCTACATCCCGGTGTGGTGTAGTCGTAGGTGCGGCG
The DNA here is from genome assembly GCF_032159775.1 of Mycobacterium sp. Lineage (GTDB taxonomy): Bacteria > Actinomycetota > Actinomycetes > Mycobacteriales > Mycobacteriaceae > Mycobacterium. Next base: position 38,110 of record NZ_JAVHWK010000029.1, read on the forward strand.
ATGCTGGACTGTCGTCGGCGTTGTCGTCAGAAACGTCGGGCGCACGCCCACGACTCTCGTCAAACCCGTTAGCCGATCGGCGGAGTACAAGCAGGTGACGGTGCTGTTCGCGATGACAGCGTCCTGTGGGCTCGTGACCGCGTTGTTCCACCAGGACACGGTTTGCTATCAGGCCATATATCGCTCGACTAAGTAAAGCCGAGCGATTGGTTCATGCGCCGAAGTGCTTGCCGCGAAGGCAGCGGTATTGGAAGCGACAAACTTAGCCACGGGGGGTGACACGGGGGCCGACGTCGTGCATAATTCTCGTATACCGCGAGGTGGGGGACGGGTCAACTGTTTCTCGCGGACATCTGATTTTAATCACTTCAATTGCGGGGGAAGATCTCACATGCGTTTTGCCGTCCGATCAATAGGTGTGGCCCTGCTGGCCCTCCTCGCGGCCCTCTTGTTAGCGCTCACATCGACGATGACCAACGCGTTCACGCTGGCAGCCACCGTGTACATCGTGAAGGGCACCAACAGCGCGTTCAATCAGATCCCGGACTCGGCGTACCCACAGTTCGCCCAGCTTTACGACGCCCGTTCCGGCCTCGACAACACTCCACCCGCTGCATCGCAGTTTCCACCGAGCAACACGATCCTCGTCGACTACCCGGCGACCTTTCGTCCCGTCACGCCGCCTGGCTACATCTTCTCCCCGACATTTGACCAGTCGGTCACCGCGGGAGTGACGGAGCTTGAGCGGCTGAGGCCGGTAAATTCGACCACATCAGGGGACATTCTCTGGGGTTACTCGCAGGGCGCCACGGTAGTCACGATGTACAAGCGGGACTACAACGCCGCATATCCGGGTACGGGAGCTACACCAGTTCCGCCCAAATTCGTCCTCGTCGCGAACCCGAACAGGCCAAACGGCGGAATCCTCGAGCGTGGCGTGGCGCTGGGAACCGTCCCGATCTTGG
>NZ_JAVHWK010000219.1:0-44713 GCF_032159775.1 Mycobacterium sp.
CTAGCGCGCGACCTCGGTGCCCGAACAAGCACTTCTTCGGATTCCCCGACTGCTTCTCAGCGCCCAGGTGGGGCTGGAATCCTCCATCACGGGCCCCATCTGTCGCCGACGCCCAAATGCTAACGCCGCGGTTCAGAGGCTGCCGCCGATCCAGGCCTTACGATCGACCTGCCGCATCGCTGCCAGCCAAGGGACCACCGTTGGAAACGAATACCGCGAAGTCTGTCCGGCCGGTTGTCGTCCTCGCAGCGCTCGGCGTGGTGTTCGGCGACATCGGAACCAGCCCGATCTACACCGTCCAGACGGTATTCAGCCCCGACGATCCCCATCCGGTACCGCTCAATGATCAGAACCTTTATGGTGTCGTCTCGCTGATCTTCTGGTCGATCATGGTGATCGTCACGCTTACCTACGTGAGTCTTGTGTTGCGCGCCGACAACGACGGCGAGGGCGGCATCATGGCCCTGATCACCCTGCTGCGCCGCTGGGGCTCGGAGACGCATCACCGCACGGCGCTGATTCTCGCCGCGCTCGGCGTCTTCGGCGCATCGTTGTTCTTCGGCGACAGCATGATCACCCCGGCGATATCCGTGCTTTCCGCGATCGAGGGCATCGAAGTCGTCGACCCGGATTTCGAGCGATGGGTCGTGCCAGTCACCGCGGGCATCATCGTTGTGCTCTTCTACGTTCAGCGGCACGGCACCGCCATCGTCGGGCGGGCGTTCGGACCGGTGATGGTCGCGTGGTTCGTCGCGATCGGCGCATGCGGAGTCACCGGCATCATCGCGCATCCCCAGATTCTCAAGGCACTGTCGCCGACCTACGCGCTGACATTCATCGTCGGGCATTTCGAGATCGCCTTCTTCGCGCTCACCGCCGTCGTGCTGGCGGTCACCGGCGCGGAGGCACTGTATGCCGACATGGGTCACTTCGGCCGCAAGGCGATCACCCGGGGCTGGCTGTTCGTCGTGCTTCCGGCACTCGCACTCAACTATCTCGGCCAGGGGGCGCTGCTCATCAGCGATCCCGCCACCATGCGCGCACCCTTCTTTCTTCTGATTCCCAGTTGGGCACTATGGCCGATGGTGCTCTTGGCCACCGCCGCAACGGTTATCGCGTCGCAGGCCGTGATCACCGGCGCATTCTCGGTCGCTGCGCAGGCCGCTCGCATCGGCTACCTCCCGCGGCTGCGAGTCATCCACACGTCCGCGGCAACCGAGGGTCAAATCTATGTCCCGTGGATCAACGGCCTACTCATGGTCGCCGTGCTGACCCTCGTCCTCGCGTTCCGAAGCTCCGAACGCCTCGCATACGCCTACGGCATGGCCGTCACAGGCACCATCACCATCACCCTGCTGCTCTTCCTCTACTACGCCAGGACCCGATGGAATGCACCGATTGGCCTGGTGGTGATCGGCGGCGGCATCCTGCTGCTGATCGATGTGTTGTTCGTCGCGGCGAATCTCACCAAGGTTGTGCACGGCGCATGGCTACCGCTGCTGATCGGCATCGTGGCCTTCACTGTGATGGTCACCTGGCACCGGGGCCGTGCGATCGTCACCGTCGCAAGGGAAAAGGCCGAGGGACCGCTCGACGACTTCATCAACGAGGTCCGCGAGTGCGATCCACCATTGGCTCGAGTCCCCGGCACCGCGGTCTTCCTCAACCGCGGAAAAGACACCGCCCCGCTGGCGCTGCGGACCTGCGTCGAACACACCCACGTGCTGCACCACCACGTGATCATCGTCTCCATCGAAACGCTTCCAATGCCGCGCGCAGCGGAGTCCGACCGCATCCAAGTGGACTCGCTCGGCTACAAGGAGGACGGAATCGTTTTCGTCACAGCCAATTACGGCTATATGGAGAAGACTCACGTGTTGGACGCGCTACGCAGCCTGACCCGCAAGCAGGCTGAGGGCAAGATCGCGATAGACGACGCGTCGTTCTTCCTGTCCAAGCTCGAACTCGTCCGGGGTCGCAAGAAGACGATGGCGCAGTGGCGCAAACGACTGTTCATCGCGACCTCCTACATCACCGCCGATGCCGCCGAACGATTCGGGCTGCCGCGCGACCGCATTGTCATCATGGGTTCGCGCATCGAGGTCTAGGCCGCTCAGCTTGCGACCGTCTGGCCGGTTTCGTCGATGACGAACCGCTCCGTTCCGCTCTCGACTCGCGGTGCGTCGGCCTTGAGCGCGACGGCTATCTTGTTGCCCGCGTTGCGCATCACGTCGACGGTCAGCTCGTAGGATTCCGCCTCGGTGAAATGAATTCGCACACCCGCGGCCACCTCTGCTGAGATCTTCGCGGGCGTCCATATCAAAGCATCGGTGTACCTCAGCGCCGCCTTGTGCCGGTCACTGAGTCCGGTCGACGTTTCGTACAGTTCGATCTGGTCGTAGAGTGATTCCGACCCGCCTGCGTCAAGTGCGCTGCCCTCGCGACGCGACTTGCACAGACGACAGTCGTGTTGCGTAGCACCGCGTAACCGGACGACTTCCGTTGTGAGCGGGTCGATTTCACGCAGCCGCGCGACGCCCGGCTGGAAGCGATTGAACAGCACGTCGCCCAGGCCGCTGCCGTGATCCCAGTCAACCGCATCCGACCACGGCGCGGGCAACGCCAGCGACTCCAGGCCCGCGCGCACCCTGGGTAGGAAGTCGGCGATATAGGTCAGTACCACAGCGGGGAACGCCGCTCGACCCAGAGTCGACGTGAACCTGGTTCGCAGTTCTTCGCCGACGGATGACACGTCGACGCTGAACTGTTCGGCGAATTCGACAGCCACCGACTCCGCCTCGTCGGCGGGGCCGTCGACGTCGAGTTCGGTGGGCAACGGTGGCAGCGAGAGCGTCTTGGCGCACGTCTGGCGGACCAGCGCGTTGATTCTGCCGTGCTCGGGTGGTGCGAGCGCTACCAGTCGTCCGAGTTCACCGTTCAGCGGATCGCGCATCGTCGCATTATTGCGCCTGGCTGACCGACGACATGTGAAAGTCCGGTATCCGCAGCGTGGGCATCGCCGCGCGGGTGGCCCAGTCGCCCCATTCGCGCGGCAGCGTGACCTCGCTGACGCCTGCTTGACCGACCCGGCGCAGCAGGTCAAGCGGGCTTTCGTTGAACCGGAAGTTGTTGACCGCCCCGGTGACCTGACCGTCCTCGACCAGGTACACACCGTCGCGGGTGAGCCCGGTCAGCAGCAGCACGGCGGGGTCGACGACGCGGATGTACCACAGCGTCGTCAGCAGAAGCCCACGCTCGGTGCCCGCGACCATGTCGGCCAGGCTTTCGGTGCCACCGGTCATCACCAGGTTGTCGGCCGCCACCGCAACGGGCACGCCGAACTCGGCGGCGGCCGCGCGCGGATAGGCCAGCGAGTTGATCGTGCCGCCACGAATCCAATCGACGCGATCGATGTCCATGCCGTTGTCGAACACCGAGGCCTGGTCCGACGAACTGGTCGCCGCGACGAAGGGCAAGCACTCCAGACCAGGGGCCGCGGGGTCGGAATAGAGGGTCAACGGCAGATCGCTGAGCGTCTCCCCCACCCGGGTGCCGCCGCCGGGGGCCGAGAAGGCGGTGCGGCCCTCCTGCGCCCCACGGCCCTCCATCGACCACGACAGGTAGATCATCAGGTCGGCGACGGCTGACGGCGGCAGGATCGTTTCGTAGCGTCCGGCCGGCAACTCAACAGTGCGCTGCGCCCAGCCGAGCCTAGTCGAGAGCTCCTCGAGCATGGAATCGGTTGGCACGTCTGCGAAGTCCGGTGTCCCCACGCCCGCCCAAGCGCTTGCGCCATCGCGTTTGGCATTGATCTCGACCGAGCCGGTGGGCTGGGTGTAGCGCCTCCGCAGTCCACCCGAAGTCGCGACGAACGTCGTCTCCAGGATGTGCCGTGCGTAGCCGTAAAGCCGGTCGGCGCGGGGAAATCCACGGTTCAGCGCTTCTGCGACGCCACCGAAGACCTCGACACCGGTGCCCGGAATCGGAGCGTCCCAATCATTCGTCGCATCTGTCCCGGGAAGGGGCGGCGCGCTGTCGCGGGATTCCGGCGCCGCAAGCGCCGCCTCCTGCGAAGCAGCCACCAGGCCCGGAATGACGGACGGATCGACCTCGCTGGAGGTCAACGACGCCACGTGACCGCGTTTGCCGCGTCGCACCACCGAGATCACCGTTGTCCTGCGCTGCACCGAGACACCGTTGGTGGTCATCGAGTTGTTGGCCCACCGCAGCGAGGCGTCGCTACGGTCGGTGACGGTCACGATGGTCTCGTCGGCCTTACCGAACCGGGCCGCCTCCGCCAACACCGCGTCGACGACTTGCTGTGCGCCGATCACCGCTACCGCCCCCCTTCGGCGCGCGTGTTGAGCACGTTGACGCCGCGGAACAAAGCCGACGGGCAGCCATGGCTGACCGGCGCAACCTGTCCCGGTTGCGCCTTGCCGCAATTGAATGCGCCGCCCAGTCGCCATGTCGAGCGGCCACCGACGGCTTCCATCGCACCCCAGAAGTCGGTGGTGACGGCCTGATAGGCCACATCGCGAAGTTGCCCGTCCAGCTTCCCGTCGCTGATGCGGAAGAATCGCTGTCCGGTGAACTGAAAGTTGTACCGCTGCATGTCAATCGACCAGCTCTTGTCACCGAGGATGTAAATACCGTCCTCGACCCGCGCTATCAGGTCGTCGGTGGACACGTCGTCGGCGCCCGGCTGCAGTGACACATTGGCCATCCGCTGGATCGGCACGTGGTGTGGAGAGTCGGCGTAGGAGCAGCCGTTGGACCTGGCCATGCCCAGCCGTGGTGCGAACACCCGGTCAAGCTGGTAGCCGACGAAGAGACCGTCGCGCACCAGATCCCACCTTTGCGCCTGTACACCCTCGTCATCCCAACCGACAGTGGCCAGCCCGAAATTCTCGGTACGGTCGGCGGTCACATTCATCACCGGTGATCCGTACCGCATGGTGCCCAGCTTGTCCGGCGTGGCGAACGAGGTCCCCGCGTAGGCGGCCTCGTAGCCGATGGCGCGGTCGTATTCGGTGGCGTGACCAATGGATTCGTGGATCGTCAACCACAGGTTGGACGGGTCGATGACCAGGTCGGTCGGTCGCGGTGTGACGCTCGGCGCCTTGACCTTCTCCGCGAGCAGCGTCGGCAACGCTGCCAGCTCGGTGGTCCAGTCCCACACGTCGTCACCGTCGACGGCTTCCCAGCCCCGCCCCGCCGGGGGCGCCAGGGTGCGCATGGTCTCGAAGGATCCAGCCGCGGCGTCAACGGCGACGGCCTCGAGCGTCGGTTGCACGCGCACCCGCTGTTGGGTGATCGACGAGCCTGCCGTGTCGGCGTAAAACGTCTGCTCCTTCACCGCGTGCAGGTTGGCAGAGACATGATTGACGCCGTCGGCGGCGAGCAGCCGCCCCGAGTACTCGGCGAGCAGGCCGATCTTGTCGGCCGACGGGATCGCGAACGGGTCTATCCGATAGTCGGACACCCAGCTGACGTCGGCGTACACCGGCTCGGGAGCCAACTCGATGGTCTCGGCGTTGAGCGCCGCCAAGGTGCGCGCCACCGCGACAGCGCGACGGGCGGTCTCGGCCGCGACGCCCGCGTCCAACTCGGCGTGTGAGGCGAAGCCCCAGGTACCGTCGACGATCACCCGCACCGCAAACCCGACCTCCCGGTCGACGACGGCCGTCTCCAGCTCACCGTCGCGCAGCGTGACCACCTCGTTGACGATGCGGTGGATGCGCAGGTCGGCATGGCTGGCGCCGGCGGCCACGGCCGCCGTCAGCACGGCGTCGGCAAGCTCACGGCGCGGCAGTGCGAGAAAGTCGGGATCGACTTGTCGGGGTGCACTCACGGCTAACACCGTAGTTCGACGGCGCCACGCCCGCTTTAATGGCTCAGTGGCCAATCGGGTACGAGCAACAGCGGTGGGGTACGCCCTGCTGGCGCCCAGCCTGTTCGGCGTCGTCACGTTTCTGCTGCTGCCGATGCTGGTCGTCGGATGGCTCAGCGTGCACCGCTGGGATCTATTGGGACCCGTTCAGTATGTCGGACTAGACAATTGGCGCTCGGTGCTGACCGACCCGTCGTTCGCGACGTCCCTTGTGGTGACGGCGCTGTTCATCGTGATCGTGGTTCCCACGCAGTCACTGCTCGGTCTCGCCGCCGCGGCGATGCTAGCCCGCAGCCTGCCCGGTAGTGGCTTCTTCCGCACGCTGTACGTGCTGCCCTGGATCTGCTCGCCACTGGCGATCGCCGTGCTCTGGCGGTGGATACTGGCCCCGACCGACGGCGCGATCAGCACGCTGCTGGGTGAGCGGATCGAGTGGCTGACCGACCCGGACCTGGCGCTACCCGTGGTCTCGGCGGTGACGATCTGGACGAACGTCGGGTACGTGACGCTGTTCTTCCTCGCGGGCATCCTCGCGATCCCCACCGATATACAGGACGCGGCGCGTACCGACGGTGCGAACGCATGGCAGCGGTTTCGCCGAATCACCTTGCCGATGCTGAGGCCGACGCTGTTCTTCGTTCTGGTCACGGGCGTCATCAGCGCGGCGCAGGTGTTCGACACCGTCTACGCACTCACCGCGGGCGGGCCACAGGGTCGTACTGATCTGATAGCGCATCGCATCTACGCCGAGGCGTTCGGCGCTGCCGCTGTTGGGCGCGCAGCGGTGATGGCGGCCGTGCTCTTCGCCCTTCTCGTCGGCGCGACGATCGCCCAACAATCGTATTTCCGGCGCCGGATCACCTATGACGTCGTTTAGTCGGGCAGTGTCCGCGCCGGTGATCTACGCCGTGCTGGCGACGGGCGCACTGATCACCCTGGCACCGTTCGCGATCGGAATGATGACGTCGTTCACGACGGCGGACCAGTTCAATACCGGTGAGCCGCTGTCGTTCCCGGTACCGCCAACGCTGCAGAACTACACAGGGTTGGCCGACGCCGGCTTCGGCCGCGCGCTGGCGGTGACTGCGCTGATGACCGCCGTCATCCTGGTGGGTCAGCTGACCTTCTCGGTGTTCGCGGCGTACGCATTCGCGCGACTGGAGTTCCCCGGCCGCGACGCACTGTTCTGGGTATACCTCGCGACGTTGATGGTGCCCGCGACGGTGACGGTGGTGCCGTTGTACCTGATGATGGCGCAGGCCGGTCTGCGCAACACGTTCTGGGCGCTGGTGCTTCCGTTCGTGTTCGGTTCGCCGTACGCGATCTTCCTGTTGCGCGAGTACTTTCGCGGGATTCCGACCGACCTCATCAAGGCCGCCCGCATCGACGGCGCCAACACACTCGACGTTCTCGTTCATGTCGTGGTGCCTGCCAGCAAGCCGATTCTGGTGACGCTGTCGCTGATCACCGTCGTCAGCCAATGGAACAGCTTCATGTGGCCGCTGGTCATCACCAGCGGTGCCAAATGGCAGGTGCTGACGGTTGCGACGGCCGGTCTACAGTCGCGCTACAACGCGCAGTGGACGTTGGTGATGGCCGCGACGACGGTGGCGATCGTTCCGCTGATTGTGCTGTTCGTCGCGCTCGGCAGGCACATTGTCCGATCCATCGTCGTGACCGGCTTGAAATGACTCTGCGCCCGAAGGTTTCGACGATGGCGGCGGCGGCCGTGGCTTTCACGATGGCGCTGCTTCTAGTTGCCGCGGTGCTGCTCGGCCGGTCAGCGGAACCCGCAGGCCGAACTGTGGTCACCCTGCGCCTTTGGGATGAGCAGGTGGCCGCCGCGTACCGGGAGTCGTTCGGCGAGTTCACCCGGATCCACCCCGACATCGATGTCCGGGTCAACGTGGTGGCGTATGCCAGCTATTTCGACACGTTGCGGACCGACGCCGCGGGCGGCAGCGCGGACGACATCTTCTGGCTGTCGAACGCGTACTTCGCCGGATACGCCGACAGCGGCCGACTGCTCGATATCGCAAAAGCACTGGGGCCGAAGGCAGCAACGGAGTGGGAGCCGTCAGTCATCGACCAGTTCACCCGCAACGGTGTGCTGTGGGCGGTGCCCCAGTTGACCGATGCCGGTATCGCCGTCTACTTCAACGCCGACCTCATCGAGGCGGCAGGCGTCGATCTGCGGCAGCTTCTTTCTATGCGTTGGTCCCCGGGCGATGTCGACACGCTGCGGCCCCTGCTCGCCCGGCTGACGGTCGACGCCGACGGACGCCGGGCCGACGAACCCGGCTTCGACCCCGGCCGCATCCGGCAGTGGGGATACAACGCGGCCAACGATCTTCAGGGCATCTATCTCAACTACATCGGCTCGGCAGGAGGGACGTTCTCCGACGGCGACAGGTTCGCCTTCGACAATCCCGGGTCGGTCGTGGCGTTCGACTACCTGGTCCGCCTCATCAACGGCGACCACGTCGCCCCGCCCGCATCGGACACCAACAGCAACGGCGACTTCTCTCGCAACCAGTTCCTTGCGGGCAGAATGGCGCTGTTCCAGTCGGGGACCTACAACCTGGCGGCGATCGCCGAGGACAGCCGGTTCCGGTGGGGTGTCGTCCCGATGCCTATCGGACCGGTCGGCCGGGTGAGCGTCACCAACGGTATTGCCGCAGCGGGAAATTCGGCAACCGTGCATCCCGACGCCGTTCGACAGGTCCTGGCGTGGATGGGCAGCGCTCCTGGCAATCAGTACCTGGGTGCGCGCGGAGCGGCCATTCCCGCCGTCCTGCCCGCGCAGCGCAGCTACTTCGACTACTGGGCCAGCCGCGGAGTTGACGTCAGACCGTTCTTCTCCGTGCTCGACGGTCCACGGATACCCGCGCCCGGGGGCGCCGGTTTTCCCGCGGGCTTCGAAGCGCTGCAACCGTATCTCGACGAGATTTTTCTCGGACGGGCCGACGTGGCCACCTCGCTGGGCGATGCCCAGGCCGCCGCGAACGCCGCCGCCCAGCGCTAAGTGGTGCCGAGCAGCGTGAGTTCCAGCGCCAGCGCGGCGGCGCATACCAGCGCGACGACCGAAAGAGCTACCCAGTCCAGCCGTTTGGGTCCCGACGGTGCCGCGGAGATCTGACCGGCACCTCCGCGCGCGGTGATCGCGTCGCCCATCTCGTCGGCACGGCGCAGGGCCACGATGACGGCCGCTGCGATCAGGTCCACCGCCTCAAGTGCCCAGCGTCGCCTGCGAGCCCGCCGCGTCGTCAACACCGATCTGGGGCGCAAGCTGCGCGCCGCATACAGAGTCCGGAACTCGTCGATCAGCATCGGGAAGGCGCGAAGGGCGAGTGCGAGGGTGACCGCCCACTCATCAATCGGTATCCGCAACCGGCGCAACGGTCTGCCCAGTTTTGCCACGGCGGGTGCGACCTCGGCGACGTTGGTGGTCCACGACACCATGCCGCCGAGCGCGAGCAGCACGATCGACAATGCGGTGATGCGCAGGAACTTCAGCAGACCACCCAGGCCGAGGTCGATCCCGAAGAGTTCGATGACGGGACTGCCGCCGGAAAGCGCCGCGGTGACGCCACCGAGTGCCAGCAGGAACCACAGCCACCGCGGTATCGACGGCAGCACACCGCGCGGAATATGGGCCAGCCGCATCGTGACGAGCACGAGGCCCGCCACGGCCCCGATCGGCACCCAGCCGGGATAGAACGTCAGCAGCACGCCGATGGCCGCCACCACAATGAGTTTCGTGCCCGCCCACAGATCGTGGATGACGGTGCGGCCGGGCACCGGCCGCAGCAGCACGACCGGCCTGCGTTGTTGCTTGCGGGTGGGAGCGGTCATGACACCCCCCCGGCTGCCGTCGGCGCGGTCGCCAGCACGCCGTCCTGCAGATGCAGGATGCGTGGGCACAGATCCTCGAGCCCGGTGAAGTCGTGTGAGATCACAATGACCGTCAGCCCCTCGTTGCGCCGCAGGTTCTCGAGCAGGCGCAGCAGTCCGCGCGCGCTGGCGCCGTCGAGTCCGGCCAGAGGCTCGTCGAGGATCAGCGCTCGCGGGGATCGCGCCAACAGGCCGGCAAGCACGACGCGACGCATCTGTCCGCCGCTGAGCTGGTCGATCCGCCGGTCGGCCAGCGTGGCATCCAGACCGACGGCGGCCAGCGCCTTGATCACCCGCGCACGGTCACGCGGCGAGAACCCTGCCGCCGATGCGACCTCGAGGTCCACACGGCTGCGCAGCAACTGCAGCCGCGCCGCCTGAAACGAGATCGCGACAGCACCAACCTGATCGGCAGCAGGTTCGCCGTCGAGCAGACAGCTTCCACTCGTCGGCTCGGCGAGTCCGGCCATGATCCACGCCAGGGTGGACTTCCCAGACCCGTTCAGGCCGTGAATCAGTACGCCGTCGCCCTCATGGACGGCGAAGTTGATATCGCGCAATGCCTCTGTGGCCCAGGGTGTTCCGCTGCCGTACTCATGGTTGACGTCGATGAGTTCGAGGACAGGCTCCTCCCGACGCGGCTGCAGGAGGCCTTTCGCAGCCGGCGCCTCCGTCGTTTCGACCATCTCCGTGTTGTCGGAGTCACCGTCGTCGCCGGTCAGGTCGATCGCCCGATCGGCGGAGTCCGCCTCGTCGTTGTAGTGGGTGATGTGCACCAACGACATCTGGTGGTGATCGGTCAGTCCGGACAGCACGGCCAGCAGCCCGTCGCGACCCTCCTGGTCGACCATGCTGGTCACCTCGTCGGCAATCAGCAGCGATGGCTCCCTCGCCAACGCCGCTGCGACTGCAAGGCGTTGTAGTTCTCCGCCAGAAAGCCCGCCGGTGTCGCGTTCGGCCAGGCCGTCGAGGCCCACCTCGGTGAGCAGCCGATGCACATCGGTTCTGGTGCCAGGCGGCAGTCCCCAGACCACGTCATCGGCAACCCGCGTGCCGAGCACCTGGCTCTCCGGGTGCTGCAGGATCACCGCGGTGCCGCCGAGGCGTCCCAGCCCTACCGAGCCCGGACGGTCGACGGTGCCCGATGACGGCTCGCGGCCGGCGAGCATCAGCATCAGTGTCGTCTTGCCGGAGCCGTTGGGCCCGGTCACTGCCACGTGCTCGCCGGGTTCGATGCTCAAGGTCACCGGGCCGAGCGCTTCATGGTCGCTTTCGGGATAGCGGAACCGGACATCGGTGAGCCTCACCGGCACTGGCGCGATAGTCGCCGTGTCGGGTGCGGAGTCGAGCTTGTGCACATCGGGTATCACGACGAGCCGGTTGATCACCTGCGACAACGCCCACCAGCCCATCAACATCACGACGGTGATGATGATCACCGACCACCCGCCGAGCAGATACGGCCAGTAGTTCAGCGCCGTGGCGAACCCGCTCCTGAGGCGCTCGGCTGATGCCTCCATGTCGGGCAGCCACCGCCAGTTCGGGAGACCCGACATGAACGCCGCGATGCCGTCGACGTTGGCGGTCATCGATTCGAAGATCAGGTGGCGCAGCCGGACCAGGACCGCGAGTGCTGCGACGACCGCGACCCCGAACACCGCGCCCGCCACCAGCCCGACGCCGAGAACCGTCAGTGTGCCGCGACCGCGCCGCAGGATCAGACCGATCAACAAACCGATGTAGGCGCAATTGATCACCGTCATGAAGCCGCCCATTCCGGCGATCAGGAATGCGATCGTCGCGCCCGCCACCGTCGCGGCGACCAGCACCCGAACCCGGAACCGGTAGACCAGCAGCCCCATCGGGACGGTGCCCAGCAGCGATATCCCGGCGGCGAACGGCACCACGACCGCGATGATGGCGGTCGCGGCACACAGCGCGGCCATCACCGATGCGTGGGCGAGCTCGACGGGATGCAGTGGACCTCGCCGCCGAGTCGCGCTCGAGCGGCGGGTCGCAGTCATTTCACGATTCTGCCAGTCGCCGCTCGGACCGCCTGTGTCGGCGCTGTGAGCGACGACACGAAGGTTTGATACGCATAGTAAAGCTATGTAATCATGGAGTGGTGACCCGGACTCTTGGCGCAGACCTGCTCGCCGTGGTGGCTCGACTCAACCGCCTTGCGTCGCAGCGGGCGCGCATCCCGTTGCCCTTCGCGCAGGGACGCTTGCTGTCCACGATCGAGGACCAGGGTGCGGCGCGCATCTCTGATCTGGCCGCGCTCGATCACTGTTCGCAACCGACGATGACCATGCAGGTGCGCCGGTTGGAGGACGCGGGTCTGGTGTCGCGCACCGTGGATCCCGACGATGCCCGCGCTGTGCTCATCCGCATCACCCCGAAGGGAGTGGACATGCTGCGGCAGGTTCGCGTCGATCGCGGAGCGGCGATCGACCCGTACCTGGAACGGCTCGACGCCGCCGACCGGCAGACGCTCGACGACGCCGTACGCGTGATGCGCAGGCTGCTCAAAGACGCGGCAGCGCCGAAACCAACCGTCAAATAACCTCAACCGTTAGGAGTAGCGCACCGTATGTGGCGCCAACCCAAGGCCGTATGGGCCGTCGCCTTCGCTTCCGTCGTCGCCTTCATGGGAATCGGCCTCGTCGACCCGATTCTCAAGCCGATCGCCGACAATCTCGACGCCACACCGTCTCAGGTGTCCCTGCTGTTCACCAGCTACATGGCGGTGATGGGGGTGGCCATGCTCGTCACGGGCGTCGTCGCCAGCCGGATCGGCCCCAAGAGGACGCTGCTGCTGGGCCTCGCGGTCATCATCGCCGGCGCCGGACTGGCCGGCCTGTCGGACACCGTGATGGGCATCGTCGGCTGGCGGGCACTGTGGGGTCTCGGCAACGCCCTGTTCATCGCGACCGCGCTGGCGACGATCGTGAACTCGGCGCGTGGATCGGTCGCCCAGGCGATCATCCTGTACGAGGCGTCGCTCGGCCTGGGAATCGCCGTCGGCCCCTTGGTCGGCGGTGTGCTCGGCTCGATCTCGTGGCGCGGCCCGTTCTTCGGGGTGTCGGCATTGATGGCGATCGCACTCGTCGTCACCACGTTCCTGCTGCCGTCGACGCCGCGCGCCGAACACGCCACGACACTCGCCGACCCGTTCCGCGCACTGCGCCACCGCGGACTGCTCGGCGTGGGAATCACCGCCCTGCTGTACAACTTCGGATTCTTCACCCTGCTGGCGTTCACTCCGTTCCCCCTCGACATGACCGCACATCAGATCGGGCTGATCTTCTTCGGCTGGGGCATCGCGCTGGCATTCACCTCAGTCGTGGTAGCGCCTAGGCTGCAACGCCGGTTCGGCACGGTGCCAACACTTTTGGTCAACCTGCTGGCGATGACGGCGACACTGGTGGTGATGGCGCTCGGCACGGACGTCAGGGCGGTGCTGGCCGCATGCGTTGTGGTCTCGGGCCTGTTCATCGGCATCAACAACACGCTGATCACCGAGACCGTGATGAAGGCCGCACCGGTCGAGCGTGGAGTCGCCTCGGCGGCATACAGTTTCGTGCGGTTCTCCGGCGCCGCGGTCGCGCCGTATCTTGCAGGTGTCCTCGGCGAACAGATAAGCGTGCACCTGCCGTTCTGGGTCGGCGCCGCCGCGGTACTTCTTGCAGCCGGTGTACTGGCGGCAACGCGGCGTCATCTTGTCGGCATCGACGCCGAGGAGGCCGAACTCGACGAGATCGCCGATCAGGCCGAATCGGTCACCATCGGCAGCGAGACGTAGTTTCGGCGCGCGCAGTTGCGCTGAGCGCAACCAAGCACGCCGAAATCGCACATGGGCGACGGCCCACAGCTACTGTCGGCTATGCCCGCGGTCCTTGTCACAGGTGCTTCACGCGGCATCGGGCGATCGATCGCCTGCCGCTTGGCAGCCAGCGGCTGGGACGTCGTCGCGGGTGTTCGCACCGAAGAGGATGCCGTCACAATCGGCGCAGTGGGCCCTCGGATTTCGCCGGTGCGGCTCGATGTCACCGACACCGCCCACATCGCCGCGCTCGACGACGCGCTCCCCGAGCGCCTGGACGCGGTCGTCAACAACGCCGGCATATTCCGCCCGTGCCCGGTCGAAGCGCTCAACGCTGACGACCTGCTCCGACAACAGCTCGAGGTGAACCTGATTGGAGCAATCGCTGTCACCCGGGCGGTGCTACCGCGCTTACGGCGATCAGCGGGCCGGATCGTTTTCGTCTCCAGCGTCAATGGGCGTGTTTCCTTCCCACTGTTCGGCGGATATTCCGCCTCCAAATTTGCGCTGGAGGCGGCGGCCGACGCACTTCGCATGGAACTCAAGCCGTGGAACGTCGCCGTAGTTGTGGTTCAGCCCGGCGAGACCGACACCGACATCTGGCGCACCATCGGGGCACAGGTCGAACAGAGCGCGGCGGCGATGCCGCTCGACCAGCGCGACCTGTACGCGCGCCACTGGTCTGGCCTCACAACGATGATCCCGATCGGCCAGAAGCTGACTGCACCCCCGGAGAAGGTTGCCGACGTTGTCGAGAAAGCGCTCAGTGCACGACATCCCAGGGCCCGCTACGCCGTGGGAATCGCCACCAAAGCGCAACTCGTCACGTTGAGCAAACTGCCCGCGTTCATGCGTGACCGGTTGCTGCGAGCGATGCTTCGCCAACCGGGACGTACATAGTGGCTGCCCTACAAGATCGAATCGACGAGCGTGCCGACCAAATAGGTGGCGGCGATCGCGACGCCACCGAACAGAAGCTGCCGCAGCGACGCCCACCAAATGGGCCTGCTGGTGAATCTGGCCGCGACGCCACCGGCGATCGCCAGACCGATGCCGCCGCAGATCACTCCCGCCCACAACGACTCGTACCCGAGTAGGTACGGGATGAGCGGCACGATGGCACCGATTGCGAACATGACGAACGACGAGATGGCCGCGACCCACGGCGACGGTTTTTCCGACGGGTCGATGCCGAGCTCCTGGATGAGATGGAAGTTGACGGCCCGGGTTTCGTCGCGGTGGATTTCCTCGGTGGCCTGCGTAGCGGTCTCGCGACTCATGCCCAGATTGACGAGCATCGCAACGAGTTCGGCGCGCTCGGCATGAGGATGATTCTCGAACGCCTTTTGCTCCACCCGCACCTCGGAGTCGATCTGCTCGTTGGCCGTGGTAACCGATGTGTACTCGCCCAGCGCCATCGAGAAAGATCCGGCCAGCAGGCCGGCCACGCCGCTGATGACGACGGTGTGCGCGCTGGCCGCCGCCGCAACCCCGGCAATCAGCGCCGTGTTGCTGACAAGACCGTCCATCGCGCCGAACGTCGCTGCGCGCAACCAGCCGCCGGACACATCCGAGTGCCGGTGACCCCCGACGTGAGGCATACCGGTCGGCGATAGCGCCGCATCCCTTGATTTGGCCATGCTTGTGATTCAACGCGATGGGTTTAGCCAGGTCCAGCAAGGTTTGCCTACGTTTCCGACATCACAGTTTCCGCAAAGCGGATAAGGGCTACCGTCTGGGTATGACCACCACTGCGGAGCATCTACGCAACACGCTGGACGGCCGTTGGCGCGACGTGAAGAACAAGATGCGGCAGGATCTCTCCACCGAGATCTTCAGGCCGCACTACACCCCCAACACCGTCATCGCCCGCACCAAGGTAGCGGAGCAGTTGAAGATCATGGCCGCCCAGGGCGCCGCCGAGGATGGCTTCAAGAAGGAGCACGGCGGCAACGGTGATGTCGGCGCCGCGGTCACCCAGATCGAGATGCTCGCGATGTCCGACCTCTCGCTGATGGTCAAGGCTGGCGTGCAGTGGGGCTTGTTCGGCGGCGCGATCGAGAACCTCGGCACCGAGCGCCATCACAAGAAGTACGTCCAGAAGCTGATCGACCTGGACCTGCTGGGCTGTTTCGCGATGACCGAGACCGGTCACGGCAGCGACGTGCAGGCCCTGGAGACCACCGCGACCTACGACCCGGAGACCCAAGAGTTCGTCATCGACTCCCCCACTCGCACCTCGCGCAAGGACTACATCGGCGGCGCCGCCCAAACCGCGCGTGTGGCAGCCGTTTTCGCGCAGTTGATCACACCCGACGGCGAGGGCCACGGCGTGCACTGCTTCGTCGTGCCCATCCGGGACGACGAGGGCAACGATCTGCCGGGTGTGACCACGTCGGACTGCCACTACAAGGGAGGGCTGCCCGGCGTCGACAACGGCCGCATCCAGTTCGACCACGTCCGCGTGCCCCGCGAAAACCTGCTCAACAAGTACGCAGACGTCGCCGAGGACGGCACCTACTCCTCGCCGATCGAGAACCCCGGCCGGCGCTTCTTCACCATGCTCGGCACGTTGATCCGCGGCCGCGTCACCGTCGGCGGTAGCGCAGGCGCCGCGGCCAGGGTCGCACTGGACATCGCGACCCGATATGCGTTGGAACGTAGGCAGTTCGAAGCACCCGGCGACGACCACGAAGTGCTGATCATGGACTACCTGGTGCACCAGCGCAGGTTGTTCCCACTGATCGCCAAGTCCTACGCGCTGCAGTTCGCGCAGAACGAACTGGTGGCCAAATGCCATGAGCTGCAGACGTCGGACGATCCCGACGCCGAAGAGCAGCGCGAGCTCGAGTCCCGTGCGGCGGGGCTGAAAGCTGCCAACACCTGGCACGCGACGCGCGCCATCCAGGAGGCCCGCGAAGCATGCGGCGGCGCAGGCTATCTGGCCGAGAATCGACTGATCGCGCTCAAGGCCGACACCGACGTGTTCACCACCTTCGAGGGCGACAATCATGTTCTGACGCAGCTGGTCGCCAAGGAGCTGCTGACCGCCTACGCCGACGACATCAAGGGCATGAGCCCGGTCGAGTGGGTCCGGTTCGCCGCCAACTTCGCAGGCGAGCGGGTGATGAAACGAACTGCGGCCGAAACGATCATGCAGACCATCCTCGACACCCGCCAGGACAACGAGGAAGAGGGCAGCCTGTTCAACCGCGGCACCCAGGTCAAGATGTTCGAGGACCGCGAGGAGTACATGCTCGCCACGGTCGCTCGTCGCCTGCAGGGTAAATCCAAGGAGATGAGTGCATTCGAGGCGTTCAACTCCGTGCAGGATCACGTGTTGCACACCGCGCGTGTGCACATCGATCGAATCATCCTCGAGGCGTTCGTCGCCGGAATCGACTCCTGCGAGGACGACGAGGCGCGCAAAATCCTCAACATGGTGTGCGACCTCTACGCGCTGTCGGTCATCGAGGACGACAGGGCGTGGTTCATGGAACATCGCTTCCTGTCCACCGAGCGGGCCAAGGCCGTCACCCGCGGCGTCAACGAACGGTGCCGCGACCTGCGGCCGCATGCGGAGCTCCTCGTCGACGGCTTCGGGATTCCCGAGCAGCTGCGCTACGCCGAGATGCTGCACCCGGAGAACATCCCGGACGCCGACGAGCACAAGGAGATGGACGCCACCAGCTCCGGCACCATCGAGCCGAAGTAGGCGTCGGCGGCGGGTGACAGACTCGCCGCATGACCGATCACGATGAACTATCCGGCCGGACGGCACTGATCACCGGCGGAACCCGCGGCATCGGCAAAGGCATCGCCGACCGGCTTCGCGCGGACGGAGCGCAGGTGTTGGTCGCGGCTCGGTCGATGCCGGCGGACGCCTCTGCCGATCAGGTCGTCGTCGCCGATGTGGCCACTGCCGACGGCGTCGCCGCATTGGCCGCTGAGGCGCTGGAACGACTCGGCGCGATCGACATCGCAGTACACAACGTCGGCGGTTCCGGACAGCACGACGGCGGCGCCGCGACCCTCACCGACGAAGACTGGCAGTCCGCGTTGGAAACCAACCTGTTGGCGGCCGTCCGCTTGGATCGCGCGGTCATCCCCGGAATGGTCGACCGCAACACTGGTGCGATCGTGCACATCACGTCAATCCAACGGCGTTCCCCCCTGCCCGCGTCGATTCCATACGCGGCGGCCAAGGCCGCACTCACCAACTACAGCAAGGCCTTGTCAAACGAGCTGGCGCCCAGAGGCGTTCGCGTCAACGCGGTATGTCCCGGCTACATAGAGACGGAGTCGGCATATCAGATGGCGGTGCAGATCAGCGAACTAAACGGCACTACGGTCGATCAGGCACGCAGCGAGATCATGAACTCCATCGGCGGCATCCCGCTCGGCGCACCCGGCAGCCCGGCCGACGTCGGCGAACTCGTCGCGTTCCTGGTGTCCGACCGTGCCCGCTACATCAACGGCGCCGAGTATGTGATCGACGGCGGAAGCGTCCGCGGAGTGTGATCACGGATTCGGGATCGGGTCGCGTGCCTCGAGCTTGCCGTCGTCTCCGATCTGAAACCTGACCGAGCCGATGCCGGTGGGGCAGCACGCCGGATCCTGGCCCTGACGCCATTGGTACTGGACGTTGGCGGTGTCGTTGCCCATCGAGATGACGTTGATGTAGGACCGCGGCTCGGGTGTGGCGGGGCCGAGCGGGTTGTTGCGGTCGAAGAACAGCACCTGCATGGGGCTGTCCGATGCGTCACCGGCGGTCGCCACCACCCAGTTGAGCCGACAGTCGGGCGTGTGGCCGCGGGAGGTCTCCCGCCACTGTGCTCCCTGCGGCAGCGTGCCGATCGCCTGAGTAACTGTGTCCGGGCTCGGCGCATCCGAGGGCCCGCAGGCCTGCGTACTCGTCGGCGATGGCCCCGGCGGACTCCAACCGCAGCCGATGGCGAGCAGTCCAACGGCGGTCACGGCCGCAAGCAAGCGAAGTATTCGCATGCCAAGAGCTTACGGACATCGCGCCGCTGGTCAGAAGACCATCCTCGGGTTATCCAGCGGTCATCGCCTTCTTGCCGTAGACGCGCTCCATCATCGCGGTGTCCCCATGCATCAGGGCACGGATGGTCTTGCCGTTGCGGACGGTGAATACGTCGGCGTCCCTTCCGGTCTCACCACCGGCTGACACCTCGGTGAGCGCGACGACCGTGTCACCCTCGGCGAACAGGTCGATGAGCTTCACCGCCAGAGATTTCTCGGCCAACCGGCCAAGGTATTCCAGCACTTCCGTCTTGCCGTGAAACGTGCCGCTGACCGCGCTCTCGCCAGGCTGGACCCATTCGACGTCGTCGTCGAACATGCTCATCACCGTCTCGACGTCACCCGTCGCGAAGGCTGCATAGCCCTTCTTGATGAGCTCCTTGTTTTCTGACTCGGACACTTTCGGACCCCCTTCTAGTGCATCCGGTATTGCGGCCGCGAGAGATCCGCCGGGTCCGGGGAGCCGTAGCTTCGGCGGCCCGACCGACCGTTCGCCGTACCTACGAGTGTCAACCTCATTTAGTCGCGAATTAGAGCATTTCGCAGTTTTTGGTTCAATTTGGCCTCGGATGCTTTGGCCCTGATCGCTGACGCGTCAGGTGGCCGGACGGCGATGAGAGAAGAGCGCTGTGTGCTCAACACTCGGTTGCGCCGCCCCATCGCCTGACGATGTGCGAACGCAACCCAGTCCAATGCCCACCGCTTGCGGGCGCATACCCAGGGCTGATCCACCTGCAAACACAACGGGCGATAGAAAGATTGACGTGTGCTCCCCCGGGTGGACTCGAACCACCAACCCTTCGGTTAACAGCCGAATGCTCTGCCAATTGAGCTACAGGGGACTGGCCTGGCCGCGCGTTCAACCGCGGACCGAGGGTTGACTTTAGCGTACGTGCGGGTCGGGCCGCCAATACTCTCCCGGCCCGGCACACACCCCGCGCGGTGAGGCAGGATGGACACTGTCACACCGTCGTTTGGAGGGGGCTTCGTGTTCCGGTATGTCGCCGTAATGGCAGTCGGCTACGTGTTGGGTACGAAGGCGGGCCGTCGCCGCTATGAGCAGATCTCGGGCACGTATCGCGCCGTCACCGAGAGCCCGGCCGCCAAGGCCGTGATCACGGCCGGACGCCGAAAGATCGCGAATCGGGTCTCGCCGGACCCGGAGATGGTGACTCTGACGCCGATCGACGGCGAAACCGCAGTGCTGAAGCCGAAGGCCCCGGCGGCCGACAATCGCTAGTTGATGCCGCGGTTGAACGTCTGACCCGGCAGCAGTCCGCCGTTTTGATAATTGTTGGGTCCGTAGATGCCCCACGGCGTGCCGATATTGGTTCCATTGCCGTTCGAGTAGCCCAGGCAGTGGCCGTCTTCCTGGTTGCCAAACCAGGCGAGGCACTCTCCGCCGGGGGCGGCCTGCACGCTCTGGGGCGCAGAAGTCGAAAGCGCGGTCGCGGCGATCACCGGTCCGGCCGCCGCGGCAACCGCGAAAGCGCTGAGGACGATCACCTGACGAGTCTTTTTCGAAGCCACAATTGCCTTTCGCGGGTGGGCCGAGGGCCGTTACACCATAACTTGTGCGGACGGCTCACGCAGTAAGGTCGTCACCACTGGCCTGTTCCAACAGGCTGCGGCGATAGGCCTCCATCGCGACCAGGTCACCGAACAGCGCGTGGTACTCGTCGCCCTGCTCCACCGGTGACATGCGCTGCAGCTTGGATTTCACCTCGGCGATCTGACGGCCGACCGCGACCTCCTGCAGGCGAGCGAGCACCCCGCTGATGTAGCGCGGCAGCCTCTCGTCGTCCTCAACGCTGATCGATTCCACGCCGAGCTCGTACACCAGGCTGGCCGCGGCATCCGAGCCGGTCTGCTGGCGGACCGCGTCGATCCATTCCGCGCCCGACGCGCCGGCAGTTGTGCCGCCCGCCGCCGCGATGGCTGCCCGCACGGCGGTGTATCCGGGGTGGGTGAAGCTCTCCGGAGTCAACGCATCGAATACCGGACCAGCCAACGCCGCGTATTGCAGAGCCGACTTCAGAGCCTCCCGCTGCGGCCACAGCGTCGGATCGCGCGGATCGGGTCGCGCCAGCACCGACGGCGAGGCCGCCGATGAGGCCCTGGCCCGCGTCGGCGCCGATGCCTGCTTGCCGCCGCCCTTCGACTGGTCCCGCACCCTGCTCACCACTTGGGCGACGTCGTTCCAGCCCACCCAGCCGGCCAGCTGGCGCGCGTATTCGTCGCGCAGCGTCGGATCCTTGATCCGGGCGACCATCGGCGCGCATCGGCGCAGCGCGGTGACCCGACCCTCGGCGTTCTCCAGGTCGTGCTCGGCAAGCTCGGTGCGGATCGCGAACTCGAACAACGGAGTTCGGCGCGCCACCAGGTCACGCAGCTCTCCGTCTCCCGACTTCAGCCGCAGATCGCACGGATCCATGCCGTCGGCCGCCACCGCGACGAAGGACTGCCCGGCTAGATTTTGTTCACCGCCGAACGCCTTCACCGCCGCCGCGCGTCCGGCAGCGTCACCGTCGAACACATAGATCAGTTCGCCGCGAAAGAAGTTGTCGTCCATCATGAGTCGCCGCAACATCGCAAGGTGCTCGTCGCCGAACGCGGTCCCACACGATGCGACCGCGGTGGTCACCCCGGCCAGATGCATCGCCATCACGTCGGTGTAGCCCTCGACGACGACCGCCTGGTGCGCCTTGGCGATATCCCGCTTGGCGTGGTCGAGGCCGAACAGCACGGACGACTTCTTGTACAGCACGGTTTCGGGTGTGTTGACGTACTTGGCCTGGTTCTGGTCGTCGTCGAACAGCCTGCGGGCACCGAACCCGATGACCTCTCCGCTGGACACCCGAATGGGCCACAGCAGCCGCCGGTGGAAACGGTCCATCGGCCCGCGCTTGCCCTCGCGCGACAATCCAGCCGTTTCCAGCTCCTTGAACTCAAAACCCTTGCGCAGCAGGTGCTTCGTCAAGGTATCCCAGCCCGATGGGGCGAAGCCGCAGCCGAAGTGCGCTGCCGACTCCGCATCGAAGTTGCGGTCACGCAG
This sequence comes from Mycobacterium sp., assembly GCF_032159775.1. Taxonomy (GTDB): domain Bacteria; phylum Actinomycetota; class Actinomycetes; order Mycobacteriales; family Mycobacteriaceae; genus Mycobacterium. The sequence continues at coordinate 21,712 of NZ_JAVHWK010000219.1, forward strand.
GTATTCACGCGCGGGCGCCGCCTCATCCGACTTGAGCGCCTCGGCATAGAACTCCTGCGCGGCGGCGTTGGCGGCGATCAGTCGGCTGCGACTGCCCCGGTCACGCTGAACGCTGGTCGCCGCGCCGGTGTAGGTGACGGTGAAGCCGACGCGGTCGGCGAGAAGTTCGACCGCCTCGACGAACGTGACGTGCTCGATCTTCTGAACGAACGCGTAGACGTCGCCGCCCTCACCGCAGCCGAAACAGTGGAAGTGGCCGTGGTTGGGTCGCACATGAAAGGACGGGGACTTCTCGTCGTGAAACGGGCACAGGCCCTTCAGCGAGTCGGCTCCTGCGCGGCGCAGCTGGACGTAATCGCCGACCACATCTTCGATGCGAACGCGTTCACGGATGGCCGCGATATCGCGATCAGGGATACGGCCGGCCACCGAATCAGTCTAGAGCGGGTTCCAGCCGCTCCAATCGGCCTTCGGTGAACGACGCGATCTGGTCGACGACCACCCGCAGGCGCCCTCCGTCGTCGTCGGCGGCATTGAAGGCCGGCACGAAGATCGGGTCGAGCGTGGCGGGTGCGCCGACCAACAACCACTCCGCGACGCGGTGAATCCGGTCACGCTGACGCGCCTGCAGGTCCAGGTGTCGCGGATCGGACATGATGAACTGCAGCGCCAGCACCTTCAGCACTGCGACCTCCGCGCGCACCAGCGCGGGCACCCGCAATTCGGCGGCGTAGCGGACCAGCGGTCCCGGGCCTGCCTCAGCCCTGGTGGCGGCGATAGCGGCCGATGCGAACCGCCCGACCAGCTCGCTGGTCAGCTTCTTCAACTCGACCGACGCGGCGAGCGTGGAGTCGTATTTGCCGACTGCGGCGACCACCGGCAGCTCGGAGAGCCGCACGGCCGCCGACACCAGGTCGGCGGCCGACAGCCCGCCGCCCATTCCATGCGACTCCCCCAGCCGGCCCAGCTCGGCAGCGGCGTCGTCATCGGCAAGTACGCGCATGTCGATCCGGCCCGACACCACCCCATCCTCGACGTCGTGGACCGAGTACGCCACATCGTCGGCCCAGTCCATCACCTGAGCCTCCAGGCAGGGCCGTCGGTGCGGCGCTCCGTCCCGCATCCAGTCGGCGGCGGCCATGTCGTCGGAGTAGAAGCCGAACTTGCTGCGCTGCGGATCCCGCTGCCACGGATATTTCGTGACGGCGTCCAGCGCCGCCCGGGTGAGGTTCAAACCAGCGCTACGGTCCTGCGAATCAAGGACTTTGGGCTCCAGGCGGGTGAGGATTCGAAAGTTCTGGGCATTGCCTTCGAATCCGCCGTGTGCATCGGAAAATTCGTCGAGCGCGCGCTCACCGTTGTGCCCGTACGGCGGATGCCCGATGTCGTGCGCGAGCCCGGCCATGTCGACGAGGTCTGGGTCGCAGCCGAGCCCGATCGCCATCCCGCGGCCGATCTGCGCGACCTCCAACGAATGCGTCAGCCGGGTGCGCGGGGTGTCGCTCTGACGCGGCCCGACCACCTGCGTCTTATCGGCGAGCCGACGCAACGCCGCGCAGTGCAGGACCCGGGCCCGGTCGCGGGCGAAGTCGGTGCGGTGTTCGGACTCCGTGCCCGGCAAAGCGGCACCCTTCGGCGGCTCGACCACCAGGCGCTGCCGGTCGAACTCGTCGTATGCGTCGCTGTTCATCACCACCGACGCACAGTCTGCCAGGACACTTCGCCGGTACCGACGGTCCCGGCGTGCCAGCGCACTACATTGACGAGCATGCGCATCGCCCGCCTGCTCAGCCTGGTCCTCGCGATTCTGGCCGCCGGGGTCCTGGTGGCGCCGACCGCGGGCAGCACACCGCCGTTCCGGCTGCCCGGCTACGTCACCGACGCCTCGAGGGTGCTGCGCGGCGCGCAGATCGACGAGGTCGAGCAGACCGTCGACAAGCTTTACACCGACCGCCGGGTGCGGCTGTGGGTGGTATATGTCGACAGCTTCGACAGCCTAGGAGCTGTGGCCTGGGCCGAAAGGACAAGGCGAACCAGCGACTTGGGCGTTGCCGACGCCATTCTTGCGATCGCCACCCGTGACCGCTCCTATGCGTTTCTGGTGCCGACGGAAATCGTCAGCGACTCCGCTTCCAACGATATTCGCCGCAACGCGGTCGAGCCCAAACTACGCGAAAACGACTGGGCCGGAGCAGCCGTCGCGGCGGCAGAAGGACTGAACTCGGCGAGCGCGCCGGGACCCGGAGTCTCGGGGTTCGGCGTACTCGTCGCGGTGGCCATCCTCGTCGTCCTCGTGTTGTTGCTGTGGTGGTGGACCCGCCGGCGGCGACGCAAGCGCCGTGAAGCCGAGTTCGCCGCGGCGCGGCGCGTCGATCCGTCTGATCCCAATGCGCTGGCCGCCGTCCCCATCGACGCGCTCGACGACCTGTCCAAATCGATCGTCGTGGAGGTCGACAACGCGGTGCGCACGAGCGATAACGAACTCGCCTTGGCCGTCGAGGAATTCGGCGACAAGGACACGGCGCCGTTCAGCAAGGCTGTCCTTGACGCGAAAACGACACTGGCGCAAGCATTCAACGTACGTCAGATCCTCGACGACGCCGTTCCGGAGACTCCCGCGCAGCGGCGTGACCTGCTGACGCGGGTACTCGTGGCGGCGGCCAAGGCCGACCGAGAACTCGACTCCCAGCGGGAAGCATTCGCGCAGCTGCGCGACCTGGTCATCAACGCGCCCACCCGGCTGGATGCGATGACCCAACAGATGGTCGACCTGACGGCGCGCCTGGAACCATCGCAGCAGGCGCTTACCGCGTTGCACAACCAATTCGCCGATACCGCACTGGCTTCGGTGGCCGGCAACGTCGATACGGCCAAGCAGCGACTGGCCTTCGCCGAGCAGAACATCACCAGCGCGCGGAGCCTGCTCGCCCGTCCGGCAGATCGCCAGGGTGGGCTCGTCGATGCCATCCGCGCGGCGGAGTCGTCGCTCGGTCAGGCGCGCATGCTGCTGGACGCGGTGGACACCGCCGCGACAGACATCAACCGCGCGATCGCCACACTTCCGGCCGCGATCGCCGACATTCAGAACGGCATCAATGCCGCGGGAGACCAACTGGCTCGGGGGGACATCGCGCAGGCCGACAAGCTCAACGCCGCAAGGGATGTGGCGGTCAAGGCCGTCGCCGACGCGCAGAGCGCGGGCACCGCTGATCCGCTGGGGGCGTTCACCAAACTGACCCAAGCCGACGCCGAGCTGGACCGGTTGCTGGCGGGCGTCGCAGAGGAGCGTAAGGCGGCCGAGCGGCTCAACCGCGCATACGATCAGGCGCTCTTCGCTGCGCAGTCGAGGGTCCGCGCCGTATCGGACTTCATCGACGTCCGCCGCGGGAGTATTGGCCCGGAGGCGCGCACGCGGCTCGCCGAGGCGGTGCGCCAATTGCAGGCCGCGCAGGACAAGCAGCAGAGCAATCTCAACGAGGCGATCGCGCACGCGAACGGTGCGGCGATGCTGGCGTCGCAGGCGCAGTCGATGGCCACCTCCGACGCTGCGGCCGCGCAGCGCGCATACACCGGGCGATACGGCAGTACCGGCGGGTCCAACATGGGCGCGGTGCTCGGCGGCATCATCCTGGGAAACATCCTCAGCGGCGGGATGGGCGGCGGCATCGGCGGCAGCATGGGCGGCGGCTGGAGCTCGACCTCATACGGTGGGTCCGGCTCCGGCGGCGGACTCGGCGGCGGCGGTGGCCGCTTCTAGTGGTCGGGCTCCCCTCGCGAGCAGACGCAAAAGTTCCCTTTTCGAGAGCTTTCCGAGTACATATGCGTCTGCTCGCGGGAAGAAGTCAGCCGCCTTTGAGCCGCACGGCCAGGTAGTCCGACACGGCGTCGAGCCCAACCCTCTCCTGCGACATCGCGTCTCGATCGCGAATCGTCACGGCCTGGTCGTCCAGTGTGTCGAAGTCGACGGTCACGCAGAACGGCGTGCCGATCTCGTCCTGTCGGCGGTAGCGCCTGCCGATCGCACCAGCGTCGTCGAACTCAACGTTCCACGACTTGCGCAGCTCGGCGGCGAGGTCACGCGCCTTGGGCGACAGGTCCTCGTTTCGCGACAGCGGCAGCACCGCCGCCTTGACCGGGGCCAGCCGCGGGTCGAGCCGCAGCACCGTGCGTTTGTCGACGCCGCCCTTGGCGTTCGGCGCCTCGTCCTCGGCGTAGGCGTCGACGAGAAACGCCATGAACGACCGGGTCAGGCCGGCGGCCGGCTCGATCACGTATGGCACGTATCTGGTGTCGGTGGCCTGGTCGTAGAAGGATAGGTCGACACCGGAATGCTTTGAGTGCGTTGACAAGTCGAAGTTGGTGCGATTCGCGACACCTTCCAGCTCACCCCACGGGTTGCCCTGGAAGCCGAACTTGTACTCGATATCGACGGTGCGGTCCGAGTAGTGCGACAACTTCTCCTTCGGATGCTCGTACAGCCGAAGGTTGTCGCGCTCGATGCCGAGATCGACGTACCACGAAAGCCTGGTGTCGATCCAGTACTGGTGCCATTCGGCGGCGGTGTCCGGCTCGACGAAGAACTCCATCTCCATCTGCTCGAACTCTCGGGTGCGGAAGATGAAGTTGCCCGGCGTGATCTCGTTGCGGAAACTCTTGCCGATCTGGCCGATGCCGAACGGCGGCTTCTTCCGTGACGTCGTGACGACATTGGCGAAGTTGACGAAGATGCCCTGTGCGGTCTCCGGCCGCAGATAGTGCAGCCCGTCCTCGGTCTCGATCGGGCCGAGGTAGGTCTTGAGCATCATGTTGAAGTCGCGTGGCTCGGTCCACTGACCCTTGGTGCCGCAGTCCGGGCAGGCGATCTCCGCCATCGAGACGGATTCGGGGTCGTCGATACCCTTCTTTTCCGCGTACGCCTCCTGCAAGTGGTCTTGGCGATGGCGCTTGTGACAGTTCAGGCACTCCACCAGTGGGTCGTTGAACACCTCGACGTGTCCAGACGCCACCCACACCTCGCGCGGCAGGATGATCGCGCTGTCAAGGCCGACGACGTCGTCGCGACTGGTGACCACGGATCGCCACCACTGCCGCTTGATGTTCTCCTTGAGCTCGACACCCAAAGGGCCGTAATCCCAAGCAGACTTGGTGCCGCCGTAGATCTCGCCGGACTGGTAGACAAGACCACGGCGCTTGGCCAGGTTTGCAACGGTGTCGATGATGGACGCCACGGGTCAACAGCGTAACGATGCGGTTGTGGCGGGAGTTACCCGCACTTCGCCGCAACAACCGATACCGACGCGACGCCGTTGACATGCGCAACCACGCATGTATCGTGGCGGACATAATGAAAACGGTTTCCACCTTCTCCTCGGGGCTGGCGCCGGACACCGACGACCGCCACCAGCACAGCGACGCGCCGCTGCCGGACCTGCCTCGGCGGGAGGTCCTCGACACTGCAGGCGATCTGCTGCGTGCACTGGCCGCACCCGTACGAATCGCGATCGTCCTGCAATTGCACGAGTCGTCGCGCTGCGTGCACGAACTCGTCGACGCGCTCGGCGTGCCGCAGCCGCTGGTGAGCCAGCACCTTCGCATCCTCAAGGCGGCAGGCGTCGTGGCAGGTGAACGGTCGGGCCGCGAGGTTCTCTACCGCCTCGTCGACCACCACCTGGTGCACATTGTGGTCGCCGCCGTGACACATGCCGCTGAGGACAGCGAGTGAGCTCCGCCGCGCCGGGCGTGCGCGCCACCAAGCAGCGCGCGGCGATCTCGGCACTGCTCGAGAAACTGGACGACTTCCGCTCAGCCCAGGACCTGCACGACGAGCTGCGTCGCCGCGGCGAGGGCATCGGCCTGACCACCGTGTACCGCACCCTGCAGTCGATGGCCACGGCGGGTTTGGTCGACACCTTGCGCACCGACACCGGAGAGTCGGTGTACCGGCGCTGCTCCGAGCATCACCATCACCACCTGGTGTGCCGGGTGTGTGGCTGCACGGTTGAGGTGCAGGGTGGAAACGTAGAGACGTGGGCGGCCGACGTCGCACGCGAGCACGGCTTCTCCGACGTCAGCCACACGATCGAGATCTTCGGCGTGTGCGGCGGCTGCGCCCCGGAAAACTAGGCGTCGCCGATCAACGTCTGGCGTACATCGACGCCGGTGCTGAGCACCATCATGAGCAGCGTCTGCAACGCCTCGTCGGTCAACCCGGCGGCCGGGAAGTTGTAGCGCAGGGTGACGTCCGCGCTGCCACCGCCTGCCACCTGCTCGGCGAGCGACACCGTCCCCAGCACGGTGTCGTGTGCGAGCCGGCCGACTTTGTCGCGAATGTCGTTGTCCAACCGCAGATCCCACGCCAGAATCTGAGTCAGCGACACCATCTCGAGGCCCTTGGCGATCGCCACCACCCGCAGCGAGGCGAACGTATGGTCATGGTGGACGGTGAGCGCGCCGTCGTCTTCTTCCTCGAACGGCCACACCCCTTCGACGACGCCCCGCAGCCGATCGGCGAGTTCCATCAGGCCCTGCCGAATCTACGATTGCGGTTCACGTACTCCACGCACGCATCCCACAGATCGCGTCGGTCGTAGTCCGGCCACAGCTTGTCCTGGAAGACGAATTCGGCGTAGGCCGCCTGCCACAACAGAAAGTTGCTCGCGCGCTGCTCCCCCGACGTCCTGATGAACAGGTCGACGTCGGGGATGTCGGAGCGGTGCAGATGTTTGGCGAACATGGCCTCGCTGATCCGGTTCGCATTGATTTTTCCGTCAACGGCCTCCTGCGCGAGTTCACGTGTAGCCTCGACGATTTCGGTGCGACCACCATAGTTCACGCAGTAGTTGATGGTGATGACGTCGTTGCCGACGGTCATCTGCTCGGCGATGTCGAATTCCTTGATGACGCTGCGCCACATCCGGGGACGCGAGCCCACCCAGCGCATCCGCACGCCCATGTCGTTGAGGTTCTCCCGCCTGCGCCGGACGACCTCGCGGTTGAACCCCATCAGAAAGCGGACCTCTTCGGTGCTGCGCTTCCAGTTCTCGGTCGAGAAAGCGTAGACCGTCAGATGCTTGATGCCTATTTCGATGGCGCCGCAAGTGATGTCGATGAGGACCGCCTCACCCATCTTGTGGCCCTCGGTGCGATGCAGCCCCCGCTGGGTGGCCCATCGGCCGTTGCCGTCCATGACGACCGCCACGTGCGCAGGGACCTGGTCGGCCGGAATCTGGGGCGCGGCGGCCTTGGAAGTGTGCTGGGGCGGGCGAGCGAACCTCCCGTTGCTGTGCGCGGGCAACGGCGGAAAGACGACCGGCCAGTTCGTCTTGTCCGGAAACGTCGGGTAGTCCTCAGGCGCCGGAGGCAGCTGTGGGTACGTGGTCTTGGCCGCCCGTTTCATCGCCACGGATGACATCCTGCCCGAACAGCGAGATGCGGTGCTCGGCGACCGCGCGATCGACCCGGTACACGCGTTCGACCAGCGGCAATGTCCGGAGCTGACGCTCGAGGTGCCACTGCAGGTGTGCGGCCACCAGCCCGCTGGCCTGGGTACGGTGCGACGGTTGGGACGCCTCGGCGGTTTCCCAGTCGCCGTCATGGAGCGCCGACATCAAATCGATCACGGCCTGAGGCGGCGTCGCCGAGCCCGACGGCCTGCAGTGCATGCACACGCTGCCTCCCGCGGCGATGTGAAACGCCCGGTGCGGGCCTGCAGCAGCGCAGCGGGCGCACTCGGTGAGCGAGGGCGCCCATCCGGCGATTCCCATGGCGCGCAGCAGATAAGCGTCCAGCACGAGTTCCCACGGACGGCCACCGTCGGCCACCGCCCGCAGCGCACCGACCGTCAGCCGGTGCAGCGCGGGCACCGGAGCGCGTTCCTCCCCTGCCAGCCGTTCTGCGGTTTCCAGCACGGCGCACGCGCAGGTGTAGCGGCCGTAGTCGCTGACGATGTCGGCGGCAAACGCGTCGATGGCCTGGACCTGGGTGACGATGTCGAGATTGCGGCCTGGGTGCAGTTGAACGTCGATATGGGCGAACGGCTCCAGCCGGGAACCGAACTTGCTACGGGTGCGCCGGACCCCCTTGGCCACGGCACGGACCAACCCGTGCTCACGGGTGAGCAGGGTGACGATCCGGTCGGCCTCGCCGAGCTTGTGCTGGCGAAGCACCACGGCCCGATCCCGATACAGGCGCATCGGACTAGTTTCGCACCGTGTTCGGACAGGGGCGGGAGGCAGCGCCGGGATATTCTCGACTCTGATGGCCCAGCCTGCCCTGCCCACCCTGACGGGCCTGCAATATCGGCTGGCAAGCGGCCGCGTGACATCGGTTGAGCTGGTGCGCCAGTCGCTGGCCGCCATCGAGGCCAGCCAACCGACACTCAACGCCTTCCGCGTCGTGCTGCGGAAGCAGGCACTTGTCGACGCCGCACGGGCCGACCGCAGGCGCGCCGCCGGGCAGCAGGGCCCATTGCTCGGGATCCCGATAGCGGTCAAAGACGACGTCGACGTCGCGGGCGTGCCGACGATGTTCGGCGCGGCGGGCCGGGTGCACCTTGCGACGGCCGACGCCGAGGTGGTGCGGAGGCTGCGTACCGCGGGGGCGGTGATCGTTGGCAAGACGAATACCTGCGAGCTGGGCCAGTGGCCGTTCACCAGTGGGCCCGCCTTCGGCCATACGCGAAATCCGTGGTCACGCAACCACACCCCGGGTGGTTCATCGGGCGGCAGTGCAGCGGCTGTGGCAGCGGGACTGGTCACCGCCGCGATCGGGTCCGACGGGGCGGGCAGTGTCCGGATTCCCGCGGCGTGGACGCATCTGGTCGGCATCAAGCCGCAACGAGGCCGGATCTCGACGTGGCCGCTGCCGGAGGCGTTCAACGGCATCACGGTCAACGGCGTGCTGGCCCGCACCGTCACCGACGCGGCATTGCTGCTGGACGCGGCGTCGGGCAATGTCGACGGGGACCGCCACAAGCCACCCCCGATACAGGCCGCTGAGGCGGTCGGCCGTGCACCGGGCCCACTGAAGGTCGCGCTGTCGACGAAGTTTCCGTTCAACGTCTTCCGGCCCAAGCTGGACCCCGAGATCCGGTCCGCACTGCACACCGTGGGCGAGCAGCTCACCGACCTGGGACACACCATCGTCGCGGCCGACCCCGACTACAAGGTCGGGATGTCGTGGAACTTTTTGGCCCGCTCCACGTCGGGGCTGTTGGACTGGGCGGACCGCCTCGGGCCCGGCGTCGAACTGGACCCGCGCACCGTCGAGAACCTTCGGACTGGACGGCTGCTGTCGGAGAACGTGCTTCGCAAGGCCCGCGCGAAGGAAGCTGCCGCCCAGCGCCGCGTCGGCTACATCTTCAACCTCGTCGACGTGATCTTGGCGCCGACGACTGCGCTGCCGCCGCCGACGGTGCACCACTTCGACAAGCGCGGCGGGTTCTCCACCGATCGCGCGATGATTCGTGCCTGCCCCGCGACGTGGCCCTGGAACCTGCTGGGGTGGCCGTCGATCAACGTCCCCGCCGGCTTCACCCCTCAGGGATTACCGATCGGCGTGCAATTAATGGGTCCGGCCGACAGCGAGCCACTGCTGATCTCGCTTGCCGCCGAGCTGGAGGCGGTAAACGGCTGGGTGACCAAGCAGCCCGAGCCGTGGTGGACCGAACCCGTCCGAGACGGCGGAAGCGGCGTTTCGGCGTAAGGTGCCACGACGTGGACATATGGCGTTGGGCAGGCGTGTCGTCGGTCGTCGTCGGATTGTGTGCCGCGATCGCAGGCACGCCCACCGCGGCCGCCGACAACAAGCGGCTCAACGGGCGGTGTCGTCGCCAATGTCTACACGATCCAGCACCAGCACGGGTGCGGCAACGACGTGAAGATCAACCCGGCGCTGCAGTTGGCCGCGCAGTGGCACACCGACGACGTGTTGAACAACCGGTCGCTCGACGGCGACATCGGGTCGGACGGGTCGACACCGCAGGCGCGGGCCGATGCCGCCGGCTACAAGGGCATCGTGACCCAGACCGTCGCAATCAACCCGGCACTGGCGATCAACGGCGTCGAGATCATGAACCAGTGGTACTACCGGCCCGACTACATGGCGATCATGTCGAACTGCTGCCAACACCCAGATGGGCGTGTGGTCGGCGAACTCGTTGGACCGCTCGGTCGTCGTCGCGGTCTACGGCCAGCCCGCCTAGCGATTTCGGCGCGCTGACATGCGCTCAGCGTCGATAAGCGCGCCCAAATCGCCTAGAAGCCGAGTCGCCCGAGCTGTTTGGGGTCGCGCTGCCAGTTCTTGGCGATCTTGACGCGAAGGTCCAGATACACCTTGGTGCCGAGCAGCTTCTCGATCTGTGTGCGCGCGGCCGTTCCGACCTCGCGCAGCCTCGCCCCGCCCTTGCCGATGACGATGCCCTTCTGGCTGTCCCGCTCGACGAAAAGGATGGCGTGCACGTCGATCAGGTCGTCACGGCCTTCGCGTGGACTGACTTCCTCGATGACCACGGCCAGCGAGTGCGGCAGCTCGTCGCGGACGCCTTCCAGTGCGGCTTCCCGAATCAGCTCGGCCATCAGCACTTCTTCCGGCTCGTCTGTCAGCTCACCCTCTGGATAGAACGCGGGTCCAGGCGGAAGCTGGTCCACCAGCACGCCGATCAGCACGTCGACCTGCTCACCCGTCGTCGCCGACACCGGCACGATCTCGGTGTCCTGGCCGACCAGCTCGCTGGCGGCAATCAGTTGCGCGGCCAACCGCTCCTTGGGCACCCTGTCGATCTTGGTGACGATCGCGACCAGGGTGGTCCTGGGTGCCACGGCGCGGATCTGTTCGTGGATCCACCGGTCGCCAGGTCCGATCGACTCGTCGGCCGGGATGCACAACCCGATGACGTCGACCTCCGAATAGGTATTCCGGACAAGCTCGTTGAGTCGCTTGCCCAGCAGTGTTCTCGGCCGGTGCAGGCCGGGGGTGTCGACGAGGACGATCTGGAAGTCCTCGCGGTGCACGATCCCGCGAATGGTGTGCCGCGTCGTCTGCGGACGGTTCGACGTGATCGCCACCTTGGCGCCGACGAGAGCGTTCGTCAACGTCGACTTGCCCGTATTGGGTCTGCCGACGAAACAGACGAAGCCGGAACGGAACTCGCTCATGTCTTCTCGAGACTGCTGGGAGATCGCGATGAACGCCGATGCGGCGTTCTGTGTGCAGTCTCGGCGATCACAGCAGCGCGCCCGATCGGTCGGTGACGATGATCTTCGCGTCACCCGACAGTTGGTGGACGGCGGCAATACCGGCGTCGTCAGCGGTCCCGCCGACCAGTACAGCCGCCTCCAGCTCGGTCGCACCGCTCGATACGGCGGCGGCCACCGCGGCCTGCAGAGCGGTCAGCGTCAAAGCGTCGAGACCGACCGGCGCTCCCGCGTAGGTGCGGCCATCCTGATCGCGCACGGCAGCGCCGCTGCCTGCCTCGGCACGGCCCATCGCACCGCGAGCGAGCGTCACCAGCTTGGCGTCTTCTGCGTCGAGATCAGTCATCGTCACCCTCCTGCTCAGGCTCCGTCGGGCTGACGAGAACGGTGCCGATCCGCACCCGGCCGCGATGGTCACGGCCGCCCTCGGCACGCAATTGCAGTCCGTCCCAGGTCACTTCGGCGCCAGGGAGAGGTACGCGGCCGAGCTCGAGGGCCAGCAGGCCGCCGACGGTGTCCACGTCGAGGTTCTCGTCGACCTCGATGTGATACAGCTCGCTGAGGTCCTCGATGGGTAGCCGGGCCGACACCCGATAGCGCTTGTCTCCTAATTCCTCCACCGGCGCGACCTCGTCAGTGTCGTACTCGTCGGCGATCTCGCCGACGATCTCCTCGAGCACGTCCTCGATGGTGACCAAGCCGGCGATCGCACCGTATTCGTCGACGAGCAGAGCCATGTGGTTGCGGTCGCGCTGCATCTCACGCAGCAGCGCGTCCAGCGGTTTGGAGTCGGGTACGAAAACCGGGGGACGCATCACCGCCGAGACGTTGGTGTCGCGCCCGCCGTTTTTCGAGTAGTAGGTGCGTTCGACGAGATCCTTGAGATAGACGACGCCGACGACGTCGTCAACGTTCTCCCCGATCACCGGGATGCGGGAATGCCCGCTGCGGACCGCGAGCGAGGTCGCCTGGCCCGCGGTCTTGTCGTTTTCGATCCAGACCATCTCGGTGCGCGGCACCATGACCTCGCGAGCCGGGGTGTCGCCGAGCTCGAACACCGACTGGATCATCCGCCGCTCGTCGTCGGCCACCACGCCGCTCTGCTGAGCAAGGTCGACGACCTCTCGCAGTTCGATCTCCGACGCGAACGGTCCGTTGCGAAACCCGCGACCGGGTGTCAGTGCATTACCGATCAGCACAAGCAGCCGGCTGATCGGGGTCAACAGAATCGAAATCGCTTGCAAGGGAACCGCCGAGCCCAACGCGATCGTGTAGGCATTCTGCCTGCCGAGTGTGCGTGGGCCCACCCCGATCAACACGAAGCTGATCACCACCATGATCGCCGCCGCCGCGATCAGGCCCCAATCCAGGCCGAGGTGCTCATAGAGAAAGTCGACCAGCAGCGCGGTCGCGGTGATCTCGCACGCGATACGCAGTAGCACAACAAGATTGATGTAACGCGGCCGTTCGTTGATCACGCGCGCCAACCGAACCGCACCCGGGCGCTCGTCGCGCACCATCTCTTCGACGCGGGCGATCGATACCGTGCTGATCGCGGCGTCGATCGCGGCGAACAAGCCACCGAAACCGATCAGCGCGATCGCGCCGATCAGCGAGCCTATGCCGGTCACAGCTCGTCGAAGTAACGAGACTTGTCCAGCAGCCGACGATCCTTCTCGATCTGCCGGTCCTGGTGATAGGCCTCGACCTGGGCGGCCACCCACTCCTCGAGCAGTTGGCGTTGCAGTGTGAACATCTCCTTCTCTTCGTCGGGTTCGGCGTGGTCGTACCCGAGCAGATGCAGGACCCCGTGCACGGTCAGCAGCGCCAACTCCTGACCGAGCGTGTGCCCGGCCTTGGTGGCCTGGTCTGCGGCGAACTGCGGGCACAGCACGATATCGCCGAGCATCGACGGCCCCGGCTCCGGCGCATCGGGTCGACCACCGGGCTCCAGCTCGTCCATCGGGAAGCTCATGACGTCCGTCGGGCCCGGCAGATCCATCCACCGCATGTGCAGATCGGCCATCGCGGCGCTGTCGAGCAACACCATCGAAAGCTCTGCTGCGGGATGAACTTTCATCTTCTTGATGACGAAACGGGCAACGCTGACGAGCTCTTCTTCGGAGACGTCGAGGCCCGACTCGTTGGAAACCTCAATACTCATGGACTATCGCCGCGGCCGGTTGCCCGAGGCGCGTCGCTGCGCGCGGTTCGCCAACCCGGGCTCTTCGGATCTGGCGTATGCGTCGACGATCTCGGACACCAGCCGATGCCGCACGACGTCGGCGCTGGTGAGTTCAGCGAAATGGATGTCCTCGACTCCGTCGAGAATGCCCACCGCCGCACGCAGCCCGGAATTGGCGCCGCCGGGCAGGTCCATCTGCGTGATATCGCCCGTGACAACCATTTTGGACCCGAACCCGAGGCGAGTCAGGAACATCTTCATCTGCTCGCCGGTGGTGTTCTGTGCTTCGTCGAGAATGATGAACGCATTCGAAAGCGTTCTGCCCCGCATGTAAGCCAGCGGTGCGACTTCGATGATGCCTGCGCTCATCAGCTTCGGGATCAGCTCCGGATCCATCATGTCGTGCAGGGCATCGTAGAGCGGGCGTAGGTACGGGTCGATCTTCTCGGAAAGCGTGCCGGGCAGAAAGCCAAGGCGTTCACCGGCTTCCACCGCAGGACGGGTGAGGATGATCCGGGACACCTCCTTGGTCTGCAGCGCGCGGACTGCCTTGGCCATCGCCAGATACGTCTTGCCGGTGCCGGCGGGCCCGATACCGAACACGATGGTATGCGCGTCGATCGCATCGACATATCGCTTCTGGTTCAGCGTCTTCGGCCGGATCGTCTTGCCACGCCGGGACAAGATGTCGAGGGTGAGCACCTCGGCGGGCGACTCCCCCTCGCTGCCCGTCAGCATCGCGACGCTGTGCCGGACCACCTCCGGGGTCAGCGGCTGGCCGCTAGCGGCGATCGCGATCAGCTCGGAGATCACTCGCTCGGCCAATGCGACATCCGCGGGCTCGCCGGTCAGGGTGAGCGCGTTGCCGCGGGCATGGATGTCGGCCGCCAGGATGCTCTCCAATGCGCGCAGATTCTCATCGGCGGAGCCGAGCAGGCCCACGATGAGGTCGGGCGGAACATTGATGCTGCTGCGGACGGGTGTATCCGCGTCAGCGTTGGTTTCGCTGGGCGTCACGTGGGGTTTTCTGCCTGCTTTCTGGGTTCTTAGCTATCTCGTTGGTGACGGATACCCAGTTTACCGCCGCAAACCGACCCGCCGGAAATGTTTAACCTGCGACGACGTCCTCCAGGGCCGCCACCGTCGGGGCCTGCGGTGGTCAATCCCACCGGGGCGTCAATGCGCCCAGCGCGCCCAGTGCGACCGCCGCCGCTGTCGACGTCCTCAGCACCGTCGGCCCCAGCCTCACTGCCTGAGCCCCGGCTGCAGACAGTGCGGCGATTTCGTCGTCGGTGATCCCGCCTTCCGGTCCGATCACCAACATCAACGAATCCGACTGCGCGAGAGACAGTTTCGTCAGTGGCTCGGCAGCAGACTCGTGCAGTGCCAGCACCCTCGCTCCGCGGGAAACCGCCGCCCGGACATCGGCCAGCAACGCGTCGGTGGTCGCCACGCCGGTCACCGACGGGATGTGCGGCCTGCGCGACTGACGGGCGGCAGCGCGGACCACCGCACGCCATCGGCGCAGGCCCTTCTCGGCGCGGCCGCCGTCCCAGCGCGCCACGCAGCGCGCTGCCTGCCAGGCCACGAACGCGTCCGCGCCTGCCTCGGTGGCCAGTTCAATCGCCAGCTCAGAACGGTCGGACTTGGGAATCGCCTGGATGACGGTTACGGTCGGCGCCCCGGGCTCGACGGTCCAGCGCTTCAGTACGCGAGCCGTCAGCCTGGCCTTGCCGACGTCCTCGATCACACAATGCGCCATCGTGCCTGCGCCGTCCCCCAGGTCGAGCTCTTCACCGGACCTGATCCGTCGCACGTTCGCGGCGTGGAACCCCTCGTCACCGTCGAGAACTGCCGGCTCGCCGACTTGGGGCACGTTGTCGACGTAGAAGAGGGCCGGCACAGCGCTCATGTCCGGTCAGCGACCGGTGAAGGTCTCGCGCAACCTGCTGAACAGCCCGCCACCTGCGCTGTTCGACTGGGTGGATTTCACCTCGGCGGTATCGCGGCTGCGGTGCTCTTTCAGCTTGCGCAGCAACTCGATGTCGTCATGATCGAGCCGCGAGGGGACCACCACGTCGATGTGGGCGTGCAGGTCGCCGCGCACCCCGGACCGCAGATGCGGCATGCCGCGACCGCGCAGCGTGGTCACTGAGCCGGGCTGGGTTCCCGCGGCGATGGTGATATCGATGGGGCCGTCCAAAATTGCGTCGACGGCCACCGAGGTGCCAAGGGCGGCGTCGACCATCGGCACCGAGACTGTGCAGTGCAGGTCGTCGCCGTCACGGACAAAGGTGTCGTGCTGCTGTTCGTGGACCTCGACGTACAGATCGCCCGCGGGGCCGCCGCCGGGGCCGACCTCGCCTTGGGCGGCCAGCCGGACGCGCATCCCGTCCCCGACCCCTGCCGGGATCTTGACGCTGATCTCGCGCCTGGCCCGCACCCGGCCGTCGCCGCCGCAGCGGTTGCAGGGGTCCAGGATGACCTCGCCGACTCCGCCGCAGACCGGACACGGCCGCGACGTCATCACCTGGCCCAGCAGCGAGCGCTGGACCGTCTGGATTTCGCCTTGGCCGCCGCACGTGTCGCAGGTGGTCGGTGTGGACTTGCCATGGGTGCCCTTGCCTTGGCACAGGTCGCACAAAACGGCCGTGTCGACCGTGACCTGTTTGGTGACACCGGTCGCGCATTCTTCGAGATCCAGTCGCATCCGCAGCAGCGAGTCGGCGCCGGGCCGGACCCTTCCGATCGGTCCTCGGGCCGTTTGGCCGCCGCCGAAGAAGGCCTCGAACACATCGCCGAGCCCGCCGAAGCCGCCGAAGCCGTTGCCCGCGGCACCCGCGCTCTCGTGCGGATCGCCGCCGAGGTCGACGATGCGCCGCTTCTCCGGATCGCTGAGCACCTCGTAGGCGACGCTGATCTCCTGGAACCGCGCCTGCGCCTGCTGGTCCGGGTTGACGTCCGGATGCAGTTCACGGGCCAGCTTGCGGTAGGCGCGCTTGATCTCCGAATCACTTGCGCCCTTGCTCACCCCGAGCAGGCCGTAATAGTCGCGTGCCACTCCCTGACCTTTCTTACCGCTGACGCGGTGCTAGCGGTTGCCTAAGACTTCGCCGATGTAGAGGGCAACCGCGGCGACGTTGGCGATAGTTCCCGGATAGTCCATCCGAGTCGGTCCCAGCACCCCCATGCCGCCGTAGACAGTTCCCATTCTGCCGTAAGCCGTCGTGACCACGGACGTGCCGTGCATCTCCTCGGCTTCCGTCTCGTGTCCGATACGTACGGTGACCTTGCCCGCCTCCTGCTGTGCGGCCAGCAGCCTCAACACCACGACCTGCTCCTCGAGCGCCTCGAGCACCGAGCGCAGGGAGCCGCCGAAGTCGGCCGTGTTGCGGGTGAGGTTGGCGGTGCCGCCCAGCAGCAGCCTCTCCTCGGTGTGTTCGACGAGCGACTCCAGCAGCACCGTCGCCGACCGGCCGATCGCGTCTCCGAGGCCGCCCCGGCCGTCCATGTGGACGGCCAGGTCCGAGACCGCTACCGACGCAGCCGACAGCCGCTTGCCCTCCAACGCCTGGCCGAGCATCTCGCGCAGCTGGCCGACCTGGTGATCGTCGATGGTGTCGCCGAGCTCGACCATGCGCTGGTCGACGCGGCCGGAGTCGGTGATCACCACGAGCAGCAGCCGCGCGGGCGTCAACGCCACGACCTCGAGATGACGGACCGTCGAGGTGGACAGCGTCGGGTACTGAACGATCGCGACCTGGCGGGTCAGCTGTGCCAGCAGCCGGACCGCACGGCGCAACACGTCGTCGAGGTCGACGCCGGACTCGAGGAACTTCAGAATGGCCGATCGCTCCGGCGTCGACAACGGCTTGATGTCTTCAAGCCGGTCCACGAACTCGCGGTAGCCCTTCTCGGTCGGCACCCGGCCAGAGCTGGTGTGGGGCTGGGCGATGTAGCCCTCGGCCTCGAGAACTGCCATATCGTTGCGCACGGTCGCGCTCGACACTCCTAGGTTGTGCCGCTCGACGAGGCTCTTCGAGCCGATCGGCTCCTTCGTCGACACGAAGTCGGCAACGATCGCGCGCAACACTTCGAACCGACGGTCATCGGCACTGCCCATGGTGTTCACCTCCCGATCGTTTCCATTTTACGGTGATCAGCAGGGGCTATGCCTCATCGCGGTCCGGCCGCGATGTTCCCATGGCGGATCGGCCGGTTGGGACTAGCCTCTGATCATGGTGAAGCCGTCGCCACGCGGAACGAGTCGAGGGATGCCGGGCAGGTGATCTTCAAGGGTGTGCTCGATGGCAAGCCGTATCCCCACCACGGGCTGACGTATCGACAGTGGTCGCAGATTCCGCCACGGCAGATCCGCCTCGACGAGCTGGTGACAACGACGACCGTGCTGCAGCTGGACCGCCTGCTTTCGGAGGACTCGACGTTCTACGGGGACCTGTTCCCGCATGCCGTGCGGTGGCGAGGGGTGACCTACCTCGAGGATGGGCTGCACCGCGCAGTCCGGGCCGCGCTGCGTAATCGGACAGTGCTGCATGCCCGGGTATTCGACATGGACACCCCCTTCGCAGAGCAGAAGTAGCCCTACTTGCAGCTGGCAGGAATAGAGCGACTGCGGCTGGCGGGAGGGTCAGATAGGCGTCAGCATTGACGACTTCACACGCCGGGGCGGCGATTCTATGACTCATGGTGACAGCGCAACCCAGGGTGACCAACCGGGAGACAGCCGAATTAGTTAGCGGCCCTCGTGCGGCCGTGAAGTATGCGGTCGAGGCGATCGGCACCTTCTTCTTGGTATTCACCGTCGGCGCGACTGTCGGCAGTGCCAGCCCGTTCGCCCCACTGGCGATCGGTGCGGCCCTGATGGTCATGATCTATGCCGGCGGACACATATCCGGTGGGCATTACAACCCCGCTGTGACGTTGGCCGTCCTGGTTCGGCATCGGATTGGGCTGCGTGATGCTGTCGCGTACTGGGTCGTGCAGTTCGGTGCCGGACTACTCGCGGCGGCCGTAGTGCGGACGATCATTGACCCGGCGCGGAAACCGACCGCGGCAGCCGTGATGCTGAGCGGTCACATCCTGACCGCGGCGTTCGTGGTGGAGCTGTTGTTCACCTTCGCACTCTGCTACGTGGTGCTCAACGTCGCCACCAGCAAGGATCACTCGGACAACTCATTCTATGGCCTGGCGATCGGATTCACAGTCGTGGCAGGCGCGTTCGCAGTCGGAGCTATCTCAGGAGGCGCGTTCAACCCGGCGGTGGCACTCGGCGCCGCCGTTATGGGCTTGTTCGCCTGGCCGACGTTATGGGCGTACTTGCTGGCTCAGGTAGTGGCCGGGATAGCTGCCGGGGTCAGCTTCCTTGCACTGAACCCCGACGACAAGTGAGCGAGCTATGAACAATCAATCTGATGCCAAGGTGATGCAACCCGACATTCCGGTGATCCCACGGATCTCTCCACACGACCCGATGGTCGCGCGCTCGAGGGTAGGCCTGGCAGGCCTCCCGACGATCGTTGCCATCGGCCCATTTGACGACCGCGCACACGCCGAACAACTGGCCGCTGCCTTCACCATGGTGCGGCGCCGCTGCCAAGTTCAGCTCGTCCTCCTTGGGACCGGGATACAGCGCGCCACCATTATGCGAAGGACTCTGGCACAGGGTGTTCGGACCAGCGTGCACGTGGAAAGGGATCTCACCGGGGAGCGTTGGGCAGACCTGATCGCCGCTGCGGATGTCGTCGTGCCGAGCGTCGTCGCGGGCCCGATCACATTGCTGGACGTATTGGCCGCAGGCAGACCCGTTGTCGCGCCGGGGGCTCCAGCCGCCGTGCAGCTCGTTGTTCCGACCAGCGTGGGACTGATCTACCGGCCAGGCGATGTGCCCGCGATGGCGAGGGCGCTCCTACGTCTCCTGGCTAGTCCTGCACTACGTACTGGAATGGGCTGTCGCGCAATTGAAGTCGCCCGTCGACACCATCTGCAACGGACGGCGCTGCAGCAGGGCCGACAGGAAATTGATCATGCGTAGCTTCGCTGCACGGCTAATCGAATGGATCGCTGGAATCCTCGATCGCTATCTGGTCACAGTCCCAGATGTGGATGTGTGAGAAACAGTGGCTAAGCCAAATTCGCTCAGGTTCTGCCGAGGCATTGACCATCCTGCTGGCATCGCGCTGATTCTGACGGGTGGATTATCGATTAAGCCGCAGAGCTCGACGATATCAGCTGACAGGCATCCCGGCAGCGGTGCTGGCCTGGGAGATGGATTGGCGCCAGCACTGACGACATCAACAACGGTGGCCGCGAAGGTAGAAGCCATGGTCACGGCTGACACGGGCGCAATCCCTAGCGGCCCAAGCACTGTCACGACGGCGCGCGGCCCGCGGCCGAGCGTGAAGTACGCGTTCGAGGCCGTCGGGACGTTCTTGCTGGTCCTCACTGTCGGCGCAGCGGTGGAAAGCGGCAGCCCGTTGGCCGTTCTAGGCATCGGCGCGGTGCTGATCGCGATGGTCTATTCCGGCGGATACCAGTCCGGTGGGCACTACAACCCGGCTGTGACGTTGGCCGCGCTGGTTCGGCGTTGGATTGGTGTACACGAAGCCATCGCGTATTGGGTCGTGCAGTTCGGCGCCGGGCTGCTGGCGGCAGCCGTAGTTGGAACGATCGTCAAACCGATACGTGCGGCCGCAACGGCGGCGATCACGTTGACCGGTCACACTCTGGTGGCCGCGTTCGCGGTGGAGCTGTTGGTCGTCTTCGCGCTGTGCTACCTGGCCACCAGCGGGCACAACGGGGATGACTCGTCCTACGGCCTGGCGATCGGATTCACCACCGTGGTAGGCGCATTCGCGGTCGCTGTGATTTCGGGCGGCGCATTCAACCCCGTGGTGCCGCTCGGCGTGGCCGTGACGCTGTCGGTGTACCTGGTCGCCCAGGTTCTCGGTGGAATAACCGCCGGAATCACCCTCCTTGCGCTCAACCCGACGATGAGTACGCGCCCATCCAACAATGAAAGGCAAGACAATGACTGACGCTCAACCCAATCCGACGACAACGAATGCCGGTATCCCGGTCGAGAGCGATGAGCATTCCTTGACGATTGGTCCGGACGGGCCGATCCTGCTGCATGATCATTATCTTGTCGAGCAGCTGGCGCAGTTCAACCGCGAGCGGGTGCCCGAGCGCCAGCCACACGCCAAGGGTTCGGGTGCGTTCGGCCGGTTCGAGGTGACCCATGACGTCAGCGCGTACACCAAGGCGGCGGTGTTTCAGCCCGGCACCACCACTGAGACGGTGATTCGGTTTTCCACGGTGGCCGGTGAGCGCGGCAGCCCAGACACCTGGCGCGACCCGCGCGGATTCGCGTTGAAGTTCTACACCACCGAAGGCAACTACGACATCGTCGGCAACGACACCCCGGTGTTCTTCCTGCGCGACCCGATCAAGTTCCCCAGTTTCATCCGCTCCCAGAAGCGTCGCGCCGACAGCAACCTGCGCGACCACGACATGCAGTGGGACTTCTGGACCCTGTCGCCGGAATCGGCGCACCAGGTCACCTGGCTGATGGGAGATCGCGGCATCCCGCGCAGCTGGCGCTACATGAACCTCTACAGCGGACATACCTTCATGTGGGTCAACGCCGCCGGCGAGAAGGTGTGGGTGCGCTATCACTTCATCACCGATCAGGGCATCCAAAACCTGACCCAGGCCCAGGCCGACGCGCTGGTATCCAAAGACACCGACTACCACACCCGCGACCTGTTCGAGGCGATCAATCGCGGCGACCATCCGTCGTGGACGCTGAAGATGCAGATCATGCCGTTCGCCGATGCCAAAACCTACCGGTTCAACCCGTTCGACCTCACCAAGGTGTGGCCACACGGCGACTACCCGCTCATCGAGGTGGGAAAGCTGACGCTGGACCGCAATCCCACCGACAACCACAGCCAGATCGAACAGGGCGCCTGGTCGCCGTCCAACCTGGTACCCGGCATCAGTGCGAGCCCGGACAAAATGCTGCTGGGCCGGATGTTCGCCTACGCCGACGCGCAGCGCTATCGCATCGGCGCCAACTACAACCAACTGCCCGTCAACGCACCCAAGTGCCCGGTGCACAGCTACAGCACCGCCGGGCATATGCGCTACCAGTTGGCCGCCGATCCGGTGTATGCGCCCAACTCCAAGGGCGGACCCCAGGCCGACACCGAGCGCTACGGGCAGCCCGCCGGCTGGCACACCGACGGCGACATGGTGCGCACCGCCTACACACTGCGTTCCGACGACGATGACTGGGGCCAGGCCGGCACCCTGGTGCGCGAGGTCATGAACGACGCCGAACGCGACCGGTTGGTGGACAACATCGTCGGGCACCTACTCGACGGCGTGACCGAACCCGTCCTGCAACGCGCCTTCGAATACTTCCGCAACGTCGACCTCGATCTGGGCGAACGCGTCGAAAAGGGTGTCCGCGCCGGCTCAGTTGCGGATGCGAACCGATGACGGAAACTATCGCAGGAGTCACGGTCCCCGACACGGTTGTCGTCAAGGCAGCGACCGAACTGGTCCTTGATGCGGATGACGACCTGCTTTTCCACCACTCGCGGCGGGTATACCTCTGGGGCACAATCAAGTCCCGCCGACGTGGACATCGGCCCGACCCCGAACTCAGTTACGTCGGCGCGATGTTCCACGATCTCGGCTTGACGCCGAAATACCGCACCAAGCATCAGCGATTCGAAGTCGACGGTGCCGACATGGCACGGCTCTTCCTACTGGATCACGGCTACAGTCGTGCCGAAGCCCAGATGGTCTGGTTGTCGATCGCCCTTCATACGACTCCTGGTATCCCCGAACATCTTCCACCCGAGGTCCATCTAGTAACCCTCGGCGTGGAGACCGACGTACTCGGCCAGCAGATCTATGAGATCACCGACGAGCAACGCGCGGCTGTTACCGCCGCACACCCCCGCCCAGATTTCAAGAACCGTATCCAACGCGCGTTCTACGAGGGAATGAAAGAGCGGCCGGAGACCACGTTCGGCACGATGAACGACGACGTTCTCGCGCACTTCGATCCGAACTTCCGCCGGGAGGACTTCGTCAGCATCATCACGCAGTCAGCCTGGCCTGAGTGACTCGATACCTCACTCGCTGTCGAGTGGGATCGTAACGTCCAGTGACGTTCCATTCCCGGCTCGGCTCGTAACCGTGAAACTGCCGCCGAGAGCCTCGGCTCGGTCTTTGAGCCCGATCAGTCCTGACCCCTTGCCCAAGTCGGCCCCCCCGACTCCGTCGTCGCGAATCGAGAGATAGAGGTCGTCATCCCCGGAACGTGCGCACACTTCCACTTGCGACGCGCGGGCATGCTTGGCGGCGTTGGTCAGCCCCTCGGCCACGACGTAATAGGCGCCGACTTCGACGGAGTCCGACAAACGTCGATCAATGGCGAGATCGAGGGCGACAGGAACGGTGGAGCGGCGGGCCAGCGTCTTGAGCGCGGGACCCAGTCCGCCCTTCGACAAGATCGCGGGATGAATTCCCCGCGAGATCTCTTGCAGATCGACTGATACGTCGGTCAACCCCGAAACAACGCGGGCCAGTT
>NZ_JAVHWK010000001.1:0-47628 GCF_032159775.1 Mycobacterium sp.
GGTCGTAGAGCGCCGCGAACCGCCCGGCCGGTCCGAGCATCACCCGCTCATTGTTCAACTGCGTGGTGATCAGACGCCAGCCGGCGTTCTCCTCGCCGACGAGCATCTCGGCAGGCACCCGCACGTCATTGTAGTAGGTGGCGTTGGTGTGGTGCGCGCCGTCGGACAGAATCATCGGAGTCCACGAGTAGCCGGGATCCGTCGTGTCCACGATCAGCATCGAAATGCCTTTGTGTTTAGCGGCTTCCGGATCGGTGCGGCACGCCAACCAGACGTAGTCCGCATCGTGCCCGCCGGTGGTGAACACCTTCTGCCCGTTGACGATGTACTCGTCACCGTGGCGGACCGCGGTGGTGCGCAACGACGCCAGGTCGGTGCCCGCCTCGGGCTCGGTGTAGCCGATTGCGAAGTGAATCTCGCCCGCGAGGATTCCGGGCAGGAACTTCTTCTTCTGCAGTTCGGTCCCGTACGCCTGCAGTGTCGGGCCGACGGTCTGCAGCGTAACCGCGGGAAGGGGCACGTCGGCACGATGTGCTTCGTTGACGAAGATCGACTGCTCGATCGGCCCGAAGCCGAGGCCGCCGAACTCCTTGGGCCAACCGACGCCGAGCTTGCCGTCGGAGCCCATCCGCTTGATCACCGCACGATAAGCCTTGCCGTGCCGGTCGGCCTCCATCTCCTTGGCTTCTTCCGGCGAGATGAGATTGGAAAAGTAATGTCGCAGTTCGGCTTGCAGCTGCTTCTGCTCGGGGGTCAGTTCGATGTACATAGCTCTCCCACCAGATCGAGGCGGTGTGACGGTCCACCAAGCAGTCGGGTCAGGTCCTTGATCGTCGAGTAGTAGCGGTCCATCGGATAGGCGATGTCCATACCCATGCCGCCGTGCAGGTGATGGCACAGCTGCATGACCGGTGGCGCCTGCGAGGCGAGCCAATACCCGAGCACGTCCAGATCCTCGTCGGCGTCCAGTCCCTCGGACAGCCGCCAAACCACTGAGGTGGCCGCCAACGTCAGTGTGCGAGAAGCGATGTACACCTCCGCCAGCTGTGCCGCCACGGTCTGAAATGTCGACAGCGGCTTTCCGAACTGCTCACGGTTGGCGGCGTAGTCGGCCGTCAGCCGCAAGGCGCCGGCGACGACGCCAGACGCGAACGCGCCGATGCTCGCAAGCACCAGCTGATTGACTCGCGTCGCCTCCGCGCCCGCCAGAACGTCATCGTCGGAAACGACGACATCGGTGAACGTCACCGCGTATTCGTCGGAATGGGTGGCCGTCGGTGTCTGCGTGAGCTGCACACCGTCGGCCTTCGGCGACACCACCACGACGCCGGTGTCGGCCGTCACGACGACCCAGTCCGCCTGCGCCGCATACGGAACGCCGATCTTCGTGCCGTTCAGCTTGCCGCCCGCGAGTTTGGCCGTCGGTTTGTCCGGCAGCGCTGCGCCGGGCTCGTTGAGAGCAGGCGTCACGATGGAGCCCTTGCCGATGCCTGCGAGGAAGCGGTCCTGTTGCGCGTCCGACGCCAGGTCCAGCAGCACCGCGGTGGCCCCGAGAACGCCCAACGCCGGGCCGGTGGTGCCGTGCCTGCCGATCTCTGTCAGCGCGGTCGCGAGCTCAGGCAGGCCCACCCCGTCGCCGCCGACGCGTTCCGGCACGGCTAGCGCCGTCACGCCACCCGCGACCAACGCGTCCCAGGTGTTGTCACGCTCCAGAACCGAGGTGACGACGTCAGCGACGGCCTGTTGCCCTTCGTCTGGACTGAAGTCCACCCGAATCCTCCTTGATTCGCCTGCGGGTCAGTGACCGACTGGACACTTCTGTGAGATTGCCGGCTCGCCGGCGCCCGTGTAGTCAACCTGCCAGTGCTTGATGCCGTTCAGCCACCCCGACTTCAGCCGCTCCGGCTCACCGATCGGCTTGAGATCGGGCATGCGATCGGCGACCGCATTGAAGATCAGGTTGATGGTCATCTTGGCGAGGTTGGCACCGATGCAGTAGTGCGCTCCCGTGCCGCCGAAGCCGACATGCGGATTCGGGTCACGCAGGATGTTGAACGTGTGCGAGTTCTCGAAGACCTCTTCGTCGAAATTGGCTGAGCGGTAGGACATCACCACACGGTCGCCCTTGCTGATCTTCACGCCGCCGAGTTCGGTGTCGTCGAGCGCGGTCCGTTGAAACGCCGACACCGGTGTGGCCCAGCGGACGATCTCGTCTGCGGCGGTTTCGGGGCGTTCCTTCTTGTACAGCTCCCACTGATCGGGGTTCTGCGAGAACGCGATCATGCCGTGGGTGATGGAATTACGGGTGGTCTCGTTGCCTGCCACCGCGAGCATCACGACGAAGAAGCCGAACTCGTCGTCCGAGAGCTTCTCGCCGTCGATGTCGGCCTCGATGAGGGTCGTGACGATGTCGTCGGTCGGGTTCTTCGACCGCTCCTCGGCCATCTTCATCGCATACGTGATGAGTTCGAACGACGACATCGCGGGGTCGACGTCGGCGTACTCCGGGTCCTCGCCCGCGGTCATCTCGTTGGACCAGCGGAAGAGCTTGTCGCGGTCCTCCTGGGGCACGCCGAGCAGTCCGGCGATCGCCTGCAGCGGCAGCTCGCAGGAGACCTGTTCGACGAAGTCGCCCGACCCTTCGGCGGCGGCTGTCTCGGCGATCTTCTGGGCGCGGGTTCGCAGCTCGTCCTCCAGCCGTCCAACGGCGCGTGGGGTGAAGCCGCGTGAGATGATCTTTCGCAGACGGGTGTGCTGCGGCGCGTCCATGTTCAGCAGCACGGCCTTCTGCAGGTCGATCGCATCGCGGGTCATGTCTTGCGGCCAGGCGGGGATCGCGCCGTCCGGCGAGCTGCCGAAGACGTCGTTGCGCTTGGACACCTCTTTGACGTCGGCGTGCTTGGTCACCAGCCAATAGCCCCTGTCGCCGAACCCCCCGGTACCCCCTGGCACGTCGACCCAGTGGATAGGCTCGGACTTGCGGAGCTCGGCGAGCTCCTCGACAGGTAGACGCTCCAGGTTCAGGCTTGCGTCGAGGAAGTCGAACTCGGGCGAAATGGGGCAGGGCATAGCGAAGTACTCCTCAATTGCAACGTGTTCTAGTGCCAGTAAAACATGCCTTCTCCGCAGATCAAAGGCTCGGCTGTAACTCCGCTTGTCAGAGTAATGAAACGTGTTCTAGCCTGGCGGGATGGGTAACCCTGTCATCGTCGAAGCCACCCGCAGCCCGATCGGCAAGCGCCATGGATGGTTGTCTGGCCTGCATCCCACCGAGCTCCTGGGCTTCACCCAGAAGGCGCTCGTGGAAAAGGCCGGTATCGACCCCGCCGAGGTCGAGCAGCTGATAGGCGGCTGCGTGACGCAGTTCGCCGCGCAGTCCAACAACATCACCCGGGTCGGCTGGCTGGTTGCCGGCCTGCCCGAGCACGTCGGCGCCACCACTGTGGACTGCCAGTGCGGCAGCGGGCAGCAGGCCAACCATTTGATCGCCGGACTGATTGCGACGGGCGCCATCGACGTCGGCATCGCCTGCGGCATCGAGGCGATGAGCGCGATCGGGCTGGGCGCGAACGCGGGTCCCGACCGTTCGGTGCTCCGACCGGAGTCGTGGGACATCGACCTGCCCGACCAGTTCACCGCCGCGGAGCGGATCGCCAACCGCCGCGGCATCACCCGCGAGGACATCGACGAGTGGGGGTTTCAGTCGCAGAGCAGGGCCAAGCAGGCCTGGGCCGAGGGCCGCTTCGATCGTGAGATCTCACCCATCGAGGCACCGGTGCTCGACGAGCAGAAGCAGCCGACGTCCGAGCGCGCATTCGTGACCCGCGACCAAGGGCTGCGCGACACCACCCTCGAAGGCCTGGCATCGCTGAAACCGGTGATCGACGGCGGCATCCACACCGCGGGCACGTCGTCGCAGATCTCCGACGGCGCCGCCGCGGTGCTGTGGATGGACGAAGACAAGGCCAAGGCGCTGGGCTTGCGGCCGCGGGCGCGGATCGTCAGCCAGGCACTGGTCGGCGCCGAGCCGTACTACCACCTCGACGGGCCGGTCCAGTCCACGGCGAAGGTGCTCGAGAAGGCCGGGATGAAGATGGGCGACATCGACATCACCGAGATCAACGAGGCGTTCGCGTCCGTCGTGTTGTCCTGGGCGCGGGTGCACAACCCGGACCTGGACAAGGTGAACGTGAACGGTGGCGCGATCGCGCTGGGCCACCCTGTGGGCAGCACCGGAAGCAGGCTGATCACCACCGCCCTTCACGAATTGGAGCGCACCGACCAGAGCACGGCGCTGATCACGATGTGTGCAGGCGGCGCACTGTCCACCGGCACGATCATCGAGCGGATCTCGTGACCGAAACGCGGGTCTTCACCGAAGCCGAGCGGATCGCGGCCGCCCAGTCTTACATCGACGCGCTGGTCAACCACGATGCGAACAACGTGCCGTTCGCACCGTCGTGCGTACGCATCGAGTTCGGCTTCAAGACCGGATTCTCGGGGGACCATCTGCGGCGCAGCCTCAACGGCGGCCCCCAGTACCGGGTCATCCGGTCGGCGACACCACCGGAGTACTCCGTCGACGGTGACCAGGTGCGGGCGCGGTTCGACTTGACCACCAAGCCGTCGCTCGCCGGCCGTCGGGTGGGTGCCCACGTCGACGAGACGTTCGTGATCCCCGCCGCCGACGGCCAGATCCACCACATCCGGGCGATCGTCCGCCCGTTTTTGACCACGTCCTAGGATCGTGCAGGTGGACCTGCACTTCTACTTCGATCCGGTCTGTCCGTTCGCCTGGATGACCAGCAAGTGGGTGCGGCTGGTCGCGGCGCAGCGCGACTATCAGGTGGACTGGCGGTTAATCTCGCTGCGAATCCTCAACTCGCACATCGACTATGACGCGCATTTCCCGCCCGGGTACGAGGCCGGGCACACGGCCGGTCTCCGGCTGCTGAGGGTCGCGGCACGGACGCGTGCCGAGCATGGCAGAGCCGTAGTCGGCCCGTTGTACGAGGCGATCGGCACCCGCATCTTCGACACTCCACGCGAGATCGACCCGCTGTCCGGTGCCGAGCAAGGCGCAAGGCGTGTCCTCGAGCCGCTGCTGCGCGACGTGGGTCTGCCCGTCCAGTTGGCCGATGCCCTGGACGACGCGTCGCTCGATGACGAGATCCGCTCGGAGACCGAGGAGGCGCTCGCACTGACCGGCCGCGACGTCGGCACCCCGATACTGCATTTCCAACCGCCCGATGGCACCGCGTTCTTCGGCCCGGTGATCAGTCGGCTGCCGAGCCCCGAGGCTGCAGGCGCGCTCTGGGACCACGTCATCGGCCTGGCGCAGTTCGCCGGCTTCGCCGAACTCAAGCGCAGTCTTCGCGAACGGCCCCAGCTCGCCAGCTTCGGCGTCGACACCGAATCCGTTGGCAAACAGGAGGATTGGCACGGCGGAAGCCGTCGCCTCAAAAAGTAGTTTGCCGGGCTCCGGCCGTGGGCAAGACATAGGCCATGAAAGAGCGACGTTCGATCAGGAACTCACATGCTGTCGTCGTCCTGATGAAGTACTTTGCACGTGCGCATATCTGGGTCTACCAGCGTACGAACGGACTTCTCGGTGCCAGGTTGCTCCGGTTTCCCGCCGCGCTGATCACCACGACCGGCCGGAAGACCGGCGAAAAGCGAACAACTCCGACGCTGTTTCTGCGCGACGGAGAACGGGTGTTGTTGCCCGCGTCGTTCGGCGGGCGCGACTCGAACCCCGCGTGGTACCACAACCTGCGGGAGAACCCCGACGTGCACATCCAGATCCGCGGCGAGCACCTCGACCTGTTTGCCCGTGATGCGACCGACGACGAACGACGGCACTACTGGCCGCGCTTGATCGAGATGTACCCGCCCTATCGCAACTACCGCGAGGCGACCGACCGGGTGATACCGCTGGTGATCTGCGAGCCCTAGTCGACCGCGACAGGCTCCGGCTGCCGCCGCAGCACCAGGTTCAGGCCGGTCGCGATAGCGAATAAGACGGCACCGATGACGATGGTCATCGGGTGCAGATAGAGCAGCGCGGCCGCCGCCGGCGCGCACAGCACCCGTTCGGGCCAGCCCGCCCGACGAATCAACCAGCCGCCGGTCACGACCGCGAGTGCCGCAACTCCCAGCGCGGAAACCGCTGCGGTCCAGGCCATGTCGCCGATCGACCGTAGGCCGAGCAACCCCTCGCCGTTATCGGTCAGGACAAAAGCGAACGGCACCAGAAACGCAGGCAGCGTGTACTTCCACGTCTGCATCATGGTGGCCATCACCCTGCCCCCGGTGATCGCGGACGCGGCGACGGACGCCAGTGCTGTCGGTGGCGTGACCTCCGACAGCACCGCGAAGTAGAAGACGAACATCGCTGCCGCAGGCGCTGCGACGCCGAGGTCCTGCAGCGCGGGCCCGACGACAACCCAGCTGATCACGAACGACGCAGTCACCGGCACAGCGAGGCCGAGCACCGCCACCGCCAACGCAGCGAACAACGCGGTGAAAGTGAGCGTCAGCGCCGGGTTTTCGGTGATTCCCCGTGCGGCACTGACCAGGATCGAGTGCAGCTGCAGGCCCAGTCCGGTCCTGGTGATCATCGCCGCGATCACGCCTGCGGCGGCACAGACGGTGGCCACGGCGAGAACCCCTCGGACGCCCTTGCCGAGCGCGCGGTAGAGCTTGACCGGCGTCAACCGGTGCTCTCGGTCCAGGAACGACAGCGCGATCTGAATGAAGATCGCGTAGACCACCGCCCGCACCGCCGAGATGTCCATCGCGAGGAAGACCACGATCAGCAGCAGAGAGATCAGGTGGTATCCGAACCTACCGAGCAGCCGCCACCCTGACTGCTCGCTGATCTCGACTTCGCGTGTCCCGTACCGGCGGGCATCGATCTCGACGGCCAACAGGATGCCCAGGTAATACAGGATCGTCGGCGCGATCGCCCACACCAGCACGGTCAGGTAGGGCACGCCGAGGTACTCCGCGATGATGAACGCCGCCGCGCCCAGAGTCGGCGGCGACAGGATCGCACCGATGCCCGCGGCCGCCAACATGCCGCCCGCATTCTCCTTCGGATAGCCCGCGCGACGCAGGATGGGCCAGGTCACCGTTCCGAGGCTGACCGTTGTCGCCGTCCCGGAACCGGAAACCGAACCCAGAAGGAATCCCGCCAGCGTCACCGTCCGGCCCGGCGCCGCCCGCGACCTCCGGAACGCCGCGAGGGACAGATCGATGAAGAACTTGCTGGCGCCCGACGTGTCAAGCACCGCACCGTAAATCGTGAACAGCACGATGTAGGTGGCCGCGACGTCGAGCGGCACACCGTAGAGGCCGGTCGACTGGATGAACGACGCGCTGATGATCTGGTCCCAGTTCACTCCGGCATGTGCGATCGCCGCGCCTTGCGGCAGATAGCCGCCGTAGTAGGCGTAGGCAAGCGCGAGCAGGCAGACGATCGGCAGAGCCAGCCCGGTCGTTCGCCTGCAGGCCTCCAGCACCAGCAGTAACACCAGGGTGCCCACGACGACGTCGATCATCGCGGGGGTACCCTGTCGGCTGAGGAACTCATCGAAACCGCCTCCGCCGCCCGCGATTTCGAAAGGGAGTATCGGGTAGAGACAGGCCACGAGGGCGACCGCGGCCAGCAACCAGTCCACGAGCGTCGGATTACCGACCGGCACTTCTTCTTGTTTGTCTTGTTCGTCGTCGTGCTCGTCACCGTCGGACTCGGTCTTTGCCTTGCGCGACAACCGGATACCGGAGCGATAGCACAGCAGGGTCAGTGGCAGCACGGCCGCCAGGAAGTAGATGAGGGAAACCTGGTTGCCCTGCGCCAGCGGCAAGAACACCTGATAGATCGCGGACACGCCGATCAGGACGCACACGGCCGTGACCGCATGACTCACCCACCCGGTCAGCTCGCGGGCGGGCTTCTCTTCTTCATAGGCTGCTGCGGCCGCAGGCGCTGTCTTGGTCGCGGTACCTCCGGCCGGTTCCGGCCGGCCGTCGTCGTCTTCGCGCTCGGTCAGCTTTTCGCGCCGAGTTCGTCGAGTGCCTTCTTGGCACCCGGATGCAGTGGAACGGGATCGGTCTGGCGGGCCGAGTCCAGGCTGATGTCCTGGGCCGCCTTGTTCACCTTGACCAGTTCGGCCTTGTTCTCGAACAGCGCCTTGGTCACGACGCACGCGATGTTGCCGTCCATATCGTCCTTCACCAGAAGCAGGTTCGGCACCACCACCGTCTGCACATCACCGGGTGTCTGGTACGTCGCGGCCGGAATGACCCCCCGCTCATAGATCGTGTTGATCTCCTTGAGCTTGTCCAAAGTGCCTGCGACGTCGATGAACTTGACATTGCCGCTCTGGCTCGTGAAGAGATCGGTGATGCCGCTTGTCGGCAGGCCGCCCGACCAGAACATCGCATCGATCGAGCCGTCCTTCATTCCTTCGACGGTCTTGCCCAACTCCGTGCGCTGCGCCTGGATGTCCTTGGCGGGATCCAGTCCGGACGCCTGCAGCATCCGGTTTGCGATCACCTCGGTGCCGGAATTCGGCGCTCCGGTGGACACCCTTTTGCCCCGCATGTCGGCGACGGAGTTGATGCCGGAGTCTGTCCGCGCGATCACCTGCGTGTAGTTGGGATACAACCGGGCCAACGCCGCAATCGGCTGTGGCGAATCAAACGATTCCTTGCCCTCTACCGCGTCGGCCGCCGTGTCGGCGAGCGAGAAGGCGACCTGATGGGTACCTGCCACCAACTGCTGAATGTTCTGCAGGGACGCCGACGTCTCGGCCGCAGTGGCCTTCAGCTTTCCGCCGCTGCTCTTGCCGATCGCTTCGGCGAGCGCGCCGCCGAGGCTGTAGTAGACACCGGTGGTGTTTCCGGTCGCGATGCTCAGGCGGGCGTCGGAGTCGACCGTGCACGTTGTCGGCTCCTTGGCGGCTTCGCCGCCCTCACCACCTCGTTGTCCCCCGCATCCGGCCAACACCAACAGCATTACGCCGGCGACGACCGGCAGTGTGATCCGCCTCACTTGATCATGATGACCTTCACAGCGAGTTTTCAAACGCCCTTCAGGGATTTCAGAACGACCTTTTCCGGTCGCGTGGCCCTGTTCGACGAGCTCCAGAGCGGCCCGCGCCTCGGATAGTGGTCGGACGTCGGTGACATGCGGATCCAGGCCGCCTGCCCGCACCAGACGCACCAGCTCGGTGAGCCCCGCGGTGCTGCGGTCACGAACGAGCTCGAAGCCACCCAGCTCGACCGCCAACGGCTTGTCAGCCAGCGACGTCAGTTGGGACCGATCGCCGAGCAGTG
This sequence comes from Mycobacterium sp., assembly GCF_032159775.1. Lineage (GTDB taxonomy): Bacteria > Actinomycetota > Actinomycetes > Mycobacteriales > Mycobacteriaceae > Mycobacterium. Next base: position 9,343 of record NZ_JAVHWK010000001.1, read on the forward strand.
CCGCGACGGTCCGCAGGGCATCTCCTCCCACCATGTCGAGGAGGGCGTCGACCCCATCGGGTGCTGCCGCACGTACCCGGTCCTCGACGCCTGGAGCCCGCGGGCCTTCAACAGCGTGGAGCCTTCGGGCAAGTCGAACCGGTTCATTGCGTCGTACGCGGTCGCGGCGGCGACGGGCAGCGCAGCGGCGAATTCGGAGACTACCGGCCCTACTTTTTCGACCGTCCCCGCAACTTCCCGACCCAGCACCGTCGGGCCGCGGTGACCGTAAGAGCCTTCGCGCAGCCGCCAGTCGCCTGCCTGTCGGGTCCGCCGATCTCGGTGAAGCCGTATGCGCGCATCGGTTACCAGTGTGCGCTGTGCTGGGGTTCAGGCTCCGTAGACCGGCACGGGCGGGCGCGCTTTGGCCAGCAGGTCGTGGACGACGGGACCCAGTTCCGTGGGATCCCATCGGGCGCCCTTGTCGACCTCGGGCCCGTGCGCCCAGCCTTCGGCGGCGCGGATGATGCCGCCCTCGACCTCGAACATCCTGCCCGTGACATCACGTGATTCCACACTGCCCAGCCACACCACCAGTGGCGAAATGTTCTCGGGCGCCATCGAATCGAAGTCTTTACCCTCCGTCGACATCATGTCGGCGAAAACCGTCTCGGTCATCCGGGTGCGCGCGGACGGCGCGATCGCGTTGACGGTGACGCCATAGCGGCCCATCTCCGCGGCGGCGACCAACGTCATGGCCGCAATGCCCGCCTTCGCGGCGCTGTAGTTCGCCTGACCGACGCTTCCCTGAAGCCCAGCACCGGAACTGGTGTTGATGATGCGTGCGTCGGGGGTGTTGCCGGCCTTGGACTGCGCACGCCAGTACGCCGCCGCGTGCCGCATCGTCGCGAAGTGGCCCTTCAGGTGTACCGCGATCACGGCGTCGAACTCGTCTTCGCTGGTGTTGGCGAACATTCGGTCGCGGACGATGCCTGCGTTGTTCACAAGAACATCGAGTCCGCCGAAGGTGTCGACGGCCGTGGCAATCAGGCCTTCGGCCTGGCCCCAGTCGGCGACGTTGGCGCCGCTTGTGACGGCTTCGCCACCGGCAGCGGTGATTTCGTCAACGACGCCCTGCGCGGCGCTGCCTCCCCCTGCCGGCGAACCGTCGAGGCCGACACCGATGTCGTTCACCACGACGCGCGCCCCTTCGGCGGCGAACGCCAACGCATGCGCGCGCCCGATGCCGCCGCCGGCGCCCGTCACGATGACCACGCGACCGTCGAGCAGTCCCATATTTGTTGTCTCCTTAATTATTTGATGTCGGCGGTTGTCGTTGTCAGGTAGTGCGGCGGTTCGCCGCCGCCGTGCACTTCCAGCGATGCTCCGCTGATATAGGACGCCGCGTTCGACGCGAGGAAGGCCGCGGCCCAGCCGACGTCGGCCGGTTTCGCGAGCCTGCCCAGCGGCACGTTCTTCGCGATCGCTGCGATGGAATCGGCGTCCCCGTAGAAGAGCTCGGACTGCTCGGTCTCGACCATGCCGACGACGACCGAGTTCACCCGCACCTTGGGCGCCCACTCGACGGCCAGGGTGCTGGTGATGTTCTCCAGGCCCGCTTTCGCGGCGCCGTATGCCACGGTTCCCGGCGTCGGCCGCCTGCCGCTGACGCTGGCGATATTGACGATCGACCCGCCACGCGCCTGGGTCTGCATCACGGTGTTTGCGTGCGTCGACACCGAGAGGGGCCCGAGCAGGTTGAGCTCGATGATCTTGGCGCTGAACCTGGCTGACGCCTCCGTGGCGGGTACGTAGGGCGACCCACCCGCGTTGTTGATCACCACGTCGAGGCGGCCGTGCTGGGCGACGATCGCATCGATGAGCGATTTCACCGATTCGTCGTCGCGAACATCGCAGGGACGAAATTCGTACGGCGACCCCTCGACCGGCCGCCTCGCGCACGTCACGACGGTGGCACCCTGGTCGGCGAAGACCGCGCTGATACCGGCGCCAACCCCTCGCACGCCGCCGGTCACCAGGACGATGCGGCCGCTCAGCCCCAGGTCGATGCCCGCCACACCAGCACTGTCAGCCCCGTCGGTCACTGTGCTAGCGTACCAAGCAAGTGCTTGCTTAGGTAGCCGACCCTGCAGGAGACAAGATGTCGATCACCACCAAGTCGGTCGAACCGGGCATCGTCTCGGTCACCGTCGACTACCCGCCCGTCAACGCGATCCCGTCCCGAGGGTGGTTCGAACTCGGGGACGCGATTACGGCCGCGGGCCGCGACCAGTCCACCCATGTCGTGATCCTTCGGTCCGAGGGCCGCGGGTTCAACGCAGGCGTCGACATCAAGGAGATGCAGAAGACCGAGGGGTATACCGCGTTGATCGACGCCAACCGCGGCTGCTTCGAGGCCTTCCGCGCGGTTTATGAATGCGCGGTTCCTGTGGTTGCCGCCGTCAACGGGTTCTGTGTTGGCGGCGGAATCGGCCTGGTGGGCAACGCCGACGTGATCGTTGCCTCCGACGACGCCACTTTCGGCCTGCCCGAGGTGGAACGCGGCGCCCTCGGTGCGGCCACCCACCTGTCGCGGCTGGTGCCACAGCACATGATGCGCCGACTGTTCTTCACCGCCGCCACCGTGGACGCCGCGACCCTGCACCACTTCGGGTCAGTGCATGAGGTGGTCCCGCGTGCCGACCTGGACGAGTCCGCGCTCCGGGTCGCGCGCGACATCGCTTCGAAGGACACCCGGGTCATCCGGGCGGCCAAAGAGGCGCTGAATCTCATCGACGTGCAGAAGGTCAACTCCAGTTACCGGATGGAACAGGGCTTCACCTTCGAGCTGAACCTGTCCGGGGTGTCCGACGAGCATCGCGACGCATTCGCCGGGACGGACAAGGGAACTAAATGAGCGACAAGCGAACAACTCTCGATGACGCGGTAGCCGTTGTCGAGAGCGGAATGACCATTGGCATCGGCGGATGGGGTTCGCGGCGCAAACCGATGGCCTTTGTCCGCGCACTGCTGCGTACCGACGTCACCGACCTGACCGTGGTCACCTACGGCGGGCCCGACCTCGGCTTGCTCTGTTCGGCGGGCAAGGTCAAGCGGGTGTACTACGGATTCGTATCGCTGGATTCGCCGCCGTTCTACGATCCGTGGTTCGCCAAGGCGCGCACCACCGGTGCGATCGAGTCTCGCGAGATGGACGAAGGCATGCTGCGATGCGGCTTGCAGGCTGCCGCACAACGACTTCCGTTCCTGCCGATTCGCGCCGGCCTTGGCAGCGACGTACGCGCGTTCTGGGGTGAGGAGCTACAGACAGTACGGTCCCCCTACCCCACCGACGGCGGCTACGAGGAACTCCTCGCGATGCCCGCGCTGAACCTCGACGCGGCGTTCGTGCACCTCAACATCGGCGACCAGCAAGGCAACGCCGCCTACACCGGTATCGACCCGTACTTCGACGACCTGTTCCTGATGGCCGCGCAGAACCGCCTGCTGTCCGTCGAGACGGTGGTGCCGACCGAAGAGTTGGTGAAATCAGTTCCGCCGCAGGCGCTGCTGATCAACCGGATGATGGTGGACAGCGTCGTCGAGGCGCCCAACGGGGCGCACTTCACCACCGCCGAACCCGACTACAAGCGAGACGAGAAGTTCCAGCGCCACTATGCAGAAGCCGCCGCGTCGGACGAGACATGGCAGCAGTTCGTCAGCACCTACCTGGCCGGCAGCGAGGCTGATTACCAAGCGGCCGTAGCCAGATTCGTCGAGGAGGCGAAGTGATTTCCGTGTCCCGTGCAGAGGTGTGCGCCGTCGCGTGTGCCGAGCTGTTCCGCGACGCAGGCGAGATCATGGTCAGCCCGATGGCGACCATGGTCTCGATCGGCGCACGGTTGGCGCGCCTGACGTTCTCCCCTGACATAGTGCTCACCGACGGCGAGGCTCGGCTGTTGGCCGATACCCCGGCGATCGGTGCGGCGGGCGCGATCGAGGGATGGATGCCGTTCGGCCGGGTCTTCGAGACGCTGGCTTGGGGGCGCAGGCACGTCGTGATGGGCGCGAACCAGGTCGACCGGTACGGCAACCAGAACCTGTCCGCGTTCGGGCCACTGCAGCACCCGACCCGTCAGATGTTCGGTGTGCGCGGCGCTCCCGGAAACACGATCAACCACGCGACCAGTTACTGGGTCGGCAACCACTCCAAGCGCGTCTTCTGCGACAGCGTCGACATCGTGTCCGGGATCGGTTGGAACAAGGTCGATCCCGACAATCCGGCATACCGGTTCGTCAACGTCTTCTGCGTGGTCTCGAACCTCGGTGTATTCGACTTCAACGGCCCCGAGCACACCATGCGGGCGGTGTCGCTACATCCGGGCATCGATGCCGAACAGGTCCGCGAGAACACCTCTTTCGAGGTGCACGGACTGGATGAGGCCGACGAGACGCGACTCGCCACCGCCGACGAGCTGAAGCTGATCCGTGAGGTGATCGATCCCAAGTCGCTGCGGGACAAGGAAGTACGGACATGAGCAAGCTACGCACCCCCCTTACTGAATTGGTCGGCATCGACCATCCGGTGGTCCAGACCGGAATGGGTTGGGTGGCGGGCGCGCGGCTGGTGGCGGCGACATCCAACGCGGGAGGTCTCGGCATCCTTGCGTCGGCGACGATGACGCTGGAAGAGCTTCAGACCGCGGTCACCAAAGTGAAAGCGACCACCGATAAGCCGTTCGGCATCAACATCCGTGCCGATGCGGGCGATGCCGTCGACCGGATCGATCTACTCATCTCCGAAGGCGTCCGGGTGGCGTCGTTCGCGCTCGCACCGAAGCCGGATCTGATCGCCAGGCTCAAAGAGGCTGGTGTCGTGGTGATTCCGTCGGTCGGGTTGGCCAAGCACGCCAAGAAGGTGGCCGGCTGGGGTGCCGACGCGGTGATCGTTCAGGGCGGCGAAGGTGGCGGCCACACAGGGCCGGTGGCCACCACGCTGCTGTTGCCGTCGGTGCTGGACGCCGTGGACATTCCCGTGGTTGCCGCGGGCGGATTCTTCGACGGCCGTGGGTTGGCCGCCGCCCTGTCATACGGCGCCGCGGGCGTCGCAATGGGCACCCGCTTCCTGCTCACGTCGGACTCCACCGTGCCGGACGACGTCAAGCAGCGTTATCTGCAGGCCGGTCTCGACGGCACCGTGGTGTCGACCCGCGTCGACGGCATGCCGCATCGAGTGCTGCGAACCGGGCTGGTGGAGAAGCTCGAAAGCGGTTCGCGACTGCGCGGGTTCAGTGCAGCGGTACGCAACGCGGCGAAGTTCAAGAAGATGTCGAAGATGACCTGGCGGTCGATGATCAGCGACGGGCTACAGATGCGGCACGGCAAGGAGCTGACCTGGTCGCAGGTGGTGATGGCCGCCAACACACCGATGTTGCTCAAGGCCGGGTTGGTCGAGGGCAACACCGATGCGGGCGTGCTGGCGTCGGGCCAGGTGGCCGGGATAGTCGAGGACCTGCCAACGTGTGCGGAGCTTGTCGAGACCATCGTCAACGACGCGATCAAACACCTGCAGGCGGCGGCCGCCCTAGTCGATTAAGACGTTTGCTTCAGTCTTGGCAATTGAAGCTATACTCTTCATATGGCGAGGATGAAGAATAGCGCTTCATCAAATTTGCGGGCGACCCTCATCGGCGACGTCGTCGGTTCGCGGACCGTTGCCGACCGCGCCGGCACCCACCGAGCGCTGAACAAGGCCCTGCGAGACGTCGCCGCAGCGGCGATCGACCCGCCGGCCTTCACGGTCGGCGACGAATTCCAGGGCGCGTTCACACGTGTCGGCCTCGCGATCGATGCGGCGCTTTCGCTGCGGTTGTCCATCGCACCCGACATCGACGTGCGGTTCGGCATCGGCTGGGGCGGGGTCACCATGCTCGACGAGAGCGCAGGCATTCAGGACGGTCCGGGCTGGTGGGCCGCCCGCGAAGCCATCGAGTGGACGGCATCGGCTCAGCGCCAACCCGGACTGACGCTGGTCCGAACCTCCCTCCGAGCCGCAGCCGAGACCAGGACCGACGTCGACGCGATCAACGCCGCGCTGATTTGTCGGGACCACCTGCTTGGATCGATTGACGACCGATCGACACGGATTGTGAAGGCATTGTTGGAGAACCGGACAAAGAAGGACATCGCCGCGGCAGAAGGCATCAGCCCCTCTGCGGTGTCGCAGCGCTCCGGACGCGACGGTCTCGACCTCATCGTCGTGGCGTCGGAGTACCTCCGGAGCGTGCCATGAGCGTCCTTGCGGTGATGCTCATCGCGATGGGCATCGCCGACGGAGTCCGTCGGCTGACGCGTCCGATATGGGTTCCCGCGGTGGTAGCACCCGCCGTGGTCGTCGTATGCGCCGCGCTGTCGGAGCTGTGGCACCGCGGCGACGTGGCGTTGTTGGCGATCGCGGCCGCCGCAGGCGTCGGTTGGGTCCTGCTGGGTGCTCGTGCCGAACGATCCGGCGATCACGAGGGCGCGCCCTTGGCGGTGTTCGGGCTTGCGCTCGCGGCTCTGATCTTGTTGAACGGCTGGGCTTCCGACGTCAGCGGCCTCGTAGAGCGTTGGAGCGCGTGGGTCGAGATTGCCGGCATCGGCGACGTCAGCCCGAACCGGTTGCTGATGATCGTCGGCGCCGTACTACTGCAGTTCGTCACCGGCAACCAGCTGGTGCGGCTGGTGCTCGGTTCGGTCGGTGCCGTGAAACCCGAGGGGCAGCCGCAGCCGTCCGACCGGCTCAAGGGCGGTCGTCTGCTCGGCCCGATGGAACGCACCCTGATCTTCGGGCTGGGTCTGGCCGGTCAACTCGCCGCCGCCACCGCCGTCGTCGCGGCAAAGAGCATCATCCGGTTCCCTGAGATCAACGCCGCGAAGGCCCGCGAGAACGGCAACATCGGCATCGACGCCGTCACCGAGTACTTCCTCGTCGGCAGCTTCGCCAGCTGGATCATCGCGCTCGGCGGACTGGTGCTGACAACCGCTCAGTAGCTCGATGGGCAGCAGATGTGCTTCTCGGTGATCGCTAGAGCCGCTCGATGATTGTGACGTTGGCGGTGCCGCCGCCCTCGCACATGGTCTGCAGTCCGTAGCGGCCGCCGGTGCGCTCGAGTTCATTGAGCATGGTGGCGAACAGCTTTGCGCCGGTGGCGCCCAAGGGATGACCGAGTGCGATCGCGCCGCCGTTCGGATTGACCTTCTCGGGGTCCGCCTTGGTCTCCTTCAACCAGGCCATCACCACTGGGGCGAACGCCTCGTTGATCTCGACGGTGTCGATGTCGTCGATCGACAGGCCCGTCTTCTCGAGCGCGTATCTCGTCGCGGGGATCGGGCCGGTCAGCATGAACACCGGATCGGCTCCGCGGGCGCTGATGTGGTGAATTCGCGCCCTCGGTTTCAGGTTGTGCTCATTGACCGCTTGCTCGGATGCCAGCAGCACCGCGCTGGCCCCGTCGGAGATCTGGCTCGCCATCGCGGCGGTCAGCCGGCCACCGTCGACGAGAGTCTTGAGGCCCGCCATCTTCTCGAGCGACGTGTCGCGCGGTCCCTCGTCGGTGACGAACCCGTCAACGCCGAAGATCTCGTTCTCGAAGTGCCCGGCGCGGATCGCCTCCTGCGCGCGCCGGTGACTGGCCAGGGAGTACTCCTCCATCTCCTCACGCGAGATGTTCCATTTCTCGGCGATCAGCTCTGCTCCGCGGAATTGCGAGATCTCCTGGTCTCCGTAGCGGTGCAGCCAGCTCTTGGATTCATTTGTCGGCGATGTGAAGCCGAATTGTTCCGCGACGGTCATCGCCGAGGAGATGGGAATCTGGCTCATGTTCTGCATGCCGCCGGCCACGATCAGATCAGCGGTTCCCGACATGATGGCCTGTGCGCCAAAAGAAATGGCCTGCTGGCTCGATCCGCATTGCCGATCCACGGTGACACCGGGCACCTCTTCGGGGTATCCGGCGGCCAGCCAGGACAGCCTGGCGATGTTGCCCGCCTGCGGTCCGATCGCGTCGACACAGCCTGCGATCACGTCGTCGACCGCACCGGGGTCGACGTCGACACGGTCGAACAGACCCCGCCACCCGGCGGCCCCGAGATCCACTGGATGCACACCGGCGAGCGACCCGTTTCGCTTGCCTATCGCGGTACGTACAGCTTCGATGACGTATGCCTCAGACATTCTTGGCTCCTTCTTTGGTGATCCCGCCAAGGACGATTGAAAGGTATTGTCGGCCAACTTCTTCGGCCGTCAACGGTCCACCCGGCTGATACCAGCGGACGGAAACCCATGTGGTGTCGCGGATGAACCTATACACCAGGTCGACGTCGATATCGGGTCGGAAGCATCCCTGCTCGACGCCCTGGTTGAGCAGGTTCAGCCACATCTGCCGCTGCTCTTTGTTGCGGGCCTCTACGAACTGGAATTGCGGCAACCCGGAAAGCCGCTTGGCCTCGTCCTGGTAGATGACGACCTGTGCATGCCGGTGCTCGATCGCGTCGAAGGATGCCATGAACAGTCCCTTGAGCCGCTCGAGCGGGTTGGGCTCGGTGTCGACGATCGCCTGGTAGCGATTGAACAGCCAGTCCAGGAAATCTCGCAACACCTCCTCCACCATCTGTTCTTTACTTTTGAAGTGGTGATACAGGCTGCCGGAGAGGATGCCTGCAGAGTCGGCGATATCGCGAACGGTGGTGGCGCGAAGGCCACGTTCGGCGAACATCAACGCGGCGAGCTCCAGCAGCTCGTCGCGGCGACTGACCGCCGGTTGCTCTGTCATGCGCGCTGACTCGATACCGCAATCACCTCGCCGGTCAGGTAACTCGAGTAGTCACTGGCCAGAAACGCGATGGTGGCCGCAATCTCCCACGGTTCGGCGGCTCGGCCGAAGGCCTCGCCCTCGGAGAGTCGGTCGAGCAGATCCGACGAGCTGGTCTTCTCGAGGAACTTGTGTCGCGCGATGCTCGGCGACACCGCGTTGATCCGTACGCCGTGCTCGACGGCTTCGATTGCGCTGCAGCGGGTCAGGGCCATCACGCCCGCCTTGGCCGCGGCGTAGTGCGACTGTGAATGCTGGGCCCGCCAACCGAGCACGCTGGCGTTGTTGACGATCGCGCCGCCGTGGTCGGCGTCCCGGAAGTAGCGCAGGGCGGCGCGTGTCGCCCGCATCACCGACGTCAGCGTCACGTTGAGCACCCGGTCCCACTCCTCGTCGGTCATGCCGATGACCGGGGTCGAGCCGCCCAGACCCGCGTTGTTGACGAGCACGTCGAGGCGGCCCATCCGCGCGGTCGTCGACGAGATCAGCGCATCGACCTGCGCGGTGGACGTCACATCGCAGACCACGCTCTCCACCCGGCCGAGCCCGAGTCCGGCCAGCTGGTCTCTGGTCTCGCCGAGCCGGCGTTCGTGGTGGTCGGAGACGACGACGTCGGCACCCTCGGCGAGCGCTCGGCGGGCAACCGCCGAGCCGATACCGGTGCCTGCGGCGGCGGTGACGACGACGACCTTCCCCGTCAGAAGTCCGTGTCCGTCAATCTCTTTCGGGGCCTGAGAGAGGCTCAACCCTTCACCTCACGGGGTAGGCCGAGCACCCGCTCGGCAATGATGTTGCGCTGGATTTCGTTCGACCCGCCGTAGATGGTGTCGGCGCGGGTGAACAGGTAGAGATGCTGCCACGCGTCGAACTTCCCGTCTTTGGCGACCAGGCCGGCCTTGCCGACGATGTCCATCGCCAGCTCACCGAGATCGCGGTGCCAGTTGGCCCACAGCAGCTTGGACACGTTGTCCTGGCCGGGCTGCTCGACATCCATGGTCGCCAGGGCGTAGGACCGCATCGTCTGCAGACCGACCCATGATCGCGTCAATCGCTCGCGAATCAGCGGATCATCGGCGCTACCGGTCTTCTTGGCCACCTCGGCGAGATTGGAAAGCTCACGGGCGTAACGGATCTGCTGACCCAGGGTCGACACTCCGCGTTCGAATGTCAGCGTGCCCATCGCGACCCGCCAGCCGTCGCCGGGTTGGCCGACAACGAGGTCGGCGTCAGTGCGGGCGTCGTCGAAGAACACCTCGTTGAAGTCCGCCGTCCCGGTCAACTGCACGATCGGTCGCACTTGGACACCGGGCTGATCGAGCGGCACCAGCAGATACGACAGGCCGGCGTGTCGCTTCGATCCCTTCTCGGTGCGGGCCACCACGAAGCACCACTGCGAGAGGTGCGCCATCGACGTCCAGACCTTCTGCCCGTTGATCACCCACTGGTCGCCGTCGAGTTCGGCGGTGGTCGACACGTTCGCCAGATCACTCCCGGCGCCGGGCTCCGAATAGCCCTGGCACCACAGCTCGGTCACGTCGAGGATTTTCGGAAGGAAGCGCTGCTGTTGCTCCGGTGTGCCATAGGCGATCACCGTCGGCCCGAGCAGTTCCTCGCCAAAGTGGTTGACCTTGTCGGGGGCGTCGGCCTTGGCGTACTCCTCATAGAAGGCGACGCGGTGAGCGACCGAAAGGCCGCGACCGCCGTGCTCCTCGGGCCAGCCCAAACACGTCATGCCTGCGGCCGCCAGGTGCTTGTTCCACGCCAGCCGTTCCTCGAAAGCCTCATCCTCGCGACCGGGTCCGCCCAGGCCCTTGAGCGCAGCGAAATCGCCGACCAGATTGTCGGCGAGCCAATCGCGGACCTCGGCCCGGAACTCCTGGACCTCTATCACCCCTGTAGGCTAACCTACCAAGCACTTGCTTTGTTAGAGGAGCATCGATGACGCCGCCCACTGGGCAGGAGCGATGGGCCCACGGCCGAAGGGCAGGGGACGACCCGGAGAGACAGCTGAGGACCATTCCGCAGGTCCTGGACCGGATAGTCGGCCAATTCGCCGACCATGACGCGCTGGTCACCGACGCGAGACGGCTGACCTTCGCGCAACTGCGCGACGAGGTGCGGGTGGCCGCCGCCGCGATGATCGACCATGGCGTCGCCGCCGGGGACCGCGTCGCGATCTGGTCGCCGAACACATGGCACTGGGTCGTGGCATGCCTGGCCACCCACTATGCGGGCGGCGTCGTCGTACCGCTCAACACGCGCTACACCGCAGGCGAAGCCGCCGACGTGCTGGCCCGCACCGGAGCGCCGCTGCTCGTCGCGGCCGGTGAATTCCTCGGCGCGGACAAGACCGCGGGCCTCGACCGCGCGACCCTGCCCGATCTGCGCCACATCGTGCGCGTCCCGGTCGATAAGGACGACGGCACCTGGGACGAGTTCGTCGCCTGTGGCGTCGATTTAGAAAAAGTCGAGCGCCGCGCGGCCGCCGTGCAGCCCGACGACGTCTCTGACATCCTGTTCACCTCCGGCACCACCGGCCGCAGCAAGGGTGCGCTGTGCGCACACCGGCAGTCGCTCGACGCGCCCGCGGCATGGGCGGCCTGCGGACAGGTCACCAGCTCCGACCGCTACCTGTGTATCAACCCGTTCTTCCACAACTTCGGCTACAAGGCGGGCATCCTGGCCTGCCTGCAGACCGGTGCGACCTTGATCCCTCAACTGACGTTCGACCCGGAGAAGGCGATGGCTGCGGTGGCCGAACACCGGATCACGGTGCTTCCCGGACCCCCGACGATCTACCAGACCCTGCTCGACCACCCCAGGCGCGGCGACTATGACTTGAGCTCGCTGCGGTTCGCGGTCACCGGCGCGGCGACGATCCCGGTGGTGCTGATCGAACGGATGCAGTCGGAGTTGGACATCGACATCGTGCTGACGGCCTACGGGCTGACCGAGGCCAGTGGCTTCGGCACGATGTGCCGCGCGGACGACGACGCCGTCACCGTCGCCACCACATGCGGGCGTCCGATCGCCGACTTCGAGTTGCGCATCGACAACCCGGCCGACGACGGCGCGGGCGAGGTGCTGTTGCGCGGACCCAACGTGATGCTGGGCTATCTCGACGATCCTGATGCGACGGGCAGGGCCATCGACGCCGACGGCTGGCTGCACACCGGCGATGTCGGCCGCGTCGACGGAGCCGGGAATCTGCAGATCACCGACCGACTCAAGGACATGTACATCTGCGGTGGCTTCAACGTGTATCCAGCCGAGATCGAACAGGTTCTCGCCCGGCTGGACGGGGTGGCCGAGGCCGCGGTCATCGGAGTGCCAGACGAGCGGCTGGGCGAGGTCGGCAAGGCGTTCGTGGTCACGCTACCGGGCGCTGAACTCGACGAGGCGGCCGTGATCGCTTATACGCGTGAGCATCTGGCGAATTTCAAGACCCCACGATCGGTGGCGTTCCTCGATGCGCTGCCGCGCAACCCAGGAGGCAAAGTGGTCAAACCACGATTGCGGGAGACGGTCTGATGGACCTGGCGTTCGACGATGACACCGAGGAATTCCGGGCCGAGGTCCGCGACTTCCTCGCCGCCAACTCAGAGCACATCCCGACGAAGTCCTACGACACGGCAGAAGGCTTCGAGCAGCATCGTCGTTGGGACAAGGTGCTTTTCGATGCGGGCCTTTCGGTCATCGCATGGCCGGAGCGTTACGGCGGCCGCGACGCCACATTGCTGCAATGGATCGTCTACGAGGAGGAGTATTTCCGGGCTGGAGCGCCCGGCCGCGCCAGCGCCAACGGCACCTCCATGCTGGCGCCGACCCTGTTCGCACACGGCACCTCAGAACAGCTCGACCGGGTGCTGCCGAAGATGGCCAGCGGTGAGGAGATCTGGGCGCAGGCCTGGTCGGAACCGGAGTCAGGCAGCGACCTCGCGTCGCTGCGCTCAACTGCCACCAAAGTCGATGGTGGCTGGAAGCTCAATGGACAGAAGATCTGGAGTTCGCGGGCGCCGTTCGGCGACAGGGCATTCGGGCTATTCCGGTCCGACCCGGAGGCGCAGCGGCATAAGGGCCTCACCTACGTCATGTTCGACCTGAAGGCCGACGGCGTCACCGTGCGGCCGATCGCGCAACTCGGTGGCGACACCGGGTTCGGTGAGATATTCCTCGACGACGTCTTCGTGGCTGACCACGACGTGATCGGCGCCGTGCACGACGGCTGGCGCTCCGCGATGAGCACGTCGAGCAACGAGCGCGGGATGTCGCTGCGCAGCCCTGCCCGGTTCATCGCACCTGCCGAGCGACTCGTCGACCAGTGGACGGCCGACCGAGACCCGGTTTTCGCCGACCGGGTCGCCGACGCGTGGATCAAGGCCCAGGCGTACCGGCTGCACACCTTCGGCACCGTCACGCGGCTCGCCAACGGCGGCGAGCTCGGCGCCGAGTCGTCGATCACCAAAGTGTTCTGGTCGGAACTCGATGTCGCCCTTCACCAGACCGCTCTGGACATGCGGGGACCCGACGGCGAGCTGGCCGACTCCTGGACAGACGGCCTGCTTTTTGCCCTCGGCGGCCCGATCTATGCAGGCACCAACGAAATTCAGCGCAATATCATCGCCGAGCGGCTACTCGGCCTGCCCCGCGAACCCAAGGGGCAGAAATGAACTTCGAGATCGACGAACAGCAGCGCGACTTCGCGGCGAGCATCGACGCCGCGCTCGGCGCGGCAGGCGTTCCCGGCGCGGTGCGCACATGGGCGCAGGGGGACACCGGTCCTGGCCGCAAGGTGTGGTCGACGCTGACCGACCTCGGTGTGACGGCGCTGTTGGTGCCCGAACGGTTCGACGGCATCGAGGCGCATCCCGTCGACCTCGTGGTCGCCGCCGAACGACTCGGCTACTGGGGTGTGCCCGGACCGGTCACCGAATCGATCGCGGTCGCTCCGGTTCTGCTCGCAGACGATGACCGCTGCGCCGCGCTCGCGTCCGGCGAACTGATCGCCACCGTCGCCCTTCCCCCGCACGTGCCGCGCGCCGTCGACGCCGATTCCGCCGGGCTGATTCTGGTTGCAGGCGACGGTGAGGTGCGCGACGGCAACGCGGGCGCTCAACACGAGTCCGTCGACCCGGCACGAAAGCTGTTCGACGCGACGGCCCGCGGCGACGCCCGAAAGGCCGACACCGCCAAGGCTTTCGAGTACGGCGTGCTCGCCAACGCCGCACAGCTGGTCGGTGCCGGCCAAGCTATGCTCGACGCCTCTGTCGACTACGCGAAACAACGCAGCCAGTTCGGCAGGACCATCGGGTCATACCAGGCGATCAAACACAAGCTGGCCGACGTGTACATCGCCGTCGAGCTGGCCAGGCCGCTGGTCTACGGGGCAGCGCTGTCGCTGGCAGACGGCTCCGGCGACGCGGCACGCGATGTCAGCGCAGCGCTTGCGGCGGCGGCCGACGCCGCACTGCTGTCCGCCCGCTCGTCGCTGCAGACCCACGGCGCCATCGGCTTCACACAGGAGCACGACCTGTCACTGTTGCTTCTGCGGGTACAGGCGTTGCGGTCGGCATGGGGTGACCCGACGTGGCACCGCCGCCGGGTATTGGAGGCCTTCTCATGAGTGAAGAACGCGAACTGCTCCGGGACACCGTCGCGGCGCTGGTCGACAAGCACGCATCTCCCGCGGCGGTGCGCCGGGCGATCGAGACGGAGCGCGGCTACGACGAGTCGCTGTGGAAGCTGCTGTGCGAGCAGGTCGGAGCCGCGGCACTGGTGGTGCCCGAGGACATGGGCGGCGCGGGGGGCGAGCTCGCCGACGCCGCTGTCGTCATCGAAGAACTGGGCAAGGCGCTGACGCCCACGCCGCTTCTGGGCACGACGCTGGCCGAGCTTGCGCTGCTTGCCGCCGACGAGGCCGACACCGATGCACTCGAGAAGCTGGCCGAAGGCGCCACAATCGGCACCGTGGTCTTCGATCCCGGCTTCGTGATCAACGGGACGGTCGCCGACATCGTGGTCGCCGCCGACGGCGAGACGCTGACCCGTTGGTCCACGTTCACGGCCACCCCCGTCCCCACCATGGACCTGACGCGGTGGTTGGCGCGATTGGAGCCGAAGGACACCGTGACCATCGGGGCCGACCCCGGGCTCGCTGATACTGCGTCGATCCTGGTGGCGGCCGAGCAGATCGGCGCCGCAACGAAGTGCCTTGACCTGACCGTCGAATACACCAAGGACCGCGTCCAGTTCGGCCGCCCGATCGGCAGCTTCCAAGCACTCAAACACCGGATGGCCGACCTTTATGTCGCGGTGCAGTCCGCGCGCGCCCTCGTCAACGACGCCGTCGCCGAGCCGACCGCCACGTCGGCGGCGCTGGCCCGGTTCGCGGCTAGCGAGGCGTTTTCGAAGGTGGCAGCCGAAGCGGTGCAGATGCACGGCGGCATCGCGATCACCTGGGAGCACGACATTCAGATGTACTTCAAGCGCGCGCACGGCAGCGCGCAGCTGCTCGGACCGCCGCGGGAGCATCTGCGAAGGCTCGAGCCCGAGGTGCTCTAACGTTGCTTCTGATGGCGGACGAGAGGAGCACCTGATCGGCACCGTCTCGCTACGCGCAGGCATCCCACCGTTCTATGTGATGGACGTGTGGTTGGCCGCTGCGGAACGTCAGCGCACGCACGGCGATCTGGTGAACCTGTCGGCAGGCCAACCCAGCGCAGGCGCGCCCGCCGCGGTGCGGACCGCGGCGAAGGCGGCACTCGACAACACAGTCCTCGGTTACACGGTCGCGCTCGGCATCCCCGAACTTCGTGCGGCGATCGCCGGCTCCTATCAGTCGCGGCACGGGCTGACCGTCGATCCCAACGACGTAGTGGTGACCACCGGGTCGTCGGGCGGGTTCCTGCTGTCCTTTTTGGCCTGCTTCGACGTCGGTGATCGCGTCGCTATCGGGAGCCCCGGATATCCGTGTTACCGCAACATCCTGTCGGCACTTGGTTGTGAGGTCGTCGAGATCCCGTGCGGACCCGACACCAGGTTCCAGCCCACTGCGCAGATGCTCGCGGAACTCGACCCACCCGTGCAGGGTGTGATCGTCGCAAGCCCCGCCAACCCGACCGGCACCGTGATCCCGCCCGACGAGCTTGCGGGGATCGCGTCGTGGTGTGCGGAGTCAGGCGTTCGGCTGATCAGCGACGAGGTTTACCACGGTCTGGTGTATGAGGGCGCCCCCGACACCAGCTGCGCATGGGAGACGTCACGGGAAGCCGTTGTGGTCAACAGCTTTTCGAAATATTTCGCGATGACGGGGTGGCGGCTCGGATGGCTGCTGGTGCCGCGGGAACTGCAGCGCGCGGTGGACTGCCTGACGGGGAATTTCACCATCTGCCCTCCTGCGCTGTCGCAGACGGCCGCCGTTTCGGCGTTCACGCCGGAATCGATCGCCGAGGCCGACGCGCTGCTCGATCACTATGCCGCCAACCGGCAGCTGCTGTTGACCGGCCTGCGCAAGGTCGGCGTCGACCGGCTCGCACCGACCGACGGCGCGTTCTACGTCTACGCAGACGTATCCCATCTGACGGGCGACTCACTGGGGTTCTGCTCGAAACTTCTGGCCGACACCGGAGTCGCGATCGCACCGGGCATCGATTTCGACACGCAGCGCGGGGGTGCGTTCGTCAGGATGTCCTTCGCGGGCCCGACCGGGGACATCGAAGAGGCACTGCGACGCATCGGCGAGTGGCTGCGCTGATTCAGCGCGCGCTCCAGCCACCGTCCATGGAGTAGGACGCGCCGGTCACCATTCCGGCGGCGGGTGATGCGAGCCAGCCAACAAGGGATGCAACTTCTTCCGGCTCGAGGAGCCGTTTGATCGCGCTTTCTTTCAGCAGAACGTCCTCGACCACCTGTTGCTCGGGAATGCCGTGCGAACGGGCTTGGTCGGTGATCTGCTTGGTGACCAACGGTGTGCGTACGTATCCCGGGTTGACGCAGTTGCTCGTCACACCGTGCGGCCCACCCTCGAGCGCGGTCACCTTCGACAGTCCCTCGAGCGCGTGCTTGGCGGTGACGTAGGCGACTTTGTACTCGGAGGCACGGAGTCCGTGTACCGACGAGAGGTTGATGATGCGCCCGAAGCCGGTGTCGTACATGTGCGGCAGCGCCGCACGGATGAGCAGGAAGGGCGCCTCCACCATGAGCGCGAGCATGAACCGGAAGCGCTCCGGCGGAAAGTCGGCGATGGGGCTGACGTGCTGGATTCCCGCATTGTTGACCAGGATGTCGGTCTGAAGCGCTAGATTTTCCAACGCGGCTACATCGGAAAGGTCGACGGCCCAAGACTTTCCACCGATCTCATCCGCGATGGCCGTAGCGCCTGCGTGGTCGAGGTCCGCGACCGTCACCACGGCGCCGCGCGCAGCAAGCTCGCGGGCACACGCCGCACCGATGCCGCTTGCCCCGCCGGTGACGAGGGCGGTGCGTCCCTCGAGTGCTGTCATGACAGGAATCGTAAATGAAAAAGAGGGCACCCCGGCCGGGGTGCCCTCTTGTCAGCTAGCGGCTGGTTACGGATTGCTCCGCACCGTCGTGTCAGGGCGCGCGACGTTCGGCTTCTGCTGGATGTCGTTCAGCCAGTCGAGGTGATCGATGCCCTGCGACGGACCGGTGATGACGACGTCCACAGCGTTCGCTGGAACGGTCGCCTGAGCCGGCACAGCAAAGCCGAGCACGGCGGCGGCCAAACCGCTCGCGAGGAGTGTGGCAAACCCGAACTTCTTCATTTGGTGCCTTCTACTTTCTTCTGTGTGGGGTTCGAGCCTTGTGGGCTCGGACTCCGCGTTACCGGCTTTTGTGGGGTTCTCCCTGACCGGTATGCCTCTTTAAACGGGGAGGTCAAGGGTTTAATTCCACTGGCAGCAATTGGTCGACGGCTGGCAGGATCTCTGGGTCGCCGAGCACAGATCGGGCGCGGCGGATCTCAGTCGCCATGCCCATGTGCGGTGGATCACAGCTAAACTCACCGCCATGCCGTTCATTGATCACCCGAATGGTCGGGCCTACTACCGCCACTGGGCGGCGCGTCAGCCGCGCGCCCTCGTCGTCTTCCTGCACGGCTTCGGCGAACACACCGGCGTCTATCACCGGTACGGCTTCGCGCTGAATGCCGCCGGCATCGACCTGTGGGCGGTCGACCAGTTCGGCCATGGGCTCAGCCCGGGCGAACGCGGGGACTTCGGCTCCATCGCCGAGAGCTCGGATCTCGCCGACACCTTGACCGAGCTTGCCGAGGGCGAGCGTCCCGGGTTACCGCTGATCGCCGCAGGCCATTCGTTCGGCGCCGTGGTGACTCTGACACGGTTGCTCGACCAACCGGACCGCTACCGCGCAGGCGTCATCTCCGGCGCGCCGCTGGTGCCGCTACCCGAGATGCTCGACGCGGACAGCTCATTCGATCTCGACCCGCTTTGGCTCTCCAACGACCCGTTCTACCTCGACTCGCTCGAGAACGATCCTCTGGCGTTCGTTGACGCCGACGGCGCCCCACTGACGCGCGCACTCGACACCGCATGGGATCGGTTCGGCCGCGACCTGCCGGCCCTGACGGTGCCGACGCTGGCGGTGCACGGTGTCGCCGACCCGGTCGCACCGGTCGGCGCTGTGGCCGCCTACGCCGAACAGATAGAACCGTTGCAGCTCAAGGAGTTCGCCGGCGGGTACCACGACATACTGAACGACACGATGCACCGCGAGGTGGCCGACGAAATCATCGCCTTCATCGGGCAGATGGTTTAAAGCCAGGTGTCGTCGGTGGTGGCGGTGAGGAACGCCTCGAGGTCGTCGCGCC
Organism: Mycobacterium sp.; assembly: GCF_032159775.1. Classification (GTDB taxonomy): domain Bacteria; phylum Actinomycetota; class Actinomycetes; order Mycobacteriales; family Mycobacteriaceae; genus Mycobacterium. The sequence continues at coordinate 28,021 of NZ_JAVHWK010000001.1, forward strand.
AGTGCGCGGGCATGTTCTTGTCCGGTTCGATCCCGGTGTACTGGCCGCGGTAGAACAACAGCGGCCGCGGCTTCTTGTGCGGCACGTCGGTGAGCGAATGCACAGCGCCGAAGACGACGAGATGGTCGCCCCCGTCATGCACCGAGTGCACGGTGCAGTCGATGTGTGCGAGCGTGCCCTTGATCACCGGCGATCCCAATTTCGATGGACCCCAGTCGATCCCGGCGAACTTGTCGGGCTCCCTGGAGCCGAATCGCGCCGAGACGTCCGTCTGCTTCTCGTGCAGAACGTTCACGCAGAAGTTGCCGGAGGCCTCGATGGCCTTCCACGACCGGGAGACCTTGGTCGGACAGAACAGCACCAGCGGCGGTTCCAGCGACAGCGCCGCGAACGACTGGCAGGCGAATCCGGTCGGCGCACCGTCGGCCATCGTGGTGATCACGGTGATGCCGGTGCAGAACTGGCCGAGCACATTGCGGAATGTGCGGGGGTCCATCGGTTCGGCGGACACGACTGCTAACGCTACTTGAACCCGATGCTGAAGTCGTGGCCCCACAGGCTGACGGCGGTGCTCTCCCGGGCCACCCAGTCGGGGTCGTCGACCTTGAGTCCCTCACAACCGAATTCGATGTCGAACCCGCCCGGTGTCTTCATGTAGAACGACAGCATCTTGTCGTTGACGTGCCTGCCCAGCGTCGCAGACATCGGCACCTTGCGGCGCAGTGCACGGTCGAGGCACAGCCCGACGTCGTCTGCCTCACCCACCTCCACCATCAGGTGCACGATGCCGCTCGGCGTTTCCCCCGGCATGAAGGCGAGGCTGTGGTGGCGCGGGTTGACGCCGAAGAACCGTAGCCACGCGGGTGCGCCGTCGGCGGCCCTGCCGACGAGCTGCGGTGGCAGCCGCATCGAGTCACGCAGGTAGAAGCCGAGCACGTCACGGTAGAAGTGCAGCGACTCTGCATCGTCGCGCGTGGTCAGCACAACGTGGCCGAGGCCCTGCTCTTCGGTGACGAACTTGTGCCCATACGGGCTGACGACGCGGCGGTGTTGCAGGGCGACGCCGTGGAACACCTCAAGGGTGTTGCCCGACGGGTCGTCGAATGTGATCATCTCGTCGACGCTACGGTCGGCGAGCTCAGCGGCAGAGGCCTCCTTGTACGGCGTGCCCTCGACGTCGAGCCGCTGGCGAATCTCCTGCAGGGCGGCGGCATTGGCCGTCTCCCAGCCGGACTGAAGCAACCGGTCGTTATCCCCCGGAACGATGACCAGGCGGGCCGGGAACTCGTCCATCCGGAGGTAGAGCGCGCCTTCGGTGGACCCGGAACCCTCGACCATGCCGAGAACCTTCAGGCCGTACTCCCGCCATGCGGCGATATCGGTGGCCTCGATCCGCAGGTAACCAAGAGATTTGATGCTCATTTCCCGCCCCCGAGAAAATCGGTCGTCAACTTGTTGAATTCGTCGAACTTCTCCAGCTGTGCCCAGTGTCCGCACTGCCCGAAGACGTGCAGCTGCACGCGGGGAATCTGTTTGAGCGCGACAAGCGCGCCGTCGAGCGGGTTCACCCGATCCTCCCTGCCCCAGATCAGCAGCACGGGCTGGCGAAGTTTGTACACCTCGCGCCACATCATGCCCAGTTCGAAGTCGGGTCCCGCGAACGACTTACCCATCGCCTTGGTCGCCGCCAGCGACTCCGGCTGGCTGGCGATGGCGAACCGTTCGTCGACGAGTTCGGGTGTGATGAGGTTCTGATCGAACACCATGATGCGCAGGAACTTCTCGATGTTCTCGCGGGTCGGGTCGACTGCGAACTTGCCGAGCAGCTTCACGCCCTCGGTGGGATCGGGGGCGAAGAGGTTGACCGACAGCCCGCCCGGACCCATCAGCACCAGCCTGCCCGCGCGCTTGGGGTTGTCGAGCGCGAACCGGACTGCGGTGCCGCCACCCAGCGAATTGCCCACCAGCGCAGCGCGTTCGATCTGCAGGTGATCGAACAGGTTCAGCACCGCGGTGGCGCTGTAGCGGTTGTACTGCTCGTGTTCGGTGTGTTTGTCCGAATGGCCGTATCCCGGTTGGTCGACGGCGAGGACGTGAAACTGCTTCGCCAGCTCGGGGATGTTCTTGCTGAAGTTCGACCAGCTCGATGCGCCGGGACCGCCGCCGTGCAGCAGCACGATCGTCTGCTCGTTACCGACGCCGGCTTCGTGATAATGCAGCCGCATGTCCTCGCGGACCTGCGCATACCGGGAGGTCGACTCGAAAGTGAGCTCTTGCTGTTGAGCGGCTTCGGCGGCGAACGACGTCATCAGACCATCGTGTCCTGGGGTGGCAGGCCGAACTCGTTGTTCCCGAAGATCAGGTAGGCGCGTTCTGGATCGTTGGCCGCGTGCACCCGGCCCGCGTGCGCGTCACGCCAGAACCGTTGCACGGGAGCGTCGTTGTTGAGTGCAGTGGCACCCGATGCCTCGAACAGCCGGTCGACGGAGGCGATCGCACGTCCGGTGGCACGAACCTGGTCGCGACGGGCACGGGCACGCAGCTCGAACGGGATCTCCTTGCCCTCCTTCAGGAGCGCGAATTCGTCGCCGACGTTGCCGATGAGCTGCCGCCATGCCGCATCGATGTCGCTGGCCGCCTCGGCGATGCGCACCTTGGCGAACGGGTCGTCCTTGGCCTTCTCGCCCGCGAACGCGGCACGAACGCGCTTGCCCTGGTGTTCGACGTGGGCGTCGTAAGCGCCGTAAGCCATGCCGACGATCGGGGCCGAAATGGTGGTGGGATGCACTGTGCCCCAAGGCATTTTGTACACCGGTGCAGTGTTGGTCTTCAACCCGCCGGCCGTGCGGTCGTTCATCGACTTGTACGAGAGGAACCGGTGCCGCGGGACGAAGACGTCCTTGACCACCAGCGTGTTGCTTCCGGTGCCCTTCAGGCCGACCACGTGCCACACGTCGTCGATGCGATAGTCGCTGCGCGGCATCAGGAAGCTGCCGAAGTCGACCGGCTTGCCGTCCTTGATCACCGGGCCGCCGACGAACGTCCACGTCGCGTGGTCGCAGCCGGACGACCAGTTCCACGAGCCGCTGACCAGGTATCCGCCGTCGACCACGTGACCCGCGCCCATCGGCGCATACGACGAGGAGACGCGCACGGTGGGATCGTCGCCCCACACCTCTTCCTGCGCATGCTGATCGAACAGCGCGAGGTGCCAGTTGTGCACGCCGACGATCGAGCTGACCCAGCCGGTGGAGCCGCATGCCGTCGCGATGCGACGCACCGCCTCGTAGAACAGGGTCGGATCGCACTGGAGGCCACCCCACTGTTCGGGCTGGAGCAGCTTGAAGAAGCCGATCTCGTCGAGTTCGGCGACCGTCTCGTCGGGCAGCCGCCGCAGGTCTTCGGTAGCCTGCGCCCGCTTGGCGATCAGCGGCAACAGATCGTCGATGCCGGCTAGGACCGACTGCACGTCACGCTGTTCAATGGACGTCACTGGTTTGCCTCCAACAGAGATCGGACCTGGCGATGGCGCTCGCGAAGTGGGGACCCCGCCCGAAGGGCAGGGGACAGATCGCTAGAGCAAGATTAGAACACGTTACGATTTGTGTCGAGCAGCGCATTCCTGCGGCAGCTAGACCTGCGGACATGCATTTCTGTAACCTGTTCTAGTTATCGGCCCCCGAGCCGGAGAAGGAAGGGCAACCGCGTGACAGACGAGCCGCTCGGTAGCCACGTGCTGGAGCTGCAGGTGGCCGACGTCGTCAAGGAGACCGACGACGCGCGCTCGCTGGTGTTCACCGTGCCCGAAGGCGCCGACATCCCGGCCGAAAAACTTCGCTATGCGCCGGGCCAGTTCCTCACGCTGCGGGTGCCGAGCGACCGCACCGGATGCGTGGCGCGGTGCTACTCGCTGTGCAGCTCACCGCACACCGGTGATCCGTTGACCGTCACCGTCAAGCGCACCGACGGCGGCTACGCGTCGCATTGGCTGTGCGACAACGCGCATGTGGGGATGCGGATCCACGCCTTGGCCCCGTCGGGCAACTTCGTGCCCAAGACGCTGGACACCGACTTCCTGCTTCTGGCGGCGGGCAGCGGCATCACGCCGATGATGTCGATCTGCAAGTCGGCGCTCGCCGAGGGCAGCGGCAAGGTGGTGATGATCTACGCCAACCGCGACGAGAATTCCGTCATCTTCGGCGGCGCCCTGCGCGAGCTGGCGGCGAAGTACCCCGACCGGCTGAGCGTCGTGCACTGGCTGGAATCGGTACAGGGGCTGCCCAGCGTCGCCGCGCTGTCCACGCTCGCGGCCCCGTATGCCGGGCACGACGCGTACATCTGCGGCCCTGGGCCGTTCATGGCGGCCGCGGAAGAGGCGATGAAGAGCGCGGGCGCCGACCGCATCCACATCGAGGTGTTCAAATCGCTCGAGTCCGACCCGTTCGCCGCGGTGGTGATCGAGGAGGACGACAGCGACGAGGGGCCCGCAACCGCGGTCGTCACCCTCGACGGAACCACGCACGAGGTGCGGTGGCCGCGCAACGCGAAGCTTCTCGACGTGCTCCTCGACACGGGCCTCGACGCCCCGTTCTCCTGTCGCGAGGGCCACTGCGGGGCCTGTGCGGTGTTGAAGAAGAGCGGCGACGTCGAGATGGAGGTCAATGATGTGCTCGAGCAACAGGATCTCGACGAGGGCCTGATCCTCGGTTGCCAGGCGCGTCCGCGGTCGGATTCGGTTGAAGTCACATACGACGAATAAGCGCGGGCTAACATTCGCCGCACCGGAGGGGAGCAGTCATGAAGCGGTTCGCAGCAACATGCGCCGCGGCCGCGCTGACGGCGGTGCTCGCGCAGCCCGCGTCGGCGATGGCCGCCACCAACACGGCCACCACCTCGATCGCCGTCGACCCGGCGACCTCGATCGAAATGCACGTCACCGCCAACTGCGTCTCGGCGGCGAACAGATGCTGGTTCAACACCGCCGCCAACCTGCTGACGCCCGACGGGCCAACCGGATTCCCCGGCGACACCTGGGCGCGTCAGACCATCACGCTGCGCAGCCTGGACCGCCAGGTGTGGCAGGAGGCCTCCTACAGCGCCCCTTCGGGCAATCCGCGCGAGGTCAAGGGCGCCAATCACGACAACGTTCTGTCGAAGATGTTCAAGGCGGTCACCAACGTCGAGATCTCGGTGACCTACTTCGGCGGCGGCCCGATCGAGCGCTTTCAAACCGACGGAGATTCGGTGCCCACCGACTGGGTGACCGGCCAGCCGAGAACGCAGGCCGGTTTCGTCGCTTGCTCGCAGATCCAGGTGGTGTACGGCGGCGTGAACCTGACCACGCCGAGCGCCTGCGCGCAGACCTCCTTCAGCTAGCGTGCGGCCGGCTGCAGTCGCGAGCGCACCGCCGCACGGGCGTACTCGAACACCGCCGGGTCGCCTTGAAGGGTGAATGTCGAAGCGGCGGACACCACCACCGCGTTGAGCTCGAAGGCGAGCTGAGCCGCATTGACGCCGGGCCCGAGTTCGCCGACGTCCATCGCCTTGTGGGCAAGCCGTTCCAGAAGCTCGATCCAGTCACGTTGCTGCGCGGCGACGGCGTCGCGCACCACGCCCTCTTGGGTGCCGACTTCGGCGGCCGCGACCGCGAAGAAGCATCCACCGGGGAACACCCGCCGCTCGATGTGAGACAGAAACGCATCGCAGGCGGCATACAGGCGGCGGATGCCCTGCGGCGCGGCGAGGGCGGGCACGAACACCTCGGCGACGAACGTCTCTCTCGCCGATCCGATCGTCGCCAACTGCAGGTCTTCCTTGGAACCGAAGTGGGCGTACAGGCCGCTGTTGCTCATCCCGATCGCTGAGGCGAGGCCGCCGATCGTCAGCCCGTCGAGTCCGTCGAGGGATGCAAGGCGGGCGGCCTCGGTGAGGATCGCCGCCCTCGTACGCTGCCCCTTCGGCCGCCGCTTCACCTGCTCAGCATAAAGGAACGACCGTGCTTTTTTGCTGTTCGGACTGGGTTTTGCCTAGCGCGGCAGGCCCAATAGCCGTTCGCCGGCCATCGTGAGCAGGATCTGCTCGGTGCCGCCGGCGATCGTCAGGCAGCGCACGTTGAGGAAGTCGTGCACGGGCTGGTTCTCGACCACACCGGCGCCCTCGGACAGATCCATCCGGAACTCCGACAGCGCCTGCCGATAGCGCACGCCGATCAGCTTGCGGGCGCTGGCCTGCGGCCCGGGATCGGCGCCGCCGACCGCCAGTTGCGCGATGCGCTGGTCCAACAACGAGCCGACCTGCGCGGCGACGATCAGCCGGCCGAGTCGGTCCTGCACCGTCGGGTCCAGCTCGAGAGTGGCGACAGTGCGCACCACCTCTTCCATCGGATTGCCGAGCGCAGTGCCGTGCGCCATCGCGACCCGTTCGTTGGCCAGGGTGGTGCGGGCGAGCCGCCAGCCGTCGTTGACCTCACCGACCACCATCTCGTCGGGCACGAACACCTCGTCGAAGAACACCTCGTTGAACAGATCTTCGCCGGTGATCTCCCGCAGCGGCCGGATGTCGATGCCCGGCGACGACATGTCGATCAGGAAGTACGTGATGCCCTTGTGCTTCGGGGCGTCGGGGTCGGTGCGCGCCAGGCACACACCGTACTGCGCCCAGTTCGCCCGCGACGTCCAGACCTTCTGCCCGGTGAGCTTCCAACCCCCTTCGGCGCGAACGGCTTTCATGCGCAGCGACGCGAGATCCGAGCCTGCACCCGGCTCGCTGAACAGCTGGCACCAGAACAGTTCGCCGCTCAGCGTCGGGGGCACGAACCGCTCGATCTGCTCGGTGCTGCCGTGCTCGAGGATCGTCGGAGCCGCCCACCAACCGATCACCAGATCGGGACGCTCGACGCCCGCAGCGGCCATCTCACGATCGATCAGCAGCTGCTCAGCGGGTGAGGCGGCTCTGCCGTAGGGCGGCGGCCAGTGCGGCGCCTGCAGCCCCGCCTCCGCCAGCGCGATCTGTCGCTTCTCCTCGGGCTGCGCTGCGACTTCGGCAACCGCGGCGGCGATTTCGGGTTGCATGTGCTCGACGGAGGCCAGGTCGATGTGCAGTTCGCGGCGGACGCCCTGCTGTGTGAGCGCGGCGACCCGGCGCAGCCAGCGTGACGCCCCACCGAGAAACTGCGAAATGCCGTATGCGCGCCGCAGGTACAGATGGGCGTCGTGCTCCCATGTGATGCCGATGCCGCCGAGTACCTGGATGCAGTCCTTGGCATTCGCCTTCGCGAACTCGATGCTTGCGGCGGCCGCGACGCCGGCGGCGATCGACAGCTGTGGATCGTCGGAGTCGTTGGCGGCGTGGGCCGCGTCACCCGCAGCCACCGCGACCTGCTCGGAGCGCAGCAGCATCTCCGCGCACATGTGCTTGATCGCCTGGAAGCTGCCGATCGGCTTGCCGAACTGCTCGCGAACCTTCGCGTATTCGGTCGCGGTCTGCAGTGTCCACCGTGCCAACCCGGCGGCCTCGGCGGCCTGCACTGTCGCGGCCAAGTCCTCGACGCGACGCCTCGAAACGGGCAGAACCTCGGCCGGAGCGTCGGCGAGCACGACTCGGGCCAGTGGACGGGAGAAGTCGGTGGGCGTCAGCGGTTCGACGGTGACCTCGTCGGCGGTGGCGTCGACGAGAAGGAAGTGATCGCCCGCAGGCAGCAGCAGCACCCCTCCGGCGTCGGCGCCCAGCACGAACTCGGCGGTGCCCGATGCCCGGCCACCGTCGCAATGCAACTCCGCGTTCAGCGCCAGGCCCGCGGTGCGCTCGCCGGACGCCAGTGCCTCGAGCAACTCTGCGTGCGAACTGGGCACCACCAGCGTGGCAACCGCGGTGGTGGCCACGGGACCCGGCACCAGCGCCGCAGCGGCCTCATCGACCATCGCGCACAGGTCGTCGACGGTGCCACCGGCTCCGCCGCATTCCTCGGGCAGCGCCACCCCGAAGATTCCCAGTTGGGCCAGGCCGGCGTATGCCGTCCGCCAGGCGTCGGGATCGCCCTGCTCGACATCGCGGGCGGCCTTGACGGCGTTCGACCCCGCTGCCCAACTACGGACCAGTTCACGCGCGGCAAACTGATCGTCGGTGGCGGTCGCTGACGCCTGCGACATTTTCGGACTCCTCAGCCATCGCGCGAGAAGAGCCAGCTTCTCACTAGAACGTGTTCTAATAGTGCCAGTGTTCGACCGTCAAGTCGAACGCCGTTACAGCAGCACACGTCGGTGCCGTACGGTCGCTGAGGTGAGAAAAATGGGATCGGCATGCGTATCGTTTCCACCGAGACCGCACGATTAAGGAGCGCTCGGAACTGATGTCGTCGCCAGCACAGTCCAACCCGTCCTCGGGGTCTGAATCGCGACCGCCTCAGGTGATGCCGGTATCCGTCCTCGCCGAATCCGAACTCGGCTCCGAGGCGCAGAGGGAACGCCGCAAGCGGATCCTCGACGCCACCCTCGCCATCGCTTCCAAAGGCGGCTATGAGGCCGTGCAGATGCGCGCCGTCGCCGAGCGTGCCGACGTCGCGGTCGGCACCCTTTACCGCTACTTCCCGTCGAAGGTGCACCTGCTGGTGTCGGCGCTGGGCCGCGAATTCGAACGCATCGACGCCAAGACCGACCGCGCGGCGCTCGCGGGCGGCACGCCCTATCAGCGGCTGAACCTGATGGTCGGCAAGCTGAACCGGGCGATGCAACGCAACCCCCTGCTGACCGAGGCGATGACAAGGGCCTTCGTCTTCGCCGACGCGTCGGCGGCCGGGGAGGTCGATCACGTCGGCAAGCTGATGGACTCGATGTTCGCGCGCGCCATGAGCGAGGGTGAGCCGACCGAGGACCAGTACCACATCGCGCGGGTCATCTCGGACGTCTGGCTGTCCAACCTGCTGGCCTGGCTGACCCGCCGGGCGTCGGCCACCGATGTGAGCAAGCGGCTCGACCTTGCGGTTCGGCTGCTCATCGGGGACGGGGAGCACCCTAAGATTTAGCGGGTGACACAGGAGTTGCCCGCCGAGCTGAAGCGCGCCCTCGCGACGGTCGCTCGGGTCCCCCGTGTCCTCATCGCCTGCGACTACGACGGCACCATGGCGCCGATCGTGGCCAATCCCGACGATGCACGCCCGCTCACCGAATCCGCCGCGGCGATGCGCGAGCTGGCGGCGCTGCCGTCGACCATTGCCGCACTGATCTCCGGGCGGGCGCTGCGCGACCTCGCCACCCTGTCCCGAATGCCCGCCGAGGTGCACCTCGTGGGTAGCCACGGTTCGGAGTTCGACACCGGTTTCGTGCACGCCATCGACGACGACGCAAAAGCCTTGCTGCGCAAGATCAAAGACGCTCTCGGCGCCATCGCCGCCGAGTATCCGGGCGTGGCGATCGAGATCAAGCCGGCCAGCATCGCACTCCACGTGCGCAACGCTGACCCGGCCGATGCGGACGAGGCGATGAAGAAGGCGAACGCCGCATCGCAGCAGTGGGACGCCCAGATCACATCGGGCAAAGCGGTTCTCGAGTTCGCGGTGATCCAGACCGACAAGGGCCAGGCCCTCGACATCCTGCGCCACCAGCAGGGCGCGTCCGCGGCGGTGTTCTTCGGCGACGACGTGACCGACGAGAAGGCCTTTCGCCGGCTGCATGGCCCGGATGTCGGGGTGAAGGTCGGCGACGGCGACACGCTGGCCGACTACCGGGTGGAGTCTCCGGAGGACGTCTCGCTCGCGCTGACCTTTCTTCTCGAGTGCCGCCGCACTTGGCTTCTCGGTGGGCATTCGACGCCCATCGAGCGGCTGACGATGTTGTCCAACAGCCGAACCGTCGCGCTGCTGACTCCCGAGGCCGACGTGGTGTGGATGTGCCATCCGCAGGCCGATTCGGCGGCGGTGTTCTCCAGGCTGCTCGGTGATGCGAACGCCGGCCATTACGAGATCGGCCCGCAGCGCGAGTCGCTGCCGTTGAGCCAGCGCTACGTCGACGGCACGATGACCGTCGAAACCCGTTGGGCCAGTCTGCTGGTGACCGACTATCTGTCTCACGATGTCGGCGCGGGCCGCACCGATCTGATCCGCGTGATCAGCGGACAGGCCAAGGCCGTGGTGTCGTTCGCGCCGCGGCCCGAGTTCGCCCAGGCGCCGGTGCACCTGCGCGTGCAGGACGGCGGCCTTCGCGTGTTCGCGACCAACGAGCCGATGGTGTTGCGTGCGCCAGGCGTCGAATGGGAGATCGTCGCGGACGGTGTCCACGAGACTGCCCGTGCGGTGGTGGACCCGTCGCAGGGCTCCGTCGTGCTCGAATTACGCTGCGGTACCGAGGATTTGTCCGAAAGCCCGGTCGACGATGATTCACGACGCGAGCGGGCCGAGAGCTATTGGCGGGACTGGGTGCAGACGCTGACACTGCCTGCACTGAACCAGCCGCTGATGAAGAGGTCGGCGCTGACGCTGCGCGGCCTCGTGCACGTCGACACCGGGGCGATCATGGCCGCGGCGACCTCGTCGCTGCCGGAGGAGATCGGCGGCGTCCGCAACTGGGACTACCGATACTGCTGGATCAGGGACGCCGCGATGACGGCGGCTTCGCTGGTTTCGTTGGGATCGACCGGCGAGGCCGAGGGATATCTGAATTGGCTGCACGCGGTGATCGAGACGATGCACGGGCCGGAGCGCCTCCACCCTCTTTACGCGCTCTCCGGCATGATCCTCGGACCGGAGGCGGTCATCGACTCGCTGCCCGGCTACGCGGGCTCGCGCCCGGTGCGGGTCGGCAATGCCGCGAACGCCCAGGTACAGCTTGATGTGTTCGGCCCGGTGGTTGCGCTGATATCCGATCTGGTGCACAAGCGGGTGGAGAGCGGGCGTGCCGACGCACTGACCGACGCAGACTGGAATCTGGTCAGCGAGATGGTGTTCGCCGTCGAGAGCCGTTGGGCCGAACCGGATCACGGCATCTGGGAGATCCGCGGGGCGCCCAGGCACCACGTCTACTCGAAGGTGATGTGCTGGCTGACCGTTGACCTGGCGCTGAGACTCGCCGAGGAGTTCGGACGCGACACACCTCCTGGCTGGGCAACCCTGCGCGATGTCATCTCCCAGCAGGTGCAGGACCGTGGCTGGAGCGACGAGGTGCAGTCCTACACCGCGGCCTATGACGGCACCGATCTGGACGCCGCGACCCTGCACATCGGCCTGTCCGGTCTCATTGACCCGTCCGACCCGAGGTTCGCGGCCACGGTCGTCGCCATCGAGGCACAATTGCGCAGTGGTGCAACCGTTTACCGGTATCGAAGTGATGACGGCCTACCGGGCACCGAAGGCGGTTTCCACCTGTGCGCCGCGTGGTTGGTCGAGGCATACCTGCTGACCGACCAGCGGTCGCAGGCTGAGGCGCTATTCGACCGCCTCGTCACCGCGGCGGGTCCGACCGGCCTGCTGTCCGAGGAGTACGACCCGGTCGCCGAACGCGCACTCGGTAACCATCCGCAGGCCTACAGCCATCTGGGACTGCTGCGCTGCGCGCAACTCCTCGGCGCCTGAGTCAGGAAGGCGGACCCGAGGTGCGGCCGCGGATCAACTCCGTTTCGAGCACGTCGATGGCCGGCAGACCCGATCGCGGTGGGTTGTGCAGAAGGTCGCCGGCACGGCGACCCTTGTCCATGCTGGGCTGCTTCACCGTCGTCAGTCCGCGCCGCACCGCGTCGGGCACCCCGTCAAAACCGGTCACCGTCATCTGACCCGGCACGTAGATTCCGCGTGCTCGCAGGTGGTCCATCGCCGAGACCGCCAGCACGTCCGCGGTACAGATCAATGCCGTGATGCCAGGGTTGGCCTCGAGGGCGACGTCCGCCGCGATCCCGCCCGAAGCCGGCTGGTGCTCATAGCTTTCCACCACCGTCAGCGATTCAGGATCGAGTCCCGCTTCGGTCATCGCGTCGTACACGCCGTCGATCCGCTCCCGTTGCACGTGGAAGTGCGGCGTCCGGAGCCGATCCGGATCGGCCACCACCGGCTTGCCGTCACCTGGCGGCCGCTCCCTGCCCAATCGCATCGTGAGCACGCCGATCTGCCGATGGCCAAGCTGCACAACGTGTTTCGCGAGCTCGGCCATGGCGGCGCGGTCGTCGATACAGACCCGGGACGTGTCGGGGACGTCCTTCGGCTGGTCGACGACCACCACGGGCAGATGGCGTTGGAGGACGACCTGCAGGTAGGGGTCGTCGTCGGACGTGGAGTAGACCACGAAGCCGTCGACACTTGCCGAAAGCACCGCTGCCGAACCGTCACTCACGCTTCGGTTCGGTCCGACCGCGACGAGCAGCAGGCCCTGGCCCGCCTCCTCGCAGGACTCGGCCAGCCCGGCGACGAAGTCCAGCGCGGCGGGATCGTTGAACGAGTAGTTCAGTGGTTCGGTCATCACCAGACCGACCGCGCCGGCTTTGCGTGTCCGCAGCGAGCGGGCCACCGGGTCCGGTCCCGGGTATCCGAGGCGCTTGGCCGTCGCGAGGACCCGGTCGCGTAGGTCGGCCGACAGCTGGTCGGGCCGGTTGTAGGCGTTCGAGATCGTGGTTCGGGAGACCTTCAGTTCGGCCGCGAGGGAAGCAAGCGTGGCCCGGCGCCGTGGCGTGGGGCTCCTGGACATGCCGGTGACGTTATCCGACGTATCGGTTCGCGCGGCGGCACCGGTTGCGATAAAGTTATTGGAAACGGTTTTCATTTGTATTAGGAGGCTTCGGTGGGCGAGACGGCGATCAGGCTCGCAGTCGGACTGACGGTGGCCGCACTCGCCGCCTCCGGATGCAGCCAGGATTCATCCCGGCATGACGACACCTCGGTCGATATCGTCGCCTCCACCGACGTGTGGGGCAGCGTCGCCAGTGCCGTTGCCGGAGAATATGCGTTGGTCAAGTCGATCGAATCGGGCGCCTCCGCCGACCCGCACTCGTTTGAAGCGAGTCCCGCCGACGTCGCGGAGATCTCCGACGCGTCACTGCTTGTCTACAACGGCGGCGGGTACGACCACTGGGTGGACGACGTGATCGCGGCCGACCCCGAGATCGACGCCGTCGACGCCTACTCACTGCGCGGGACGCCGGGTCGCGACAACGAACACGTCTTCTACAACCTGAGCGTCGCCAAGGCCGTCGCCGACGAGATCGCGAAGCACCTCGCGAAAATCGACTCGACGCATGCAGACGAATACCGCTCCAATGCAACACGATTCGGCAAGCAGGCCGATGACATCGCAACGTCGGAGCGAGCAATCGGCAAAGCTCACCCGTCGGGATCGGTCATCGCGACCGAGCCGGTGGCGTATTACCTGCTGCGCAACGCAGGTGTCACCGACCGCACCCCGGCCGGCTTCGCCAGCTCGGTGGAGGAGGGCGACGACCCCGCCCCCGCCGATGTCGCCGCCATGCTCGACCTGATCAGCAGCCACCAGGTGTCGGTGCTGCTGTTCAACCCGCAGACCGAGACGGCGGCCACCAAACAGATTGAGGACGCGGCGCACAGCGCGTCGCTACCCGTCGTCACGGTCACCGAGACGCTGCCGCCGGGCGTTGACTATCTGACGTGGCAGCGCGACACCGTCGACCAACTCGCCGCCCAGTTCGACAAAGCACCGCAGACGAATCGATAGCGCCTTGGTTGATGCTGCAGACGTCGTCGACCTGAGGGGCGGCCGCCTCGCGTTCGGCGACCGGGTGCTGTGGGACCACCTCGACCTCACGATCCGGGCGGGCGAGTTCATTGCGGTGCTGGGGCCGAACGGGACCGGCAAGACCTCACTGCTGAGGGTGCTCCTTGGTCAGCTGCTGCTGAGCGCGGGCATGGTCACAATCGCGGGAAAACCTGTCACCGAAGGCAGCGACCTGATCGGATACGTACCCCAACACCGGGCGCTTGATCGTGGCCTGACCCTGCGCGGCAGCGACCTCGTCGGGCTCGGGCTCGACGGTCACCGCTGGGGTGTGACAAGCCTGCGTCCCGCCGAACGGACCCGGCGCCGTGCCGCCGTCCAGACGGCGCTGCGGCAGGTGAACGCCGGCCGGCTTGCGGGTGTGCCCGTCGGGGTCATGTCAGGAGGCGAGCTGCAACGGGTACGGATCGCCCAAGCGCTCGCCAGCGATCCCGTGTTGCTGCTGTGCGATGAGCCGCTGCTCAATCTCGACCCGGCCAACGCGCGGCTGGTCTCCTCGCTCATCGATCAGCGCCGGCGGGACGCCGACACGGCCGTGTTGTTCGTCACGCATGAGGTGAATCCCGTTCTGCCGTATGTGGATCGGGTGATCTATCTGGTCGACGGGCGGTTCCGCGTCGGATCCGTCGACGAGGTGATGACGTCCGACACGCTGTCAGAGCTGTACCGCGCCGACATCCAAGTGGTGAAGGTGCACGGTCGCTACGTCGTCGTGGGCGAACACATCGACCATTCCGGCCATACCAGCGGGCACTCCCATGAATGATCGGCTCGCCGACCTGCTCGCGGACCTGTTCGCGTTCGACGTCACCGCCGACCTCCTGGGCCGCAGCTTCGTCCAGCAGGCACTGGTGGCGGCCGCGCTACTGGCGCTGGTCGCTGGTCTGATCGGGCCGTTCATCGTGATGCGCCAGATGTCCTTCGCCGTGCACGGATCCAGCGAATTATCTTTGACCGGAGCCGCTTTCGCGTTGCTGACCGGGCTGAACGTCGGTCTCGGCGCACTCGTCGGCAGTGCGCTCGCCGCCGTGCTCTTCGGCATCCTCGGCCAACGCGCCCGCGAGCGTGATTCCGCCATCGGCGTCGTGCTGGCATTCGGGCTGGGCCTCGCGGTGCTGTTCATTCACCTGTACCCGGGCCGTTCGGGTACCAGCTTCGCACTGCTCACCGGACAGATCGTCGGCGTCGGCTACTCGGGCCTGGCGCTGCTGGCGGTCGTCACCATCGTCGTCATCGTCGTGCTTGCCGTCTGTTACCGACCGCTGCTGTTCTCCACCGTGGACCCTGATGTGGCGGCGGCGCGCGGCGTGCCGGTCCGCGCGATGGGCATCGTGTTCGCCGCGCTGGTGGGCGTGGTGGCGGCGCAGGGCGTGCAGATCGTCGGCGCGCTGCTGGTGATGTCGCTGCTGATCACGCCTGCCGCAGCGGCCGCGCGGGTTTTCGTCTCCCCGGCCGCCACGATCGCCGCCTCGGTGGCGTTCGCCGAGCTATCGGCCGTTGGCGGCATTCTGCTGTCGCTGGCCCCCGGCGTACCCGTATCGGTGTTCGTCACGATCATCTCGTTCGCGATCTTCCTGCTGTGCTGGCTCGTCGGCAGCCGCCGCGCTGCCATGCACTAGCCCGTTTCGACGGGACGCGTCCCGTCCGAAGACCACTCCGACCACGAGCCGGGATACAGGGCAGCGTCGACGCCGAGCGTCGCGAGCGCCGCGACAACGACCGACGCGGTGACGCCGGAGCCGCAGTACGCGCCGACGCCGTCGATGTCGCCGAACAGCATCGCGAGGTCCTTCTCGTCGAGGAATGTCCCGTCGTTGGCAAGAAAGCCCGTGCTCGGCGCGTTGCACGCGCCGGGGATGTGTCCGGCAACCGGATCGATCGGCTCGACGTGGCCGAGGAACCGCTCTGGCGCCCGCGCATCGAGCAGCGTGTCGGCGGCCGTCACCGTGTCAGCGGTCAGGGTGGGAAGTGCGCCGGCGTAGAGGTCATCGTGGCCGACCGTGACGTCGCCGGGTTCGGGCGTCACCGGTCCACACTCGAGTTCGCCGGCCCAGGCCGCCAATCCGCCGTCCAGGATGCGGACGTTCTGGATACCCGCTGCGGTCAACACCCACCAGGCGCGCGACGAGCCCGCCCTGTTCCAGTCGTCGTAGACGACGACGGGCACGCCCGTGCGCAATCCCCACCGGCGCCCGGCGCCCTCCAGTGCGCGGCCCGAGGGCAGCGGATGGCGTCCGCGCCCTTCGACCGAGTGATCGCTGAGCTCGTCTTCCAGCGATACGTACACCGCCCCCGGCAGGTGGCCGCGTTCATAGGCGGCGCGCCCGTCGGGCTCGGTCAGCCGCCACCTCACATCCAGAATCGTCACCGGGTCACCGGCAGCCAGTAGGTCGGCCAGTTCGGTTGCGGTGATCAACACCTCGTCACGACGTCGTCGGTCCACGTATGCAGCCTGCCATCTAGGCTTGCGACATGGCCTCAGTCGACCTCAACGCCGATCTCGGGGAGAGCTTCGGCACGTGGCAGCTCGGCGACGACGACGCGATGCTTGGCCTGGTCACCAGCGCCAACGTCGCATGCGGATTCCACGCGGGCGACCCAACCACCCTGCGCCACAGCTGCGAGGAAGCCGCCAAGCAGAGCGTTCGGATCGGCGCCCAGGTCGGCTACCGCGACCTTGCCGGGTTCGGTAGGCGCTTCATCGATGTCACACAGGTCGATCTCACCGCCGACGTGATCTACCAGATTGGCGCACTGCAGGCACTCGCGCACGTGGCCGAATCATCGGTCAGCTACGTCAAACCCCATGGCGCGCTGTACAACACGATCGTCAACAACCACGACCAGGCCCGCGCCGTTGCCGAGGCGGTCCACGCTGTCGACCCGAATCTCCCCGTGCTCGGGCTGGCAGGGTCCGTGTTCTTCGCAGAAGCCGAGCGCCTCGGCCTTCGCACGGTGCCCGAGGCGTTCGCCGACCGGTCCTACCGGCCCGACGGGCAGCTGGTATCCAGGCGGGAACGCAACGCCGTGTTGCACGACCCGGCAGAGATCGCCGACCGGGTGGCGTCCATGGTGCAGTCCGGGCGGGTCGTCGCCGTTGACGGATCGACAATCGCCATCACTGTCGAATCCGTATGCGTACACGGTGATTCGCCGGGAGCCGTGCAGATCGCCACGGCGGTGCGGGACCGGCTGGCGAGCGACGGCGTCGAACTGGCGGCGTTCGTCTGATGCGACTCAAGGCGGGTCGACCGGATCTGGCTGACTACGCGCGGTATTTCGACGCGCCGGATGCGAATGCGGACGCCCCGCTGACGGTGACGTGGGCCGGAGTCACCACGCTCCTTGTCGACGACGGCTCGTCGGCACTGATGACCGACGGCTTCTTCTCCCGCCCGGGGCTGGCCGCCGTCGGTCTGGGTCAGATCGCTCCGTCGGCCGCACGCATCGATGGCAGCCTCGAGCGGCTGGGGGTGCACGGCCTGGAAGCTGTGCTGCCCGTACACACCCATTTCGACCACGCGATGGACTCGGCTGTCGTCGCACAGCGCACCGGTGCACGGATCGTGGGCGGCGAGTCGGCGGCCCAGGTCGGCCTCGGCGGCGGCCTCCCGCAGGACCGCGTCGTCGTCGCAACCCCTGGCGAGGCCATCACCCTCGGCGATTATGACGTCACACTTGTCGAGGCGGAACACTGTCCGCCCGACCGTTTTCCGGGTGTGATCACCGCTCCTGTCACCCCGCCGGTGAAGACATCGGCCTATAAGTGTGGCGAGGCCTGGTCGACGCTGGTGCACCATCGGCCGTCGAATCGACGGCTGCTGGTCATCGGCAGCGCAGGCTTCGTCCCGGGCGCCCTCGCCGGGTACCGGGCCGAAGCGGTGTATCTGGGCGTCGGGCAGTTGGGTATGCAGCCCGAGCGGTACCTCGTCGACTACTGGATCGAGACGGTGCGGACCGTCGGCGCGCGCCGCGTCGTGCTGATCCACTGGGACGACTTCTTCCGGCCGCTGACCAAGCCGCTGCGCGCACTCCCCTACGCCGCAGACGACCTTGACGTCTCGATGCGGGTTCTGACCGCGCTCGCCGACGACGACGGCATTCCCCTGCATCTGCCGACGCTCTGGCAGCGCTCCGACCCGTGGAGCTGACGCTCGCGCTGGTCGCGCTGGCGGTCGTGCTGGCGTTCGCAATGGTCAAGCCGCGAGGCTGGCCGGAGGCCGTCGCCGCGGTGCCTGCGGCTGCGCTTCTGATCGCCTTCCATGTTGTCCCACTGCGGGATGCGGTGCACGAAGTCGAGCAACTGCTCCCCGTGGTCGGATTCCTCGCGGCGGTGCTTGTGCTGGCACAACTGTGCGACGACGAGGGCCTGTTCCGGGCGGCGGGTGCGGCAATGGCCAGGTCGGCCGATGGCAATTCCCGGCGGCTGCTGGCACGGGTGTTCGTCATCGGAGCCGTGACGACCGCCGTGCTGAGCCTGGACGCCACGGTCGTGCTGCTCACTCCCGTGGTGCTCGCCACGACGCGCGCGCTGCGGGTGCCCGCACGGCCGCACGCATATGCCACCGCGCATCTGGCCAACACCGCGTCGCTGTTGCTGCCGGTGTCCAACCTGACCAACCTGCTCGCGTTCACCGCCGCGGGCCTGTCGTTCCTCCACTTCACCGCGGTGATGGCGCCGTCGTGGTTGGCCGCAGTCGCCGTCGAATTCCTTTTGCTGCGTTGGCTTTTCGCACGCGACCTGGCCGTGAAACCGCACCCCGAGCCTGCGACGGATCCGGTGCGGGTACCGGTATTCGTGCTGGTGGTGCTGTGCCTGACGTTGGTCGGGTTCGCCGTCGCGTCGCTGCTCGGTTTCTCGCCTGCGTGGGCTGCGCTCGCCGGTGCCGTAGTCCTCGGCGTGCGTGCGCTTGCCCGGCGCGAGACATCCTTGCGCCGAATAGCTTCCGCGGCCGACGTGCCGTTCCTGGTGTTCGTGTTGTGCCTCGGCGTTGTCGTGGATGGACTCATGCTGCACGGGCTCGAATCCGCGATGCACGGCGTACTGCCGAGTGGCGACACGTTGCTCGCGCTGCTCGGCATTGCGGCCGTCGCCGCGGTGTTGTCCAACATCGTCAACAACCTGCCCGCGGTTCTCGTGCTGCTGCCGCTGGTGACCGCATCGGGTCCGGCCGCGGTGCTGGCGATGCTGCTCGGCGTCAACATCGGGCCGAACCTGACCTACGTCGGCTCGCTAGCGAACCTGCTGTGGCGAAGCGTCGTCCGTCGGGACATCCCCGCGGGCTTCCGCGAGTTCAGCCGAGTCGGGTTGATCACGACGCCACTCACGCTAGTCGTTGCCGTGCTGGGGCTGTGGGTGGGCGCCCGACTGTTCGGCGTTTAACTCGCTGGACGCCGGGCTGGTGGACGCAACGTTCACCACGGCGTGCGTCCGGTTGACGAGTGCTCGAAAGCCTGGAGATCTCGTGGTCACTTCCGCTTTCCAAGGCGCTGCCGTTGTCACCCGGGGGCACCTGGATACGTTTCTAGCAAATGACCAACCCCGGCGACAAATATGTGGTTATCGTGCTGGCACCCGGAAGAACGGGGCAGCAACACCGAAAAGGGAAAAAAGGGGGGTCAATCATGACCCGAAAAAGATTGCCGTTCGTATGAAGATTCCGGCGGTCCTCGCAGCGGTGTCAGGCATAGCAGCGGTCGGGCTGCTCGCCGCACCCATCGCGAGCGCCGAACCGCAGCCCAACCAACAATGTCCCCAGGGACAATTCCCCACGACAGATGGGACAGGATGCGCGGGCGTCCCGGATCCTACCCAGTACGGCTGTCCGCCCGGCGATTTTGAATGCATGTTCAATTCCGTGGCTCCGCGCTGAGGTGTGATCCGCGA
>NZ_JAVHWK010000032.1:0-19889 GCF_032159775.1 Mycobacterium sp.
GCCCGCACCGATGCCGAGGCCGCGACGCTGATCACCTCCGACGTCGACGAGCGCGACCAGCCGTTCATCACGGGTGAGCGCACCAAGGAAGGCTTCTACCGGGTGCGCAACGGCCTCGAGCCGTGCATCGCCCGCGCCAAGGCCTACGCGCCGTACTCCGACCTGATCTGGATGGAGACCGGAACCCCGGACCTGGAACTGGCCGCGAAGTTCGCCGAGGGCGTCAAGAGCGAGTTCCCCGACCAGATGCTGGCCTACAACTGCTCGCCGTCGTTCAACTGGCGCAAGCACCTCGACGACGCGACCATCGCCAAGTTCCAGAAGGAACTCGGTGCGATGGGCTTCAAGTTCCAGTTCATCACGCTGGCCGGCTTCCACGCCCTGAACTACTCGATGTTCGATCTGGCCTACGGCTACGCCCGCAACCAGATGAGTGCCTACGTCGAGCTGCAGGAGCGCGAGTTCGACGCCGAGGAGCGCGGTTACACCGCGACGAAGCACCAGCGCGAGGTCGGCGCGGGCTACTTCGACCGGATCGCCACCACGGTTGACCCGACGTCGTCGACCACGGCGCTGACGGGCTCCACCGAAGAGGGCCAGTTCCACTGATCTGTTGAGGCATGACAGCATGAGCCCCGCCTGGTGATCCGGGCGGGGCTCATTGCTGTGTGAGGGAGATGAAGTGGGCATTGAACGAGTAGGCGTAATCGGCGCCGGGCAGATGGGTTCGGGCATCGCCGAGGTGTCCGCGAAGGCGGGCGCGCAGGTGGCCGTCTACGAGCCGACCGAGGAGCTGGTCACCGCGGGCCGCAACCGGGTCACAGGTTCGCTCGAGCGCGCCACCAGCAAGGGCAAGCTGTCTGAAGCCGATCGCGACGCCGCGCTGTCGAGGCTGACGTTCACCACCGATCTCGCCGACCTGGCAGACCGTCAACTCGTGATCGAGGCGGTCGTGGAGGACGAGGCCGTCAAGGGCAAGATCTTCGCCCAGCTCGATGAGCTCATCACCGATCCGGATGCCGTGCTCGCGTCGAACACGTCCAGCATTCCCATCATGAAAATCGCTGCGGCAACGAAGAACCCGAGCCGTGTGCTCGGCCTGCATTTCTTCAATCCCGTTCCGGTACTGCCGCTGGTCGAACTGATCAGCACATTGGTCACCTCTGACGACGCGTTGTCGCGCACCGAGGAGTTCGCGAGCGAGGTGCTCGGCAAGGAGGTGGTGCGCTGCGGCGACCGGTCCGGGTTCATCGTCAATGCGCTGCTGGTGCCCTATCTTCTTTCGGCCATCCGGATGGCCGAAGCCGGCGTCGCTACCGTCGAGGACATCGACACGGCCGTTGTCGCCGGGCTTTCGCACCCGATGGGCCCGCTGCGGCTGTCGGATCTCATCGGCCTGGACACCATGAAGCTCATCGCGGACTCGATGTACGACGAATACAAGGACCCGAACTTCGCGCCGCCGCCGCTGCTGCTGCGGATGGTCGAGGCAGGACAACTCGGCAAGAAGTCCGGCAAAGGCTTCTACGCGTACTGAAGCCGTTGGAATTCTAGGCGTCGGCGAGCCGCTTCTTTTCTTCTGCGACGTCGAAATCGGCTGGCGGCCAAGATAACTTGAGCTCCTCGAGCGCCTCGATGAGCAGCTCGAGGATCGCCAGCCGGCCGTACCATTTGCGGTCGCACGGGATGATGTGCCACGGCGCATAGTCCGTCGACGTCCGTTCGAGCATCGCCTGGTAGGCCTCCAGATACTTCGGCCACACCAGCCGCTCGTCGACGTCCTTCGGGTTGTACTTCCAGTACTTGTCGGGCCGTCGCAGGCGCTTGGTCAACCGCTTCTTCTGCTCTTCCAGCGAGACGAACATCGCCACCTTGATGATGGTGGTGCCGGATTCGACCAGTTGTTTCTCGAACCTGTTGATCTCGTCGTAGCGCTTGTCCCACACCTCGGGCGGTACCAGATCGTGAACCCGCACCACAAGGACGTCCTCGTAATGTGACCGGTCGAACACGCCGATGTCGCCCGCTGCTGGCAGCGCCTGCCGGATCCGCCAGAGGTAGTTGTGCTTGCGCTCTTCCTCGCTCGGCACACCGAACGCGTGGTATCGGATGCCCTGCGGGTTGGCCGCTCCGACAACGTGTTTGACGATCCCGCCCTTGCCCGCGGTGTCCATGCCCTGCAACACCAGAAGCAACGACTTTTCGTCGCCTGCGCCCTTGCTGTTGGCGTAGAGCATTTCCTGCAACTCTGCGAACCGTTCGTTGCGCTCGGGCTGCAGGTCGGCGGCGTCGGACTTCTTGCCCTTGAACCCAGGCGTCGCCCTGGTGTCGACGTCCTCGATCCGGTCGCCCTCGCGGTACACCAAAAACTCGTGTGGCTCGTGCGTCCACGGATCGGGCAGCTCGTCAGATTTGCTCATCGTCTGAGCAATTGTGGCGGCAGGAGCGGCGACGGGTGTGCCATTTCCCGGAACTTCTCCAGAGAGCCGCCCACTTCGACGATGCCGCACAGCGCATTCCACGACAGCATCGTCAGGTAGTCGATCAGCTCGTCGGAGCTCATCCGCGGATGCGACATCCACGAGTGCGTCGCCAACTGCACGCCGCCCACCGTGTGATACGCCCACGGCTCCACGCCTCCGGTGTCCATGCCGACACCGACCATCTGCCTGCGCAGCATGACCGCGAGCATGCGGGCGATGATCTCCTCGCTGTTGGCGATCACCTTGTTCTTGCTCGCCGAGTTGTTCGCCATCACAAACCGGTACGGCTCGGGTTCGGCGGCCACCGTCTCGACATAGACCTTGATGACCTCTCGGGTCAGTTCGTAGCCCTGCAGGTTCGATGACAGCGCGGCGGCCATGTTCGGGATCAAGGTGGTCTGCGCGAACCGCATCATCACCGCAGTGGTCAGGTCGTTCTTGTCGACGAAGTAGCGGTAGAGAACGGTCTTCGAAACCCCGATCTCGGCGGCGATCTCGTCCATGCTGACATTGCTGCCGCGTTGCCGGATGGCCACGAGTGTGCCGTCTACCAGCTCGTTGCGACGCTCCACCTTGTGTTGGTGCCAGCGACGCTTGCGACCATCGGTCTTGACCGCCCCCGGCGGTGTCTGCTGAGCCACTATCGCGCTAGTCCGTTCCCTAGATCTACTCGATACTACGGCCGACGGGCGCTGTCAGCCGCGTGGGCACGGGCGAACTACCGAAGTTGTAGCGGATGATGGAGGAGTGGCACACAGACCAGGCTCAGGAAGCAGCGGATTGAAGGCCCTGCCCGCGTCACCGGCCGAGCGGGCGAGTTTCGCCGAATCGCTGGCCGGCGCCGACATCGCCGCCGATGCCGAACGGCGCCGTGGCCTACGTCGCATGAAGGCCGTCGCGCTGGGATTCCTGGTCGGTGCCACCGTTTTGTTCCTGTTCTGCCGGTGGGCCGAGGCCAACGGCGCCGGTGCGTGGGCCGGCTATGTCGCCGCCGCGTCAGAAGCCGGCATGGTCGGCGCACTGGCCGACTGGTTCGCGGTGACGGCGCTCTTCAAGCACCCGCTGGGCATACCGATTCCGCACACCGCGATCATCAAGCGCAAAAAGGATCAGCTGGGCGAGGGTCTTGGGGCGTTCGTCCGGGAGAACTTCATGTCGCCGGAGGTGGTCGAGACCAAGCTGCGCGACGCCGAAGTCGCCGGACGTCTCGGAAAGTGGCTTTCGGATCCCGCGCACGCCGAGCGAGTTGCCGCTGAGGCCTCCACGGTGCTGCGGGTGATGGTCGAGATGTTGCGCGACGAGGACGTCCAGGCGGTATTGGACCGGATGATCGTCAAGCGGATCGCCGAGCCGCAGTGGGGTCCGCCGATCGGGCGGGTGCTGTCCACGCTGTTGCAAGAGGGCCGTCAGGAAGCCCTGTTGCAACTGCTGGCCGATCGGGCGTTTCAGTGGTCGTTGAATGCCGGCGAGGTGATCGAGCGGGTGATCGAGCGCGATTCGCCGACGTGGTCACCGCGTTGGGTGGACCATCTCGTCGGCGACCGCATCCACCGCGAGTTGATGGACTTCACCGACAAGGTGCGGCGCAATCCCGACCACGAGTTGCGCCGGTCGGCTACCCGGTTCCTGTTCGAGTTCGCCGAGGACCTGCAGCACGACGAGGACACGATCGGCAAGGCCGAGAACGTGAAGAACCAGATCATGGCCCGCGAAGAGGTCGCCCGCGCAGCGGAAACGGCGTGGAACACGGCCAAGAGGATCTTTCTCGAGTCCGTCGACGACCCGTCGTCGGCGCTGCGCACCCGCATCGCGGACTCAGCGGTGCACATCGGCGAATCGCTACGCGACGACGCCGACCTGCGCGACAAGGTGGACAACTGGATCACCAGGGCGGCGCAACACCTGGTCTCCCAATATGGGGCGGAAATCACAACGATCATCACCGACACGATCGAGCGGTGGGACGCCGAAGAGGCCAGCAGCCGCATCGAACTTCACGTTGGCCGTGACCTGCAGTTCATCCGGATCAACGGCACGGTGGTGGGCGCCCTCGCCGGTCTGGCCATCTATTCGGTAGCCCAACTACTCTTCTGACCTGCGCTAACTAGTGCTTGCAAAAGTTAGCACCCCGTCGTACCGTTGGGTCGTCACACTGATTTCCCGACGTACCGAGGGGGTAACCCATGTCGCAGGACGAGAAGCTCGTCGATGTGGTCTCCAACGCTGCAGTGGACATCGGGAGCTTCATCCGGTCGCAGCGCGAGGCGGCGCAGGTGTCGGTGCGGCAGCTGGCCGAGAAGGCCGGCGTCAGTAATCCCTACTTGAGCCAGATCGAGCGGGGACTGCGGAAACCCTCAGCCGACGTGCTGAGCCAGATCGCCAAGGCACTGCGGGTCTCTGCGGAAGTGCTCTACATCAGGGCGGGAATCCTGGAACCCAGCGAGTCCAACGAAGTTCGTGACGTCATCGTCACCGACACGGCGATCACCGAGCGGCAGAAGCAGGTGCTGCTCGACATCTACACATCGTTCTGTGAACAGAACGAAGCCGCCCTCGTCCAGGAAGGCAGGCAGACGGACGAGGAGCCGACTACTGACTGAACTCCCGACGAATCGCTGTATAGAGACCACCGAGTGAAAACATCAGAAAGGAACCATTGACATGGCGAAGAAGACCCAGAAGAACACCCAGCCGACCGTTGACGACCTCAAGGCTCCGCTGCTCGCCGCAGTGGGCGCCGCCGACCTCGCCCTCGAGCGGGTCAACGAGATCGTCGCCACCCTGCTCGAGCGTGCAGGCGAGGCCCGCACCGACGCCGAGACGCGCGTCGAGGAGAGCCGCGCCCGGCTGACCAGGCTGCAGGAGGACCTGCCGTCGCAGTTCGGTGACCTCCGCGACCGGCTGAGCTCCGAGGAGCTCCGCAAGTTCGCCGAGACCTATGCCGAGACCGCGCAGAGCACCTACAACAAGCTCGTCGAGCGTGGCGAGGTCGCCATCGAGAAGCTGCGCAGCCAGCCTGGTCTCGAAGAGGCCGCCGGCCGGGTGGAGACCTACACCGATCAGGCTGTCGAGTTGACCCAGGGGGCCCTGGGCAACGTTGCTTCGCAGACCCGCGCGGTCGGGGAGCGCGCCGCCAAGCTGGTTGGCGTCGAGCTGCCCAAGAAGGCGCAGAAGACCGCCGCCCCGGTGAAGTCGACCGCCAAGAAGGCGCCGGCCAAGAAGGCCCCCGCCAAGAAGGCTCCGGCCAAGAAGGCTCCGGCCAAGAAGGTCACTCAGAAGTAGATTCGACGCCGACGGTGGCGCCCGCTTAGGCTGGTGAGGTGATCCTTGCCGACCTAGCGGGCGTCATCGTTTTGGTGCTCGTCGTCCTCGCATTTGCCGTGGCCGCCTATGCCTTCGTGCACGCCGCCATGCAACGCCCCGACGCCTACACCGCCGCGGGCAAGCTCACCAAGCCGGTCTGGCTGCTCATCATCGGCGTCAGCGTCCTGCTGCTGCTGGTATTCCGGGATCCCTTCGGCGCGGCCATCGCAGCAGTGGCATCGGGCATTTACCTCGTCGACGTCCGGCCCAAGATCCTCGATATCCAGGGAAAGTCACGGTAGTCGAGTGCGCCGGATCCTTGCCGCCGCGGCGGCTGCCATGACTGCTGCCCTCGTGCTCGCGGGCACCGCGTCGGCCGACGTGGCCAGCCCGCCCTACGTCGCCTCCGCCGAGTGGGCGAAGTGGGGCGACCTGTCCACACTGCGCGTATATCCGACGGAATCCGCCCGCGTCGCGGCCGCTCAGATCGGCACCACAGGGCAGGCCGACGAGGCATGGACCGAAGTGCTGGCGCTGTCGCCGGACGCCGACATTCCCGGTATGCGTGAACAATTCATGTGCCACTGGCAGTACGCGGAACTCGCCGAACCAGGGAAAACGAGCTGGAACCTCGAGCCGTGGCGACCGGAGGTCTCACCCGACCAGATGGTGGCCGCGCACTGCAATCCCGGCGGCACAGAAGAACCGTTCTAGTGCCGCGCGGTCGCGCTGAAGTGGCCGGTGTCGTCGACCACACGTTGCTCAAACCCGAAGCAACACAAAGCGATATCACGACATTGGTGGCGCAGGCCGTCGAGCTCGGCGTGTATGCGGTGTGCGTATCTCCTTCGATGGTGGCCGTCGCCAGATCGTCGGCACCCGAGGGTCTGCACATCGCATCTGTCGTGGGATTCCCGTCAGGCAAACACCTTTCGGCGATCAAAGCCGCCGAGGCGGTGCAGGCCGTGGATGCGGGCGCCGACGAGATCGACATGGTCATCGATGTCGGCGCCGCTGTATCGGGTGAATTCGACTCGGTACGGGCCGATGTCGCCACCGTCCGCGCCGCCGTGCCCGACGCGGTCCTCAAGGTGATCGTCGAGTCGGCGGCACTGCTGAGCCTGGCCGGTGAAGACGCGCTGACCTCGGCGTGCCGGGCGGCCGCAGACGCGGGTACGGACTTCGTCAAGACCTCCACCGGGTTTCATCCCAGCGGCGGCGCTTCGCTGCACGCGGTCGAGCTGATGGCGGCCGCCGTCGGCGCGGAGCTCGGGGTCAAGGCCAGCGGCGGCATTCGCACCGCCGACGACGCCGTCGCGATGCTTGACGCGGGTGCTACCCGTCTCGGGCTGTCGGGCACCCGCGCCGTGTTGGACGGACTGGTCTGAAGGCCACGCCGGCCGAGCCGACTCAGAGGCCTGCGAAGCAGGGATCGTCGTTGCCCGCCGGGATCTGCGCGTCCTTGGTCGAAAAGCGCGCTGTCACACCGGTATCGGTGACTGTGACATCGTCGGCCTTGATACCGAGCGGATAGTTCTTCGTCAGCTGGGCGGAGAACGCATCCAGCGCGGGCTGCACCGTCTCGCGCGGCAGCGTGAAGCCCAGCCCGCTGAGGTTGACCACCTGTAGCGCCAGGCCACCGTCCTGCACTGTCGGCTTGGTGGTGATACTGCTGCCCAATGCCGCCTCGAGCTCGATGGTGCCGTCGGACGGGTTGGTCTTGACGCCGGTGACGAACCCGCCGACTACCGGGATGGAATCCTGCACGGTCTGCTTGATGCCGTCAGCCGTCCAGGTGATCGTCGCGTTCAGTGCGCCGATGGTGCCCTTCGAATTCCCGGAGTCGTGCAGCCGCACGTCGTCGATGTTCACCTGGGCCTTCATGCCTTTGGCGTCGCGGATCTGGTTACCCGCCGTCTCGATTGAGATGTTGCCGTAGTGCCCGGTCATGTGCTGGATCAGAAACGGCGACGCACCGAACGAGACGGTGACGTCGTCCTGCACCACGCACTCGGTGGCCGCGGCCACCACGTCGTCGGCCCGACTGCGCGCGTACAGCTCCGCGGCCAGTACGCCGGCGGCGACCAGCGCCACCACGATGACGACCACCAGCACGATGGTCAGCGGGTCACGGAAGAGCCGCTTGAGCTTCCCGCCTTCTGCGCCTGGTCCGCCTGGTCCAGCTGGCCCGCCTGGTGGCGGGGGACCAGGTTGCCCGGATGGGCCCGGCGGGAACTGCGGAGGAGGCGGCCCCTGCGGGGCCTGACCTGGCGGGGGCTGGTCGGCCGGGCGAGCCCAGGGTTCAGTCACCCCCGCGATTCTGCCTTATGAAGTTCAGCGAGGTCTGTGCGGTTGCGCAGCACCGCGATCGTGTCCCGCACCGACTGCACGGCTTCGGGGTCGATATCGGTGACGAGCAGCGTCGGGTCTGCGCCCGCCGCTTCGATGACCTCACCGAGCGGAGATGCGACGACGCTGCCGCCCACGCCTGTCGGTCCGAGCGCAGCGACCTCGTCGCCCGGATATGCCTGACCGACGGCGCCGACGAAACTGCCGGTGTCCAATGCCCTGGCACGGGCCAGCAGCGTCCACTGTTCGAGCTTGCCTGGCCCCGTGCCCCACGAGGCGTGCACGGTGATGAGCTGAGCGCCGCGTCTTGCCAGTTCGACGTAGAGCTCCGGGAAGCGGATGTCGTAGCAGAGGCTCAGCCCGACGCGCACCCCGTCGGCGGTGATCACCACGGGCTCGCGGCCCGGCGCGACGGTGCGCGACTCGGTGAACCCAAACGCGTCGTAGAGGTAGATCTTGTCGTAGTGGGCGTCCACGCCCGGCCCGGACGCGATCAACGTGTTGGTGACCCGGCCGTCGTCGGCCGGCACGAACATGCCTGCAACGACGGTGACGCCCGCGCCCGACGCGATGCGGCGCACCCCGTCGGCCCACGGCCCGTCCAGCGGCTCGGCGACCTCTGACAGCGGCACCCCGAATCGGCACATCGTCGCTTCAGGGAACAGCACCAGGCTCGCGCCCGCGTCGGCCGCCCGACGCGTGTAGTCCTCGACCAGCTTCAGATTGGCCTCGGGTTCAGTGCCGCTCCGGACCTGCGCCAACGCGATTCGCATGGCTCCAGAGTAGAGCCGCCGTCACGGCCCCCAGGCGACTCGGTCCTGTGCGGCGGCCTTGTTGCCCAGTTTCCCAGAGCGCACTTGCGCGGCAAGGCTGTCCAGGATCACCCGGGAGCTCAACAGCGCGGTCTGCTCGGCCCAGTCGTACGGTGGCGAGCACTCGACGACCTCGATGCCTGCCAGGCCTGGCTCCGACACCATCTTGATGAGGTTGAGCGCCTCGCGCGGCAGCAGCCCGCCGGGTTCCGGCCACCCCGTGCCGGGGACGAAGCCGGCGTCGATGACATCGATATCGAAAGAGAGGTACACGGCCTTGGCGTCTTTCCAGGCGATCTCGAGTGCCATCTCGGCGATCTTTTCGACGCCGACCCGTTCCACGTCGCCCACGGTGATGACCGTCGACTGACGCTCGCGACCGACCTTGACGCCCGCCCGGGGCGCCTGCCAGCCGCCGATACCGATCTGTACCAGATTGGTGGCGGGCGCGTTCTTGATGTTGGTGGCGTGGAACCACGGTGTGGTGTGCATTCGCTCGTCGAGGTCGGATTCTTGGGTGTCCACGTGGCGGTCGAAGTGGATGATGCCGACGTTGCCGTCCAGATAGGGGGTCAACCCGCGGATGGTCGGGAAGCCGATGGAGTGATCGCCGCCGAGCACGACGGGCATCACACCCTTGGACACCACATGCGCCATGGCCTGGCTGATCTGGTCGAAGGACTTCTCCAGGTTGCCCGGGATGGTGAACACGTCGCCGATGTCGACCATGTTGAGCTGCTCACGCAGGTCGACGCCCGACTCGTAGTTGTAGGTGCCAAAAAGGTTGGTGGACCGCCGAATTCCCTGCGGACCGAAGCGGGTGCCCGGCCGGTAGGTAGCGCCGGCGTCGAGCGGCACACCGAAGATCGCCACCTCGGCGTCGTCGACCTTGTTGACGTCCTCGACGAACGGGCATTTCAGGAACGTTCCCCGCTCGCCCGCGAAGTGCGGCAGTTCGCCGCGGACGAACGTGGAGATTCGGCGGTCGTTGATCGTCGGCGCGGCCTCCAGCCCGTAGGTGAGGCCGCGTTCGATCTCCTCGCGCTCGCGGCGATCCGGAAGGCGCGCCTCGGCTTGTTGCGCCCATGCGCCTTCGGCGTTGAGGGCTTGGTCGTCGTCGGCCACGGTGGACTCCTTAGCGCCGTCTTGTCGCTTGCCGGGTACGACGCACCTCGTCCGGGGAGCCGGTGCGCGGCTCCTGCTTCCTTATCTTGGCAGCGATCGGAAAACCCGCCACTTGAAAATGCAACGAGCCGTTAACACTGCCCGCAACCCGCCGTAACGGTTCGGGGCTTTCCTGACGCACGACCCACATTCAGCTGTGGGGCGCGTCTAGGGTTCCGCCGGTTTCTACGGGTCTGGTCCGAGAGATGCAGGCGGTTGGGCGACGAGGCCCCGCCGCTCCACGGCGGGACAAAAACCCGGGAGGCTCCGCAGCTCGCAAGGAGGCTCCCTCATGATTCTTCTCGGCGTAGGGATCAGCATCGCCGTCGTCGTTCTCGTCGGCTTCCTGGTTTCGAAACGCATCGCAGGCGACAGCGCCAATTTCCTCGTCGCCGGCCGCTCACTGCCCCTGATCCTCGTCGGCGGGGCGCTGATGGGCTCGGCGGTCGACACCAATGCCACGCTGGGCAATACCGACCTGGCGTCCGAATTCGGCTTCTGGGCCGGCGCGTGCCTTCCGCTCGGCCTCGCGCTGTGCCTGTTCCTGACGGGCGTGTTCTTCGCCAAGCCGATGAACCGGATGGGGCTCACGTCATTCCCGGACTACTACCGGCTGCGGTTCGGCCGGCCCGTCGAGGCCGTCGCATCCCTGCTGCTGATCATCGGCTTCTGCCTTCTGGTGGCGGGAAACCTGGTTGCGGGCGGCTTTCTGTTCAACTACTTCGTCGGGATTCCGTACTGGCTCGGCGCGGTCATCATCGCGATCCTCGCCGTGGCCTACACGGGAACGGGCGGCCTGATCGCCGATGCGTACACCGCGATCATCCAGATGGCTCTGGTGTTCGTCGGCGCCGTCGGCCTGCTGATCTGGATGGCCGTCACGCACGGCATCGCGATCGCCGACGGCATGGGCCCGCTGGAGCTCGGCCAGATGACCGACCCGGCCCAGGGTGCGACCATCAACTGGGCGACGCTGATCGCGTTGGGCATCGGCGACATCGTCGCGATCGACTTCATGCAGCGGGTGTTCGCCGCGAAGTCCCCGGAGACGGCCCGGCGGGCATGCTTTGGCGCCGCGACGGGTGTCGTGGCGATCTGCATTCCGTTCGGGCTCGTCGTGCTCTCGGCGAAGGCGTTCCTGCCCGAGCAGCTCGACGGCCCGATCCTATTCGTGCTGCTGGACAACTACGCCCCGGTGTTCCTGACGGTCATCGTGTTGTGCGGCCTTGTCGGCGCGTCGATGAGCACCGCCAACGGCGCGATTCTGGCCATCTCGAATGTGTCGGTGCGCAACCTCGGCGGGATTCGGCGCGTGCATGTGCCGGGGCAGCGTGATCCGCTGCTGTGGTCGACGCGCATCGCGATGGTGCCGGTGACGGTGCTCGCAATTTTCATCGCGATCTATGTGAAGCAGACCGGAATCCTGCTGACGCTGGCGTTCGATCTGCTGCTGGCGTGTCTGGTGGTGCCGTTCATCCTCGGGCTGGTGTGGCGCAGGGGTACCGCAGTCGCGGCACTGACGTCCATTGTCGTCGGCCTGACCGTGCGACTCGTGTTGTTCGTGATGACGCCGACGATGTACGGCTTGGACAACACGATCCTCTACATCCCCAACGGCGTCATCGACCCGTCATTCGACGGCTGGCCGACCTTCATTGCCTTCGCCTCGTCGTTGATCACCTATGTGGCAATAGCTTTGGTGACGCCGCAGGCACCGATTCGCGGACTCGACATCCAGGTCGCCCAGGATGTCGACGACGCACTCGACGAGGTGACTGACGGGGAGCCGGAGGCGGATCTGGTCAAGGTCGAAGCGGCGGGGCAACAGTAGCCCACGGAGCCCCGACGGGGGCGACATCGGACCACGGCACCGTGAGCACGCCGTCGCGCATGCGGCGGCGGGGAGGTTCGACCGGCCAGCCGTTGTCGCGCAACATGTTCAGCATGGCGCGCCACCGTTCACGCGGTCCGAAGACACCGTGGCCGGCGACGCTCGCCCATGCGTGATCGGCGGCGGCAAGCAGGCTGTTGACCGGCTGACCCGAGACATTGTGGTGGATAAGCACTTTCGGAAGCCGCTCAGCGAGGTCTGACGGGCGCTCGATGGCGAACGGGTCGCAGGCCAGGGTCAGGCTGACCGGTCCGTCGCCGTCGAGCAGTACCCAGGCGCACCGCCTGCCGATCTCGTCGCACGTGCCGTCGACGACCAGGCCGCCGGGCGCCAGCCGTGTCCTCATCAACGACCACGCCTCGTCGACGGCGTCCTCCGGGTACTGCCTCAGCACGTTGAACGCCCGCACCAGCACCGGGCAGTGGCCTGCCAACTCGAAACCGCCGAGCCCGAACTCGACTGAGTGGTTTTGGGCGGCCCGCGCCGCATTGACGCGCTCTGGGTCGATCTCCAACCCGATCACCCGCACATCGGTGCGTACGGTGCGCAACCTGCTCGCGAGTTCCAGAGTGGTCACCGGAAGGGCGCCGTAACCGAGATCGATCACCAGAGGGTCGGCCGCCGACTGCAATGCGGTGCGGACCCGCGGCGAGTGCACGAGCCACCGATCGCAGCGGCGAAGCCGGTTGTGGCCGGTCGTGCCCCGTGTCAGCTGACCAACGGGGCTAGTGGTGCTTGGCGATCCAGTCAGCGGTGAACGCCTCCTCGGCATCGAAGAGCTGCTTGATGTGGTGAAGGATCAGGTCCTCCAGCGCACCGCCGATCAGCGGGATGTACACCTTGCAGACGCTGACCAGACGTAGCTCGCTGCCCGATTCGGTCTCGGTGAGCAGGTATGTGCCGCCGAAGTGTCCCGGCCCGTGCGGGATGCTCGCCCGGTAGGTGCCCTTGCCTTGTTTGTTGGCGTGGTCGTACGGGTCGAAATGCTGCTCGCGAGTGATGACCATGTCGACGGGAACCACGCTGCGCGCGACCGGCGGCAGGTATGCCCGCGGCAGGTTCTGCTTGAAGACGACGTCGGTGCCCGACCCGTCCGACGTGAACGTCGTGATTTCGGACTGTGGGGTCAGGAAGCGGTAGGCGTCCATCAGGGTTTCCCAGTAGGCGCGGCTGGTGAAGTCCTGGTAGATCTTCTCAGCTGGCGCGCCGAAGTCGATCCTGTAATCCATCCGGCGCGCCATAACACCACGTTACCGGCCCAGTTAAGGGTTCTCCTCGATCCACGCCGTGGTGAATCGCTGCTCTGCGATGAGCAAGTCGACGAGTTGGCTGCCGATGAAGTTTTCGATCTTGCCGCCGACGAGAGGGATCCGCACCTCCACGCTTGCGGTGAATCGCAGCCGCGAGCCCCCGTCGGCGGTGGGCTCGAGCACAGCGGCACCCGTCAGCGAAACGGGTGCCCCGGGGATGGCACCGGTCACGGTTGCGGTCGCGGCGCCATCCGCGATCGGGCTCCACACCTCTTCGCGCACGATCGCCAGATCGCGGGGATGGAACTGCGTGACCACGCCGGGTAGCCGGTCGCGGCGAAGAACCTGCGTGGTGACCACGTCGACGCCGCCCTTGCCATCGACCTGCATGGAGTCCAACGTCGTCTTGTCGGCGCCGGAATCAGCCAGCCGCGCCAACCAGTAGGACCGATCGCGGAATGCCCGGTGCACCTGTTCGACGTTGCCCTCGTACTCGGCGGCCATGTCGAATGAACGCGGCATAGCTGGCCAGGCTACCGTTACGGCCCGTGGTCACTTCGCGCCTACGGGGTGTACCTGTCGCCGAGCAGGTACCGCTCGCCCCGCTGACCACGCTGCGCGTCGGCCCGGTCGCGCGCCGCCTGATCACCTGCGAGAGCACCGATGCGGTCATCGCGGTCATCGGCGCTCTTGACGCAGCAGCGGACTCCGGAGAACGGACGCTGGTGCTGGCGGGCGGTTCGAATGTCGTCCTGCCCGACGAGATGGCGGATCTGACGGTCGTTCGGCTGGCCAATGCGGGCATCCAGGTCGACGGCGACGTGCTGCGGGCAGAGGCAGGCGCGGTGTGGGACGACGTCGTCGTCACCGCGATCGAGCACGGCCTCGGTGGCCTCGAATGTCTGTCGGGCATCCCCGGCTCGACGGGCGCGACTCCGGTGCAGAACGTCGGTGCGTACGGGGCGGAGGTCTCGGACACGATCCGACGTGTCCGGCTGCTGGACCGCGCCAGCGGCGAGGATCGCTGGGTCAGTGGCGCAGAGCTCGGATTCGGTTATCGGACAAGCATTCTCAAACACTCCGATGCCGCCATCGTGCTGGAGGTCGAGTTCGGCCTTGACGCCGACGGCCGCAGTGCGCCGCTGCGCTACGGCGAGCTGACGGCGGCGCTCGGCGCCGAGCCGGGCGCCCGCACCGACCCGGCCGCAGTGCGTGACGCCGTGCTGGCGTTGCGCAGACGCAAGGGCATGGTGCTCGACGAAGCCGACCACGACACCTGGAGCGTCGGCTCGTTCTTCACCAACCCCGTCGTCACGCGCGCGGTCTTCGACCGGATCCAGGGCCGCTTTCAGGCGCCGGTACCGAACTACCCGGCGCCGAACGGGGTCAAGCTGGCCGCGGGCTGGCTGGTCGAGCAAGCGGGCTTTCACAAGGGCTATCCGGCCGACGAAGCGCCCGTCCGGCTGTCCACCAAGCACGCGCTGGCCCTGACCAACCGCGGAAATGCCACCGCGTCCGACGTGATTGCCCTGGCCAGACGGGTGCGCGACGGTGTAAAGGCCGGTTTCGGGATCGAACTCACACCCGAGCCGATTCTGGTTGGAGGCTCTCTCTAGGTATCTTTGGAACACGTGACCCCCGCCAATCCGTTGCCGCCGATTTCTCGGCGCAAAGCCCTGACCGCTCTGGCGGTCGGAGTGGTCGCTCCGGGGGTCCTCGCCGCCTGTTCCAGCAAGCCGAAGGCACCGTCGGAGGCAGCCGAGGCGCCGACCGCGCCGTCGCTGACCTACACCCCGGCCAACGCCGCCGCCGACGTGGTGCCCACTTCGCCGGTCCGCGTCGATGTCCGCGACGGCTGGTTCCAGCGCGTCGCGCTGACGAACGCCGAAGGCAAGGCCGTCGCGGGCGTGATCAACCGTGAGCGCACCGCGTTCACCGTCACCGAGCCGCTTGGCTACGGCGTGGAGTACAGCTGGGCGGGCTCGGTGGTCGGTCGCGACGGGAAGGCCGTCCCGGTGCAGGGCAAGTTCACAACCGTGAACCCGACAACTCAGGTCAACGGTCAGTTCCAGCTCGCCGACGGTCAGGTCGTCGGCGTCGCGGTGCCGGTGATTCTCCAGTTCGACGCCTCGATCGACGACGAGGACAAGGCCACCGTGGAGAAGGCGCTGAAGGTGACCACCGAGCCGCCGGTCGAGGGCAGCTGGGCGTGGCTGCCCGACGAGGCCGCCGGTTCGCGGGTGCACTACCGCACCAAGGACTACTACCCCGCTGGCGCCACGGTGAACGTGGAGGCAAGACTCTACGGGGTGAAGTTCGGCGACGATGCCTTTGGCGCACAGGACATTTCGCTGAACTTCGTGATCGGGCGCCGCCAGGTCGTCAAGGCCGAAGCCAGTTCGCACCGCATCCAGGTGATCACCGACGAGGGCGTCATCATGGACTTCCCGTGCAGCTACGGTGAAGGTGACCTGCCCCGCAACATCACCCGCAGCGGCGTGCACGTGGTCAGCGAGAAGTACGAAGACTTCTACATGAGCAACCCGGCTGCCGGCTACAGCAATGTGCACGAGCGCTTCGCCGTGCGTATCTCCAACAACGGCGAGTTCATCCATTGCAACCCCAACAGCATTGGGGCGCAAGGCAACACCAATGTCACCAACGGCTGCATCAACCTCAACCTGGAAAACGCCCAGCAGTACTTCGGCAGCGCAATCTACGGCGACCCGGTCGAGGTGACAGGAACGTCAATCGACCTTTCCTACGCCGACGGGGACATCTGGGACTGGGCGGTGCCGTGGGACGAGTGGGTGACGATGTCGGCGCTGTCATCGCAGCCGCCACCGACCGGGATCCCGAGCACCGCGCCCGCCACCCCGACCGATGCGCCGCAGCCGGTCAACGGCCGCCCGCCGGGCGGCTGATCGCTACTGCCGGTTGACCTTCGGGGTCAACCTGTCGGCCACCGTCTTGATGGTGCCGCTGACCTTTTTGACTACGTCGCGCACCGGTCTGTTCGTCTTGTCGGCGACCGCCTTGCCGAATTCGCGAATCGGTCGGGT
The DNA here is from genome assembly GCF_032159775.1 of Mycobacterium sp. GTDB lineage: Bacteria > Actinomycetota > Actinomycetes > Mycobacteriales > Mycobacteriaceae > Mycobacterium. The sequence continues at coordinate 16,315 of NZ_JAVHWK010000032.1, forward strand.
GATCGGCAGGTTCTTCTGCTTGATCAAGGTGTGTTGGTAGGACGCCTCAGTGTTGCTGACGACCCGGCCTTCGGCGGCCGCCCTGATCGAGGAGTGCCTTGGAATAGCTCGGATGGTCATACACCGCTCCCATCGCCGCGTTGGCCATTTCGTCGGCGACGGAGTCGTCAAGGGTCTTGTCGCCGATCAGCGGCGCGAGGTTACGCGGTACTGAACGGTGTACGCAGGACGTACGTGATCCTGGCCCAGGAAAGCCTGCCACTCGGTCGCCGACGTCTGCGACGGATGTCCGGACCCGGTTGCGCTCGCGGCCATCGCGGCGGCAAGGGTTCTTCTCACCTGGTGATCTTGACCCAGGGGGCCGTCGCGGTCTGAGTATTCGGCTACTCCGTGTCGCGTCGGTTGAAGCGCGACCCGGTTGCTCCGGTGACCTGATCGCGCGGCCTGACCACGATCAGGTCGAGGTCGACGTGCGACGGCCTGCTGGCGACGAAGCCGATCACCTCGGCGATGTCCTCGGCCACCAACGGGGTGACGCCCTTGTAAACGGCGTCGGCCCGCTCCTCGTCGCCGTCGAACCGGCGCAACGAGAAGTCCGTCTTGACCATCCCGGGCGCTACCTCGCTGAGCCGAACGGGCTTTCCGATCAACTCGCTGCGCAGCGTGCGGTGCAACACGCCCTGCGCGTGTTTGGCCGCGGTGTAGCCGGATCCGCCGTCGTAGATCTCCAGCGCCGCAATCGAAGTCACGGTAATGATCAGCCCGTCGCCGGATTCGATGAGCTTGGGTAGCAGGGCGCGCGTCACGTGCAACGTGCCGAGCACATTGGACTCCCACATCCACCGCCAGTGCTCGACGTTCGCGTCGGCCACCGGCTCGAGGCCACGGGCGCCGCCCGCGTTGTTCACCACGACGTCGACGCGGTCCAGCCCGTCGGCAAGCGCCGCCACCGCACGTTCGTCGGTGACGTCGGTGACGACGGCGCTGCCGCCGATCTCCGCGGCGAGCTCCTTGATCGGTCCCTCGCGGCGGGCCACGCACACCACGTGAAAGCCTTGGGCGGCAAGCGTTCTGGCGGTCGCTTCACCAATGCCGGCACTGGCACCGGTGACCACCGCGACCCGGCGGTCTGATTCGGGCGTTGACATGGCACCAACTCTACGAAATCGAGTAGTCGCCTACTCGTGTGCCGTGGCACGCGCCCGCGAAGGCTTGGGCCGTCCCCCCGCACTTCGAAAGGAACCAAGATGAAGAACTACACCGTCGAGCCTGGCGACACCCTCTTCGGCATCGCCGCACGCGAGTACGGCGACGGCGAGCTGTATCCGGTGATCGCCAGCATGAACAACCTCGCCAACCCCGACCTGATCCTCGCCGGCCAGGAACTGCTGGTTCCCTATGTGACGTACCGGCATCTGTGGACCACCGACGACACCCCGGCCGCCCGCGCACAGGTCACCCAGCACTACTACGGCACCCAGGACACCAAGATCCAGCTGATCTGGGAGGTCGCCAGCGGCGTGGCCCAGCAGCCGATCGAGCCTGGCGCATGGCTGCTGATCCCCGATCTCAGCGACGTCGGGCACCACACCGTGGTGGACGGCGAGAGCTTCGCCGGGCTGGCGGGCCGGTGGTACGGCGACGACGGTCTTGCGATCGTCATCGCGTTCGCGAACGACATGGACCCGGCCACCGAGCCCGCACCGGGCACCGTGCTGATCCAGCCGGGCCTCAATTTCCGCCTGCACGTCGCGGGTCAGACCCTCGAATCGGCATGCCGGTTCGTGTACGGCGACTCCGACCTCATCCCGACATGGATGGGCGTAGTGGCGGCCGCGAACTTCATCAGCAGGCCGCACAAGCTGTTGTCCACGCAGACGGTGCACTTCCCTCGGTAGTGGCCGACGTCACTGGGCAGAGAGCTAGTTGGCTGTGCTAAGTTCACGGCGTGACCCGCAGTAGTCAGGCAATCGGCGCACGCCGCGCGTGTTGTTGTTGTCGCCGCGCAATCCGCCGCGCCTGACCCGAGTCGAGACATTCGCACTGTCCTACTGAGTCGCCAGGTGTGGCACCGCCCCACCAGCCGACTACTGCCGAGGACATCCCGTGCGCACCACCGCTCTCCGCCAAGCTCCCACCGCCCATACCAAGCGTGCCCTGCTGTCGCGGCATCACATCGTTGCGCCGTCGCTGTGCGTGGCCGACGCCGCGGCGGCCTCGGTGTTCAACGCCGCCAGGTCGCGTGGCCCCATCGCCCGTGACGTCATCGCCAAGGTCACCGGGCTGTCGATCGCGACGGTGAACCGTCAGGTGACCGCGCTGCTCGATGCGGGTGTGCTCAGGGAACGCGCCGACCTTGCGGTGTCCGGCGCCATCGGCAGGCCCCGGGTACCGGTCGAGGTCAACCACGAGCCGTTCCTGACGCTCGGCATCCACATCGGCGCGCGGACCACGAGCATCGTGGCGACCGACCTGTTCGGCCGCACGCTCGACGTCGTCGAGACGCCGACGCCGCGTGGCGCGCAGACGGCCGCCCTCGCGTCGCTGGCCGGCAGTGCGCGTCGCTACCTGAGTCGCTGGCACCGGCGCCGCGCGCTGTGGGTCGGGGTCACCGCGGGCGGCGTCATCGACAGCACGACCGGCTACCTCGACCACCCGCGGCTGGGTTGGTCGGATGCGCCCGTCGGGCCCGTCATCGCCGAAACCCTCGGCCTTCCGGTGTCGGTCGCGTCGCACGTCGACGCCATGGCGGGCGCCGAACTGTTGCTGGGTACGCGCCGGCCGTCGCATCCGGCGACGAGCCTGTACGTGTACGCCCGCGAAACCGTCGGCTACGCGCTCTCGATCGGCGGCAAGGTGCATTCGCCTGCCAGCGGCCCGGGAACCATCGCCGGCTTGCCCGCTCAATCGGACCTGCTCGGCGGAACGGGGCAGCTGGAGTCGACGGTCAGCGACGAGGCGGTTCTCATCGCCGCACGCAAGCACCGGGTGATCCCCGCAGACGGCCCGGCGTCGACGATGGCGGCCGTGCTGCGGGCGGCCAGGCAGGGCGACGAGCAGGCGCGCGCCTTATTGGCCGAGCGGGCGAGGGTGCTCGGAGAGGCGGTTGCGCTGCTGCGCGACATGCTCAACCCCGACGACCTGGTGGTCGGCGGTCAGGCGTTCACCGAGTATCCCGAGGGCATGAGCCTGGTGGAGGACGCATACCGGCAGCGCTCGGTGCTGCCCGCCCGCGATATCCGGGTGACGTCGTTCGGCAACCGGGTGCAGGAGGCGGGTGCGGGCGTGGTGTCGCTTGGTGGCATCTACGCCGATCCGATCGGCGCGATGCGGCGTGCGCTGGCCCGCAGCGCGTGATTCGCCGACCCTGCGGAGCACGCGCCGAGCTGCCCGGCTCTGAGCGACAAAGTCGTTCGAACGCAGATCAGCTAACGGCTGACGACTTTGTCGCCCGGAGGCGGGCAACCCGAGGCCATCCACATCCGACAGTTCAGTGCGGCTGACGCCACAATCGATGTCGGAAGGTGCTGACACGGTTCGATCATGACCACGAAACGGCTGCTTCGCGGCTACGA
>NZ_JAVHWK010000035.1:0-39683 GCF_032159775.1 Mycobacterium sp.
GGCGACGCCGGTGATATCGCTCATCACGTGCTTGATCGTCAGGTACTCCTCGAACGAGTAGTCCGACATGTCCTTGCCGAAGCCCGAAGCGCCGACGCCACCATGCGGCATCTCGCTGATGATCGGGATGTGGTCGTTGATCCACACGCAGCCGGAGTGGATCTCGCGCGACGCGCGCTGGGCCCGGTAGACGTCGCGGGTCCACGCCGAGGCGGCAAGGCCGAACGCGGTGTCATTGGCCTGCCGTAGCGCGTCGTCGTCGTCGGTGAACGGGCGCACCGTCAGCACCGGACCGAAGATCTCGTCGCGGTAGATTTCAGAGTCCTCGCCGACATCGGCGATGAGCGTCGGACGGTAGAACGATCCCGGCAGATCTGGTGCGGTGCCGCCGGTGACGATGCGACCGCCCTGATCCGGCGCCCGCTCGACCATGCCCGCGACCTTGGCGCGGTGCGCCATCGAGATGAGCGGCCCGAGGTCGGTGTCGTCGTCGTCGGGATCGCCGACGACAACCTTGCTCATCAGCTCGCCGACACCGGCGACGAAGTCGTCATAGAGCGGCCGCGCGACGATCGCGCGCGTCGCGGCGGTGCAGTCCTGTCCGGTGTTGATCAGCGAACCCGCGACCGCACCCTGGATCGCCGCGTCGAGATCGGCGTCGTCGAAAACCACGAACGGCGCCTTGCCGCCCAGCTCGAGCTGGGTGCGGTGGCCGTGCACCGCCGCGGCGGCCATCACCTTGCGGCCCACCGGCGTCGACCCGGTGAACGTCACCACGTCCACGTCCGGATGGCCGGCCAGCGCGGTGCCGACGTCGCCGCCTGCCCCGGTGAGGACGTTGAAGACGCCGTCCGGCAGGCCCGCTTCGGTGGCAAGCCGCGCCAGCGTCAACGTGGTCAACGGTGTCAGCTCCGCGGGTTTGATGACGACGCTGCAGCCGGCGGCCAGCGCGGGCAGCACCTTCCACACCGCCATCTGCAGCGGATAGTTCCACGGCGTGATGCTTGCGACGATGCCGACGGCCTCGCGGCGGACGCTCGAGGTGTGGTCGCCGGAGTACTCGGCGGTGGCCTTGCCCTCGAGGTGACGGGCCGCGCCGGAGAAGAAGTCGACGTTGTCGATGCTGCCTGGGACGTCGAACTCGCGGGCCAGCCGCGCCGGCTTGCCGGTCTGGCTGACCTCCTCGGCGACCAGCTCGTCGGCGTGCTCGGACATCAGCGCAGCCAGCTTGGCCAGCACCGTCGCCCGGTCCACCGGGGTAGCGCTGCCCCACCCCCGCTGCACCTCGCGCGCCACCTCGACCGCAGTGTCGACGTCGGCCGGGGTGGCCAATGCCAGCTCGGCGACGACGTCGCCGTTCGCGGGGTTGATGACCTGATGATTGGCGCCGCCGGTGGTGACCGCCGCGCCGTTGATCCAGCTGCCGGCCACGCTGGCCGATACCGTCGCAGTCATGGTCCAACGCTAACCGACGCGTTGCCCCGCGGCTACGCATTCCTGCAGTCGCGACAACCCTCGGCGCGTGATTTCATTGGTTTGGTTGCTTGTGACGACGGATTCCGTGCACAATCTCAACCATGGCCAACCCGGGTGCTGATGGCATCCAACCCGTCTCCCTGCGCGTGCATACGCGTCCAGGGGCAGCGGTTCAGCTGGACGAACTGTCCAAGGCAATCATCGAGAAGCTGCAGCAGGACGGTCGTCGCTCGTATGCGGGCATCGGCAAGGCGGTGGGGCTCTCCGAGGCCGCGGTGCGGCAGCGGGTCCAGCGCATGGTCGACTCAGGCGTCATGCAGATCGTCGCTGTCACCGATCCGATGCAACTCGGTTTCGCCCGACAGGCGATGATCGGCATCCGCTGCACGGGCGACACGACACGGGTGGCTGAAAAGTTGGCCGCGATCGACGCGGTCGAGTATGTGGTGCTGACCGCGGGCTCCTTCGACGCCATCATCGAAGTGGTCTGCGAAGACGACGATAGCCTGCTCGAGCTGCTCAACACCCAGATTCGCGCACTGCCGGGAGTGATATCCACCGAAACGCTGGTTTACCTGAAACTCGTTAAGCAGCAATATAATTGGGGTACAAGATGACGACTACTGATATCGCACCAGAAGTATCGACCGACCTAGCAACCAAGGCGAACCGCCACCTGTGGGGCCACTTCGCACGGCACGGCGAGGGCATCACCCCGCCGATCATCACCCGCGGCGAAGGCGTCCATATCTGGGATGACAAGGGCAAGAGCTACATTGACGGGCTCTCCGGCCTGTTCGTGGTGCAGGTCGGACACGGCCGCAAGGAGCTCGCGGAGGCGGCCGCCAAGCAGGCCGAGACTCTGGCGTTCTTCCCGCTGTGGTCCTACGCGACGCCGACCGCGATCGAACTGTCCGAACGCATCGCCGGATACGCGCCGGGCGATTTGAACCGGGTGTTCTTCACCACCGGCGGCGGCGAAGCCGTCGAGAGCGCATGGAAGCTGGCCAAGCAGTACTTCAAGCTGACCGGCAAACCCGGTAAGCACAAGGTGGTTTCGCGCTCGATCGCCTACCACGGCACACCGCAGGGTGCGCTGTCCATCACGGGCATCCCGGCGTTCAAGGTCCCGTTCGAGCCGCTGGTGCCCGGCGGTTTCCGCGTGCCGAACACCAACTTCTACCGCGCACCCGAGCCCTATGACACCGATCTCAAGAATTTCGGCCGCTACTGCGCGGACCGGATCGCCGAGGCCATCGAGTTCGAAGGACCCGACAGCGTCGCAGCAGTGTTCCTGGAGCCCGTGCAGAACGCAGGCGGATGCTTCCCGCCGCCGCCCGGATACTTCGAGCGGGTGCGCGAGATCTGCGACGAGTACGACGTGCTGCTGGTCTCCGACGAGGTCATCTGCGCCTACGGCCGTATCGGATCGATGTTCGCCTGCAACGACTTCGACTACGTGCCCGACATCATCACCTGCGCAAAGGGTTTGACGTCCGGATACTCGCCGATCGGCGCGATGGTCGCCAGCGACAGGCTGTTCGAGCCGTTCAACGACGGCCAGACGGTGTTCGGCCACGGTTACACCTTCGGCGGGCATCCGGTGTCGTCCGCGGTGGCGCTGGCCAACCTCGACATCTTCGAGCGAGAGGGCATCAACGCCCACGTCAAGGAGATGGCGCCCGCCTTCCGGTCGACGCTGGAGAAGTTGTACGACCTGCCGATCGTCGGCGACGTCCGCGGCGAGGGCTTCTTCTACGGCATCGAACTGGTCAAGGACAAGACAACCAAGGAGACCTTCAACGACGAGGAGTCCGAGCGTCTGCTGCGTGGCTACCTGACTCCTGCTCTGTGGGAGGCCGGTCTGTACTGCCGCGCCGACGACCGCGGCGATCCGGTCGTGCAGCTGGCTCCGCCGCTGATCAGCGGGCAGAAGGAGTTCGACGCGATCTACGACATCCTCAGTAGCGTGCTTGGCGAAGCCAGCCGGAGGATGTGACCTCGTCACTTTGGAAACTCCAACCACTTGAGTCACAGCGTGGCTCCCCGGGTTTGCGCGCCGAATCGCCTAACCTTCGGACACGATGGCGACCTTCACGACCGTGTCCCGGCGCGCTCCCGCCCTGGCAGCGGCGCTTTTTCTGGCGGTGACCCCGGCGTTGGCGAACGCCGAGCCCAACGCCTCCGATGCATGCCCCTATCAGGTCAGCACCCCGCCAGCCGTCGACTCGTCCGAGGTTCCGACGGCAGGCGACCCACCGCAACCGTTGGCGGTGCCCTCCGACCCGGTCGGCGGTGACGCGCTCGGCGGCTGTGGTGTGATCACCGCGCCTGGCACGCCGCCGGTGCCCGGTGACATCTCCGCAGAGGCCTGGCTGGTGGCCGACCTCGACACCGGCGACGTCATCGCCGCCAAGGATCCGCACGCCAGGCACCGGCCGGCCAGCATCATCAAGGTGCTCGTGGCCATGCAGGCGCTGCGGGATCTGCCGATCCACAAGGTAGTGGCAGGCACCCCTGACGACGCGGGCGCGGAGGGAACCAAGGTCGGCATCGGCGAGGGCGGCCACTACTCGATTCGCGACATCCTGCACGGGCTGCTCATGCATTCGGGCAACGACGCCGCGCACGCGCTGGCCATGCAGATGGGCGGGATGGACGCGACGCTGACCAAGCTCAACGATCTTGCGAGCAAGCTCGGCGGCCGCGACACCCGCGTGGCGACACCATCGGGGCTCGACGGCCCCGGCATGAGCACGTCTGCCTACGACATCGGGCTGTTCTACCGATATGCATGGCAGAACCCGACATTCGCCGAAATCGTGGCCACCCGGAGCTTCGACTTCCCCGGTCGCGGCGACGCCGGCTATCCGGTCGAGAACGACAACAAGCTGCTCTACAACTACCCGGGCGCGATGGGCGGCAAAACCGGCTACACCGACGACGCGGGCCAGACGTTCGTCGGCGCAGCCAACCACGACGGCCGCAGGCTGGTCGCGGTGCTGATGCGGGGCACCCGCCAGCCCATCGCCCCCTGGGAACAGGCCGCCCACCTGCTCGACTACGGGTTCGCGACAGCGCCGGGCACGAAGGTCGGCTCGCTCATCGAACCGGACCCATCGCTGGTGGCCACGCCCGAAAAAGCCGCCGAGGACACCGCGTTGAAGGCCACCGCCGCGATTCCGGCCGCCGACGCGCTGCCGGTCCGGGTCGGGGTGGCGTTCGTCGGCGCAGTCATCGTGTTCTGCCTCATCATGGCCGCGCGGTCGATGAACCGCCGGCCTCAGCACTGATCAGCGGCGACGGACGAGCCGCGAAAGCCCAAGGGCGCCAAGGGCACCGACGGCTGCGGCGCCAACGGCACCGGCGGGACCGATACCCTCTCGTACCTGTACCCGTGGGTTGATCTGGGCGGCCGGGGGTGGTTCCACCGTCAGCGCCTCGAGAGTCTCTGTGGCGGTGGCCGCCCACGCTGTCGCGAACAGAATCATCCGTGCGGTGATGTAGGCGAAGACCATCAGGCCGAGCACGGGCCCGAACGTCGCACCGGCGGGACCGGTGACCACGGACTTGAGATAGATCGACGCCACCAGCTTGAAGACCTCGAAGGTAACCGCGACCATGAGCCCGGCCCGCGCCGCGCTGCGCAAACCAACCGACTCGCGCGGCAACCGGGCGATCATCCAGGTGAACAGCAGCCACGAGACCAGAATGGACACCGCGATGGATGCCACCCGCAGGCCGATGCTTATGCCCGGAAGAGCCTGCAGACCAAGCCATTTCACGACCTGCTTCATCAATCCAGAGCTGCCGAGCGCGGTCAGTGCGACGGTGAGGATGATGGCGCCGAACAATCCGACGATGGCGAGCAGATCGGAGAGCTTGGTGCGAACGAACCCTGCCGTGTCTTGGCGCAGGAAGCCCCACATCTGGCTCAACGCCTCGCGCAGGTTCGCCATCCAACCCAGCCCGGCCCACGCGGCCGTGGCGAGCCCGATGATGCCGACCGATGTCCGCGACTTGATTGCGGAATCCATCAGCTGAACCAACTGGTTCCCCAGATCACCGGAAACCGTTGACTTGATCTTGTCGGTGACCTCGGCGAGCAGGTCCGGCTGGCTGGCCAGGACGAACCCCGCGATCGAGAAGGCGACCATCAGCAACGGAAAGAGCGCGAAGATCGTGAAGTACGTGATGCCCGCGGCGTAGAAATCGCCCTTGCTGCCTTGGTAGCGCTCCTGTGCGCGCATGACGTGGTCGAACCACCCGTACCGGGTTCGGAAGCGGTCCAGAATGCCCGGCTGGGCCGGTTCGGACATGCCGACCTCCGTCAGGGCACTATCGCGGTTGCTGTAGAAAACCTAACCGCTCGTATACCCGATTCAGCGTTTTCGCAGACACTTCGTTGGCGCGGGTGGCGCCGGCGGCGAGAATCCCCTCGAGCTCGGTGCTGTCGGCGAGCAAATCATCGACCCTGGTCTTGATCGGGGTGACGAACTCCACCACCGCCTCGGCGGTGTCCTTCTTCAGGTCGCCGTAGCCGCGGCCGGCATATTCTTCGACCAGCTTGTCGATGTCGGACCCGGTGACCGCGGACTGGATTGTCAGCAGGTTGGACACGCCAGGCTTGGCCTCGGGGTCGTAGCGGATCTCGCGCTCGCTGTCGGTGACGGCCGACCTGATCTTCTTCGCGGTGACGCCGGGATCGTCGAGCAGGCTGATCAGTCCGGCATCGCTGGCCGCCGATTTGCTCATCTTCGCGGTCGGGTCCTGAAGGTCATAGATCTTCGCGGTGGCCTTGGGGATCATCGGCTCGGGAACGACGAAGGTGTCGGGGAAGCGTGCATTGAAACGCTGCGCGACATCGCGGGCGAGTTCGAGGTGCTGGCGCTGGTCCTCCCCGACGGGGACCAGGTCGGTGTCATAGAGCAGGACGTCGGCGGCCATCAGCACCGGGTAGGTGAACAGCCCGACCGTGGTGGCGTCGCTGCCCTCCTTCTGGGACTTGTCCTTGAACTGGGTCATCCGCGACGCCTGCCCGAAACCGGTGAAACACCCCAGCACCCAGGTGAGTTCGGTGTGGGCGGCCACGTGGCTCTGCACGAATATGGTTGCCCGGAACGGGTCGATCCCCATCGCCAGGTACTGCGCGGCCGTCGCGAGCGTGCGGCGCCGCAGCGTATCGGGGTCCTGCGGGATCGTGATCGCATGCAGGTCGACGACGCAGAAGTAGGCGTCGAACTCGTCCTGCAGGCCGACCCACTGCGCAACCGCCCCCAGCGCATTGCCGAGGTGCAGGGAGTCAGATGTGGGTTGCACGCCGGAGAAGACGACGCGCTCGGCTGGCTTGCTCATGATGGGTTCGATCTTTGCACCCTCGTCATCCCCAGTCGCGCGGGGTCAGCCGCGCCAGCGCCCGCAGAAACGTGCGCCGCTCCTCGACGCCGAGTTCGCCGAGCCACCGCTCTTCCCCGCGCTGGATCTCGTCCTGCACTGCGTCTTTGACACGGCGACCCGCATCGGTGATGGCCAGCAGTCGCACTCTGCGGTCGTCCGGGTCGGGGCTGCGTTCGATGTATCCGTCGTGCTGCAGATCGTCGAGGGTGCGAATGATCCGTGTCTTGTCGGCGCCGATCGCCGCGGCCAACGCGGCCTGGGTCCGCATCGACGACCGGTCCAGTGCCAGCAACACGACATAGCCCCACATCGTCAAGCCGTGCGCGTCGAGAACCGGCTCCTCCGCGGCGACGAGCTCACGCAGGAGCGGTGCAAGCATCGCGGCCAGGTCGGGGCGCCGCGAATCAGACTGCTTCGCTGCCACGGCCACATGATAAGCATTGCATTATCATATGCGTATGCTTATGATCTGCAGATGCCTACAAAAGCGACCGACCTTCTCCACTTCCACCGAATCGCCGTGCTGCAGTCGATCGACCTCGTCGACACCGTCCGGCTGACCGATCTCGGTCGAACGACGCCGTGCGATGGCTGGAACCTGGCCGACCTCCTGGCGCACATGACCGTCCAGCACCGCGGGTTCGCCGCCGCGGCGCGAGGTCTGGGCTCAGACCCCGACGTCTGGCGCGTCGAGAACGTACTGGAGCCGGTGCGGGCGGATCCCGGTCGCGCCTACTCGGAGGCGGCGCACGACGTGCTGGACGCATTCGCGGTCGACGGAACAGCCGATGCGTCGTTCGCATTGCCGGAGTTCGGTGAAGGAGCGGTGTTCCCGGGCACCATGGCGATGGGTTTTCACTTCGTCGACTACGTCGTCCACGGCTGGGACGTCGCCGCCTCGCTGGGTGTCCCCTTCGAACTACCCGACGACGTCATCGAGGCCGTACTGCCGCTGGCACTCGCAGTGCCAGACGGCGACTTTCGCTCCATAGCCGGGGCGCCGTTCGCGCCCGCCGTCGAACAGGGCGGCACGGGCGATGTGAACCGGATACTGCGACATCTCGGCCGCAGGCCGGACTGGCCCGCATAGAGCGGTGGGTCCCGACTGTGACGGACGAGACGAACAGGCGAGCTTGCGATACCGGCGGTACCACCTTTAATGTCGGCATCATGACGCGACGTGACCCGATCCACCTGGGCTCCGGCGAGCCGATGCTTTTGCTGCACCCGTTCATCCTGTCCCAGAACGTGTGGAAACGGGTCGCTCCGTTGATAGCTGACACGGGCCGTTACGAGGTATTCGCGCCGACGATGGCCGGCCACAACGGCGGCGCTCGCGGAAATTTCATGCTCGATACCGCCACGCTGGCCGATGACGTGGAGCGGCGACTGGACGCGCTGGGCTGGGGCACCGCTCACCTCGTCGGCAACTCGCTCGGCGGCTGGGTGTCTTTCGAACTGGAGCGGCGTGGCCGCGCCCGCACGCTCACCGGTATCGCCCCTGCGGGCGGATGGAACCACTTCACCCCGGCGAAGTTCGAGATCGTCGGCAAGTTCCTCGCCGCCGCTCCGGTATTCGCCGTCTGCAAGCTGCTCGGCAAGCGCGCGGCCAAGTTCCCCTTCGCGCGGCAGATTGCGTATCCGGCCGTCAGCGCGACCGCCGACAGCCTCACCGACGAAGACGTTCTCGAGCTCATCGACGACGCCGGACACTGCTCCGCGTACTACCAGATGCTGGTGAAGTCGGTGACGCTGCCAGGCCTGCTGGAGCTGGCGAAGACCCGCACACCAACCCATCTGGTGATCTGCGAAAAGGACCGGGTGCTGCCGACGCCGCGGTACACGCGCCTGTTCACCGAGCAACTTCCATCCAACACAAAGGTGTCGACGCTGGACGGCGTCGGTCACGTGCCGATGTACGAGGCGCCGCAGCGGATAGCCGACGTGATCACCGAGTTCGTCGACCAGTACGCCCACCCGAAAGCGGTCTAGCTGCGTGCAGCCTCCAGCGTCTCGTTGAGCGTCTTACTCGGCCGCATCACCGCCGCGGTCTTCTCCCTGTCCGGGTAGTAGTAGCCGCCGATGTCCACCGAATCGCCTTGCACCTCAGCAAGTTCGGACACGATCGTGTCTTCGTTGTCCGCCAGCGTCTTGGCCAGTTTGGCGAAGTGGTCGGCGAGCTCCTTGTCCTCGGTCTGTTCGGCGAGTTGCTGTGCCCAATACATGGCGAGATAGAACTGGCTGCCGCGGTTGTCGAGCTCACCGGTTCGCCGTGACGGCCCCTTGTTGTTCTCCAGCAGCTTGCCGATCGCCGCGTCCATCGTCTTGCCAAGCAGCGTGGCGCGCTTGTTCTCGGTTTTGCTGCCCAGATCTTCGAAACACGCCCCGAGGGCGAGGAATTCGCCGAGCGAGTCCCAGCGCAGATGGTTCTCCTCGACCAGTTGGTGCACGTGCTTGGGTGCCGATCCGCCCGCGCCGGTCTCGTACATACCACCGCCCGCCATCAGCGGCACGATCGACAGCATTTTGGCGCTGGTGCCCAACTCCAGGATCGGGAAGAGATCAGTCAGGTAGTCGCGCAAGATGTTTCCGGTCGCAGCGATCGTGTCCTGGCCGCGGAACACCCGCTCCAGCGTGTATCGCATGGCCCACACCTGCGGCATGACCTGGATGTGCAGGCCCTCGGTGTCGTGGTCCAACAGGTAGGCCTTGACCTTCTTGCGCAACTCCGCCTCGTGCGGGCGCTCGGTGTCCAGCCAGAACAGCACCGTCATGCCGGATGCGCGCCCACGGTTGACGGCCAACTTGACCCAGTCCCGGATTGCGGGGTCCTTGACGATCGGCATGCGCCAGATGTCGCCGGTCTCGACATTCTGGCTGAGCAGTACCTCGCCGGTGTCGATGTCGACGATGTCGGCGACGCCGTCCTCGGGGATCTCGAACGTCTTGTCGTGTGAGCCGTACTCCTCGGCCTTCTGCGCCATCAGCCCGACATTCGGGACGGTGCCCATCGTGGTGGGATCGAACTGACCGTGGGTCTTACACCAGTTGATCATCTCCTGGTAGATGCGCGAGAACGTGGACTCGGGGTTCACCGCCTTGGTGTCCTTGGTCCGTCCGTCCGCGCCGTACATCTTGCCGCCGAGCCGGATCATCGCGGGCATCGACGCGTCCACGATCACGTCACTTGGTGAGTGGAAGTTCGTGATGCCGCGGGCCGAGTCGACCATCGCGAGCTCGGGACGGTGCTCGTGCACCGCGTGGATGTCCTGGACGATCTCTTCGCGTTGTGACGCGGGCAGCGACTCGATCTTGTCGTAGAGATCAGACATCCCGTTGTTGACGTTGACGCCGAGTTCGTCGAGCACCTTCTGATGCTTGGCGAAGGCCTCCTTGTAGAACACCTTCACCGCGTGGCCGAACACGATCGGGTGCGACACCTTCATCATCGTGGCCTTGACGTGAAGCGAGAACATCACGCCCGTCTTGTAGGCGTCCTCGATCTGCTCTTCGTAGAACTCGCACAGCGCCTTTTTACTCATGAAGTGGCTGTCGATGATGTCGCCGTCGTCCAGCGCCACCTCGGGCTTGAGCACGATCGTCTCGCCGCGCTTGGTCTCGAGCACCATCTTGACCTTGCGGTCCTTGTCCAGCGTCATCGACTTCTCGCCGTGATAGAAGTCGCCGCGCTTCATGGTCGCGACGTGGGTACGCGACGCCTGCGACCACTCGCCCATGCTGTGCGGATGCTTGCGCGCGTACTCCTTGACCGCCTTTGGTGCCCGACGGTCCGAATTGCCTTCGCGCAGAACCGGATTGACGGCGCTGCCGAGAATCTTGGCGTAACGCTCCTTGATCTTCTTCTCGTCGTCGTTCTTCGGCTCCCCCGGATAGTCGGGGAGGTCGTAGCCCTTGGCCTTCAACTCCTTGATGGCCGCCAGCAATTGGGGCACCGAAGCGCTGATGTTCGGCAGCTTGATGATGTTGGTCGCCGGATCATGCGTGAGCGCACCGAGGGTGGCCAGATTGTCGGGCACCCGCTGCTCCTCGGTGAGGCGGTCGGAGAACTCGGCGAGGATGCGCGCCGCCACCGAGATGTCGCTGCTTTCGACCTCGATTCCGGCGGGGTCGGTGAAGGTGCGGATGATCGGCAGAAAGGCGTAGGTCGCCAGCAGCGGCGCCTCGTCAGTCAGCGTGTAGATGATCGTCGGCTTCTCGTCGCTCATGTGATGTCTCCCGGCGTCGGTGTCGGCTATCAGTATCGCGTCGGTTACGAACCTACGCGTGCCTACATATGGGGACATTTGCCCCATGCAATGCCGGGCTACCCGGCGGCAGAATCACGTCATCATCACCCGCTGGCACCCATGACCTGCTGTGCGATAAGATTCCTGGCGGTCATGAGCGCCAGCGTCAAGCCCCGGCTTGCTGGCCGGCAACCCTCCAACCGCGGTGGGGTGCCCCGGGTGATGACCAGGTTGAGTAGCCGACTGCAGTTCTCGAACAACAGTCGGCCACACGGCAAGCGCGGGTCCGTCGGACGGGCCCCCAGAGTAGATAGATGAGGGCTTCCTATGAGCACGCCAGAAGATCCGACCGCCAAATGGTCGTTCGAAACCAAACAGGTCCACGCCGGGCAGACGCCCGACAGCGCCACCAACGCGCGGGCGCTGCCGATTTACCAGACGACGTCGTACACGTTCAACAGCACTGAGCACGCCGCTGCCCTGTTCGGTCTTGCCGAGCCGGGCAACATCTACACCCGGATCATGAACCCCACCCAGGACGTCGTCGAGCAGCGCATCGCCGCACTCGAAGGCGGGGTTGCGGCCCTGTTTTTGGCCTCCGGCCAGGCCGCCGAGACGTTCGCGATCCTCAACCTCGCCAATGCCGGTGATCACATCGTGTCCAGCCCGCGGCTCTACGGCGGCACGTACAACCTGTTCCACTACACGCTGCCCAAGCTCGGCATCGAAGTCAGCTTCGTCGAGAACCCCGACGATCTGGATTCGTGGCGGGCGGCCGTGCGGCCGAACACCAAGGCGTTCTTCGGCGAGACGATCTCCAACCCGCAGAACGACATCCTCGACATCCCCAGCGTCGCGGCGGTCGCTCACGAGGCTGGCGTGCCGCTCATCGTCGACAACACCGTCGCCACGCCGTACCTGATCCAGCCGATCAGCCACGGCGCCGACATCGTCGTGCACTCGGCCACCAAGTATCTGGGCGGTCACGGCGCGGCGATCGCGGGCGTGATCGTCGACGGCGGCACCTTCGACTGGACGAACGGGAACTTCCCCGGATTCACCACACCCGATCCCAGCTACCACGGGGTGGTGTTCGCCGAGCTCGGCCCGCCCGCATATGCGCTAAAGGCCAGGGTGCAACTGCTGCGCGACATGGGTTCGGCGGCGGCACCGTTCAACGCCTTCCTGGTCGCCCAGGGTCTGGAGACGCTGAGCCTGCGCGTCGAGCGTCACGTGTCCAACGCCCAGCGGGTCGCCGAATACCTCGACAACCACCCGGATGTGACCGCCGTGAACTACGCGGGCCTGCCCAGCTCCCCCTGGCACGAGCTGGGTCGCAAGCTGGCGCCGAAGGGCACCGGCGCGGTGCTGGCGTTCGAGCTGGCGGGCGGCATCGACGCGGGCAAGGCGTTCGTCAACGCGTTGACGCTGCACAGCCACGTCGCCAATATCGGCGATGTGCGGTCGTTGGTGATCCACCCCGCGTCGACCACCCACTCGCAGCTGACCCCGGAGGAGCAGCTGGCCACGGGCGTGACGCCCGGGCTGGTGCGGCTGGCCGTCGGCATCGAGGGAATCGACGACATCATCGCCGACCTCGAGCAGGGTTTCGCCGCGGCGAAGCCGTTTCATGCCGCCGCGGATACCGATCCGGCGACCGTCTCAGCGTTTTAGTCAACGCTCGCGAGGATTCTGACGTGACAATCTTTGACGTGCCCACCGACGCGTTGCCCGCTGAAGGCGAGGTCGCGATCGTCGACATCGGATCGCTGACGCTGGAGAACGGCGCCGTGATCGACGACGTCTCCATCGCCGTCCAGCGGTGGGGCGAGCTCTCGCCAAACCGGGACAACGTCGTGGTGGTGCTGCACGCGCTGACCGGCGATTCGCACATCACGGGCCCTGCGGGGCCGGGTCACCCGACCGCCGGTTGGTGGGACGGTGTTGCAGGCCCAGGCGCGCCGATCGACACCGACCGCTGGTGCGCGGTCGCCACCAACGTGCTGGGCGGCTGCCGCGGGTCTACCGGTCCGAGTTCGCTGGCACGCGACGGAAAACCATGGGGCTCAAGGTTTCCGCTGGTTTCCATTCGCGACCAGGTCGAGGCCGACGTCGCCGCTCTCTCGGCACTCGGCATCAACGAGGTGGCCGCGGTGGTCGGCGGCTCGATGGGCGGCGCCCGCGCGCTGGAATGGATGATCGCCTACCCCGACAACGTCCGGTCGGCCCTGGTGCTGGCGGTCGGCGCGCGTGCGACCGCCGACCAGATCGGCACCCAGTGCAATCAGATCGCCGCGATCAAGTCCGATCCGGATTGGTGCAACGGCGACTATTACGACACCGGGCGATCACCGGACATCGGCATGGAGATCGCCAGGAGGTTCGCGCACCTGACCTACCGCGGGGAGGTCGAGTTGGACGACCGCTTCGGCAACGATGGCCAAGGCGACGAGGATCCAGCGACCGGCGGCCGCTACGCCGTGCAGAGCTATCTGGAACATCAGGGCCACAAGCTGCTGAGCAGGTTCGACGCCGGCACCTACGTCGCGCTCAGCGAGTCGTTGTCCAGCCACGACGTCGGGCGGGGCCGAGGCGGCATCGCGGCGGCACTGGCCACGTGCCGCGTTCCGGTGATCGTCGGCGGCATCACCTCCGACCGGCTGTATCCATTGCGGCTTCAGAAGGAATTAGCCGAGCTGCTGCCGGGTTGTGCGGAACTGAAGGTTGTCGATTCGATCTACGGCCACGACGGGTTCCTCGTCGAGACGGAAGCGGTCGGCGCCCTGATCCGCGAGACATTGGAGCTGGCATCCAGGTGACCCGATCGAGAGAGCAGCGTTCCCTGTCGTTCGGCGCGGAGGCCGCGGCATACGAGCGCGGCAGACCGTCCTATCCACCCGAGGCCATCGACTGGCTCTTGCCGGCCAACGCGCGGGATGTCCTCGACCTCGGCGCGGGTACCGGAAAGCTGACCACCCGGCTCGTTGAGCGTGGGCTCGAGGTGGTCGCCGTCGACCCGATCCCCGAGATGCTCGAGCTGCTCAGCCATTCCCTGCCCGAAACACCTGCGCTGCTCGGCACCGCAGAGGAGATCCCGCTGCCCGACGACAGCGTGGACGCGGTGCTGGTCGCACAGGCCTGGCACTGGTTCGACCCTGAACGCGCCGTCGCCGAAGTCGCGCGCGTGCTGCGGCCGGGCGGACGTCTGGGCCTGGTTTGGAACACCCGCGACGAGCGGATGGGTTGGGTCAAGGACCTCGGCCGCATCATCGGCCACGAGGACGACCCGTTCAGCCAGGAGGTCACGCTGTCGGAGCCGTTCGAGCACATCGAACGCGACCAGGTGGAGTGGACGAGTTATCTGACGCCGCAGGCGCTCATCGACCTCGTCGCATCGCGCAGCTACTGCATCACCTCGCCGGCCGACGTGCGTACCCAGACGCTGGAGCGGGTGCGCGAGCTGCTCGGGACTCACCCCGCGCTGGCCAACAGCACGGGGCTCGCGCTGCCGTATGTCACGGTGAGCATTCGCGCGACGCTGCCCTAGTCGCGTCGCGAGGCGGCACGCGGGGCGGCCGACCGCGGCGGCCGGTCACGCATGTGGTCGCGGATGCGGGTCATCAGGTCGCCGAGGACGCGCACGTCCTCATCGGACAGCGAGCCGTACAGGAGCTTCCGGACGACCTGGATGTGACCGGGTAGAACCTTCTCGACGCGGGCGCGACCCTCCTCGGTGATCTCGACGACGGTGACGCGCTGGTCACGGGTACTGCCTTCGCGGGTGATGAGCCCCGCTGTCTGCAAAAGCCCAGCCTGGTGGGTGAGGCCACTGCGGCTGTAGACGACGCCATCGGCCAGCTCGGTCATCGTCAACGGCCGGTCGGCGTCGACCAATTTGGCCAGAATCTCGAACTGCACGTAGCTCAGGTTGCCCTCGTCCTGCAGCTGCTGTCTTACGGCGTACTGAAGCAGGCTGGCCGCCTCGGTGAGCGCGAAGTAGGTGCGCATCTGGTCGGGCTTGAGCGGTTCGGCCATACCGCCAGCATAGTGCTTCGATCTCGAAGCAATGAGACGACGATCACCTTCTCGCCCGGAATTGCTTCGATCTCGAAGCAGTTACACGGAGGGTACTGCTTCGAAATCGAAGCAACCAACGAAGGAGACGTCATGAAGGCAGCGATTTACCACCGCTACGGCGGCAGCGAGGTTCTGCAGTACGACGAGGTCGAGCGGCCGGCGCCTGACACAGGGCAAGTCCTGGTGAAGGTCGCCGCGACGTCGTTCAACCCGGTCGACGCCGGCATCCGTGGCGGCTACCTGTCCGAGGTGTACGCGATCGCATTCCCGCATGTTCCGGGGATCGACGTCGCGGGCACGATCGCTGAAGTCGGCCACGGCGTGACGGGGTGGAACATCGGCGACGCGGTCGTCGGCTTTCTTCCGATGGACGCCGACGGCGCTGCCGCCGAGTACGTGGTCGCACCCGCCGACGTGCTGGCCGCCGCACCGCGGTCGGTGGCCCTTGCCGACGCCGCCGCGCTGCCGACCGTCGGGTTGACGGCGTGGCAAGCCTTGTTCGACATCGCCGCATTGAAGGCCGGGCAGTCGATCCTGATCAACGGCGGGGGCGGAGCGGTCGGCGGTTACGCGGTACAGCTCGCCCACCAGGCCGGCGCCGTCGTCACCGCGACCGCAAAGGCCGCCGGTGCGGACCGTCTTCGCCGCTACGGGGCCGACCGGGTCATCGACTACATCGACTACACCGCCACTCCGATCGCCGTCGACGGACCGCGGTTCGACGTCGTGCTCAACCTGGTGAGTACCTCACCGGAGCAGACCGCGGCCCTCGTAGGCCTCGTGACAGACGGCGGGTTGCACATCGGCACCATGACGTCAGGCCCGGAGAATCCGCCACGCGGGATTCGCTCGCAGCGGATCTTCGTGCACAGCGACGCCGCGCAATTGGGCGAGCTCGTCAACCGCGTCGACGCAGGCACACTGCACATTGACGTCGCCGACCGCCGCCCGCTGACCGAGGTCGCTGCCGTCCACGCCGACGCCGACGGGGGTCGGCTGCCCGGCAAGACAATTCTGTATCCCGCCGATCAATGACCCGCAGCCACGACACCATTCATTCGGTCGAACCGAACCAGCGCGTGAGCGCAGCGCGCAGCCTTGCGGCGTCGGCGACACCGAATGTGTCTGTGGCCCAGGCGATATAGCCGTCCGGCCGGATGAGCAGCGCGTCGGCCGGCCGGTCGGCGATCGAGGCGGTAACGACGTCGACTCGGTCGGCCCACGCGGCCGCGGCGGCCTGTACGGGACCGCCGCACAGGTCGAGCAGCACGGGTCGGCCGTCGCGGAGCAGTTCGGCGACCCTGCGGCCGTCCTCGAGCACGAGGTCGGGCACCATCAGGCCGGACAGCCGATGGTCGTCACCGCCGTCATAGCGGACGTCGGACCCTGCGAGTAGACGCCCTAAATGATCAGTCACTCCCGGCTTGTCGACCAGCTCGGCGAAGAGCCTGCGCAGCGCGTCGACTTCCGGTCCTGGCGCAGACAAAGCAAGCTGTGCCTGCGAGTGCAGCATCACCCGCTCCCCCACCGGATAGCGCTCGGACTCGTAGGTGTCGAGCAGATCGCCAGGCGCCCAACCGTTCACGACGCCGGCAAGCTTCCAGCCGAGGTTGACGGCATCCTGCATGCCGAGGTTCAGCCCGGGACCGCCCATCGGCGAGTGCACGTGAGCGGAATCGCCGACCAGCAGAACCCGGCCTTCCCGGTACCGCTCGGCCTGTCGCGAGTTCGTCCCGTCGAGCCTGCGCAGCGCATGCGGACCCGACCCTTTCGGCGGCTCCAGTGGGACGTCGACGCCGAGGATGCGGCGGAGGCTTTCGCGTAGTTCGTCGAGCGTCATCGGTCCGTCGGCACTGCCGACAGTCCAGCCGTACTCGATCGACCCCAGCATCGGCCGCGCCGGATCGAGCGGGAAGGCGATGACGGTGCCGTCTTGGAACCTGTTGTGGCCGAACGGCAATAGGCCGAATCCGGGGATCTCGTATCCTCGGCCCGGCACCAGGAGCTCTTCGGGCAGATGCACATGGGCGACCCTGCTCACGGTCGGCGACGTATGACCGGGAAAGCCGATGCCCACGGCCTTGCGCACCGTGCTGCGGCCGCCGTCGGCGCCCACCAGATAACCGGCGTCCAGCCGATATGCCCGACCCGTCGTCGCGACGGTCAGCGCCACACTGTCGTCGTCCGCGCGCAGTGCCGTCAGTTCATGGCCCCACCGGATGTCGACGCCGAGGTCACGCGCCCGCTTCTCCAGGAGCCGGACCACCCGCGGCTGCTGGATGAGAAGCGCATACATCGGGTTGTCCTCGATATCGAGAAAGTTCAGCGACAGACCCGCGAACATCCAGCCGTACGCGGGCCTCGGTGGTCCCTCGTCGCCGCCGAAGGTGTGATAAAGGTCGCGCATGTCGAGCTGCCGAATCACCTGTCCGACAAGACCGTTGGCTTTCGGCTCATCGCTGGGTCCCGGCAGTTTGTCGAGAACGACGGGCCGCACGCCCGCAAGCGCCAGCTCGCACGCCAGCATCAGGCCGTTGGGCCCGGCGCCGGAGATGACGACGTCAGCTGCTTCGACGGTCATTTCTTTCTCCTTGTGGTCGGGACGGGTTCGGGGAGACCGGCGGCCACCTCGGCGAAGCCGCTGCGGATCAGCGTGGTGATCGGGACGGGGGGATCCGCCCGCACGTAGAGCTCGGTTGCGGCGTCACCGACGGCACGCACCACGGCGCTGACGAGCCGCGGGTAGAGGTCGCGCTCCGCGTCGGTGCCTGTCCGCTCCGCGATCACCTCGAGCCACTCGTCGAACAGCTCCTTGTTCGCGGCATCGCGGATCTCCGGTCTCATCAACAGTTTTCGGACCTCCGCGAGCTCGGTTCGGCTCGGAATCTTGTTCTCCTCACCGGTGGCGTCGCGGAAGTCCTCCTCGAGCGGAGCGATGACGGCTTCGGCGATCGACGTCCACAGCGGCTCGTCGGCGGGACGATCCCGCAGCACGGCGATGCTGCGGCGCAGCCGCTCGGTCTGTCGGTAGGCCAGTGCCTCGTACTTGCCGGTGAAGTAGTTGTTGAACGTCCGCAACGAGACGCCCGCCAGATCTGCGATTGCCTCCCGTGTCACCGAGTCGAGGCCGTGCTCGAATGCAAGTTTCAGCGCGGCGTCGCTCAACGCGCGTCGGGTGTCGAGCTTCTTGCGCTCCCGAAGTCCGGTCATATGCCCACTGTAGGCGGAATTTGCACAGCGGGCAATTTTGCCTTGCGGGCAGCTAGCTGGTGCCCAACGGGTCGATCGTCGCGGCGATGTACAGCACGGCCGCACTAGCCGTCGCGGTGGTGACGAGATCAATGCCCTTGCTGCGCACCACAAGCAGACCCGCCCGATCGTCGGTGAGCGCAAGCCGCAGCGCCGCAGCGACGGCGACGCCGATGCCGAGTACTAGAGCGCCGCGACGCCAGTAGCCGGCGACCACCAGCGCGAACGCGGTAAGGAAGATGACGCCCACCAGCAGGATCGGCCACTGACCGCGGAACACCTTGCGGGCGAACTCGCCGACGGTCATGCGGACCGTTCGGCCAACTCGACGACGTTGACCAACAGGAACGCTCTGGTCAACAACCCGACACCGCCCGGGTTCGGGGACACGTGGCCTGCCACGTCCCACACGTCGGGCGCTACGTCACCGACCAGCTTTCCGTTCTCGTCGCGGCTGACGCCGACGTCGATGACGGCCGCACCCTGCCGGACCATTTCGCCGGTCACCATGTGCGGGACGCCCGCGGCGGCGATGACGATGTCCGCCTCGCGGGTCAGCTGCGGCAGATGTCGAGTCGCGGTGTGGCACAACGTGACTGTGGCATTCTCGGAGCGCCGGGTGAGCAGCAGGCCCAGCGGCCTGCCGACGGTCACGCCCCTTCCGATCACCACCACCTGTGCGCCCGCGATCTCCACCTCGTAGCGCCGAAGCAGGTGCACGATGCCGCGCGGTGTGCACGGCAGCGGTGCGGGCTCGTTGAGGACCAACCGGCCCAGGTTCATCGGATGCAGGCCGTCGGCGTCCTTGCCGGGGTCGAGGCGCTCCAGCGCGGCGTTCTCGTTGAGGTGCTTGGGCAGCGGCAGCTGGACGATGTAGCCGGTGCACTCGGGGTTGGCGTTCAGCTCGTCGATGGTCTCGTCGAGCTCGGCCTGGCTGATGTCGGCAGGCAGATCGCGACGGATGGACGTGATGCCGACCTTCGCGCAGTCGGCGTGCTTGCCGCGTACGTAGGCCTGTGAGCCCGGGTCGTTACCGACCAGAACCGTGCCGAGGCCCGGCGTGCGTCCCGCGGCGGTCAGTGCCGCCACCCGCTCGGAGAGGTCGGTGAATATTTCGTCGCGCGTGGCCTTGCCGTCCAATGTGATCGCACCCACGCCAGCCAGTCTGACATGTCGATGTGGCAGGCTTCTGACCATGGACACTGCGCCCAACGTGTTCACCCCGGCCAAGCTCGGCCCGGTGACTCTGCGCAACCGCATCATCAAATCGGCGACCTTCGAGGGGGCAACCCCGGACGCGCTCGTCACCGATGACCTGATCACCTACCACCGGCTTCCCGCCGCAGGCGGCGTCGGCATGACGACGGTCGCCTACCTGGCCGTGTCGAAGGGCGGACGCACCGAAGGCAACGTGCTCTGGTGGCGCCCCGAGGCCATCCCCGGCCTGCGCAAGCTTACCGACGCGATCCACGCTGAAGGCGCCGCGATCAGTGCCCAGATCGGTCATGCCGGTCCGGTGGCCAATGCCCGCACCACGAAGGCGAAGGCCTACGCACCGGTGCGGTTCTTCAATCCGCTGTCGATGCGGTTCGCCAAGAAGGCAGGCCCCGACGACATTCGCGACATCATCGACGCGCATGCCGCCGCGGCGCGGTACGCGATCGATGCGGGTTTCGATGCCATCGAGATCCACCTGGGTCACAACTATTTCGCCAGCTCGTTCCTGAGCCCGCTGATCAACCGGCGCGACGACGAGTTCGGCGGCTCGTTGGCCAACCGCGCCAAGGTCGCGCGCGGCATGGTGATGGCGGTGCGCCGTGCCGTGGAGCAGGAGGGCACGCCGATCGCGGTGACGGCAAAGCTCACGATGACCGACGGGGTCCGCGGCGGCATCTCGATCGACGAGTCGCTTCAGACGGCCAAGTGGCTCGAGGAGGACGGCGGCCTCGACGCCCTCGAGCTCACGGCGGGCAGCTCGCTGGTCAACCCGATGTACCTGTTTCGCGGCGACGTCCCGATCAAGGAGTTCGCGGGCGCGTTCAAGCCACCGCTGAGGTGGGGCATCCGGATGACGGGCAAGAAGTTCCTCCGCGAGTACCCGTACCGGGAGGCGTTTCTGCTGCGCGATGCCAAGAAGTTCCGGGCCGAACTCACGATGCCGTTGATTCTGCTCGGCGGTATCACCAACCGCGAAACGATGGATCTCGCAATGGCTGAGGGTTTCGACTTCGTCGCGATGGGCCGGGCGCTGTTGGCCGAGCCTGACCTGCTCAACCGCATCCGAGACGACGGCGACGCCCATAGTGTGCGTTCGGCATGCACACACTGCAACAAGTGCATGGCCACCATTTACAGCCACACCCACTGCGTGGTGACCGGGTCGCCGGACCGACGCCCGACCTCCCTAACCCCGTCGTAGAACATTGGCTTACCTATAGAGTTGTCCGCGATGAGCCGACCAGCCCCGCCCGCGCTGACCGTTCGGAACGACGGGTCAGCCCGCACCTTCGCCGCTGGAAACGATGTCGTTATCGGGCGCGACCTTCGCGCCGATGTCCGCATCGCCCACCCACTGATCTCCCGCGCACACCTCGTGCTGCGGTTCGATCAGGGCCGGTGGATAGCCATCGACAACGGCAGCCTCAACGGGATGTACGTCAACGGACGCCGGGTGCCGACCGTCGACATCCAAGACGGCCAGAACATCAACATCGGCAACCCGGACGGTCCGCTGCTGACGTTCGAGGTGGGCAGGCAACAGTCCGCCGGTAGGCCGCCGACGACGTCGATTCCCGTCACGGGTCGGCCAAGCGGTGCCTGGCCCACCCAACAGCCGCCCGTCTCCCGGCCGCAGCCGTATTCCACCGGTCAACAGCCCTACCCGTCGACCCAGCAGCCGCGCTACCCGAGCGCTCCGCAGCCCAGCTACACCGGCTCCCAGTCACATCCGAGCCGTCCGCCGAGCGTCGCGTCTCAGCACGCGGCGCAGCCGCTGTCGCAACCCGCTCTGGAGTCGGTGACGGCGATCGGCCCGAGGGCCGCACCGCGCTCGAGCGAGGGCAACCTCGCGACGAGCATGCTGAAGATCCTGCGTCCAGGCCGTCCGGCGGAGTCCTCGGCGCCCGGCTCGGTCAAGATCGGCCGCAACACCGACAACGACATCGTCATCCCCGACGTGCTGGCGTCGCGCCACCACGCGACCCTAGTGCCGACCGGCACGGGCACCGAGATCCGTGACAACCGCAGCATCAACGGAACCTTCGTCAACGGTTCGCGCGTCGAGAGCGCCCTGCTCAACGAGGGCGACACGGTCACCATCGGCAACGTCGACCTGGTGTTCCGCGGCGGCACCCTGGTCCGCCGCACCGAGACCACCGCGGCCAGCGGCACCGGCGGCCTGGATGTGCACGGCGTCACGTGGACCATCGAGGGCAACAAGACGCTGCTGCACAACATCTCGCTGACTGCGCGGCCCGGCACGCTGACCGCCGTCATCGGCCCGTCGGGCGCAGGCAAGTCGACGTTCGCGCGGTTGGTGGCCGGCTACACCCATCCGACGGAAGGCACCGTCGCCTTCGAAGGCCACGACATCCACGCCGAGTACGCGTCGTTGCGGTCCCGGATCGGGATGGTGCCCCAGGACGACGTTGTGCACGGTCAGCTGACCGTCAACCAGGCCCTGATGTTCGCCGCCGAGCTGCGGCTGCCGCCGGACACCAACAAAGAAGACCGCGAACGGGTCGTCGCGCAGGTGCTCGAGGAACTCGAGATGACGCAGCACCGTGAGACCCGCGTGGACAAGCTCTCCGGTGGTCAGCGCAAGCGGGCATCCGTGGCGATGGAGCTGTTGACTGGTCCCTCGCTGCTGATCCTCGACGAGCCGACGTCGGGCCTCGACCCCGCGCTGGACCGCCAGGTGATGACGATGCTGCGCCAGCTCGCCGACGCCGGCCGCGTCGTGCTCGTGGTCACCCACTCGTTGTCCTATCTCGACGTCTGCGATCAGGTGCTGCTGTTGGCACCGGGTGGCAAGACCGCGTTCTGCGGGCCGCCCAGCCAGATCGGCGCGGCGATGGGCACGACGAACTGGGCCGACATCTTCAGCGGCGTCGCGCGTGACCCGGACGGGGCCTACCAGCGGTACGTCGCTGTCAACGGGCCTGCACCGCCGCAACCGCCCGCGCAGACACCTCTGGATTTGGGTAAACCGACGAAGACCAGCCTGCGAAAGCAGTTCTCGACGATCTCCCGGCGCCAGATCAGGCTGATCATCTCCGACCGCGGGTACTTCATCTTCCTGGCATTCCTGCCATTCATCATGGGGGTGCTGTCGCTCTCGGTGCCCGGCGACGTCGGCTTCGGCGTCCCCGTCCCCGCGATCCGGGGCGGTGAGGCACCCAACGAGCCGGGCCAGATCCTGGTGCTGCTCAACGTGGGCGCCATCTTCATGGGCACCGCGCTGACGATCCGCGCCCTCATCGGCGAGCGGGCCATCTTCCTGCGCGAGCAGGCCGTCGGATTGTCCACCACCGCATACCTTTTGGCCAAGGTCGTGGTCTTCGCCTGTTTCGCGGTACTGCAGTCGGCGATCGTCGTCGCCATCAACATCTACGGCAAGAAGTGGGGCCCCGGCGCCGTCACCAGCGGCGCGGTGATCCCGAACAGAACCCTCGAGCTGTTCGTCGACATGGCGGCCTGCTGCGTGGCCGCAGCGATGGTCGGTTTGGCCCTGTCGGCGCTGGCCAAGTCGAACGAGCAGATCATGCCGCTGCTGGTGATCGCGATCATGTCGCAGCTGGTTTTCCAGGGCGGCATGATCCCGGTGACCGGCCGGATCGGGCTGGACCAGTTGTCCTGGATCACGCCGGCGCGGTGGGGGTTCGCCAGCACCGCGTCGACGATCGATCTGTTGAGGCTCGTACCGGGCCCGCTGACGCCACAGGACTCGCATTGGAGACACACTCCCGGCGCATGGTGGTTCAACATGGCCATGCTCGGGTGTATCTGCCTCGGCTACCTGAGCTTCGTGCGGTTCAAGATCCGCCTCAAGGGTGGATAGCTTGCTGGCGTCCGTCGCTGGCTAACAAATAAGCAGGCGTTTGATCGCCGCGGATATTGCTGCACTGAGCACCGTCGGACGCACGCTAGGCTGGATTTACGGAGCCACAAATCACGTGCCTAACGCCGACGCCGCAGGCCATGAAGGGATGGACAGCAATGTCTGCAAGGAAACAGGGCGTTCGCCTGATCGCCGCGGCGGCTGCCGCGGGAGCGCTGCTGGGCGCGACCGCGACGACGGCATCGGCGTGGCCCATCCCGTTGACCTGGGAGGACAACAACTACCTCGGCGCGGTCCGCGGCGCATGGCCGGCAGACGATGACACGCTGCTGATGGCGGGTCGCGGGGCATGCCACCTGCTCTACATCGGCTCGGGAACCCAGGGCGCGATCGACGGGACCGCGGCGCAATACGGCGCGACCCCCGATCAGGCCGCCGTCGTCGTGAGGGCCGCGCGCGGCACGTACTGCACACAGGCTCCGGGGTAAAGAGCCCTCATCCGCCGTGCACGTCGAGACCGTGTGCGGCCGCGTAGGCCAGCGCCTGCTCGATGTCGATCCGCGCGCCCCGCACGGAAGCGGTGGTCCATAGCGTGGGGTCGACGCGCGCACCCCGCAGGTCGGCCTCCTCCAACCGGGCGTCCTGCGTACGGGCGCCGCGCAGATCCGCGCGACGTAGCACCGCCTTGCGCAGATCCGCCTTCACCAGGCTGGTCTCGCTCAGCCGGCAGTCCGAAAGGTCGACACCACGCAGGTCGCAGTCCCCGAGCACCGCCAGAGTGAAGTCCACCTCGACGAACGTCACCGGGCGCACCCGGCATTCGGTGAATATCGAGCCCAGCAGGCTACAGTGACGAAAGGTGCTGTGCCACAGTGTTGTGCGGCGAAATTTGCAGTTGCGGAAGGCCGACCCGACATGGTGCGACTCACCAAGATCCACGCCGCTGAAGTCGCATTCGGTGAACACCACACGTTCTGTTCGCAGCCGACTGAGGTCATCGTCGCGAAAATCGTGCTCGACGAATTCTCGCTCAGTCCAAACGGTTTCAGCTTCGGCCACGCGTTCAGCCGGGTACCGACGGCAGGACGTTCAGCGCGTACTCCGTCACGGCGATCAGTGCGGCCGTCGAGGAGTGCCGGTCGCGCGCGTCCACGGTGATGATCGGAATGTCGTCGGACAGCGCCAGCGCCTTACGCACCTCTTGCGGCGCGTGCCTAGGCGCATCGTCGAATTCGTTGATCGCAATGAGGAACGGCATGTGGCGGGCCTCGAAGAAGTCCACCGCAGCGAAGCTGTCCTCGAGGCGACGGCAGTCCACCAGGATGATCGCACCGATCGCTCCGCGGACCAAGTCGTCCCACATGAACCAGAACCGCCGCTGACCCGGGGTGCCGAACAGATACAGCACGAGGCTCTCATCGAGAGTTATCCGGCCGAAGTCCATCGCCACGGTCGTCGTCCGCTTCTCGGGTGTGAGCTCGATACCGTCAAGGCCCGCAGACGCGTTGGTGACGATGGCCTCGGTACGCAGGGGCATGATCTCGGAAACCGCGCCGACGAACGTCGTCTTGCCCACGCCGAAACCGCCGGAGATGACGATCTTCGTCGACGCCTTGTCGTGACCCTCAGAGTGCGCGTAAGCCACGGAGGGTCCTTCCTATCAGTTCACGCCGCTCGTCGACGCTCGACCGTTCGCTCAGGGTAGTGCGCACCCGGAGATGTCCTGCGGCCACAAGGTCTCCAATCAGCACACGGGCCACGCCGACCGGTAACGATAGCCGGGCAGCGATCTCCGCGACCGACGGGCTGCTCCCGCATATCGCGCAAATCTGTGCCCGCACATCGTTTCCCGGCCATCGCCCCGGCTTGTCGGTAACCAGGGCCTCGATCGGGGCCTCCAGCGGAAGGCTGACGCGCGAGTCCGTGCGCCCGGCCGTCAGCGTGTAGGGCCGTACCAAGTTTGGCTGGTCGTCTGGGGCGAAAGACTCGAGATGGTCCACGCATCGCTCACGAGTGTTGTGGTGCTCGTCGTGACGACTGGACGACGCTGCCCACCCGCTCTACCAGCATCGCCATCTCGTAGCCGATCTGGCCGATGTCACATCCGGTGGTGGCCAGCGTCGCCAGGTTCGAGCCGTCGCCGACCCGCATCAACAGCAGGTAGCCGTTCTCCATCTCGACGACGGACTGCAACACGTAGCCGCCGTTGAACAGTTGCGACGCCCCGGTCGACAGGCTCGCCAGGCCCGACGTCACGGCCGCGAGCTGGTCTGCGCGCTCGATCGGCATGTGCTCGCTGGCGGCCATCAGCAGACCGTCCGCAGACACCAGAACCGCGTGGGTCACTCCGGGTACGTCGCGGGCGAACTTCGAGACCAGCCAGTCGAGCGAATCGCGCTGCTTCGAACTTGGCGGATACGTCATTCGTTATCGGTTCCTCTTGTCTCCTGGGCATGCGAGCGCGCGGCGTGCACGCCGCCGAAGTGGCTGCTCATGCTCGCGCGAACAGCTTCCGGATCGCGCACCGGTATCGCATGCGCACCGGTACTGAATTCGGCCGCCGACTCTACCTCGTCGTCGTCATGGCTGCGGTGCGCTCCCCCGTTGGCGTGCACTCCGTTGGCGGCGTGACGCGCTTGCGGACCCGCCGCCGTACCCGGCACCAGTCGGGCGCCGGGATCGCGCATCGGCAGCCCGGAGTCGGTGTGCGCCTGTACCGGCGCTTCTTCGGCCGCTTCGGCCGCCGACCAACCGTGGTCCCACACCGACTCCCAGTTCAGGTCGCTGCTGTTCGCGAGGTCGCTCGGATCGACCAGCCACTCCGAGAGCATCCGCTGATAGATCGCATCGTCGGCGCCTGCCGTCGTCGAGGCGTCCTCCTCGGCGATCTGCGGTAAGACATCGTCGGGCTCGGCTTCGTGCTCATGTGCGCCGTTCGTCCCGTTGGTTCCGTTGGTTCCGTTGGTTCCGTTCGACAGCACTTGATCGCGGGAGGAGAAGAACGCGGACGTGTCGACGGGAGCCTGCCGCGGCTGTTCTGCGATCGCAGGCTCGTCCTCGTACCCGTCGTCGGACGCGACTTCCTGCTCGTCCTCGTCTTCGTATCCGTCGTCGTCGTAATCGTCCTCGTACTCAGCCACGGGCTCGGGCTCCGCCTGGGCTGGGGACCCTGAGATGCCGCTGGCACCCGGATTGCGTTGCGGCAGCAAAGTGACTGGCAGCTCGGAGTGCCCATTGAGCTGATCCACGCCGACCTCGTCGCCGTAGTCGACGTAGTCGACGTAGTCGTTGTAGTCGCTGTAGTCGATGTCGTCGCTGTCGGCCTCGCCGAGGGCCGTTGCGGTCGCCATGCCCGAATGCACATCGGTGGCGGTGCTGTGCGCAACGGTGTCGGGCTGGTCGCGCACGCCGGAGCGCTGAAGCAGCTCCGCGGGCACGTAAACCCCGGCGGTGGTGCCCGAGTTCGCTTCTCCCGCAATGGTGCTGCGCAATCGGACCACCAGCCCGTGCTCCTGTGCGAGCCTGCCGACCACGAACAGACCCATGTGCCGCGCAGTGTAGGGAGTCACCTCGCCACCGGACTGCAGCCGCGTGTTGGCCACTCGCAGATCGGATTCGGTCATGCCGAGCCCGATGTCGCTGACCTCGATGACCAGCCCGCCGTTTCCTGTGTGCACCGCCGACACCCGCACCTGCGATATCGGCGGCGAGTAGCTGAGCGCGTTGTCGAGCAGCTCGGCGAGCAGGTGAACCAGATCGCCTGCGACCGATCCGATGATCTCGCTGTCGGGCACCGTCGCGGTGACGACCCGCGCGTAATCCTCGACCTCGGATGCGGCGGCATTGATGAGGGCCGCCACGGGCACGGGGTCGGCCTGCTCGCGCGGCACCTTCGCGCCCGAGAGCACCAGCAGGTTGGCCCCGTTACGGCGCATCCTGGCTGCCAGGTGATCGAGCCGGAACAGGCTGTCCAGCCGATCCGGGTCCTCCTCGTTGCGCTCCAGCCGGTCGATGAGCGACAGCTGTTGGTCGACCAGCGTGCGACTGCGCCGCGACAGCGTCTCGAACATGTCGCTGACCTGCAACTGCAGCCGGCTCTGCTCGCCTGCCAGCAGGACGGCTTGCTCGTGCAGTTCGTCGACGGCGTGGGCGACCTGGCCGACCTCCTCGGTGGTGTGCACCGGGATCGGCACGACGGGTCCTGGCTCCTTGCCGGAGCGCACCAGGTCGATCTCACGAGCGAGGTCGTCATGCGCCACACGTAGGGCGCTGTCGCGCAGCGTGCGCAGCGGACGGATCAGCGACCGGGCCACGAGGGCGACCAGGAGCAGCGCGAGCAGGATCGCGGCGAGAACGATCGCCGAGTCACGGATGGCTTCGGCGCGAGCCGCCGCGGCCTGGTCGGCGACGGCGCCGGTTATCGAGGGCCCCGTCCTGTCGATCAACGTGGCCGCAACCTGATCGGTGATCTGCAGCGACGCCAGGAGCTCGGGATTGGCGACGATCGGCACGTTGGGATCGGAGATGAGGTCCGTGCGATGGATGTACTCGCGCTGTAGCTGCATGGCCTCCGGCGAGCCGACGCCCAGGACCTGGGCCATGCCCAACAGCGTCGACGGCTCGGTGCCTGCCACAGCGACCAGCCGTGAGCGCAGCTCGGGGTCGGGCAGTTCGGCCCCTCCGTTGACGATCAGTTGCTCCATCATCATCAACCCGCGGGCACCGACGGCGCGGCTAAGGCCCTGCGCCTCGGCCCGGATGCCTTGGTCGTCGACCCGGACCAATCCGGTGATGGCGTCCTCGGCGGTGAGCAAGATCGGCACGTAGGCGGTCACCCTGTCGATCAGAGGGACACTGTTGCCGATCTTGTTCACCTGAGCCTGCCCGCCCTCGAGCAGGCTGGCGACGCCCTTCTGGACGTCCGGTGGAACATCGGAAGTGTCCTTGAGCCGACGCGCCAGTTCGGCGCGGCTGGAGTCGAAGGCGGCGATCGCGGCCGCCACGTCGCCACCGGCGGCCGACGCCGACATCGCGCCGTTGAGCGCATTCATGTAGCTAACGACCGCGGGCACCATTTCGGCCTGATCGGCTGCGCGTTGCAGATCACGCGCATCGATCGCGTTGGAGTAGATGCGTAACCCGCCGAAAGCGCCGGCCAGAATCAGCGGCACCAAAACAATCGCAAACACCTTCCAGCGGACCGGCCAATTCTTCAGCGACCAGCGAGATGGTCGTTTCGGCCGTCCATGCGTCTGCGCATCGTCATCGGTGACCAGTCCGTCCACCAGCTCTTGCTGGGTGAACGTGGTCATTGCTGCACCACCGCGCTACCGGCTGTGACGAGGTCTTTTCCTACATGAGCGAGGTTCATAACGCTTCCTGCTGATTTTGCCCCTTTATGGGCTGGCGTTCATCGCCTGGCAATTGATCGAGTATGCCAGTAGCGCGCGGCCGTTTCCACAATTCTTACTGAACAGCCAAGGTTCGAGCGCATGCCATTTCGCCCTCAGTCGACGTCTGAGCAAATGTCGCTTAGCCAGCCTGCAATCTTCGCGAACGGATCACCCCGTGTCCTAAACCCTTTGTGGGAATGCTAACAAGTGCTTGCAAGAGCTAGCACTCCGGCGAAGTATCGACGGAGGAACAACAGCCATCGAAGAAGGAGGGCATCCAATGGCAGAGAACAACAGCGGCCCGATCGAAGCCGTGAGGGGCATCGTCTCCGGTGCTATCGGGTTCACCAAGCAGGTCATCGGTTTGATCCTGAGCCGCGACGATCTTCAGGAACAGGGCCGGGCACAGGTCGACAAGGCCTCGCATCAGCTCGAGGCGGCCCGTAAAGAGGCCGAGGCAGAGGCAGCTCGCACCAAGGCCAAGGCGCAGGAATCGCGCCAGAAGGCTGCTAGCAAGTCCTGACAACCGTACGAACGAAACGCCCCCAGTCCTCTTGGCCGGGGGCGTTTTCGGCTTCGCAGGAGGCTGCCCGCAGGGAAGATAGCGCGTTGTGTTCAAAGTGATGTTCTTCTCGCCGCGCATCGCGCCCAATACCGGTAACGCGATCCGCATGGTCGCGGCGACGGGCTGCGAGCTGCACCTCGTCGAGCCGCTGGGGTTCGAGCTGTCCGAGCCCAAGTTGCGGCGGGCGGGCCTCGACTACCACGACCTGGCGTCGGTCGCCGTGCACCCCGATCTCGCGACAGCGTGGGACACGATCGCACCGACTCAGGTGTACGCGTTCACGGCGCATGCGACCGCGTCGTTCTCGGAGGTCGCCTACCACCCCGGCGACGTCTTGATGTTCGGCCCCGAGCCCACCGGGCTGGATGAGGCCACGCTGGCCGACCCGCACATCACCTCGCGGGTACGCATCCCGATGCTTTCGGGCAGGCGATCGCTGAACCTGTCCAACGCCGCGGCCGTCGCCGTGTACGAGGCGTGGCGCCAGCACGGGTTCAACGGCGCGTGGGGGCACCTCCCGCTTGCGGGGGAGTGACTACCACCCGTTCCAATGCGCGAACTGCTCTGCGGGCAGGCGCTTGGCTTTTTTGAACTCGGTGCCCTTGGTGTAGGCGATCGGGAACAGGCCGCCCTGGCGGTACTGCTCGAACGGGATACCGAGCACCTCTGCGGCCAGCTTCTCGCCCTTGCCGACGAGGTGCAGCGTCGTCCACGCCGACCCGAGGCCGCGCGAGCGCAGCGCGAGCATGTAACTCCACACCGCGGGAAGCAGCGACCCCCAGAACCCGGCGCTACCGGCTACCGCATCGTCGGGACTGCCCTCGAGGCACGGGACCAACATCACCGGCACCTCGTGCAGGTGCTCGTTGAGGTACTTCGCGGAGCTCATCACGGCGCCGATCTGGTCGTCGCGGAGGTCACCGCGCGTCGGTCGCTCCCGGTCGAGGTAGGGCGTCGCGTTGTGCCGGTAGATGTCGGCGAGCGCCTTCTTCTTCTCAGGGTCGTCGACGAACACCCACTGCCAGCCCTGGGAGTTGGAACCCGTCGGTGCCTGCAGCGCCAGGTCGAGACACTCCATCAGCACCTCGCGCGGCACCGGCTTCTCCAGATCGAGCCGCTTGCGCACCGAGCGGGTGGTGGTGAGGACGTCATCGACGGACAAGTTGAGGTTCATATCTAGAAGACTAGCCAGACTACATTCGCTTCTATGGCAGCCGAATTCACACAAGAGGTGTCCAGCAGACTTCAGGCCGATCACTACGGGTGGCTGACGACGGTGGCCAAATCCGGTCAGCCGGTGCCGAAGCTGGTGTGGTTCTACTTCGACGGCACCGACATCGTCGTCTACTCGATGCCGAACGCCGCCAAGGTCAGACACATCGGTAACCACCCGCGGGTGAGCCTGAACCTCGACTCCGACGGCAACGGCGGGGGAATCATCGTGGTCGGCGGCGAGGCGACGGTCGACGCGACGGGTGCCGACCCGCGCGAGGACGGCCCGTACTGGGCGAAGTACGAGGCGGACGCCATACGGTTCGGTCTGGCCGACGCCATGGGTGACTACGACACCCGGCTGAAGATCAGCATCGACAAGGTGTGGACTACCCCGACCGAGGGCTGACATGCATACCGAAGCCGATTTCGAACGCCCGGTCCGGCGGTGGCAGGACATCCCGGGATGGTTCCAGTGGCGCAGCGCGCAGGAGGAGGCCGTCGCACACTTCGGCGACGGCAGCCGGTTCGCCGAAGTGGGCTGCTATCTGGGAAAGAGCCTCTGCTCGCTGGCCGAGGTGATTCGCGACAGCGGAAGCGACATCGCGCTGATCGGGGTCGACACCGCGCGGGGCAGCGGTCCTGAGGGCCGGCGGGACACCAATGCGCACGGACCGGCGGTGGAGTACGGCGGCGGGACGTTCGCGGGGCTGCTGCACCGCAACATAATCGCCTGCGGTGCAGCCGATCTGGTGCAGCTGCTCATCAGCGACTCGGTTGCCGCTGCGCAGCTGTTTCCCGACCAGTCGCTGGCGTGGGTGCACATCGACGCGCGACACGACTACGCGAGCGTCTCGGCCGACATCGCCGCGTGGGCCCCTAAAGTGCGCGCGGGCGGCTGGCTGTCCGGAGACGACTTCAACGCCGACTGGTGGCCGGGCGTCGTCGGTGCCGTGCGCGATGCCCTGCCCGACGCCGCAACCTGGTGGTCCACACAGTGGCGGTGGATCAAGAGCGCTACCTGAAGTCGCGGCTGCGGGAGGCGACCCGCATATCGAGCTTGCTGAGCCTGTCGGCGACGACGGTGACCGCCCCGGTGGCGTTCTGCACCTGGCCACGGATCACCATCGCCGACGCCGTCTGCGCCAGTTTGCGGTGCCGCTGCCAAACCCCTTGGGAACACAGGATGTTGACCATGCCGGTCTCGTCCTCGAGGTTGATGAACGTCACCCCCTGCGCCGTCGCGGGACGCTGCCGGTGTGTCACCGCCCCCGCCACCAGCACCCGGGTTCCATCGGGTATCGACAGCAGCCGGTCGGCCGTGATGACCCCCATCGCGTCGAGGTCCGCACGCAGGAACTGGGTGGGATAGCTGTCCGGCGAGACCCCGGTGGCCCAGACGTCGGAGGCCGCCAGTTCCAGGTCGGTCATTCCGGGCAGGGTCGGGATGTGTGACGACGCCCCGACGCCTGGCAGCCGGTCCGGTCGTTGGGTGGCAGCCGCCCCCGCGGCCCACAGCCCCTCACGACGGGTGATACCGAAGCAGGACAGCGCCCCTGCCGTCGCGAGCGCTTCGGTCTGCGGGACGGAGAGCTGCACCCGGCCGGTCAGATCCAGCAGAGAGGTGAACGGCCCGTTGGCTTTTCGCTCCTCGGCAATCTGTTCGGCCAGCTCGTCACCGATGTGGCGGACACTGCCGATACCCAGGCGCACCTCGGTGCCCACCTTTTCCAGCGTCGCGTGCGCAAGGCTGGCGTTGACATCCGGTCCGTGCACGGTGACCCCGTGCCTGCGTGCGTCGGCCACCAATGTCTGCGGTGAATAGAAGCCCATCGGCTGCGCCCGCAGCAGCGCGGCGCAGAACGCGGCTGGGTGGTGCAGCTTGAACCAGGACGAGTAGAACACCAATGAGGCAAAAGACAGCGAATGACTTTCCGGAAAGCCGAAGTTCGCGAACGCCTCCAGCTTCTCATAGATCCGGTCGGCCACGTCGCCGGTGATGCCGTGCCGTTCGCGCATGCCGTCGTAGAACCGGCCGCGCAGCCTGCGCATCCGCTCGGTCGACCGCTTGGAACCCATGGCGCGACGCAACTGGTCGGCCTCGGCGCCGGTGAAACCGGCGCAGTCCACCGCGAGTTGCATGAGCTGCTCCTGAAACAGCGGTACACCCAGAGTTTTTCGCAGCGCCGCCTCCATCGACGGATGGTCGTAGGTGACGGGCTCCTCGCCGTTACGGCGCTTGATGAACGGGTGCACCGATCCGCCCTGGATCGGTCCCGGCCGGATCAGCGCCACCTCGACAACGAGGTCGTAGAACACCCGCGGCTTCAGCCGCGGAAGCGTGGCCATCTGCGCGCGTGACTCCACCTGGAACACGCCGACGGAATCGGCGCGCTGCAGCATCTCGTACACCGCCTGCTCGGAGAGATCGAGCTTGGCCAGGTCGACGTCGATGCCCTTGTGCTCGGCCACCAGGTCGATGCAGTAGTGCAGGGCAGAGAGCATGCCAAGGCCCAGAAGGTCGAACTTCACCAAACCGATTGCCGCGCAGTCGTCCTTGTCCCACTGCAGGACACTGCGATTCTCCATCCGCGCCCACTCCACCGGGCACACGTCGGCGATCGGCCGATCGCAGATCACCATGCCGCCGGAGTGGATGCCCATGTGCCGCGGCAGGTTGGAGATCTGCACGGCAAGGTCGATGACCGGTTCGGGTACGTCTTCGACATGAGTCGATTCGGTGAGGTTGCCCCACTGGCCGATCTGCTTGCTCCAGGCATCCTGCTGACCCTGCGAGAACCCCAGAGCGCGGGCCATGTCGCGTACTGCGCTGCGACCGCGATAGGTGATGACGTTGGCGACCTGGGCGGCGTAGTCGCGGCCGTAGCGGTTGTAGACATACTGAATGGCCTTCTCCCGCAGGTCCGATTCGATGTCGATGTCGATATCGGGCGGCCCGTCTCTTGCCGGGGACAGGAACCGCTCGAACAGCAACTCGTTGGCGACCGGGTCGACGTTGGTCACGCCGAGGGCGTAACAGACCGCCGAATTGGCCGCCGATCCCCTGCCCTGGGCGAGGATGCCGTTCTCCCTGCAGAACCGGGTGATGTCGTGCACCACCAGGAAATAGCCCGGAAAGTCCAGCTGGGCAATGGTTCTCAGCTCGTGTTCGATCTGTTCGTATGCCCGGTGCGCCCGCTCGGGCGGTCCGTACCGGTTCCTGGCGCCCGTCATGACCAGGTGCCGCAGCCAACTGTCCTCGGTGTGCCCGTCGGGTACATCGAACGGCGGCAACCGCGGGGCGATCAGCGCCAGCTCGAAGGCACACTGTTCGCCGAGGTCGGCTGCGGCGGTGACGGACTCGGGGAATCGTGCAAACACCCGCGCCATCTCCTCCCCCGAGCGCAGGTGTGAACCACCGAGGGGAGCAAGGTAGCCCGCCGCTTCGTCGATCGAGTTGCGGGCCCGTATCGCTCCCATGGCCATCGCCAACCGCGCTCGCGACGGCTCGGCGAAATGGGCGGCGGTGGTGGCGACTACTCCGACACCGGAGCCGCCCCTGCGGCGACAATCGAGACCGAACCGGGGTGCCAACTCAGCGAGTGCGACGTTTCGCTCATCGTCGAGGGGATGCCCGTGGTTGGTGAGCTCGATGCTGACCCGGTCGCTGCCGAACCGGTCCACCAGATCGGCGAGCGCCTTCTCCGCGGCTGCCGGGCCACCGTTGGAAAGTGCTTGACGGACATGGCCTTTGCGGCAACCGGTCAGAATCTGCCAGTGTCCACCTGCGGCCTCTGTCAGTGCGTCGTAGTCGTAGCGCAGGACACCTTTTTCGCCGCCTGCAAGGTGCGCCGACGCCAACTGGCGCGACAGCCGTCGATACCCTTCGGGACCTCGGGCAAGCACCAGCAGGTGCGGCCCGCGGGGGTCGGGCTCCTCGGTGCGATCGCCGCCACCGAGGGACAGTTCGGCACCGAACACCGTCTGCACGTCGAGTTCCTTGGCGGCTTCGGCAAACCGCACCACCCCGTAGAGCCCGTTGTGATCGGTCAGGGCGATGGCACGCAGATCGAGCCGGGCGGCCTCCTCGACGAGTTCCTCCGGCGTGCTGGCGCCGTCGAGGAAGCTGTACGCCGAATGCGCGTGCAACTCGGCATACGGGACCGCCGATGTTGGCCGCTGCACATCGAGTGGCTGATAGCTGCCGCGCTTGCGGGACCAAGCCGGGCTGTCGCCACCGTCACCGATCTGCTGGTCGATGGGCCAGCCGGCACGGCGCGGTTTGCTCGTGAGCACCCGCTCCATCTCGGTCCAACTCGGTGGCCCGTTATGCCAGCCCATCGCACCATCCTATCGAACGTTTGTTCGATAGGACAAATTCTGGATCTACCGTCAGCTGCCAGCGGCTACGGCAGCGCGTCGTCGTCGAGCTGGTCTCGCGGCACCACCATCATCGGTACGTCGAGCACCCGAAGCATCTTCGCCGCCGTCGACCCGAGGAACAGCCGCTTGGGCGCGCTGAGCCTGCTCGACCCGACCATGATCAGGTCACCGTCGCGCCAGTCGAGCTTGCTGACCGCGTCCTCGACCGTCGGCCCGTCGACGATCGTCGACGTCACCGGAATGCTCTCGGGCAAGGCGTCTTTCGCGGTCTCCAGCGTGTGCCGGGCATGTTCGAGCGCGCGCTCGCGGACGGCCTCCGGATCACCGCGAAGTTGACCGTACGTCGGGTCAAGAGGGACGAGCGATGCGAGGCGTAGCGGCGTCCCGGCCGCCTTGCTGAACCGAACCGCCGTGCGCAACAACAGATCCGCGCCCTCACGCTCACCGATCGCGCAGGTCACCTCGCGAACCCGCTCGACGTCGGAATGGCGGGTGCCCCGCGGCGCCACAGCTACCGGGACCGGCGACGAGTGCAGCAATTCGTTGACCACTGAGCCCAGCGAAAGGGGTCCCGCCAACCCGCCGCCGGAGCCGCCCACCACGACCGCGTCCCCCTCGAGCCGTGCGACTTCCTTGAGGAGACCGTCGGCGAACGAATCGGCGAAACTCACATGACTGCGCGCGACGACGTCGTCCGGCACCGCCGCATCGCTGAGCCACTCCTTGGCCTGCTCGGCGAGCAGGTCGTTGAAGTCACCGATCGACAGGCGCGCCGTTGCCGCCCGGTCGGGCTGCAGAACGATGCACAGCTCCAACTCCGCGCCCAGCGTCCGGGCCAGCCTGACAGCAAGCGCAACAGCGTCTGCGCCACCGGGAGTGGCCAGGTATCCGACGACCAGCCTCATGGTGGACATCCTGTACCACCGAGGACTGCTCAGTCCGTGTATTCGACGACGCCGTCCTCGAGCACCAGCCGCGCGTTCGAACCGTCCGGGTTTGCCGCCTCCGTGCGGAACACCGCGTGGCCCGGCTCTGTGCGCCAGATGGCGGTGGTGAGCGTCTCGCCGGGGAAGACCGGCGAGGTGAAGCGCGACGCGAGCGCGGTGACCTTCGTCGCGTCGCCGCCGCCCAGCTCGCCGACGAGCGCGCGACCAGCGACCCCGTAGGTGCACAGCCCGTGCAGGATCGGCTTGGGGAAGCCGGCCAGCTCACGTGCGAACCAGGGATCGCTGTGCAGCGGATTGCGGTCGCCGGACAGCCGGTAGATCAGTGCCTGGTCTTCGCGGGTCGGCAGCGCGATCTGTGAGTCAGGCTCGCGGTCGGGGATCTCGGGCGCCGCAGGGCGCTGCCCGGGCTGCCCGCCGAAGCCGCCCTCACCGCGGATGACCGCGGTCGCCATCGTCTCGGCGACGACCTTCCCCGTATCGGGGTTGGTGCCCGTCGCCTTGAGCATGACCACGGCGTTGCGCCCCTCCCCCTTGTCCTGGATGTCGGCGACCTCGCCGACCACGCTCAGCTTTCCCGCGCTCGGCAGCGGCTCGAACAGCCGGATCTGCTGGGATCCATGAAGCAGCATCGCGAAATTGAAGGAGCCGATCTTGCCCGCCGCCGCGAAGCCGGTGCAGGCGATGACGGCATACGTCGGCAGCACCTGCTGCGGGATGTCGTGGCTGTTCTCCGTGGTGAACGCGAGGTCATCGGTGCCCGCACCGACGCCGAGCGCGTACAGCAGGGTGTCTCGGTCGGTCCATTCGAAGATCTGCGGGTCGGTTGTGGCACCTATCGCGTTCGGGTCGATCGGCATTGATGCTCCCTTCGGTTTGCCAGGAGACGATATCGGGATCGGTTGCGCGGGGATTGAGCGGCCGCTTTTTGGGTTATGGATGCTGAGTGGCCGACCCATCGACCGCTCATCTACCGAACGGATCCGCGCTGAGCTCCAAGCAGCAGCACGATCCGGTGCAATGGATGCGCTTCTACGCAGAACAGCAGAGCGACGACGATCCGTCCGGTTTTCTGGCGATGACGTCGCTGCTTCGTCTGCACCACCTGATGACGACCGCGGTCGAACATGCCCTGCGCTCAGAGTTCAACCTCGCCCTGACCGACTTCCAGATCCTGAAAGCTCTGCAGCTCAGTGATGCAGGCACCTGGCTGCTCAGCCGGATGGCGTGGCACCTGATGGTGCATGCCACCACGGTGACGCTGGCCGTCGATCGGCTCGAAGCAAGACAACTGGTCAAGCGGCACTCGCACCCCCACGACCGGCGGGCAACGCTGGTGTCGATCACCGCTGACGGTCGCGAGCTCGCCGACGGCGCCACCGACAAGCTGGCACGGATCGATTTTGGCCTCCCCGGCCTCACCCGTTCGCAGGCGCGCTCGTTGACCGCGACGATCGGGCGGCTTCGCGCCAGCGCGGGCGACTTCGACCGCTCGTACGGGTCCGCCGCCCGTGACCTGGGCTGATCGACCGCATCACATTGCGTTGACGTTCGCCGGCCAACGGACGACCATGACCGCATGCGCTATGTCGTTACCGGCGGTACCGGGTTTATTGGTCGCCGAGTCGTCTCGCGAATTCTGGACCGGTCCGCCGATGCGGAGGTCTGGATCCTTGTCCGTCGGGAGTCGTTAACCAGGTTCGAGCGGCTCGCAGGCCGAGGCCAACATCCGTGGGGCGATCGAGCCAAGGCGCTGGTCGGCGACCTGACCGCGGAGGATCTCGGGCTGTCCGAGGAGACCATCGGTGAGCTCGGCTCCGTCGACCATGTGGTGCACTGCGCTGCCATCTACGACGTCACCATCGCCGAAGACGCGCAGCGCGCCGCGAACGTCGACGGCACGCGGGCGGTGATCGCGCTCGCGCGTCGGCTGGACGCGACGTTGCACCACGTGTCGTCGATCGCGGTCGCCGGGACCTATCGCGGCGAGTACACCGAAGAGGACTTCGACGTCGCGCAGGATCTGCCGACGCCGTACCACCAGACGAAGTTCGAGGCCGAATCGCTGGTGCGCTCGGAGCGTGGCCTGCGCTACCGCATCTATCGGCCCGCGGTGGTCGTCGGTGACTCCCGCACCGGCGAAATGGACAAGGTCGACGGGCCGTACTACTTCTTCCCCATTCTGGCGAAAGCCGCAAGGCTGCCGTCGTTGCTTCCCGTGCTCTTGCCCGACACCGGACGCTCCAACATCGTTCCGGTCGACTATGTCGTCGACGCCATCAGCGAGTTGATCCATGCGCCCGACCGCGACGGCCAGACGTTCCATCTCACCGCGCCCGAGTCCATCGGCCTGCGCGGCATCTATCGCGGCATATCGAAAGCGGCGGGGCTACCGCGGTTGCGCGGTTCACTGCCACGGGGGGCTGCCACACCGTTCCTTCGAGCGACCGGTCGCGCCAAGGTGTTGCGCAACATGGCGGTGACGCAGCTGGGGATTCCCGCCGAGATCCTGGACGTCGTCGACCTGATGCCGACCTTCACCGCCGACAACACCTCAGACGCATTGCGGGACACCGGAATAACAGTCCCGGACTTTGCATCGTATGCGCCGCGGCTGTGGCGGTACTGGGCCGAACACCTCGATCCCGACCGGGCAAGGCGCGACGACCCGGCAGGCCCACTGGTCGGAAAGCACGTCGTCATCACCGGAGCGTCCAGTGGAATCGGCCGCGCGTCGGCGATCGCGGTGGCCGAACGCGGTGCGACGGTTTTCGCGCTGGCCCGCAACGCCGAAGCGCTCGACGACCTGATCGCCGAGATCCGCGCCGCAGGCGGCGAGGCGCACGCGTTCACGTGCGATGTCACCGACGGAACGTCGGTGGAGCACACGGTGAAGGACATTCTCGGCCGGTTCGACCACGTCGACTACCTCGTCAACAATGCGGGCCGCTCCATCCGTAGGTCGATCTCGGTCTCGACCGATCGGCTGCACGACTACGAACGCGTGATGGCGGTCAATTACTTCGGCTCGGTTCGCATGGTGCTGGCGCTGCTGCCGCATTGGCGCGAACGCCGCTTCGGTCACGTGGTGAACGTGTCCAGCGCCGGGGTGCAGGCCAGCAGCCCGAAATACAGCGCCTACATCCCCAGCAAGGCCGCGCTCGACGCATTCGCCGAGGTGGTGGGTACCGAGACACTGTCCGACCACATCACGTTCACAACCATCCACATGCCGCTGGTGAAGACGCCGATGATCGCACCGTCACGCAGGCTCAACCCGGTCCCGCCGATCAGCGTCGAACACGCGGCGGCGATGGTGGTGCGAGGCCTGATCGACAAGCCCGCACGGATCGACACCCCGATGGGCACGCTTGCCGACATCGGCACGTACTTCACCCCGAAGCTGTCCCGCCGGGTGCTGCACCAGCTGTACCTGGGCTACCCGGATTCAGCGGCCGCCCGCGGGCTGGACGAAGTGCCGAGATCACCTGTTCCGTCGCGGCGGCCGAAGCGGCCGGTCCGTGCGGCGAGGGTTCGGATGCCCCGCCCCGTGAAGCGCGCGGTTCGGCTGGTGCCCGGCGTGCACTGGTAACCGACGACCCGACGTATGGTTGACGCCGTGCCGCAGCCCGTCTTCGCAGATGTCGACACGGGCGTCGACGACGCGATGGCGCTGGCCTA
>NZ_JAVHWK010000041.1:0-32980 GCF_032159775.1 Mycobacterium sp.
CGGCGATGGCCGGCCATCGCGACGCCGCCAAGAAGGTCGCCGAGATAGCCCTCGAGGTGGCCCGCATCGGTCGCGTTGATCGGAAGTCTCGCCGGTGAGCGCGCTTCCGTTACCCGATGAGCTGAAGCGGGTGCACATGGTCGGCATCGGTGGTGCCGGCATGTCCGGCATCGCACGCATCCTGCTCGACCGAGGCGGTGTGGTGTCGGGCTCCGACGCCAAGGAGTCACGCGGGGTGGCGGCGCTGCGTGCCAGGGGCGCGACGATCCGGATCGGACACGACGAGTCCTCGCTGGACCTGCTGCCCGGTGGACCCACGGCGGTAGTGACCACACATGCGGCGATCCCGAAGACCAATCCCGAGCTGGTCGAGGCCAGGAGACGCGGCATCCCGGTGATCCTGCGCCCAGCGGTGCTGGCACGGCTGATGGACGGCTACACCACCCTGATGGTGACCGGCACCCACGGCAAGACGACCACCACGTCGATGCTCATCGTCGCGCTGCAGCACAGCGGGTTGGACCCGTCGTTCGCGGTCGGCGGCGATCTCGGCGAAGCGGGCACCAACGCGCATCACGGCAGCGGCGACTGTTTCGTCGCCGAAGCCGACGAGAGCGACGGTTCGCTGCTCGAGTACACGCCGAACGTCGCGGTGGTGACCAACATCGAGGCCGATCACCTCGACTTCTTCGGCAGTGCCGAGGCGTACAGCGCGGTGTTCGACGCCTTCGTCGAGCGATTGGCCCCCGGAGGCGCGCTGGTGGTGTGCACAGACGATCCGGGCGCCGCCGCCCTCGCCGAACGCACCTGCGCACTGGGGATTCGGGTGCTGCGCTACGGAAGCGACGACCGCCCCGATCTCGCTGGCAGGTTGGTGAGCTGGGAACAGCAGAACACCGGTGCGGTCGCCCACATCCAACTGGCCGCCGAGAAGCACCAGCGGGTGATGCGAATGTCGGTGCCGGGCAGGCACATGGCGCTCAACGCGCTTGCCGCTCTGTTGGCGGCGACGGAGATCGGGGCGCCCGCCGAGTCGGTGCTCGACGGGCTGGCTGGGTTCGAGGGGGTGC
This sequence comes from Mycobacterium sp., assembly GCF_032159775.1. Classification (GTDB taxonomy): domain Bacteria; phylum Actinomycetota; class Actinomycetes; order Mycobacteriales; family Mycobacteriaceae; genus Mycobacterium. The sequence goes on from NZ_JAVHWK010000041.1 coordinate 1,071, forward strand.
GACGCCGTTTCGAACTCGTCGGTACCGCGCACGGTGTGCGGGTCTTCGACGACTACGCGCACCACCCGACCGAGGTCCGCGCCACGCTCGGCGCGGTGCGGACGGTGACCGAACAGAGCGGGCGTGGCCGCTCGGTGGTGGTGTTCCAGCCGCACTTATATTCCCGCACAGCCGCTTTCGCGCGTGAGTTCGCCGAAGCGCTTGACTGTGCAGACGAAGTCTTCGTACTCGACGTGTATGCCGCTCGGGAACAGCCGATGGCAGGGATCAGCGGTGCGTCGGTGGCCGAACACGTCACCAAGCCGGTGCACTATGTGGCGGATTTCTCCGCCGTTGCCGAACAGGTCGCCAACGCGGTACGCACCGGCGACGTGGTTATCACGATGGGCGCGGGCGACGTGACAATGCTCGGGCCCGAGATCGTCGAAGCGCTCGCCGCGAGAGCCAACCGCTCGACGCCACAACGCGATCCGGGGACGGGCGCGCCATGACGGAGACGGAGGACGACAGCGAGGCGGCGGCCGAACCCGACGAGGACGCCGCCCAACCCGACGAGGACGCCGGCGAACACGACGAGAACGCCGGCGAGGCGGTGGCCGAACCCGAGAACCCACCCGAAGACGAGTTCGAAGGTCCGCGGCGACGAGCACGTCGGGAACGCGAGGCGCGTCGCGAGGCCCAGGCCCGCGCCGTTGCGATCGAGCAGGCCCGACGTGAAGCCAAGCGGCGTGCGCAGGGTAAGTCGACCGACGAATCCAAACCCGTTGCGCGCGGCGGAGTTCGAGGTCTGAAGCTGGTGGTGTGGACGGTTCTGCTTGTCGCCCTGTTCGTCGGACTCGGTCTGCTGTTGTACTTCACCCCGATCATGGCGGCGCGAAACGTCGTGATCACCGGGCTTGGCGCGGTGACACAGGAGGAGGTCATCGCCGCCGCGGCAGTCAAGGACGGCACCCCGCTGCTTCAGGTGAATACCGACGACGTCGCCGAGCGGGTTGCCACGATCCGCCGTGTCGGCACCGCACGGGTGCAGCGCGAATACCCGTCGACCCTTCGGATCACCGTCGTCGAACGGGTTCCGATCGTCGTCAAGGATTATCCCGACGGGCCGCATCTGTTCGACCGTGACGGGGTGGACTTCGCGACCGCGCCGCCACCGCCCAATCTGCCCTACCTGGACGCCGACAACCCCGGCCCGAACGATCCGTCGACCAGGGCGGCGCTGGAAGTGATGATCGCGCTGCGGCCGGAGGTGGCCGGACAGGTGGCCAGGGTGTCGGCGCCGTCGGTCGCGGCGGTCACCCTGACGTTGGTCGACGGCAGGGAAGTGATCTGGGGTACCACCGAGCGCACAGAGGAAAAGGCGCAGAAGCTCGCGGCGCTGCTGACCCAGCCCGGCCACACCTACGACGTCTCCAGTCCTGATTTGCCGACAGTCAAGTGATTCGCCGTCCGCGCCATCACCTCAAATTCTTGACGTTTCCGTCGGCGCGCCTGCATGGCTAGTGCTTGACCTCGCCCTACCGTTCTGTTTGCGCGGAAACAACTTGACATAACTGTAAGCCTTTAGTTGAGGTTGAGAGTTTGCTCAGGCGTTCCGCTTCGGAAGCAACAAGGGAGGAAGGCGATGATGACCCCCCCGCACAACTACCTCGCCGTCATCAAAGTGGTCGGCATCGGCGGCGGCGGCGTCAACGCCGTCAACCGAATGATCGAGCACGGTCTCAAGGGCGTGGAGTTCATCGCGATCAACACCGACGCGCAGGCGTTGTTGATGAGCGATGCCGACGTCAAACTCGACGTCGGCCGTGACTCCACCCGTGGCCTCGGCGCAGGGGCAGACCCTGAGGTCGGTCGCAAGGCCGCCGATGACGCCAAGGACGACATCGAGGAGCTGCTGCGCGGCGCCGACATGGTGTTCGTCACCGCGGGCGAAGGCGGTGGCACCGGCACAGGCGGCGCGCCCGTCGTCGCCACCATCGCGCGCAAGCTCGGCGCCCTGACGGTCGGCGTGGTGACACGGCCGTTCTCGTTCGAGGGCAAGCGCCGGAGCAACCAGGCAGAGACGGGCATCGCTGCGCTGCGGGAGAGCTGCGACACGCTGATCGTCATCCCCAACGATCGGCTGCTGCAGATGGGCGACGCCGCCGTGTCGCTGATGGACGCGTTCCGTAGCGCCGACGAGGTACTGCTCAACGGCGTGCAGGGCATCACCGACCTGATCACCACCCCCGGCCTGATCAATGTCGACTTCGCCGACGTCAAGGGCATCATGTCCGGCGCGGGCACCGCGCTGATGGGCATCGGCTCCGCGCGTGGCGACGGCCGCGCACTCAAGGCGGCCGAGATCGCGATCAACTCGCCACTGCTCGAGGCGTCGATGGAGGGCGCGCAGGGCGTGCTGATGTCCATCGCGGGCGGCAGCGACCTCGGTCTGTTCGAGATCAACGAGGCCGCCTCGCTGGTACAAGACGCAGCGCACCTCGAAGCCAACATCATCTTCGGCACAGTGATCGACGACTCACTGGGCGACGAAGTGCGGGTGACCGTGATCGCGGCCGGCTTCGACGCCTCCGGGCCGAGCCGCAAGCCGGTGGTTGGCGCATCCGGCCAAGCGATCGCTCCCGGACAGGCCGGCAAGGTCACCTCGCAGCTGTTCGAACCGGTCGAAGCGGCCAGCGTGCCGGTGCACACCAACGGAGCGACGGTCAGTATCGGTGGCGACGATGACGACGACGTCGACGTTCCGCCGTTCATGCGGCACTAGCCCGACCGCGGTGCTCCTCCCGTCCGCGTCGCACCGGATACTGGAGCTGTGAGTGTTCGGGTTCGGCGCGTGACCACCACCCGCGCCGGCGGTGTTTCGAAGCCGCCGTTCGACACGTTCAATCTCGGCGATCACGTCGGAGACGATCCGGCTGCCGTCGCAGCCAACCGGGAGAGGCTCGCGAAGGCGATCGGAGTCGGTGCCGACTCTGTCGTCTGGATGAACCAGGTGCACGGTGATCGCGTCGTGCGCGTCGACGAATCGATGGGCGCTACCGCGATCGACGAAACCGACGGACTGGTGACCACCACACCGCGATTGGCATTGGCCGTCGTAACAGCTGATTGCGTTCCGGTTTTATTGGCCGACGCCCGCGCCGGTGTGGTAGGTGCGGTCCATGCGGGCAGGGTCGGCGCGCAGAAGGGTGTCGTCGCCCGCGCGGTCGAGTCCATGTGTGACGCCGGGGCGCGCGCCGAGGACATCTCTGTGCTGCTCGGCCCCTCTGTCAGCGGCCGCAACTACGAGGTGCCTGCGGCAATGGCCGCTGAGGTGGAAGCCGCCCTTCCGGGCAGCAGGACGACGACGGCGAGGGGTACTCCCGGGTTGGATCTGAGGGCCGGAATAGCAAGGCAGTTAAGGGAATTGGGCATCGCCGCCGTCGATGCAGACCCGCGTTGCACAGTGGACGACCGCAATCTCTTCAGCCATCGGCGCGACGCCCCGACCGGTCGGCTCGCGTCCGTGGTGTGGATGGAATGACCGCCGTGGCAACGACGAGGGAAGTCGAACTGGAGACCGCGTTGACCGTCGTGCGCGAGCGGCTGGCGCGGGCGGCGGAGGCGGCGGGACGCGACCGTGCCGAAATAGAATTGCTGCCGATCACCAAATTCTTTCCAGCAACCGATGTGCTTATTCTGTCGCATTTAGGTTGTGATGCATTTGGTGAATCGCGCGAACAAGAAGCAGCCGCGAAATTCGCCGAATGTAACTCCGCCGAACCGGCTTCGCCGATTCGCTGGCACATGGTGGGACGGATTCAACGCAACAAGGCGCGCTCGATCGCCAACTGGGCATACGCCGCGCACTCGGTCGACAGTGCCAAGCTGATCACCGCACTGGACGGGGCATCGACGGACGCCCTCGCCGACGGCGGCCGGACCGAACCTCTGCGGGTCTACCTACAGATCAGCCTCGACGGTGACGTCGCGCGCGGGGGAGTCGACATCGGCAATCCCGATCTCGTCGACGAACTGTGCGCGCTGGCGCAGTCCGCGCAGGGCCTTGCGTTCGTCGGACTGATGGGAATCCCGCCGCTCGGTTCCGATCCCGACGATGCATTCGCGCGTTTGCAGGCCGAGCACCAGCGGGTACAGAAGAACTACCAGCAGCGTCTCGAGCTGTCGGCCGGCATGTCCAGCGACCTCGAGGCGGCGGTCGAACATGGTTCAACGTGTGTGCGTGTCGGTACCGCGGTTCTGGGGCAACGTCCTCTAACGTCACCATGAGTAGTCACTCCAGTCACATCTTCATCACAGGCATCACGCAAGAAGGGTCCAGCGATGAGCACACTGCACAAGGTCAAGGCCTACTTCGGTATGGCGCCTATGGACGACTACGACGACGAGTATTACGACGACGACGACCGTCCGTCACGCAGCGGGTATCCGCGCCGTGAGCGTTTCGGCGAAGAGGGATACGGCCGCTACGACGACCGTTACGGCGAAGAGGAGATGGCGGGCGCCTACCGCGGCGGCTACGCCGACGAGGGTCGCCTGCACCCGCGCGAATTCGACCGTGCCGCACCGAGGTACGCGCCGCTGCGCGGCTCGACGCGCGGTGCGCTCGCGATGGATCCCCGCCGGATGGCAATGCTGTTCGACGAGAGCAGCCCGTTGTCGAAGATCACCACGCTGCGGCCCAAGGACTACAGCGAGGCCCGCACCATCGGTGAGCGCTTCCGCGATGGCACCCCGGTGATCATGGACCTGGTGACCATGGACAATGCCGACGCCAAGCGGCTCGTCGATTTCGCCGCGGGGCTGGCGTTCGCGCTGCGCGGATCCTTCGACAAGGTGGCCACGAAGGTGTTCCTGCTGTCGCCCGCCGACGTCGACGTCTCACCCGACGACCGCAGGCGCATCGCCGAGACCGGCTTCTACGCCTATCAATAGGCAGGCTTGGGTCGGCCCGCGCTGCTCGGCCCACCTCCGCGGACAGGCCGGGTAGGCTGACGACATCGCGACGCCGGCACCGGCCAAGCGCCTGAGTATTCAACGTCACACACCGCAGTAGTGAGGTCGGCTTAGTTGGCCCTGTTCTTTGAGATTCTGGGTTTCGCGCTGTTCGTCTTCTGGCTGCTGCTCATCGCCCGCGTGGTCGTCGAGTTCATCCGCTCGTTCAGTCGAGACTGGCACCCCCGCGGCTTCACCGTGGTGATCCTCGAGTTGATCATGACGCTGACCGATCCGCCGGTGAAGCTGTTGCGCCGCATCATTCCGCAGCTCACGATCGGCGCGATCCGCTTCGACCTGTCGATCATGGTGCTGCTGCTCGTCGCATTCATCGGCATGCAACTCGCGTTCAGCGCGGCGGCCTGAGAAGTTCCGAATCGCCGTTTGCCGGGCACGGCAATCGCCTTTAAGAAGATTGAATTTCGCTCTTAACTTTTGGCCTCAGGTGCAACCGCAGAGTCTGGTGTGACAGGATGGGCGCCAGTTACTTCACTGACGTTCTACACTTTGAGATCGATTGACGGTCCGGACCATCTAGGGGGCAGACAATGCCGCTCACTCCAGCCGACGTTCACAACGTCGCCTTCAGCAAGCCGCCCATTGGCAAGCGTGGCTACAACGAGGATGAGGTCGACGCGTTCCTCGATCTGGTCGAGAACGAGCTGACTCGTCTCGTCGAGGAGAACGCCGACCTCCGTCAGCGGGTAGGCGAGATGGAACAGGAGCTGTCGACCGCGCGGACCGGCGGTGGATCGCAGCCCACCCAGGCCATCCCGCTGTATCAGCCCGAACCCGAACCGGAACCTGCTCCGCAGCCCGTCTACGAGGCGCCGCCGACGCCTGCGCCCGCTCCGATGAGCGAGGACCAGCACCTCAAGGCCGCGCGCGTGCTCAGCCTGGCGCAGGACACCGCCGACCGGTTGACGTCGACAGCCAAGACAGAATCCGACAAGCTGCTCTCGGACGCGCGTGCGCAGGCCGACCAGATGGTCAGCGAGGCGCGGGCGACCGCGGAATCGACGGTCGCCGAGGCCCGTCAGCGCGCCGACACGATGCTCGCCGACGCCCAGACGCGGTCGGAGACCCAGCTGCGTCAGGCACAGGAGAAAGCCGACGCGCTGCAGGCGGACGCCGAGCGTAAGCACTCAGAGATCATGGGCACCATCAACCAGCAGCGAACCGTGCTGGAAGGTCGGCTGGAGCAGTTGCGCACGTTCGAACGCGAGTACCGCACCAGGCTCAAGACCTACCTGGAGTCCCAGCTCGAGGAACTTGGCCAGCGCGGCTCCGCTGCACCGGTGGATTCAAGCGCGAACAACGACGGCGGCGGTGGATTTAACCAGTTCAACCGCGGCAACAACTGAGCCCCCAGGGCGAAGGGATTGACCCATGTTGATCGTTGCCCTAGTGCTCGCCGTCATCGGCCTCGCGGCCTTGGTGACCGCGGTCGTCACCAGCAATGAGCTGATCGCCTGGGTCTGCATCGCCGCGAGCGTGATCGGCGTCGTGCTGCTGATCATCGACGCGCTGCGGGAGCGCTCCCGCACCGATGGGGATGCGCCGACGCAGCAGACCGACGACGAGATCGTCGAGGACTATCCCGACGAGCCCGGGGACGACGCGGAGGCCGAAACCACTGCGGCCCCAACCGAAACCGTCGACAGCGACGCCGAAAAGGTCACCGAGGAAGACAGCAACCCGCGCTAGCTCGTCGGCGTGGCCAGCAGGTCGCGCACCTCGTCGTCGGAGACTTGGTGGAAGTCCGCATACACCTGCCCGACCGCCTCGAACGGCGTTGGCATCGTCACGCACACCACATCGTCGGCCTCCCGGCCGAGTTCACGGCATGTCGATGCCGGACCGACCGGTACCGCAACCACAACGCTTTGCGGTTGTGCGGCCCGCACCGCGCGTACGGCGGCGAGCATGCTTGCGCCGGTGGCGATCCCGTCGTCGACCATGATCGCCACCAGACCCTTCGGGTCGGCCGCGTCCCGACCACCCCGGTACGCCTGCTCGCGTCGGTTCAGCTCCTCGGTTTCGCGTTCGATCGCGGTGCGCAGCGCCTCATCGCTGATGTTCAGGCTTTTCACCAGCTTGTCGTTCACCACCAGACCGCCTCCGCTCGCGAGCGCGCCCATCGCGAGTTCCTCCCACTGCGGAACGCCGAGCTTGCGGACCAGGAACACATCGAGCGGCGCCCGCAGCGCGGACGCGACCTCCCAGCCGACGGGAACGCCACCGCGCGCCAGCCCGAGCACCAGAATGTCGTCCCTGCCGTGATAGGCCGTCAACGCCTCAGCCAGGACCCGGCCGGCTTCGCGGCGGTCCCGGAAGGTTCGCCTCGCGCTTCGGCGTGCGAGTCCACCCCAACCGGCCATGACTGTGTGTTCCCATTCTGGCGAATTTCCATTTGGGCACTGAATCAGCCCACGACGGGCAATCCGACCATGCATCGACTCCGAATCACATAGACAGTGGAGTACGGCCGAAAGGGACCATGGGCATCAAGTACGAAAGCGTCGTCGACCATCCGCTGGGTGAGGTATTCGCCTGGCACACCAGGCCGGGCGCCATGACCCGCCTGGTTCCGCCGTGGCAGCCGATGACGGTGGTGTCGGAGACGGAGTCGCTGGCCGACGGGCGAGCGGTGCTCGGGCTGCCGGGTGGTTTGCGTTGGATCGCCCAGCACGACCGAGAGAGCTTCGACCCGCCGCACCGGTTCGCCGACGTGCTGTCGTCGGCGGGGCCGCGATCCCTGCCTGCCCGCGTCATCGGCTGGTGGCGGCACACCCACACGTTCGCCGAAGCGCCCGACGGCGGCACGATCGTGCGCGATGAGGTGGACACAACGGTTCCCGGTGCCGCGCTGCGACCCACGTTCGTCTACCGGCACCGCCAGCTGGCCGACGATTTGGCCGCGCACCGCGATGCCGCGTCGGCGGGTGCTGCGCCCATGGTCGTCGCGGTCAGCGGCGCGACAGGCCTGGTCGGCTCGGCGCTCACCGCGCTCCTGACGACCGGCGGTCACCGGGTGATCCGACTGGTCAGACGGCAGGCGCGCAACAAGGACGAGCGACAGTGGCGCCCGGATGCTCCCGCGCCCGACCTACTGTCGGGGGTCGATGCCGTGGTGCACCTTGCCGGTGCGTCGATCGCCGGGCGGTTCACCGAAGGACACAAGGCCGCGATCCGCGACAGCCGCATCGGACCGACGCGCAAGCTCGCCCAAGCGGCGGCCGACAGCAACGACGGCCCGACGGTTTTCGTCAGCGCCTCGGCAGTCGGTATCTACGGATACGACAGGGGTGACGCGCTGTTGTGTGAAGACAGCGTGCGAGGTGAAGGATTCCTGGCAGACGTGGTGGCCGACTGGGAGGCCGCCGCCGGTCCGGCAGTCGACGCGGGCCTGCGGGTGGTCGCCGTGCGCACCGGAATCGTCCAGGCCGCGGCGGGTGGCACGCTGCGACTGCTGCGACCGCTGTTCTTGGCAGGCGTCGGCGGGCCAATGGGGAGCGGCAGGCAGTGGCTGTCCTGGATCGGCCTCGACGACCTGCTCGACGTCTACTACCGCGCAGTTTATGACAACCGGCTGACTGGTCCCGTCAACGCGGTCGGGCCCGCACCGGTGCGCAACATCGGCTACACGAAGGCCATGGCCGGCGTGCTGCACCGGCCCTCGCTTGTGCCCGTGCCGTCCTTCGGGCCGCGGCTGTTGTTGGGTAGTGAGGGCGCCCGCGAGCTTGCCGAGGCCGACCAGCGAGTGGTGCCCACCAAGCTGACCGAGCTGGGCCACCGGTTCCGGCATGCAACCGTCTCCGACGCGTTAGCCCATCAGCTCGGACACGGCTGAATCGCGACCCGCGACAGAAACCCGCGCACCAGACTGCGGATGCGGCGAGCCGTATCCTTTTCGAATACCGTTGTGGCCGATAGCAATTGGTCATGGCTCAGGCCGAAGCCGGCCACCTCGCCGTTGGGATCATCGGCCAGCCAGCCGTCGAGCAGATCGTGATCCACCTCCGGGTGGAACTGCAGCCCGAGTGCCCGACCCAGCATGAACGCCTGTGACGCGTTCGTGGTTCGCGCGATTTCCGTTGCGCCTGGCGGCAGCGTCCAGGTATCGAAATGCCATTCGAACCACTTGCCGCCCGGTATCAGGCCCTCGTCGTCGCTGGCGACGTCGTACCAGCCGATTTCCGGCGTGGCGGACCGAGCCACCGATCCACCGAAAGCCTGGGCGAGCAACTGGCCGCCGAAGCAGACGCCGAGCGTCGGTACGCCCGCATCCGCGGCATCGCGCAACATCTGCATTTCGGTCCCGACCCAACTCTGGCGCAGCGCCTCGTCATAAACCGGCCACCGCGCGCCCAGCGGCACGATCACGTCATAAGCCGTCGGATCGGGGAATGCCACGTCGACGACGGGATCGTTGATCCGCTCGGCGGGCACCACGGTGAATGTGGCGACGTCGTAGCCGCATTCGGTGAACGCCTCGCCGAGCAAGGCCTCGGTCGCGAGGTGCTCGTTGTGGATGAACAGTACTTGCGGCGCCATGGTCAAAGACTATTTCGGAGGCATCGGCGGCGCGTCGTCCGGGGCGAGTTCTTTGGCGATGCGACGGAACAGGGTGTCGGCCTCGTTGCGGTAGTTGCCCTGGTCATCGAACGCGTCAGGCTGATAGGTGACGACCATTGCCAGCCCGATCTTCTTGGCGGGAAGGTAGGCCATCACCCCGGCCTCGCCCGCGAAGAGGGGGTTCTGCAGCAACCACTCGCCCGAGACCACGATGCCCATGCCATAGGTATAGCTGTCGTTCATCCCCATGCAGGTCGTGCAGCCGGGCTGCGCGCGAGTTTTGCCGCGCAGATCCGTGGAGGCGAATTTCGCGTAGGACTCCTTCGACAGCAGCTTGCCGGAGCCCAGCGCGGCCGCGCTGGCTTCCATGTCGTAGATGTTCGTCGTCTGGATGGCGCCGTGGGTGATCGTCCACGACGGGTTCCAGTACGTCGACTCTTCGTAGAACGGTGTGCCACGAGGTATCTGGAGTGCCTCGCGTCTCTCGCTGGTGAACGCGTGCAGAGCCGGTTCCGGGATCTCGGGGGTGAACGAGTTCTCGGTGTTGGTCAATCCCAGTGGTCGCAACACCTTGTCCTCCAACAGCTTCGGCATGTCCTCGCCGGTCGCCTTCTCCAACGCCCTGCCCAGGAGCACGTAGTTGGTGTGGGCGTAGTTCCAGTTGGTGCCCGGTTCGTACAGCAGCGGTTTCGATGTTGCGAAACCGAGCAATTGATCGGGTTCCCACTGCCGGAACGTGTCTTTATAGAGCGCCTCTTCGAATTCGGTGTTGCCGATCACGTAATCGACGTAGCCCGAAGTCATCTGGCCCAACTGGCCGAGCGTGACGCGGTCGGCGTTCGGGACGTCCGGGAGCCATGTCGACAGCTTGTCGTCGAGGCTGACCTTCTTCTCGTCGACGAGGATCATCAGCAGTGTCGAAACGTAGGAGATCGCGACAGCGCCGTTGCGGAAATGCATGTTCGTCGTTGCGGGAACACCGGTCATGGAGTCTCCGACGGCCCGCGTGAGGACCTCCTTGCCGTCGACGGTCACCCGGACGATGACCGCCTTCAAGTGTTTCTCGGCCATGGTGTCGCGCACTATGGCCATCACCGCGTCCGCCTTGGCGGGGTCGGCCGCCGGAGCGTTGGTGTCCTCCTGACGAGGCGGTGCGCAGCCGGCAAGCAGCAACAACGCGCAGGCAAGGCTGATCGCGCGGCGGTGCAAGGGCATGCGGCGATCTTGACAGACCGGGCGTTTGGAGATGATCGCGTTCGGCTATTCCGCTTGGCGTGGCGGAACTTGCAGAGTGGTTCCTCAGCGCGGAGGAGCGAGGCAACCCGGCCACCAAGATTCCGCCCTGGTGCGCGGGTAGTCGCGCGGAGCCGCTGATCCACGGTGCGACCTATTTCGATCGGCTGGTGACCGAGGTCGAGGCGCTCGGCGATGGCGACTACCTCTTCTTCACCGACTGGCGTGGCGATCCCGACGAGAAGATGCGCGATGACGGCCCGACGATCAGGGAGCTGTTCTGCTCCGCGGCCAAGCGCGGGGCCGTGGTCAAGGGTTTGGTATGGCGCTCGCACCTGGACAAGTTCACCTACAGCGAGGAGGAGAACCGGCACCTCGGAGAGGCGATCGAGCGGGCAGGCGGCGAGGTGCTGCTGGACCAGCGGGTCCGATTCGGCGGGTCGCATCACCAGAAGCTGGTGGTGATCCGGCACCCGGGGGACCCGGAACGCGATGTCGCGTTCGCAGGCGGCATCGACCTGTGCCATTCGCGGCGCGACGACGAGACGCATCGCGGCGACCGCCAGGCACAGACGATGGCCAAGCAGTACGGGGAGCACCCGCCCTGGCACGACGTGCAACTCCAGATACGCGGTCCGGCCGTCGGAGCGCTGGACGCCACGTTCCGCGAGCGTTGGAACGATCCAGCCCCCCTGGACATGCTCTCGCCGGTCGCATGGCTGACCGACAAGCTGCGCGGCGCCGATCTGGAACCGGGAAAGCTGCCCGATCAGCCGGCCGATCCGCCACCGTGCGGGCCGCACACCGTACAGGTGTTGCGCACCTACCCGGACGCACATTTCGAGTACGACTTCGCCCCACACGGCGAACGCAGCATCGCCCGCGGCTACTCCAAGGCGGTTCGGCGCGCCAAACGGCTCATCTATCTGGAGGACCAGTACCTGTGGTCGAAGCGCGTCGCAAAGCTGTTCGCGCAGGCCCTGGCGGACAACCCACAACTTCATCTGGTGGCGGTCGTGCCGCGACATCCCGACGTCGACGGCCGACTGTCGTTGCCGCCCAACCAAGTTGGCCGTCAGCAGGCCATCGAAGCATGCCGTAGCGCCGATCCGGATCGGGTGCACATCTTCGATGTCGAAAACCACGAGGGCACTCCGGTGTATGTGCACGCGAAGGTGTGCGTGATCGACGACACTTGGGCCACGGTCGGCAGCGACAACCTCAACCGGAGATCGTGGACCCACGACAGCGAATTGTCCTGTGCGGTACTGGATGACACTGGTGAGTTCGCCCGCGACCTTCGATTGCGGCTGCTGCGCGAGCATCTCGATAGGCGCCCCGACGGAACCGATGACGACGGGCTTGTCGACCCCGACACCGTCGTCGACGTCATCGAGGCGTCCGCGACGGCGCTGGAGGACTGGTGGGCGGGTGGCCGGCGCGGCCCCCGGCCACCCGGCCGCTTGCGTCCGCACCGCCCGGAGAAGCTCGGTGCGCTCACCCGGGCGTGGGCCGTTCCGGCGTACCGGGCGTTTTACGACCCGGATGGCAGGTCCTACCGCGCCCGGCTCAGAGACGAATGGTGAGGACCTTCTGATATCGCGCCGTGCGTCATCGCGGTAAGCACATCTCTGCCCAGATATACGCGGTTGCGCTGATGTTTGGCCCATGTCAGGCCCGCATGCTGGCTAGCATGAGCCAACTCGAGTGGAGCGAACCCGCGGACGTGAGGAGCAGTATGGCCTCCGCTGGGAGCGGGCTACCGACAGGAACGGTGACGTTGCTGCTCGCCGACGTCGAGGGGTCGACGAGGCTCTGGGAGACCCAGCCGGCGGCGATGACCGCCGCGATTGCCCGGCTGGATGCCACGCTGACCGATCTGGTCACCGCTCACGACGGTGTCCGCCCCGTCGAGCAGGGGGAGGGCGACAGCTTCGTCGTCGCCTTCGCTCGCGCCAGCGATGCGGTCGCTTGCGCGCTGGCCCTGCAGCGTGCTCCGCTTGCGCCTATCCGGTTGCGGATCGGCGTGAACACCGGCGAGATCCAGTTGCGCGACGAAGGCAACTACATCGGCCCGACGATCAACCGCACCGCACGGCTTCGCGACCTCGGGCACGGCGGTCAAACGCTGCTGTCGGCTGCGACCGAGTCGATGATGATCGACCACCTGCCAGATGACGCGTGGCTCAACGACCTCGGCTCACATCCGCTGCGCGACCTGCCTCGGCCGGAACGCGTTGTGCAGCTGTGCCATCCGGATATCCGCAATGACTTCCCGCTGCTGAGAACGTCGGAATCGGAGACCGTCGCGCGTGTTCCGGCGCAGCTGACGAGTTTCGTCGGGCGAGAGCAGCAGATCGCCGAGGTGCGCCGGCTGCTTGTCGATGACCGCCTGGTGACGCTCACGGGAGCAGGCGGCTCGGGTAAGACCCGGCTGGCGATCGAGGTGGCGCGCGAGTTCGGTGATGATGTTCGGTACGTCGACCTTGCGCCGATCACCGACACCGAGCTCGTACCCGTCGCCGTCGCTCGCGCACTCGGGCTTCCAGATCAGCCGGGCCGCACCAGGATTGACACCGTGATCCGGTTCATCGGTGATCGCAAGCTGCTGATGATACTGGACAACTGCGAGCATCTGCTCGATGCCAGCGCCGATCTCATCGTCGTGCTCCTGGAGGCCTGCCCGGCGCTGACGATCGTCACGACAAGCCGGGAACCGATCGGGTTGACCGGGGAAGTGACCTGGCGGGTGCCGTCGCTGTCGCTCGGCGACGAAGCAACTCAGTTGTTCACCGATCGCGCGCGGCGAGTGAAGCCCGACTTCGCCGTCGCAGATGTGGACGCAGCCACGGTGACCGAGATATGCAAACGGCTCGACGGCATGCCGCTCGCCATTGAACTGGCCGCTGCACGCGTGCGCGCGTTGTCGCTGACCGAGATTCTCGACAGCCTGCACGACCGGTTCCGGCTGCTGACCGGTGGATCGCGTCGGGCGGTGCGGCGTCAGCAGAGCCTCGAGGCATCGGTGGACTGGTCGCATGCGTTGCTCACCGAACCCGAGCGCATCCTGTTCCGTCGACTGTCGGCGTTCATGGGCGGCTTCGATCTCGCTGCGGCGCAGGACGTTTGCAGCGGGGACGCGTTGCCCCGGCACCAGATTCTGGACCAGCTGACACTCCTCGTCGACAAGTCGCTCATCGTCGTCGAAAGTGCAGGAGGCCGTACGCGATACCGCCTACTGGAAACCATTCGGCAGTACGCGCTGGAGAAGCTCGGCGAGTCGGGGGAGGCCGACGTCGTTCGCGATCGCCATCGCGACTACTACACGTCGCTCGCCGAACAGTTCGACGCGCCCACGGCCGCAGGGTTCGAACATCTTCTCGATGGCGCCGAGGTCGAAATCGACAACCTGCGGGCCGCGTTCGCGTGGAACCAGGAGCACGGGGAGATAGACCGCGCACTGCAATTGGCGTGCTCGCTCTATCCGGTGTGGCTGGTGCGAAACAGACCGCTCGAGGGCCTGGCATGGTTTGACTCGATCGACTTAAGCGACCCGGATGCGGGCGTGAGTGCGGCGGTCCGTGCGCGCTCGCTCGCCGACAGCGCCGTGCTGGGGGCCTTCACCGTGGATGCCCAGCTGATCGACAAGGCGGAAGAAGCGGTCGCCGTCGCGCGCGAGCTCGACGATCCCGTCCTGCTCGCCCGCGCACTCACCTCCTGCATCGCGGCGGCCGCATTCAACGTCGGATCGGCACTGCCGTACATCGCCGAGGCGCTCGACCTGGCCAGGGAACAGGGTGACCGTTGGCGGTTGAGCCAGATACTGGCTTGGAACTCATATACGGCGTGCCTGGCAGGGGACCCGGTTGCAACGGCTGCTGCGGGCGAGGAAGGCGAGGCGCACGCCGAAGCGTCCGGAGACCGCTTCATTGCCCGCATGTGCCGCTATTGGGGCCGCGGGGTCGCGAGCTTTCAGCAAGGCAACCTGACTGGGGCGGTCGCGGTGCTCAGTGATCTCCTCGTCGAGGCGGACGCGGCGGGAGACGTCTTCCACGGGCTACTCGCGCGCATCGCGCTGGCACACGGAATGCTGAACCGGGGAGACATCGCCGAAGCGAGGAAACTATCGGCCGAAGCTGTGGAGGTCAGCTCGGTGCTCGGCCCCTTCGTGGAGATGTGGGCCTTGGCGCCGTTAGCGCAGGCAGCGCTGGCCATGGGCGACGCCGTCGCCGCAACCGAAGCCACTGACGTCGCTTGGCAACGGGTGATGGCACAGCCTGCGCTGGTGATCGCGAACGTCATGCCGACGGCCGAGCTCGCGTTCGTTCGCGGGGACCTCGACGAGGCGAGGCGGTTGGCAGATGATTCGGTCGCCCCGATGGCGGGTTGGCACCGTGCGAGGGCCTTGACAACACGTGCCCGCGTCGCGATCGCACAGGGCGACCTGCAACAGGGTGAAAGCGATGCGCATGAGGCTCTCACCATGGCCATCGACATACACGTGTATCAGGTCGTTCCCGATGCACTCGAGATCCTGATGGAATCGTGTTGTGCGACAGGAACTTTTCGCGAAGGCGCGCGCTTCGGCGGTGCGGCAGAAGCTATCCGGCTCCAGCAAGGCGGCACGGTTCGCTTTCCCATCTACGAGCCGGCCTACGCGGCGGCTGTCGCGAAACTTCGCGATGCGCTTGGTGACGAATTCACTACCGCATGGGCCGAAGGCGAGGCATTGCCTCTGAAAGAGGCAATCTCCTACGCCCAACGCGGGCATGGTGAGCGCAAGCGCCCGTCGACCGGCTGGGCATCCTTGACGCCGACCGAACTCGACGTCGTGCGTCTGGTCGCCGAGGGACTCGGCAACAAGGACGTCGCGTTGCGACTCTTCATCTCTCATCGCACGGTGCAGACGCACCTGACCCACGCCTACGCCAAGCTCGGGATCACCTCGCGTGTCGCGCTGGCCCAGGAGGCCGCCCGGCACGGCTGACGAGTCTTGTCAGACCGGCCCTCTATATTCGAATGTATGTTCGAGTATAGCGACGGAGGTGCGTTGATTGAACGTATCGCCGAGTTGGAGCGGGTGAAGTCAGCAGCCGCGGCTGAGCAGGCGCGTGCGGCGGTGGCGCTCTATGAGCTGCGGCGTGCAGATGAAGCGGCGGCGGTGCCGAAGCCGCGACAGTGTCGTGGTGTGGCCAGTGAGGTGGCGTTGGCGCGACGGGATTCCCCGGCGCGCGGCGGACGGCACCTGGGTTTCGCCAAAGCTCTGGTGTTTGAGATGCCGCACACGCTGGCAGCTTTGGAGTGCGGAGCGCTCTCGGAGTGGCGGGCGACGTTGATCGTCAAACAGTCGGCGTGTCTGGACGTCGAGGACCGACGCCGCCTCGATGTCGAAATGTGTGCCGATGTCGCAACGCTCGAGGGCAAGGGAGACGCGCGGATCGAGGCCGACGCCAAGGCGATCGCCTACCGCCTCGACGCGCAGGCGGTGGTCGACCGGGCGGCGAAGGCCGAGTCCGACCGCACCGTGACCATCCGCCCGGCGCCCGACACCATGGTCTATGTGACGGTGCTGCTTCCGGTGGCCAAGGGCGTAGGGGCGTACGCGTCATTGAAGCGCGCTGCTGACACCACATTCGACGAACGTTCGCGCGGCCAGGTGATGGCAGACACCTTCTTCGAACGGGTCACCGGTCAACCTGCTGACGTCGCTGATGCGGTGGCGGTCAACCTGGTGATCGCCGACGAGACGCTGCTGGCCGGCGACGACAGCCCGGCCGTGGTGGAGGGCTACGGCCCCGTTCCTGCTGCGGTGGCGCGCCGGCTGGTCGAGCGTGCAGTTACCGACAAGCGGTCGCGGTGCACGCTGCGGCGGCTGTACCGCCATCCGAAGTCCGGGCAGCTGGTGGCGATGGAGTCGCGGTCGCGGTTCTTCCCGCGTGGCTTGGCGCGCTTCATCGATCTACGGGACCGAACCTGCCGCACGCCGTACTGCGATGCGCCGATCCGGCACCGAGACCACGCCCGGCCACACCACCGGGACGGACCTACCAGTGCCGAGAACGGCCTCGGTGAGTGTGAACGCTGCAACTATGCCAAGGAATCGCACGGCTGGCAGGTGATCGCCGGCGACGAAAACGGTCTGCACACAGCGGAATTCGTGACACCGACGGGTCGCCATTATCGATCGACCGCACCACCGGCCCCCGGACCGATTCTTGTCGACGTCAGCGAGATCGAGATGCGTATCGGTATCGCTATCGTCGCCCACGATGCCGCGTAGGCGTCATTTCACCACGCGGTAGCGCCGCTCTGGCCGACCGACGCCGTACTGCAGCCGGATCTCCAGCGTGCCGGTGCCGAGGTAGTGCTCGAGATAGCGGCGCGCGCTTACCCGTGAGATGCCAACGCGCTCGGCGCATTCCGCCGCGGAGACCTCACCGGCGCTCGTGACCGCATCGAGCACCAGGCGACCGGTTTCTGCGCCGAGACCCTTGGGTAGCGACGCCTGCGTCGACGGTGCTCCCTGGCTGCCGAAGAGCGAGTCGATCAGTGACTGGTCGACGCCATCGGCGGATTCCAGCGCATCGGCGCGCACGGCGAACGCCTCCAGCTTGGCCTTCAGCTGATCGAACTCGAACGGCTTGATCAGGTAGTCGGCGGCACCGCCGTCGAGGGCACCGGTAACGGTGTCCAGTTCGCGGGCGGCGGTGATCATGATGACGCCAACCCGGTCACCGTCGGATCGCAGTTGTTGCAACACGTCCAGTCCGGTCATATCCGGTAGGTAAACGTCAAGCAGGATGAGCTCAGGCTGCAGTTCGCGGGCCGCCGTCAGCGCTTCTGCGCCGGTGCGGGCCACGCCCACCGCGCGGAAGCCGTTGACCTGCTCGACGAACCTGCGATGGATCTCGGCCACCATGAAGTCGTCGTCGACGACGAGCACGTCACGCATGGGCGGCCTGCCTGGCCGTCACTGTCTCTGGCAACTTCACCACGAACAGCGCGCCGCCGGACGGGGCGTCGCTGACCTCGACGGTGCCCCCATGCTGGGCGGTGACCAGTCGCACCAGTGCCAGCCCGATGCCACGGCCGCCCGGCGCATCCGGCTTGGATGTCACACCCCTGGCGAAGATCTCCTCGCGAAGATGTTCGGGCACACCGGGTCCCGAGTCGGCCACTGAAATCGTCAGGGAATCCCGGTCATCGATTTGCACGGTCACCAGTGCGGGCTGCGCGCCCACCGAAACGTCGACCGCGTTGTCGATCAGGTTGCCGAGCAGGGTGATCACATCCGTCGCCACCGCAGGGGTCAGCGCAGCCAGATGCGAAGCCGTCGCGAGTTGTAGTGAGACGCCGCTTTCGGCCGCCAGCGAGGTCTTCGCGATCAGCAGCGCAGCCACCGCGGGGTCGGATATTCGACTGGTGACGGCGTCGTTGATTTCGGCGCGTCGCCGGGTGAGCGTCCCGACGAGGTCGCGGACAGAGTCGTACTCGCCGAGCTGGACGAGTCCCGAGATGGTGTGCAGCTGGTTGGCGAACTCATGGGTCTGCGCACGCAACGTGTCGGTGACGCTCTTGTGCGACGACAACTGGCCCTGAAGCGCCGCCAGCTCGGTGCTGTCGCGCATCGTCGTGACCGTGCCGATCACCTGGCCCTGACTGGTGGCCGACCGTCGGTTCAACGCCAATACCCGGGTGCGGGTGGCGATCACGACGTCGCGGCCGTCGTCTCCGGAGAGCAGGAATTCAACGACCGCGGGATCCAGGCCGATGTTGTCGACGCGCCGTCCGACCGCCTCACCGCCGACGCCGAGCAGCTCCTGGGCGCTGTCGTTGAGCAGCGTGACATCGCCTTCGTTGTTCACCGCGACCACACCCTCACGAATGCTGTGCAGCAACGCTTCCCGGTGGTCGGCGAGGCCGGCGATCTCGGCGACCTCCAACCCGCGGGTGTGCCGTTTGATGCGCCGGGACAGCAGCCACGACGCAAGCAGGCCGAGCACAGCGCCGAGACCGAGATAGAACAACAGCCGCTCACCCGCACCGCTCAACAACTCCCACACCGACGGATAACCCTCGCTCACCGATGCCACCGCCAACACATCGCCGTCGATGGACAGGATCGGCACCTGGCCGACCAGGCTGTGCACACCGTCGACGTCGTCATCGCCGAACCAGGCCCTGCCTTCATCGGCCCGGCTGGGTCCCAGGTCCATCCGCGAGCCGACGCGCGAAGGCTCCGACGAGACCCGGATAGTGCCGTCCGGATCGAGGATCTCAGCCAGGTCGGCGCCCGAGAGCGCTACACCGCGATCCACTTCCGGCGCGAGCACCTTGGCGGCGAACGGGTCGGCGAAGCGATCCCGGACCACGGGTGTGGAGGCCATGTTCTCGGCCACCGCGATCATCCGCTGACCCCGAACCTCCCGGAACTCGCTGGTCGACTGAGTCACCGAGACCGCCGCAACCGCAAACAGCACCACGACGACCACCAGCAGCTGGAAAACCAGGAACTGCCCGCCCAGGCTTCGCGACCAGGCCATGTACTTAATGACCAATACTTCCTTTGCGTTCTCATCAGTGACTTGGATCACTGATGTGCTCCAGTATTGCTGAGCATCACAACTGAAGTGATTGGGGACGATCTTGTTGGCAACCCGACAAAAAGCGATGTTGGTCATCGCGGTGATCGCGGCGCTGCTGCTCAGCGGCTGCGGCGTGACGCGTGGCGAGGAGGCGCAAGGGTTTCATCGGTTGCGCATGATGGTTCCGAACAGCCCGGGCGGCGGATATGACCTGACGGCGCGCACCGCAGTCAAAATCATGGAAGACGACGACATCACCGGGCGCATCGAGGTCTTCAACGTCATCGGCGCGGGCGGCACGGTCGCGATGGCCCGGCTGATGAACGAAAAAGGCAACGACGACCTGATGATGACGATGGGTCTCGGCGTCGTCGGTGCCACCTACACCAACGGTTCGAAGATCAAGGTGTCGGATGCGACGGCGATCGCCAAGCTGATCGAGGACCCCGGCGCGATCTTCGTTCCCGCCGACTCGCCGTTCAAGACGGTGACGGACTTCGTCGCCGCGTGGAAGGCCGATCCGTCCAAGGTGACGATCGGCGGCGGCTCGTCGCCCGGCGGCCCGGACCATCTGTTTCCGATGGAACTGGCCAAGGCTGTGGGCGTCAACCCGAAATCGGTCAACTTCGTCACCTACGACGGCGGCGGTGATCTGCTGACCGCGCTGCTCGGCAAGAAGATCACCGTCGGCACCTCTAGTCCAGGCGAACTCATCGACCAGGTGGAGGGCGGTCAACTGCGCGTGCTGGCGGTGTCCAGCGACAAGCGGGTCGAGGGCATCGACGCGCCGACGCTGAAAGAAGCCGGAATCGATCTGACCTTCGCCAATTGGCGTGGAGTCCTTGCGCCACCGGACATTTCCGACGATTCCAGAAACGCGATGGTGAAGGTGCTCGAAGAGTTGCACGGCACACAGCAATGGAAGGAGGCGCTGGTGAAGAACGGCTGGACCGATGCATTCGTGACCGGTGCAGAGTTCGAACAGTTCCTGAAGGACCAGGACGAGCGGGTTTCGTCGACACTCACCGAACTGGGGCTGCTATGACGACCACCGAAGAGCCACAGGAACACGCCATTTCAAAGACCGTCGACAAGGCGCAGTACCTGGTCTGCGTCGTGCTCGTGGTGGTCGGCGCGTTCCTGATCTATGACGCCGTGACGCTCGAAGCGGGTTTCGCGAAGGTGGATCCCGTCGGGCCCAAGATGTTTCCGATCGTCATCGGCGTCATCCTCATCCTGCTTGCCATCGTGTTGGCGGTCGCGATACCGCGCGGTTCGGTCGGTGAGGCCGACGCGGGTGAGGACGTCGACCCCAACATGCCGAGCGACTGGCGCACCGTCGGCATGCTCGTCGCTGTCTTCGTCGCCACCATCCTGTTGGTGAAGCCGCTCGGCTGGGCCATCACCGGAGCACTCCTGTTCGCCGGCGCGGCGACGATCCTCGGCAGCCGGCACTACGTCCGAAACATCGCCATCGGGGCGGTGCTCTCGGTGGGCAGCTTCTATGCGTTTTATTCCGGGCTCGGAATCCCGCTGCCCGCAGGCATTCTGGACGGAATTCTCTGACATGGAAAATCTTGACTGGCTGATTCAGGGGTTCGAACAGGCCGCAACCCCGATGAACCTGCTGTACGCGGTGATCGGAGTCCTGCTGGGCACCGCGGTCGGCGTGCTGCCGGGTATCGGGCCCGCCATGACGGTGGCCTTGCTGCTGCCCATCACCTACAACGTCAGCCCCAGTGCGGCCTTCATCATGTTTGCGGGCATCTTCTACGGCGGCATGTACGGCGGGTCGACGACATCGATTCTGTTGAACACCCCTGGCGAGTCGTCCTCGGTGATCACGGCGATCGAGGGCAACAAGATGGCGAAGGCGGGGCGTGCCGCCCAAGCGCTTGCCACCGCCGCGATCGGGTCATTCGTCGCGGGCACCATCGGCACGATCCTGTTGGCCGCGTTCGCACCGGCGATCTCGCGGTTCGCCGTCACCCTCGGAGCCCCGTCATACCTGGCGATCATGCTGTTCGCACTTGTCGCTGTCACCGCGGTGCTCGGCTCGTCGAAGATGCGTGGCGCGATCTCGCTGTTCCTCGGTCTGGCGATCGGCGTGGTGGGAATCGACTTCCTCACCGGCCAGCCACGGGCGACGTTCGGGATTCCGCAGCTCTCCGACGGCATCGACATCGTCATCATCGCGGTGGCCATCTTCGCCCTCGGCGAAGCCCTTTGGGTGGCAGCACATCTGCGCCGTCGCCCGTCCGAGGTCATTCCGGTCGGCAGGCCGTGGATGGGTCGTCAGGATTGGCAGCGCTCGTGGAAGCCGTGGCTGCGCGGCACCGCTTTCGGATTCCCGTTCGGTGCACTGCCTGCAGGAGGCGCCGAGTTGCCGACGTTCCTGTCGTATGTCACAGAGAAGCGGCTTTCCAAACACCCGGAGGAGTTCGGCAAGGGCGCGATCGAGGGGGTCGCAGGTCCCGAGGCGGCCAACAACGCATCCGCTGCGGGCACGCTGGTGCCCATGCTCTCGCTGGGGTTGCCCACCAACGCAACCGCGGCGGTGATGCTGACCGCGTTCGTCTCCTATGGAATCCAGCCCGGCCCAACTCTTTTCGAGAAGGAGCCGCTGCTGATCTGGACCCTGATCGCCAGCCTGTTCATCGGAAACTTCCTGCTGCTGGTGCTGAACCTTCCACTGGCGCCCCTGTGGGCCAAGCTGCTGCGCACCCCCCGGCCGTACTTGTACGCGGGCATCCTGTTCTTCGCGACGCTCGGCGCTCTCGCGGTCAACGTGCAGCCGTTGGACCTGGCCCTGCTGTTGGTGTTCGGGCTGCTCGGTTTGATGATGCGGCGATTCGGGCTGCCGGTGCTGCCGTTGATCATCGGCGTCATTCTCGGGCCCCGCATCGAGCGTCAGCTGCGGCAATCTCTGCAGCTCGCCGACGGCAACTGGAGCGGGCTGTTCACCGAGCCGGTCGCCATCATCGTGTACGTGCTGACGGCGGCGCTGCTGCTGATGCCGCTGGTGCTCAAGCTGATGCATCGAAGCGAGGAAACACTCCTGATCGTCGAAGACGACCGGGACCAGCAAGAGAAGGCGGCACAGTCGTGATAGTGGTCGGATACAGCGCGGACCCGTTCGGCCGCGCGGCGCTGGAACACGGCATCGCCGAGGCAAAACTGCGTGGCAGCACGCTGCGGGTCGTCAACGCGACCGCGGGCGACGCCTATGTCGACGCGGGATTCGCGCAGTCCGGCGAGGTGCACGACGTCGAGGACCACCTCGCGAATTGCGGTGTGGAGTTCGAGCTGACCCAACCGGTCGGAGTCGACACCGCCGAGGAGCTGCTCAAGACCATGGAGCGCGACGACGCCGAACTCCTGGTCATCGGCATCCGGCATCGCAACCCGGTAGGCAAGCTGCTGCTGGGTAGTGTCTCCCAGCACCTGCTGCTGGAATGCCAGAAGCCGGTGCTCGCGGTCAAGCCGAAGGAAGGTTGATTCGGATCGCTCCGCCGCTGACCTCCACCGGATAGCTGCGCACCGACATCCCGCTGCCCGTGGCCTCCGCTCCGCTGCACAACTCGAAGGTGTGGCCGTGCAGCGGGCAGACGACGACCGTGTCGTCGGCCAGACCATCGGCGAGGGGGCCGCCCCTGTGCGGGCACACCGCGTCGATCGCCCGTAGCGTTCCGTCGCGCAATCGGAACACCGCGATCTGGGAACCGTCGACGGCGAACGTCCGTGCTTCACCCAGCGGGATTTCCTCAACTGAGCCGACGGTAACCTGCGTCATCGCACCGGGACCCGGGGGAGAGCGATAAGCGGCAGCGACGTCCGGAATTGCCCCTCGGTGATGGGTTTCCGGCCGTCCTGCCATGGATCGCGGTAGGCGTCGATGGACTTCTGCATGTTCGTATCAAGTGTTTCGGCGATGCCCTCGGCGTCGTCGACGACCACTTCGCGGATTTTGTCGATCCCGACGCGTGGCACGAACGAGTATGTGCGTTCCAGCCAGTTCGCGTTCTCCCGATAGTACTGCAGGAACCGCCCGGTAAGTGAGATCACGGTGTTCGTGTCGTCGACGGTTGCCAGCAGGTCACCCTTGCGGATGTGCGCGCCCGCCGCACCCCCGACATAGATCTCCCACCTGCCGTCGCCGACCGCAACCACCCCGAGGTCCTTGCACAGCGCCTCGGCACAGTTGCGTGGGCACCCGGTCACGGCGAGCTTCATCTTCGCTGGGCTGGCCAGCCCCTGATAGCGCTCCTCGATGGCGATGCCCAGCGCCGTCGAATCACCGAGGCCATATCGGCAGAAATCAGTTCCGACACAGGTTTTCACCGTTCGGAAGCTCTTGCCGTAGGCATACCCCGACGGCATGTCGAGGTCGGCCCAGACCGCGGGCAGGTCTTCCTTGCGCACACCGAGCAGGTCGATGCGCTGGCCACCCGTCAGCTTGATCATCGGGATCGCGTACTTGTCGGCGACCTCGGCGATTCGGCGCAGCTGCCACGAGTTGGTGACCCCGCCCTTCATCTGCGGCACCACCGAGAACGTGCCGTCGCGCTGGATGTTCGCGTGCACGCGGTCGTTGACGAAGCGGGCGTCGCGCTCGTCGACGAACTCGTCGGCCCACATCGTCTCCAGCAGCGACGCCAAGGCCATCTTGGAGTTCGCATCCTCCTTGCCATCCGGCGCGAGTGCGGCGAACACGGAAGAAACCGAATGCAATCCCAGCTCGCGGACATGCTTCATCAGCGTCGGTTTGTCATAGGGAACGGAGGGCACATACCACGACGCCGACGGATCCTCGGTCGCCTCGCCGCCGGCCGCCCACGCCACGATTTGACTGACGAGTTCCTTGCACGACCCACAACCACTGCCCGCCTTGGTCTTTGCCATCACTCCGGTGACCGACGTCTCCCCGGCGCGTACGCAGGAGGCGAGCGCGGCCTTGCTGACCCCGTTGCAGTTGCAGACCTGCGCGTCATCGTCGAGCTCGGCGACACCGACGGCGACATCCGGCGTGCCGATGTCGAACATCAGCGACACCCGCTCGTCGGGTAACGGCAGACCGCTGTCGAACGCCTGCGTGAGGAAGGAGACCTTGCTGACATCGCCGAGGAGCGTTGCGCCGACCAGCTTTCCGTCCCTGATCACGATCGTCTTGTACACACCGTGCTTAGGTTCGGAATACTGCACGAACTCGTCGTCGGGAAGCGCGGGCGCCTTGAGGCCCATCGATGCGACGTCCACGCCGGCGACCTTGAGCTTGGTGGCGGTGCGCGACCCGTGATACGCCGCCGACTTGTCGGTGCCGGTGATGTGGTCGGCCAGCACACCTGCCTGTTCCCACAGCGGCGCCACCAAGCCGTACACCTGGCCGCGATGCTGCGCGCACTCGCCGACCACGTACACGGCGTCGTCGTCGACCGAGCGCATGTGGTCGTCGACGACGACGGCACGCTCCACGGTCAATCCCGAACGCTGCGCGAGTCCGACGTTGGGCCGGATACCCGCGGCAATCACCAGCATGTCGCAGTCGATGGAACTGCCGTCGGAGAAAGCTATTTCGCTCAGCTTGCCGTCGACGGCCCTCACCTCGGTGGTGCGCTTGTCGGTGTGCACGGTGATGCCGAGACGCTCGACCGACCGTCGCAGAATCGCACCGCCGGTGTCGTCGAGCTGTGCGTTCATCAGCGTCGGTGCTGCGTGGACGACATTGACGGCCATGCCGCGGCTCTGGAGCCCACGGGCCGCTTCGAGGCCCAGCAGACCGCCGCCGATCACCACCGCCTTCGTGCGGTTCTCGGCCTGCGAGATCATCCCCAGGCAATCGTCGAGAGACCGAAACCCGAAGACCCCGTCGGCAAGAGTCTTGTCGTCGGCCCACAGCCCGGCTATCGGCGGGAAGAAGGACCGGCTGCCGGTTGCGACGATCAAGTTGTCGTAGCGGGTCACCGTTCCGTCGTCGGCCTGCACCAACCGGGCATACCGGTCGATGCGCACCACCCGCACACCCGCCCGCAGATCAATGTCGTTGTCGCGGTACCAGTCCAGTGCGTTGAGGTAGATACCTTCCTGGTCGTTGATCACCTGGCTGCCCGCCAGCACATTGGACAACAGGATGCGATTGTAGTTGCCGTACGGCTCGTCACCGAAAACGGTGATGTCGAACAGTTCACCGCCACCGCGAGCGAGGATCTCCTCTATGGCACGCACGCCGGCCATCCCGTTGCCGACCACGACCAGCCTGCGGGCCATCAGACCTCCACCAAACCCAGATCGAGGATCACGGTGCCCACGCATCCGGTAGGGGCCGCCACGTACAGCTCGAGCACGGTGTCGGCGAGCAGATCCTCGACCACACGCAGCGCGACGTGTGTGGCGCCCTTGGCGGCGATGGGGAAATAGCGCATCGGCCTGCCGTCGCGGAACAGGACCACGGTGATCATTTCGTCGGTGGAGTTGCCGCCACGGAAGTAGACCGGCTGCGAAATCGCGCCTGCCGGCACGACATAGCGAAGGGAGTCGTCGATCAACAGTGGCTTGTCGAGCCCGTTGCCCTCGAAGTCGAAAGGGCCCTGCAGGAAACGCGGAATGCTGCCGTCGCTCATGCCTTCACGAAGCTAGGGCGCTCATGTTTCCGGTTCGTTTCAAGCAGAACACTGCCTTGATTCCGGTTGCGCACATCGTCGGCGAAAACCTATGTGAGTTGGTGTTGACCCCGACGACATAGCCGCGCAATAGCGAGGGAATGGCCAAGGCATAGACCTGGTGGGACCGATTCACCTAGGTGGGGAGCACTGTGTCGATTCTGAGCCGGAACCGCAACATCGAGCACTGGGACGCCGAAGACGTCGACGCCTGGGAGCAGGGCGGTAAGGACATCGCCAAACGCAATCTGATCTGGTCGATATTCGCTGAGCACGTCGGATTCTCGATTTGGTCCATCTGGTCGGTGATGGTGCTGTTCATGCCGCAGAACGTCTACCACATCGATGCCGCAGGCAAGTTCTATCTGGTGGCGGTGCCGACGCTGGTCGGCGCGTTCATGCGGATCCCGTACACGATTGCGCCTGCGAAGTTCGGCGGCCGCAATTGGACCATCGTCAGCGCGCTGCTTCTCCTCATTCCCACAGTGTTGACCTGGTGGGCGATGAAGAACTCCGGCACGTCGTACACGACGTTCATGGTGATCGCCGCATTCGCCGGCTTCGGCGGCGGCAACTTCGCCTCGTCGATGACGAATATCAATGCGTTCTACCCGCAGCGGCTGAAGGGCTGGGCGCTCGGACTCAACGCCGGCGGCGGCAACATCGGTGTCCCGGTGATCCAGCTTCTCGGCCTGCTGGTCATCGCGACGGTCAGCAACACCGCGCCGGAACTGGTCTGCGCCATCTATCTGGTCCTCGTCGCCTGCGCGGCGCTGGGAGCGGCACTGTTCATGGACAATCTGCGCAACCAGAAGTCCAACCTCAGCGCGCTCG
The DNA here is from genome assembly GCF_032159775.1 of Mycobacterium sp. GTDB lineage: Bacteria > Actinomycetota > Actinomycetes > Mycobacteriales > Mycobacteriaceae > Mycobacterium. The sequence continues at coordinate 27,952 of NZ_JAVHWK010000041.1, forward strand.
CAGAAGCCCTGCGGTACAGGGATTCCTGGGTGATGAGTTTCCTCTACATCGGCACATTCGGTTCGTTCATCGGCTTCTCGTTCGCCTTCGGCCAGGTGTTGCAGATCAACTTCCTCGCAGGCGGTGACAGCGCCGCCCAGGCCGCCTTGCATGCCGCCCAGATCTCGTTCATCGGACCCCTGCTCGGTTCGATCGCGCGGCCCTTCGGCGGCAAGCTGGCCGATCGGATCGGCGGCGGGCGGATCACGCTCTACACCTTCGTGGCGATGATGTTCGCGGCGGGGATCCTGGTTGCCTCCGGGATGCTCGACGACGGTGCGGCCGGCGCCGCGACCGGCGCCCAGATGACCGGCTACGTCGCGGGTTTCATCCTGCTGTTCCTGCTTTCAGGCATCGGCAACGGCTCGACCTACAAGATGATCCCGTCGATCTTCGAGGCCAAGGCGCAGGATAAGGTCGACTTCACCGCCGAGCAGAAGGCCGCGTGGTCACGCCGGATGTCGGGAGCGCTGATCGGTTTTGCGGGCGCCGTTGGTGCCCTCGGCGGCGTCTTCATCAACGTCGCGTTGCGGTTGTCGTACGTCGGTGCGGCGAAGTCGGCGACCAACGCGTTCTGGGTGTTCCTCGCCTTCTATGTGATCTGCGCCATCGTCACATGGGTGGTGTTCCTGCGCATTCAGACTGTGCGCACCCGCTCCGGCGAGCCCGTCGGCCGCGTCGCGCAGCCGGCAGGCATGGCCTGACCTGCGCCAACTGATGCTCACCGGGTCAACGGCGTCGCGGTGAGCATCAGTTTTCCGCCCGCTAACGTGCGCGGAAAGATCCCGGAACAGGCCGTACCGACGATATGTACATGGTGACCAGGACGGCGTGTTCGTATTGCGGCGTCGGCTGCGGCATCGAAGTCCAGACGTCGACCGACTCGGGCACGGGCCTACCGGTCATCGCCCGGGTCTCGGGCGATCGGCTGCATCCGACGAACGCCGGTCGGCTGTGCACCAAAGGGGCCACCCACGCCGAGATGATGCGGGCCGACGACGGCAGGCTTCTCTCGGCGTTGTTGCGACCGTCGCGTACGGACGAGCCAGTCCCCACACCGGTCGACGACGCGATCGCAGAAGCGGGCCGACGTCTGCGCGCCATCGTCGACAAGCACGGACCCGACGCCATCGCGCTGTATGTGTCGGGACAGATGTCGCTTGAATCTCAATATCTCGCAACCAAACTCGCGAAGGGATTCCTGCAAACCAAGTATATGGAATCCAACTCGCGGCTCTGCATGGCTAGCGCAGGCACGGGATACAAGCAATCCCTCGGAGCCGACGGGCCGCCCGGTTCCTACGGCGATTTCGACGTCACCGACCTGTTCTTCGTGATCGGCTCCAACATGGCCGACTGCCACCCGATCCTCTACCTCCGGATGGCCGATCGGCTCAAGGCGGGTGCCAAGTTGATCGTCGTGGATCCCCGGCGCACCACGACTGCGGAAAGGGCCGACCTCTACCTGCAGATCAAGCCCGGCACCGATGTGGCGCTGCTCAACGGGCTGCTGCACCTGCTCGTAGAAGACGAGACGAACAGCGGCGCCATCGATTTCGATTTCATCGCCGAGCACACCGAAGGCTGGGACGTCATGCCCGCCTTCCTGGCCGACTACACCCCGGCCAGGGTTGCCCAGATCACCGGTATCGGCGAGTCCGAGCTCCGATTGGCCGCCGCCATGATCGCCGAAGCGGGCGACTGGATGACGTGCTGGGCCGTCGGGCTGAACCAGAGCACGCACGGCACCTGGAACACCAACGCCATCTGCAACCTGCACCTGGCCACCGGAGCGATCTGCCGGCCGGGAAGCGGGCCGATGTCGCTGACGGGTCAGCCCAACGCCATGGGCGGCCGCGAGATGGGCTACATGGGGCCCGGTCTGCCTGGTCAGCGCTCAGTGCTCTCGGAGCGCGACCGGGACTTCGTCGAGCAGGTCTGGGGATTGCCACCGGGAACCATCCGCCCAGAGTTCGGACCGGGCGCCGTGGACATGTTCGAACGGCTCGCCGCCGGAGAGATCAAGGCGTGCTGGATCATTTGCACCAACCCAGTGGTCTCGATGCCTAACCGCAGGACCACCATTGCGGGACTGGAAGCCGCCGAGCTCGTCATCGCGCAGGATACTTACCGAGACACGGCCACCAACCGGTACGCCGATATCGTGTTGCCGTCGACGCTGTGGGCCGAATCCGAGTTGGTCATGGTCAATTCCGACCGCACGCTGACATTGCTGCAGCAGTCGATTCCCGCGCCAGGTCAGACCCGGCCGGACTGGCAGCTGATCTGCCAGCTGGCCGGCGAACTGGGCTTCGGTGACCAATTCGCCTACTCGTCCAGCGCAGAGGTGTTCGACGAGATCCGCCGGTTCTCTAATACCGCAACGGGTTACGACCTGCGCGGCGCAAGCTATTCCCGGTTGCGTGAAACGCCTCTGCAGTGGCCGGTGCCCCCCGACGACGATTCGGATCGTCATCCGATTCGCTATCTCAACGACGGGGTGAGCCAGCACCTTTTCGTCGACGAGAACGGACACCGGCCGATGCTGGCCTTTCCGACGCCGTCGCGCAGGGCGATCTTCCACCCCCGCCCACACATGGACGCCGACGAGTTGCCCGACGACGACTATCCGTTCGTTCTGAATACCGGCCGGCTGCAACATCAGTGGCACACCATGACCAAGACGGGCCGGGTCGACAAGCTGAACAAACTCAACAGCGGGCCGTTCGTGGAGATTCACCCGGTCGATGCGGTGGCCTTCGAGATCGCCGACGGTCAGCCGGTCGAGTTGACGTCACGACGAGGCCGCGCGGTGTTGCCGGCGGTGGTGACCGACCGGGTGCGGCCCGGCAACTGCTTCGTGCCGTTCCACTGGAACGACGAACACGGCGAGTACCTGACCATCAACGCGCTCACCAACGACGCCGTTGACCCCGATTCGCTCCAACCGGAATTCAAGGTCTGCGCGATCAGCATGCGGCCCCTACACACCGTCGACGTCCCCGCCTCTCGTCACCCGGTCGCCGCGCAGCTCGGGCTGGCACAAACCAGGGCACCGAAGCTGGACCATCACGAAAAGCTCTATCTCGCAGGCTTCTTCACCGGTATCGCGGATGCCAAGGTCGGCGTGCCGGTGCTACCGGAGTCTGCACCCGTGCGCTCGGACGTGCGGCTGTGGATCGACGGCATGTTGGCCGGTCAGTACTCCAAGGGCGAACCGGTCGGCAGCCCGGCGCACAACGGCGATGCCGGCCCGCTGGTGCTGTGGGCCTCGCAGACCGGCAACGCCGAGGAGTTCGCGGCACGGGTGGCGAACATGGTTCCCGGCTGCCGGCTGGCCAACATGGACGACATCGGCCTCGACAAGCTCACAGCGGCCCGCGACGTTCTCGTCATCACCAGCACGTTCGGTGACGGCGGCCCGCCCGACAACGGCGCCGGTTTCTGGCAGCGGCTGGAATCGCCGGATGCGCCTTCCCTCAATGGTGTCCGCTACGCGGTGCTCGGCATCGGCGACCGCTCGTATGACAACTTCTGCGGACACGCCAAGTCGATCGACAGCAGGCTCGCCGACCTCGGTGCCACCCGGCTGCGCGACCGCACGGAGTGTGAGATCTACGACGACGAGCCGATGGACAGATGGGCGCAGGAGGTCACCGCGCTCGCGGGTGGCGCCGCGGGCGAACCGGTGAACGGCCAAGCGGGCGCAGTGACCACCATCGCCAGACCTGCCAAGGTCGCCGAACCTTTCACGCGCACCAGGCCGCTGCTCGCCCCGCTGTCGACCAATGTCCTGCTGTCGGGGCCGATGTCGGCGAAAGAGGTGCGACAGTTCGGTTTCGACATCTCCGCACATGACGTCTCCTACGCCGCGGGCGATTCCCTGGGCGTCTACGCCACGAACAGCGGACATGCGGTGGACACCTGGCTGAGCGCGACCGGGCTCGCCGGCAGGGAAGTGGTCGAGATCGACGGGCAGGAGCGCACGCTGCGCGACGCCCTGACATCCTGCTACGACATCTGTCGGGTGACCCCGGATCTGCTGCGGTTCGTCGCCGAGTCCTGTCCGGACCGCAATGCCGCCAAGGTGTTGCTCGCGCCGCGCGACAAGATTGACAAGTGGCTGGTCAACCGCAACGCCCTCGACGTCATCGGGGAGTTCGCCGTTCGCGCCGATCCCGCTCAGTGGCAGGAGGTGCTCGTGCGCCTCACGCCGCGGCAGTTCTCCATCTCGACCAGCCCGCTGGTCAGCCCGCACGAGGTGCAGCTCACGGTGTCGGTGATCCGGTACCGCGGAACCGACGGCGGTCCCCGTGGCGGGGTCGCGACCACTTATCTCGCCGATCGGGCCACCGAGCTGCCCGTGCCGGTGTTCCTGCAACGCTCACCGCACTTCCGGGTGCCCGAGGACGGCGCCGTGCCGATGATCATGGTGGGCCCCGGCACCGGCATCGCCCCGTTCCGCGGCTTCCTGCAGGAGCGCCGCGCCCTCGGCCACGCCGGGCGCAACTGGCTGTTCTTCGGCGACCAGCACCGCAGCGACAACTTCTACTACCGCGACGAGCTCGAGTCGATGGGCGCAGACGGGCTGCTCAACCGGCTGGACTTGGCCTTCTCACGTGACCAAGCCGATCGTGTCTATGTGCAGCACAAGATGCTCGACTACGGCGCCGACCTGTGGCGCTGGCTGGACGAGGGCGCGCATTTCTACGTCTGCGGGGACGCGTCGAGGATGGCGCGCGACGTCGACGCCGTGCTCACCCACATCATCAAGACGCACGGCGGAATGTCGGATGAGGCCGCCCACCACTACAAGCGCGAACTGGTCGCGCAGAAGCGTTACGTGCGCGATGTCTACTAAATATCGGTGTCCGAGGGGGGACTTGAACCCCCACGCCCGTTAATAGGGCACTAGCACCTCAAGCTAGCGCGTCTGCCATTCCGCCACTCGGACCTGGCCCCCAGACCAGCCGGGAGCAGCTAAGGCTAT
>NZ_JAVHWK010000112.1:0-22021 GCF_032159775.1 Mycobacterium sp.
AGACCAGTTGTGAGGTCGGCGACCCGGCCGAGCATCTGGTCCTTGGGTCCCCAAACTTCCTGGCCAGTCACTTGACTAAGGGAGAGCACGCCTACCTCCGAGGCCCTTGGCGCTTCTCAAACGCCTCCACCGCGGTGGGCAAGGTCATGAAGATCCGGTCCTCCCCGATCTTGGTCAAAAGTCCCGCCGCGGCGAGAGCATCGCGCAAGTCCTGCTTAACTCTGGCCATAGCGAATACGATTCCCTTACGCGACAATTCCTCTCGAAGCTGATCGAGGGCGTCTAACGCGGTCAGATCGACTTCCACGTTCGCTTCGGCGTTAAGGACAAACCACTCCACCGGTGCATGGTCCGCTTCCACGGCGGCCATTGCACGACGGCGAAAGTCCTGTGCATTAGCGAAACACAGCGGCGCGTCGTATCGGTACACAACAAGACCCGGCACCGACTGCGCGTCAGGATAGTCCTGAATGTCATGCATGCCGGCGAGCCCCGGAACGAAACCCAGAACGCTGTCATGCGCGTGCGCAACGCGTCGCAGTAGATCAAGTATCGACAGGGCGACCGCTGCCAACACCCCATACAGCACACCAAGGCCAAGTACGGCTGCGGCGGTGGCCAACGCCAGGATCACTTCACTGCGGCGGAACCGGGCAAGTCGCCGGTATTCAGCAAGGTTGATCAATCTCATTGCCGCATAGACGACCAAGGCGCCCAGCGCCGCGACCGGAAAGTGCGCCAGCACACCACGCCCCCACAGCACAACCGCTAAGACACACCCCACCACCACCAGTGAGTACAACTGAGTGCGACTCCCGACGGCGTCCCCTAACGCGGTCCGAGATCCGCTGGAACTGACCGGAAACCCGTGAGTGAGACCGACGCCCACATTTGCGACGCTGAGTGCGCGCAGTTCTGCGTTCGCGTCGATCTCCCCGCTATCGCCTGTCGCGAAGGCCCGCGCAGTCAGCACGTTGTCGGAGAAGGCGACAATCGCGATTCCGACCGCAGGCAGTATCAGCGCCACCACATCACCGGGCGCCACGCGCGGCAGACCTGTCGCCGGCCACTCGGTGGGGATGGTGCCGACGACGTCAATGCCCCTGGTCTGCAACGACAGCACGACCACCCCCGCAGTCGCCACGAGCACCGCAATCAGGGGGCCCGGCAGTCTTGGTGCCCACTGCCCAAACCCGAGCAGCAGAAGCAGAACCGACGCCGCCAAGGCAATCGTCGGCCAGTGGTATTGGCCGGTACTGTGGGCGAACGATCGCATGAGACCGACGAAATCGTCGCCCGACACCGGTATTCCGGTGATCTTGCCAAGCTGGCTTGCGATCATGAGGATGGCGATGCCCGTCATGTAACCCACCAACACCGGCCGCGAGAGCATGTTGGCCAAGAACCCCATCCGCGCTAGCGCGCCGACGAAGCAAACCGCGCCTACCAATACCGCCAGGGTGGCCGCGAGCAGGCCATAGCGCACACTGTCGCCGGCCGCCATCGGCGCGAGCACGGCAGCCGTCATCAACGCGGTCGTCGATTCCGGTCCGACCGACAGCTGCCGCGACGAGCCGAACAAGACGTACACAGTCAGTGCAACGATCGCGGCCCACAACCCGGTGACCGCGGGAAGCCCCGCCAATGTCGAGTAGGCCATCACCTGTGGCACAAGGTAAGCCGTAACCGTCAAGCCTGCGACGACGTCTCCTCGAAGCCACCCGCGTTGATACCTGCGGAACTGTTCAACTCCCGGCGCCCATTCGGTCAAGCGCCCGGTGGAAATCATTGAGTTCGGAGCCAAGGTGTCACGGCAGCGGCGCACACCATCGCAGCCTGGTCCCGCCAGACGGCTGAGCCTCGACCGAGAAAGAGCCGCCGGCGTCTTCGGCCCGCTGACGCAGGTTTATCAGCCCACTTGCGGTGACGTCCTCGGCGATGCCCTTACCGTCGTCGACCACGTCGATGCACAGGTTGTCGCCCACGGAGACGTTGACGGTAAGCGTCACGGCATTCGCATGTCGCACAGCGTTGCTCACGGCTTCCCGCACGACGGCCTCTGCGTGATCGGCGAGAGCAACGTCGATGACCGAGAGCGGACCGCTGTACTGCGCAGAGGTGCGTAGCTCGGGGGTCGAGAACTGGGCAATGGCTTCGTCGAGGCGTTGCCGTAGCCGAGTCACGTCGGATGACCCACCGTGCAGATCGAAGATCGCCGTACGAATCTCCTGAATGACACCCTGAAGATCGTCGACGGATCCCATCAGCCGTTGCTGCACTTCGGCGGACCGCGCCCGCGGGATGGTGCCCTGAAGGGCGAGACCGACGGCGAATAGACGCTGGATCACATGGTCGTGCAGGTCGCGTGCGATGCGGTCCCGATCCGTGAGCACGTCGAGCTCGTGCATCCGACGCTGCGTGCTTGCCAGCTGCCAAGCGAGGGCGGCCTGGTCGGCAAAGGCCGCCATCATGTCGAGCTGATCGGCACTGAACGGCTGCGCCCCGACGGGCCTGATTGCGACCAGGACACCGGCGACAGTATCTGTTGCCCGCAGGGGTAAGACCAACGCCGGACCGGTCGGGCCGAGCTCGTCCGAGATCTTCAGGCTGTCGAAACGTCCCGGCAGTCGCCGAACGAACGATTCGCCGACGGGCGTGCCACCGAGAGGAAAGCTCTGCAACGCTGTAGCCGGGCCGTCTCCCGACGTTGCCGTGACAACGAGCTGCTCCGCTTCGTCCGTCTGCAGCTCGGGATCGTCCGGCACGGCCACCAGTGTCATTTCTGCACCGCTGATGTGCCTGCACTGGTCGGCGATATGGCGGAAGACCCGCGCCGGATCGGTGCCGGATAGCAACTCGGTTGCGATGTCGCGCGTGGCCTCGATCCATGACTGCCGCGTTCTGGATTGCTCGTAAAGCCGCGCATTTTCGATCGCGATGCCCGCAGCGGCGGCAAGAGCCTGAACCAGCACTTCGTCGTCTTCGCTGAAGGGTTGTCCGCCTGCCTTCTCGGTCAGGTACAGGTTGCCGAATACCTCGTCACGGATCCGCAAGGGTACGCCGAGGAATGTCCGCATCGGTGGATGGTGAGCGGGAAAGCCGACAGACGCAGCGTGGTGCGAGATGTTATCGAGCCGGATGGTCTGCGGATCGTCGATCAGCACGCCGAGAACGCCCAGCCCCTCCGGCAAGTGGCCGATTTGGGCGTGCGTCTTTTCATCGATGCCTTCATAGATGAACTCGACCAGTTCATGGTCGCGCCCACGGACACCGAGCGCGCCATACTGGGCATCGACGAGCTCGATTGCGGTGTGCACGATCGTTCGCAGCGTCTCATCCAGTTCGAGCCCGGACGTGACCACCAGCATCGCCTCGACCAGACCATCCAGCCGATCGCGGCCTTCGACTATCTGCTCGATACGGTCCTGGACCTCCATGAGCAGCTCGTGGAGGCGCAATTGGGATAAAGTATCGCGGAGCGGGCGCGTACTGGTCTCGACGCCTGGCTCGACCTCGTCGGCCACGGCTCCCATTGTCCACGCGGGCGGCCTAGGTCGCCGCGAATTGGTTAATTACCTGGCGAGGGTGGTGGTTGCAGCCGCGCGCTGATGGGTACCTAAACGACGTTGAATTGCCGGTCGGGTTCGGAGCCGAAGGAAAACCGCCGACCGGTGACGCTCATCGGACGAATGCGGACGAAATGCTGTTTCATGGTGGCCGTCCAAGGAAGTAACTCCCCGTGCTCCGCCTCGTCGATCTCCTCGTCGGTGCGAAGCGTGCGTGCCATCCCTTTGATGATCACGCTCCAACCTCCCACCACATTGTGGTCGTCGACTTCGAACAACACGTTGTTGTTGATCGCCGCGCTGACCAGCTTAGTACCCTCTGCGGTGCGCAAAAGAATCGTACGGTGCTGAACCACGAAGTTGACCGGAAAGATCTCGGGCTGCCCATCAACGCTGGTCACGAGCCGTCCCAATGCCCTACTCGACACGAGATCCCAGCACTCGGTCTGCGACAGAATCGAAGTCGGCTCAGAGTCTTTCGTCATGGCGGCGACGTTACCGACGAAGGGTGGAACTTGGAGTGGTCCAAAGTCCTTAAAACGACGAACAAACGACCCCGACGCTGACGATCGACCGTCGATGAGCCTCACCGTCGTGTAGTCGAAGCGGCTGGCCGAAGTAGCCGGGGACCTACGCCGCGCTGTCAGGGACTAAAGACTCCTCAATATGACTCGACGCATCCATAGCGTCAGTTATGCGACTCGCCATCTGCGACCGCGCGCCTCCGACTGGAGCCAACGATGTCACAGAGCACAATCGCTAAACCCGCTGAATCGCGTCCCGTCGGGCCGAGGGCAGGTCTGGGCGTGGTCGCCTTGACTGCCCTCGTGGTCGGGTCGATGATCGGCAGCGGCATTTTCGCGTTGCCTTCCCAGATGGCAGGCAGCGCCGCCCCGGGTCCTCTCATCATCGGGTGGGCGATCACCGGCGTCGGAATGCTGATGCTGGCCTTCGTATTCCAGACACTGGCCACTCGCAAACCCGACGTCGACGGCGGCGTGTACGGCTATGCGCGAGCCGGATTCGGCAACTACATCGGCTTCACATCCGCCTTCGGTTATTGGATGTCGGCCTGGGTGGGCAACGTGGCGTACCTGGTTCTGCTGTTTTCGACATTGGGCTACTTCTTCCCCCAGTTCGAGGGCGGCACAACAGTACCCGCGATCGTCGGCGCGTCCATCGTCTTGTGGATCGTCCATGCGATGACGCTGCGCGGTGTGCAGACGGCCGCGGTCGTCAACGTCGTAGTCACCATCGCCAAGGTGGTGCCGATTGTCGTGTTCGTCGCCATCGCCGCGGTCGGATTCAAGGCGGGGCTGTTCACTGCCGACATCTGGGGCAAGGCAACAGAAATCGACGGGGCGACGCTCGGCGACACCATGTCCCAAGTCAAGAACATGATGCTGGTGACCGTCTGGGTGTTCATCGGCATCGAGGGTGCGGCGGTCTACTCGCAGCGCGCCGGAAAGCGCAAGGATGTCGGACGCGCCACAGTCATGGGTTTCGCCGGCGTGCTGGCCCTGCTGCTTCTGGTCAACCTGTTGTCCTACGGCCTGATGGCCCGGGCCGAACTCGCGGGCATGCCCGATCCGTCGATGGCAGGCGTGCTGGAGAACGAGGTCGGCAGCTGGGGCGCGGCCTTCATCTCCATCGGCCTTGTGGTCTCGTTGCTCGGCGCACTGATCGCGTGGGTGCTGCTATGCGTTGAGATCCTTCGACTGCCGGCGATGGAAGGTGTGATGCCGAGGGCGCTGGCCAAGGAGAACGCGCACGGGGCTCCCGCGGCCGCGTTGTGGGTGACTAATCTGTGCGTGCAGGCGCTGCTGCTGTGGACGCTCGCCAACGAGAGCACTTACACAAATCTGGTCTATCTCGCCACATCCCTGATCCTGCTTCCCTACCTGTGGTCGGCGGCGTACCAGGTGCTGTTGGCCGTGCGGGGTGAGACCTACGAGTCCGGCCACGGCCGGACCCGCGACCTCATCATCGGGGTGGTCGGACTCGCCTACGCCCTGTGGCTGGTGTACGCGGGTGGTCTGGAGTACTTGCTTATCGCGGCGGTGTTCTACCTAGTCGGAACTGCGCTGTTCGTGTGGGCCCGCAGGGAAAGCCGTTTGCCCACCTTCACGGCCCCCGAGTGGGTTGTCGTCGCGGTGGTGGCGCTGTCCTCCGTCGCGGCCGTCCTGATGATGGCCACCGGCAACCTCGCGGTCCTGTGAACGGCACCGATTCCCGGCTCGGCGTGTGGTCGGAGGCGGGCCGGCTGCGGCGGGTAACGGTCTGCGCCCCGGGCCTGGCCCATCAACGGCTCACCCCGGACAACTGCCACGAGCTCTTGTTCGACGATGTCATCTGGCTACAGCAGGCCCGCCGCGACCACTTCGACTTCGTCGCCAAGATGGTCGACCGCGGCGTTGAGGTGCTCGAACTCCAAGACCTGCTCGCCGACGTCGTGGCGAAGCCCGACGCCCGCGACTGGTTGCTGGACCGCAAGGTGACCGATGATCTGGTCGGCCCGGGACTGACCCGCGAGATCCGGGCCTGGCTGACAGAGTTGCCGCCAGACCGGTTGGCGGAGTTCCTTATTGGCGGCGTCGCTTATCAGGACGTCATCGGTGACGTAGACAGTGCGTTCTTGTCGTTGTTCAACGATTTGGATCCTGCCGGGTTCGTCCTCCGACCGCTGCCCAACACGCAGTTCATGCGCGACAACTCCGCGTGGATCTTCGGGGGCGTGACCCTGAACCCGATGTACTGGCCCGCGCGGCGTCAGGAGACGCTGCTCACCACCGCGGTGTACAAATTCCACCCCGCCTTCGCCGACAAAAAGTACGACGTATGGCTGGGCGACCTCGACGGAACACCGACCGACCACGGGCTTGGCACGCTCGAGGGCGGCGACGTGATGCCGATCGGCAAGGGGCTCGTTGTCATCGGCATGGGCGAGCGATCGTCGCATCAGGCCATTACGCAGGTCGCACGCAACCTCTTCGCAGCCGGGACGGCCGAACGAGTGATCATCGCCAGCCTCCCGAAGACCCGTTCCGCCATGCACCTCGACACCGTGTTCACGTTCTGTGACCGCGACCTGGTCACGGCGTTCGCGCCGGTCGTCGACGGCATCGTGCCGATCAGCCTGCGCCCCGACGAGAGCGCACCGTCGGGCCTTGACGTTCGGCGCGAACCGAAGGGGCTGATCGAGACGATCGGCGACGCGATCGGCGTGGACTTCCGCGTCGTGACAACCGCAGGCGATGTCTACGGCATCCAACGTGAGCAATGGGATGACGGCAACAACGTGGTCGCCCTCGAGCCCGGCGTCGTCATCGGCTACGACCGCAACACTCTGACCAACACGGCGCTGCGCAAGGCGGGTGTCGAGGTCGTCACCATCGACGCCAGCGAGCTGGGCCGGGGCCGCGGAGGCGGCCGGTGCATGACATGTCCCATCCTGCGCGATCCGCTCTACACCTGATCGCATACACCGAAGGACAACCATGGCGTTCAACAATCGCAACCGCAGTCTGCTCAGCTTGGTTCACCACTCGGAAAGGGACCTGCTCTATCTACTCGATCTGTCCCGGGATCTCAAGCGGGCCAAGTACTCTGGCCTCGCCCGACCGACCCTGGCGGGTAAGAACATCGCGCTCATCTTCGAGAAATCCTCGACGCGTACCCGTTGTGCGTTCGAGGTGGCCGCGTACGACGAGGGCGCCCACGTCACATATATCGATCCCAGCTCGTCGCAGATCGGGCACAAGGAGTCGATGAAAGACACCGCGCGAGTGCTCGGCAGGATGTACGACGCGATCGAGTACCGCGGCGCAGGCCAGGAGATCGTCGAGGAGTTGGCCGACTACGCCGGGGTGCCCGTGTTCAACGGTCTCACCGACGAGTTCCATCCCACCCAAATGCTTGCCGACGTCCTGACGATGACGGAGCACTGCCCTAAACCGTTGACCGACATCTCTTTCGCGTTCGTCGGGGACGGGCGCAACAACGTGGCCAACTCGCTTCTCCTGGTGGGCACCAAGCTCGGCATGGACGTGCGAATCGGCGCGCCGCACGATCTGTTTCCGAGCGACGAGCATGTGACGATGTGCCAGGACTTCGCGACCGCGTCCGGGGCCCGGGTCACCGTCACCGATGATCCGCTCAAGGCGGTGAGCGGCGTCGACTTCATCTACACCGACGTGTGGGTGTCGATGGGTGAGCCCATCGAGACGTGGGGCGACCGTATCGACGTGCTGCTCCCGTTCCAGGTCAACTCCGAACTGATGCGTGCGGCAGGCAATCCCAGAGTGAAGTTCATGCACTGCCTGCCCGCGTTCCACAACTGCGAGACGAAGGTCGGCGCACAGATCTCCGCGCAGTACCCCCACCTCGCGAACGGTATCGAGGTCACCGAGAATGTCTTCGAAAGTCCGGATAACATCGCCTTCGAGCAGGCCGAGAATCGGATGCACACGATCAAGGCGGTCCTGGTGGCCGCCCTCAGTTGAGGGACGCCATGCGCATAGTGATCGCGCTCGGCGGCAACGCGCTGCTGCGGCGCGGGCAACCCATGACCGCGGAGAACCAGCGGGCCAACATCCGGATGGCAGCCGAAGCCATCGCCGCGGTTGCACCCGGTAACGAGATTGTCATCGCCCACGGCAACGGCCCGCAGGTGGGCCTGCTGGCATTGCAGGCGGCGGCCTACCACGACGTAGCGCCGTACCCCCTCGATGTACTCGGCGCTCAGACCGAGGCGATGATCGGCTACGTCATCGAGCAGGAACTCGGCAACCTGCTCCCAAAGGAGCAACAACTTGCGACGGTGCTGACGATGATCGAAGTGGATCGTGAAGATCCCGCCTTCGACAACCCCACAAAGCCGATCGGTCCGGTCTATGACCAGGAGACCGCCGAACGCCTCAAGGCCGCCAGCGGGTGGACGATCGCGGCGGATGGGGACAAGTTCCGCCGTGTGGTGGCCAGCCCAAAACCTAAGCGTATCTTCGAAATCGGACCGATTCGCAGTTTGGTCGAGCGGGGCACGATCGTGATTTGCGCCGGCGGAGGCGGTATTCCAACGATGTATGACGAGTACGGAAAGCTGCACGGCCTGGAAGCCGTCATCGATAAGGATCGCGCATCGGCCTTGCTGGCCCGGCAACTCGACGCCGACCTGCTCGTCATCGCCACCGACGTCGACGGCGTCTACACCGACTGGGAGACACCGGAGGCGGCCCGTCTCGATTTCGTCACTGCCACCGACCTCGAGCGACTGGACCTGCCCGCCGGTTCAATGGGCCCCAAAGTCGAAGCCGCATGCAGCTTTACGCGCACCACGGGCAATGAGGCAGTCATCGGAGCGCTTGTCGACATCGCGAAGATCATCGACGGCGCGGCAGGCACGCGGGTCCGCCCTTAATGGCCTGGGCGATCGCGGTGGCCGGGGCCCTCCTCGTAGCTGTGGTGGTGCGCGATGTGTTTCACACACTCTTCCATCCGATCGGTCACGGCAGCATTGCGCCGCAAGTAATGAAGTTCGTTTGGTGGCTGCTTCGGATATTCCGGCCTGATCGCCGAATCGCATCGTTGACCGGTCCGCTGGGAATCGCACTGGTCGTGCTCGCCTGGGGGACAATCGCGGTGCTCGGCTGGGCAATGGTGTACTTCGCCCAGATGCCGGATGGCTTCGCCTACGGTTCCGAGCTAAATCCCGCTCACCGCAACAACGTACTCGATTCGTTGTATGTGTCACTGGTGACCATCGGAACGCTCGGGTTCGGCGATATCGTGCCCACGTCGCCGCTGCTGCGCGTGATCGTCCCGCTGGAGGCTCTGTTCGGCTTCATGCTGCTCACCGCCGCGGTGTCCTGGGTTCTCCAGATCTATCCGGCCCTGCACCGCAGACGTGTGCTGGCGCTGCAGCTCTCGACTCTGCGCGTGGCGCGCCGAGCGAACCCCGCCCTGGGAATCGACAGCGTCCCAACTGACGTTCTCACCGGGCTCGCCGCCGCTATCGTCGAAGCCCGCAACGACTTCACTCAGTATGGGGCGACCTACTACTTTCGTGACCTCGAGGCCGACGCGTCATTGGCGGCCTCGCTCGAATACGCCACCGCGCTTGCGCTTGAGGCCGTTGACAGTGCGAATTCGCAGACACGGCTTGCAGGTGCGCTCATCACCGCCGCCGTCGACAGCATCGCCGAATTACTCAACGCGGAATTTCTGCGATTCAACGGAGACACTGCGGCTGTCATAAGGGCCTACTCGGAGGATCACCGTCATACCGGCTGAACGATTGAAGTCACTTACCGGCTGGGCCGTGGAAATCGAATGGTCCTGTCGGACAAACGGTGCCGTTAGCTCTGCCGTGCAACGATGACCGGTACGCGAGCCTCCTGCGCTACGGCGGTACTGACCGAACCGAGCAGCATCCCGCCGAATCCGCCGCGGCCGTGGCTACCGACAACGACGAGCTGAGCCTTCGCCGCCTGTTCGAGAAGATGGCGGACAGGCCGCTCGAACTCGACCACTCGATGGACCGTGACCTCTGGATAGCGTTCCTGCCAGCCGGCCAGACTCTCGGTAAGCGTTTTGGCTGCCGCGGCTTGCACGGCCGAGGAGTCGATGCCGAAGACCTTGGACATGTCGGTATCGCTCCATACGTGCAACGCCACCAAATCCACGCCCCGCCATAAGGCTTCGTCAAATGCGATCGCCGTCGCCAACTCCGACGCCCGCGATCCGTCGACCCCCAACACCACCGGCAGTCTCGGCGAGTGAAGCGAGGACGATACCTCGTCGTGAATTACCGCGACGGGACAATGGGCGTGATGGATCGATCCCGTACTGACGGACCCGAGCAGGCGACGCTGTCCGGTTTGGCCACGGCATCCAACGACCATCAGCTCGGCGTCCTTTGACAGATCGACAAGGGCCGGTACGTATCGCCCGAAGAGCATTTCACAGTCGATCTCCGGCCGATTACTGCCGGTGGCGCCGTCCTCAGCGACTTTGATGGCGTCGGCGATGACCCTGCTGCCATCGTTTTCCTGGGTTTCGAGAACCTCCTGCGGTACCCGGCCCACAGGCCAGGCCAGCGCCGACGCCGCCACCGATAGCGGGGGGACCACGTGCACGACGGTAAGGGGGACATGACGCATCGCGGCCGCCCGTGCCGCCCACTCCACCGCTACCCGTGATGACGGGGATCCGTCGGCGCCTACGACGACTCCGTGATGTGAAATGCGCTTGGACATTTCGCGCCCTTTCCATCGATCGGCGACCATTCCGGATCGCTTGGCCCGGCTAGATCGTGAGGCAACATAGTCGTTGCGCCTCGGCTACAGAATCAGCCAGTGGCCGGCCGGTGTCGATGTGATATTCGCCTGGCAACGACGAGCGATTCCTTTCCAGCGCAGCTGCGATCTGCGGTGTCGCATCAGAGGATGATTCGGCTCGATCTTCTATCCGCGCGGCCGCGACCTCAACTGGCAAGCAGCAAGTCAATTCGACCAGGGGAACGGCGTTCTCGGCCGCCAGCTTCCTGGCTCGTTCGCGCTGACGCTGATCACGCCAAGTCCCATCCAGAATCACCGACGTGCCTTGCTGCAACGTCAGGCCGGCCTGCCGAAGCACTTCGTTGTAGACCATCGCCACGTTCTCGGGCGAATACATGCCCCTATCGAGCTCGCCGGCGGCGCCCGAAAGAGAACCGGCCTCCTGCAACTGCCTACGTAGGTCGTCAGTCGAAATCACCTTCGCATCAATCTGTTTGGACAATCCTTTCGATAGGGTCGTCTTTCCGGTGCCGGGACCGCCGCCGACGAGGATGAGGCGCACGGTGGCTGTACGGAGACGCTTCAGCGCGATGTCGACGTGTCGGCGCGCATGCGCCAGGGCGTCCTGATGACCCTGACTGACTCGGATGCAGTCAATCTTGGCGCGGACGACCGCCCGGTAGGCGACGTAGAAGTGTGTCAGCGAAGCCGGTGCGGAATCGTCGGCTCGACGACGGTATTCATCGACGAAGGCGTCACCGAGATCGGGGCGACCGAGAAATTCCAGATCCATGGCGAGGAACCCTGCGTCGTCGATACCGTCGACGTAGCGAAGCTGGTCGTCGAACTCCAGACAGTCCAAGAGCGCAGGTCCTTCTGGCACGCAGAAGATGTCGTCGGCGAGCAGATCGCCGTGCCCGTCAATGATGCGTCCCTCGCCCATGCGCTTCTCGAAGAGAGCGCCACCACCGGCGATGAACTGATCGACCAGTCTCCTCACTTGTGCGACCGACTCTTGCTCGACGATGCCGCCTCCATGCTGCTCCAACTCGGCGAGGTTCTGGTGCCACCGTGCCGAAATCGCGTCAGACCTGCCCTCGGCCTGAATAGCCGGCCCTCGCGCGGCTTCTCGATGGAACTGCGCGAGCATCTCGGCGATGGCGCAGAGGTGCTGCAGCACCGGCTCACCGGCTTCAACCAGTGATGCCAGTCGGGTGGCATCGGGGTAGCGGCGCATCTCGATTACCGGTTCGGACATTTCACCGGCCGGACCGCTGTATTGGGCTACACCCAAATAACTCTGGGGGGCGAGCCGGCGATTGAGCATTACCTCGCGCTCGCAGGCATGTTGGCGACTGCCTAGGGTGCTGAAGTCGAGAAAGTCGTTGACCACTGGTTTCTTGACCTTGTATGCCTTCTCACCCAGGAGAATGACCACTCCCGTGTGGGTCTCGCGCACCCGGGCGTCGAGGTCTCCTGCCATCGCGCAAGCTCTCTGGGCCGTGCGAGTGTTCCCCGGCATCACCGTCATGCCCCAACGATCGGACGTGCGCCCTCGTCACACCAGGGTCCTAAGGCCCCGTGATGGGGACCATTGACCCTGCCCCAACACGGGCGCGGGCCTGCAAGCTGGCCATATGCGGGACATAACGGTCGATTCCGAGGTAATCGAACAAGCGTTGAAGCTGGCCTGCCGCGCGCCATCCCTCCACAACAGCCAGCCCTGGAGTTGGGTACTCGAAGGCAAAGTCGTTCAGCTTTTCGAAGACAAGGGCCGCGTCCTGTACGCGACCGACCACTCGGGCAGGGAGGCCCTGCTTGGTTGCGGCGCCGTCCTGGACCACTTCCGGGTGGCGATGGCGGCCGCGGGATGGAAAGTCCAGGTCGACCGATTCCCCAATCCCAACAATCCCCTGCTGCTCGCGTCGGTCGAGTTCAGTCCGATCGAGTTCATCACCGACGGCCACCGTCGCCGTGCGCAAGCAATTCTCATTCGGCGCACCGACCGGCTGCCCTTCGCCGAACCACCGGACTGGGAGCAGGTTGAAGCGCGGTTGACAAGTGCTGTTTCGATAGATGCGGTACGGCTGGACGTCGTTCCCGACGAATTTCGTCCGGAGCTGGCAGAAGCGTCTCAATTCTCCGAACTCGCGCGCCTGTACGACTCGTCATATCACTCCGAACTCTCCCGGTGGACAAATCCGTACGACACGACACAGGGCATCCCGCCAAGCGCGTTGGTTTCGGCCGAGGAGACCGAACGAGTCGATGTCGGACGCCACTTCCCCGTGGTCGCGATGGCCGAAAGGCGCATTGGCTTCGGTGAGGACCACTCCAAGGTCGCCGTGTTGTCGACCTTCAACAACGATCGACTCGGGGTGCTGCAGTGTGGCGAGATGTTGTCTGCGGTTCTGCTGGAAGCGACCATGGCCGGCTTGGCGACATGCACGCTCACGCACATCATCGAGCAGCACGCCGGCACAAACCTCGTCGCCGCCCTGATCGACCAGACCACGAAACCACAGGTGCTGGTCCGCGTCGGCGTGGCCTCAGACGTCGAAGATCCACCATCCCAAACCCCCAGGCGACCTCTCGACGAGGTATTTCACGTCCGGTCGAACGACCATTAACAACCACGAATCGCAGGAGCCCAACATGCTCGAGCACTACGCATCGTCCCCCGCAGTCGTGGTCGGCATCGACGGGTCGCGATCCGCGATTGGCGCGGCCTTATGGGCAGTCGACGAGGCCGTCACTCGAGATATCCCGTTGAGGCTTACGTGTGCCATCGATCCCAGCGACCACCCGAATGCGGATACTGAAGATGCTGCACGAGAATTGGCTACCGCGGAAATCGCAGTCAGGCAGGCCTACACCGCGGTCGAGTCGACAGATAAGCCGGTCAAAATCGAAATCGAGATTCTGCAAAAAAACCCCACCCGCGCGTTGAACGAGTCGTCACATCGCGCCGCGCTGCTGTGCGTCGGCTCCATCGGTCTGAAACATAGCAGCCAGGGCCGGATAGGTTCCACCGCAGCGGCTTTGGCTGCTGCAGCCCATTGCCCAGTTGCTGTCGTCCACGGGTTCGACTCGCACCGCGCACACCGGGGCTGGGTTGTCGCGGAACTGGATGAATTCTCGACACTGGACGGCGTATTGCTGTGCGCGCTGGAAGAGGCCCGACTTCGCGGGTTGCCGTTGCGCGTGCTGACCACGTGGCAGTCACGCTACACAGACATTCATGCGAGCAACGCGATAACCGATGGCAACCGGCTGGCGAGGGCCCGGCTTGACCGCCGCCTCGATCAGTGGCGGGAACGCTACCCCGACGTCGAGGTGAAGGCGGTCGCCGTCCACGGCAGCACCTTGAACTACTTCGCGAGGGAGGCAGGCTCTATCGAACTGCTCGTGATAGGACATGAGCGCGCTCACGGGATCCGGGAGTTGGTCGGGCCCCCCGGCTATGCGACGCTGCACCAGGCCGGTTGTTCGGTGTTGGTCTGTGAACCCCGGAACGTATTGTGAGCTTAACGTCCGGCATGTTCCGGTAGCAGCAGAGGGCCTCAGATGGTGAAAGTCTTCCTCGTCGATGACCACGAGGTCG
Source organism: Mycobacterium sp. (assembly GCF_032159775.1). Classification (GTDB taxonomy): domain Bacteria; phylum Actinomycetota; class Actinomycetes; order Mycobacteriales; family Mycobacteriaceae; genus Mycobacterium. The sequence goes on from NZ_JAVHWK010000112.1 coordinate 14,445, forward strand.
TCCGGCGTGGGCTGATCGACCTCCTCAGCACGGACTCCGAACTCGAGGTTGTCGGCGAGGCGGGGTCGGTGTCTCAGGCGCTGGCGCGGATTCCGGCTCTTCAACCCGATGTCGCAGTGCTCGATGTGCGACTGCCGGACGGCAACGGCATCGAACTGTGCCGAGATCTGCTCTCCCGGCTGCCGGATCTGCGGTGCCTGATGCTCACCTCCTTCACGTCGGACGAAGCCATGCTGGACGCGATATTGGCCGGCGCCAGCGGATACGTCGTCAAGGACATCAAGGGGATGGAACTGGCGCAGGCGATCAAAGAGGTCGGTGCGGGCCGTTCGCTGCTGGATAACAGGGCGGCCGCGGCGCTGATGGCCAAGCTTCGCGGGTCTGTCGAGAAGTCTGACCCACTCGCTGCTCTAAGTGATCAGGAACGGACGCTGCTCGATCTCCTCGGCGAGGGCCTGACCAACAAGCAGATCGCTGCGAGGATGTTTCTCGCGGAGAAGACGGTCAAGAATTACGTCTCGCGTCTATTGGCCAAGCTCGGCATGGAGCGTCGCACGCAGGCGGCAGTCTTCGTCTCGAAGCTCGACATGTCCCACCGCCGTCCGGAGGAGTGACGCCCGTCGGGGCATAGGCCTCAGTATTGTCGGGCTACGATCACCGGCATGCGGGCTGACTGGGCGACGGCCGAGCTGACCGAACCCAGCAGCATCCCGGCGAACCCACCAGGACCGTGGCTGTCGACCACCGTCAGTTGCGCAGACTCTGACTGCTCAAGCAGCTGATGCGGGCCTGTCCAGTACGACGACACGTCGCACGTCGACGTCCGGATAGCCCTTCCGCCACCCGGCGAGCCATTTAGCAAGCCCTTCCTCGACATTCTTCTCCAAATCCTCCCATTCGGCGGGAGGTAACTCGAAGGCCGAGAAGTCGCTCCAGGCGTGGACTGCGACAAGGTCGACGCCTCGGTGCGACGCCTCCTCGAAGGCGATCGCTGTCGCCTGCTCGGAAGCCGGCGAGCCATCGATACCGACCACCACCGGGGCCTTGGACGGATGCGGCACCATCGGATCCTCATCGTGGATGACCGCGACGGGACAGTGGGCATGGTGAACGAGCCCCGAACTGACAGAGCCAAGCAGCCGCCGCCCGATAGCACCGAGCCCGCGGCAGCCCACCACGATCATGTGGCTTCCTTCGACCGATCAATCAGCGTGGGTAATACCGCGGCGCTGACGATCTCGGTGTCAATTCTTATTGGGCTATTCTCGGGCCGCCCAGTCGACAGCAACCTTCGACGGCGGGGCACCGTCGACGCCGACAAGGATGCCGCTATGCGTTGTTGGGGTAGACATCTGCTAACTCTCTTTCATCACGGGATGCAAAAAACGCCGGCCGGTTTGCAATGGCGCGTATACCGTCCGGTTCATTACTGAGATTTCTTCCGGACGCCGCCCTCGAGAAGTCCCCTGACCGCCAGATCCCATTGAGTGAGCCGACTGCGGTCAAGCCGCCATCGTATGGCGCACGTAGCCCCGGCGACTGTACTGAGCAACATGACCCAGCCAGACAGCGTGATCGCCCACGCTTGAATCGTCGCGCGGCTGGGAGGCGTTGGCGGCCGCGCAGGCTGGCCATCGTCGTCAACCCAGATGCGCTGCTGATCGCCGATTTTCGCAAGATTGGGGCCATTCCACGACGTCGACGTGATCCTGACCCGAACGGTTCCATTTTGCCTGAACTGTGTACCAAGCCTCGTTGAAATCGACCACCGGCTCGCCCTCTGCGATCGCAGAAGCCGTAGTCGAGTGCCGATGCGTCGCTTCTTCCGCGTAGGTCGGAGCGCGGCTGTCCTGCAACGACGTCCCGAAGGCACAGATAAATGGAGTCGCCACCGCCAGGATCAGGGCAGCCATCACGAATGACCATGTCCATGCCGTTCCTCCAGTAATACACATGGTGGTGACGAATTGATCATGAACGTCGTACACGCGGTCCTTTAGGGCCCAAAGGCCTAGACCTGGGCGCCACATGTCACCGCGGTCCGGCACGGGTAAGCGCCGCTGGGACTTTCGTCCCGTCCGGATGAAACGAATGACCCTACGCCGCGCCCGCTGTCGGCAGTACGTTCAGTTACCACCGACGCGTACAGCGATCACACGGAGGACGCCATGACGACTGAAGTCACACCGCCGAACACCGTCAGTACCGAGCAGGTCGCCGCTCTGGTCGAATTAGCCTGTCGCGCGCCATCGCTGCACAATAGCCAGCCGTGGCGTTGGATGTTCGGCGGCGGTGTTTTGCACCTGTTCGCCGATCATGCGCGGGTTGGTCACCACACCGACGTCACCGGCCAGGAAGTCATTCTGTCCTGCGGCGTGGCGCTGGACCACCTCCGCGTTGCCTCTGCCGTGGCGGGTTGGCAAGCCACCGTCGATAGATATCCCGATCCGCACGAGCACGACCATCTGGCGTCGGTGAACTTACACCGGGCAGTGGTTGCGGGTGAGCACGAGCGGGCCTTGGGCAATGCCATTCCGCGCCGGCACACTGATCGGCTGGCGTTCGCGGCACCCGAGCCGTGGGCGGAGCTGGAAAAGCAACTCCGGACAGTCCTCGATGGCTCAGTAGTCCACCTCGACGTAATTGACGACAGCGGGCGGCCTGCGCTCGCCGACGCATCGCGACGAACCGAGCAGCACCGCCGTGATGACGCTTCCTACCGATACGAATTGCTCTGGTGGACAGGCCATTCTCACGTGGACGACGGGATCCCACAGAGTGCATTACCCTCATCTGCCGAGGCTCGACGCGTCGATGTTGCGCGTGATTTCCCCGTCTACCGAGGCGGTGACGGCAGCTCTCAAGTCGATCGCGATCACTCGAAAATTCTTGTGCTGTCGACCTTCGACGACAGCCGCGAAAACACATTGAAATGCGGTGAGGCGCTGTCCCGCGTGCTGTTGGAATGCACCACAGCCGGTTTCGCAACTTGTCCGCTCACCCATATGATCGAGTGGCATCACAGCCGCGAGGTAGTGCGCCGGCTCACTGGCCGCCGAGCCGAACCGCAGGTACTGATCCGCGTTGGCCGTGCTCACCAGACCGGCCCGGCTACGGCTCACACCCCGCGACGTCCGCTCGGCGAAGTGCTGGAAATCCGCTAAGGCGGCATAACGGGGGCTAAAGTCCCGCCGCCTGAGGCCTAACGCCACCGGCGGCCAACCCTCTGTGGCGCATAGGGTTTTTTTCACTAGTCAGAAAGCAGCGCAATCGCTGCGGGCGGAGAACGGGGATCACGGTGACAAACACGACGAACACCCAGCCCGTCGTAGTCGGCATTGATGGTTCGAGGGCGGCTCTGGATGCCGCGCTCTGGGCGATCGATGAAGCCATTGACCGTGACGTGCCACTGCGCCTCGTGCACGTAACCGGTATGCCTCGACCGCCATTTGCGCCCGCGGGCGCCCTGGCACCTGAGCTCGAATACGGCGAAACCTCATTGCGTGCGGCGTCATCACAGAGAGACCGGCGGATTATCTTATGACTTGCTCGAGAGTCGGGTGGCAATCTGGCGAGAGCGCTATCCCAACTTGCACATCCGTGCTGTGTCAACCGATGGCAACCTTCCGGAGTTCCTCGCTGGATACCCGCAATGACGTCCGGCTGGCAGTGGTGAGCGCTGACGAGGCCGACCAGCTCCCGCTGATCGTCGGGCCGCACGAGCGACCAATGCTTCCGCACGGCGAGTGCTCGGTCATGGTTGTGCACTGATGTCCGCGCGAAGTGGGTTCTTCGTCACCGCAACACTTGTCGGCGGCGCTGAGGCGACCCTGCGAAGCCTTCACCCCGACGACTACGACGCCGTCATCAACCTGTCCGTCTACCTCAGCGCCGAGGAACGCTATCAGCGGTTCTTCACGGTCCATCCGACCTACATCGGAGAGTGGGCACTGTCACTGACTAAGCCTGCAGAGGCAATTGTGGCGCTCGGGGCGTTTGAATCAGGCGAGTTGATCGGCGTTGCCAACTATGCCGAGCTGACTCGACCGGGTGAATGCGAGATCGCGGTCGTTGTCGCACACGAACAACACGAGCGGGGAGTTGGCACCGCAGTGTTGAAGGCACTCGACCACATCGCAAAAGATGCCGGCCTGCACCTCTTCGTCGCCGATGTCCTCTTCGAGTATTATGCTATGCGACGAGTACTTCACGATGCCGGCTGGCACACCACCCAGCACCGCGATGGGCCGGTGCTCAGCGTCGAAGTTGACCTCGATGCAATCGAAGCCTCCTAGTGGAAACTCGAGCCGTCCAGCCAGGTCACGGCGTCGCTCAGCGACCGGCGCGGCGTGGCCGGCAACGGGTCGGCATTGAGCGGAGCCCAGCCGATACGCAATAGCATCTGTGGATATCCGTCGGCGCCGAACACGTCGTCCGCAACCTGGGTCCGGGTTTCTGCAATCTCCAGCGGCTCGGTGATCGGACAACTAGCCAGCCCCGTTGCCGTTGCAGTGAGCAGGACCATGCTGGTTGCCTCACCGGCGCGTAACCACGAAAGCTCGTCGTCATCAACGGTGCCGAGGGCAACCACGACCGCATTGTCGTCGGCCCCGGCGCCGTCCGGCGTCTGCGCCAGTCCCGGCCCGGCGAATGACCGAGCGGGCAGCGCAGCGTTCGTATCGGGTTCGGGAGTGCTGCGGGCCGGGACACCCGCAATGGAGGCATAGCGTCCACTCCAGGTGGACAGCTCGGTCAGGTACTCGTAGTCGGTGTTGTGAAGCCGCGCAGCTTCAACGATGAGGCGTCTCAGACTGGTCAGCGCGTCGACGCGTCGAAGCATCACGCCGGCGCGTGCCGCTCGAGCGCCCATCATCGTGATGTCGCCCTGCGGGACAGTCCACGTCGCGTAATGCCTGCGGTCGGTGCGGCGCCGCGGGATCGCGGCGGCCAAAGCGATGTCTACTTCGGAAGCTGGATACCGGTGAAGTTCAATGACCGCGAGGTGATTCGGGTCAGCCGGGTTCGGTAATCGACGCACCTTGGACTGCCAGCCCAGTGCGGCAAAGGCGACCTGACAATGATGCAGTGACGTACCGCAGCTGAGAATCAAGTCGCGGGCATCCGGGTCGGTCTGGGGCAGGTGTAGATCGCGGTTGGCATAGAGATGAAGAGTGTGGTCGCCTACCCGCCACAACCACGGCTGCGAGTTATGGACCGACGGAGCTCGCACCGCCAGCATCAAGGCCGACCGGATCGTCTCGACATCGGGGAAATGAGCGCTCATTTGCCTTACCTCGCTGAAGTAATTGCTAGTTCTCCTCAGAGTGCCGTTCCCGGCTCAACCTGAAGAGGGCCTAAAGACCCGGACCTGAGGGACTTCAGCAGTCCACTCCGAGCGAAATTCGGCACGTCGGGCCGAAAGTCCTTCACTGCGGTGCCTTTCGCCCGCAACCTGTGGCGTCTCGACCGGCTAGCGTCAAATCCACCGAATATACGAGGTGATGTGTGTGACCGAGCCGATACCGGATTTCGCCGTGGTCATGGATGCGGTTGGGCTGGCCTGCCGTGCTCCATCGCTTCACAACAGCCAACCGTGGCGCTGGGTTGCAGAAGGCTCGAGCCTTCACCTCTATGCCGATCTCACGCGAGTGATGATCGCGGCGGACCCCGAAGGCCGCCAGATGTACCTGAGTTGCGGTGCAGCTCTTGATCACTTCGCAGTCGCGATGACCGCCGCGGGCTGGCACACGTCCGTACAGCGGTTCCCCGACGCTCTCGACCCATACCACGTCGCAACAATAAAGTTCCGGCGCGCGACCGAGGTGAGCGAGGACTCCCGCGCACGCGCAGCGGCCATCGACAGACGGCGAACGGACCGGGGCCCCTTTGACGGCCCCGCCGGCTGGCCGGTGACCGAAACACTGCTACGCGAGGCCGTCATCCCCTACCACGTGATGTTCGACATCGTCCTCGATACTGCGCGGCCATCCCTTGCCCAAGCGTCAAGGCTCACCGAGGCGATCCGAGCGAACGATCCCTCTTACAGTGCCGAATTGAATTGGTGGACCGCATCCGTCGCTACCGACGAGGGTGTGCCCCAGACAGCGTTGATATCCGCTGCAGTATCTGACCGCGTTGATGTAAAGCGTCGCTTTCCCAGCACACACGACCATCGCGGGAGTGACGACGTCCAAGTAGACCGATCCAAGATCGTGGTCCTGTCCACCCATCGCGAAGACACGCGGCTTGACGTGCTGCATTGCGGCGAGGCGTTGTCCGCAGTCCTTCTCGATTGCACCGTGGCCGGCTTGGCGACGTGCACGCTCACCCACATGACCGAACTTGCACCGAGCCGAGAGATCATCCGCGGTTTGACCGGTCAGCGCGGCACACCACAGCTCCTGATCAGGATCGGACAGACATCTGTCACAGATGAGGAGTTCGTCCCAACGCCACGGAAGCCTCTCGCCGACATCTTCGAGGTTCGCCGTCGACCACAAGGGGTGATTGAGCCGTGAGCCTGTACCGCGACGTCTACCAAGCGAGTCTCGACGACCCCGCCGGCTTCTGGCGCGAGGCGGCCCGCGAGGTGAGCTGGACGCGAGCGCCACAACAGATTCTGGATGCCACCCGACCTCCGTTCTACCGGTGGTTTCCCGACGCCGAACTCAACACCTGCGCCAACGCCTTGGACCGTCATATCGATGCGGGGCGCGGCGAGCAGCAGGCGCTGATCTACGATTCACCTGTCACTGGAACGAAACGCTCGTACACATACGCCGAATTATTAGAAATCACCTCGCGTTTCGCCGGTGTGCTCTGCGGGCTTGGAGTGTCCAAAAGGCGACCGCGTGGTGATCTACATGCCGATGATTCCTGAAGCGGTCGTCGCGATGCTGGCGTGCGCTCGAATCGGTGCGGTGCACTCTGTCGTGTTCGGCGGGTTCGCGCCGCATGAACTGGCACTACGTATCGACGACGCCCAACCAGAGGTGATCATCTCCGCCTCCTGCGGTATCGAGCCGAGCCGGGTCGTCGAGTACAAGCCGATGCTTGACGCCGCGATCGAAGCCAGTGCGCACCCACCGCGTCATTGCGTCATCGTTCAGCGAGACCAACAGCGATGTGACCTCGTCGATGGCCGGGACTTCGACTGGGATGACCTTATTGCCGCCGCATCGCCTGCACCACCAGTACCGGTGGCGGCCACGGATCCGCTCTACATCCTCTACACCTCGGGCACAACGGGAAAGCCCAAGGGCATCGTGCGTGATAACGGCGGTCATGCTGTTGCGCTGATGTGGAGCATGCGTCATATCTACGGCATCGATCCGGGTGACACATTCTGGGCCGCTTCGGATATCGGCTGGGTGGTCGGCCACTCCTACATCGTCTATGGACCGCTGCTGTTGGGAGCCACGACCGTCCTGTACGAGGGAAAGCCTGTCGGCACACCCGATCCCGGCGCATTCTGGAGGGTGATCGCCGAACACCGCGTCAAAGTCTTGTTCACCGCTCCGACCGCGATCAGAGCGATCCGCAAGGAGGATCCCGACGGCATCGCTCTGGGCGGTCAC
>NZ_JAVHWK010000154.1:0-17135 GCF_032159775.1 Mycobacterium sp.
TGGCGACCGGATACTTCGGCGCCCAGTTGGGCGATATCGTCGAAGGTGACGTCGTCGCCGTGTTCGGCGCCGGACCGGTCGGCCTCTACGCCGCGAAGTCCGCGTGGCTGATGGGCGCGGGCCGGGTGATCGTCATCGACTATCTGGACTACCGGCTCGAGAAGGCCCGCACGTTCGCCCACGCGGAGACTGTCAACTTCGCCGAACACGACGACATCGTCGTCGAGATGAAGAAGACGACCGGCTACCTGGGTGCCGATGTCGTCATCGACGCTGTCGGCGCCGAGGCCGACGGCAACTTCCTGCAGCACGTCACGGCCGCGAAGCTCAAACTGCAGGGCGGTTCGCCGATCGCGCTGAACTGGGCCATCGACTCCGTGCGCAAGGGTGGCACGGTCTCGGTGATGGGTGCTTACGGGCCGATGTTCAGTGCGGTGAAGTTCGGCGACGCGATGAACAAAGGCCTCACGCTGCGGATGAACCAGTGCCCGGTCAAGAGGCAGTGGCCCCGACTGTTCTCCCACATCCAGAACGGCTACCTCAAACCAAGCGACATCATCACGCATCGCATTCCGCTGGAACACATTTCAGAGGGCTACCACATCTTCTCGGGCAAGCTCGACGACTGCATCAAACCGGTGATCGTGCCGGCCGCCGCCTGACAGGAAGACCATGACCTACACCGCTGACCATCCTCCCGTTCCGTCCTCAGATGACCTTCGCGCTCGGATCCCCGGTTGGGGCGCCGACCTCGACCCTGCTGACCGCCCGTCGGTGCCCAAGCTGAAAGCCGTTGACACCGGCGCACACTGGGACTTCCCGGACCGACAGCCGGAGAAGTGGCCTCGCGAACGCTCGATCGAACACGAGTCTCTCACTCCGGTGTTCGGCACATCCACCCCGCCGCGCGGGCTCTCGGGTGCGATTCGCCGGTACGCCTACCGCTCGTTCAGCGAGGGCCGTGCGGCGCACTGGCTGCTGCTCCTTCTGGCTGACCGCGTCGACGCCACCGAGCATCACCTGCAATCGCTGATCACTCTTCGACCCGACAACCCGATCACCGAAAGTGGAATCAGGTCGGAGTTCACCTACAAGGGCTGGAAAGCCCGCAGTCAACCGAACCGGATCGACCGGGCACACAGCTGGATGGATCCCGTGTTGGTTTCAGGACCGTGGTTGCTCAGCGGATTGGGCGCAGCAAAAGCGGTTTCGAAGATCCGCAACCGGGCGCGCCGGTCCCGTTAGCGCTCGAGCAACTCGTCGAGTTTGGCGAGGAACTCCTTGGGCCGCTGTGGTGTGAACGCCGGCCTCGGCCGCGCCCCGGCCACGTCGAGTGTCACCAATGTGGATTTGGTTGGCCGCCACACGTCCAACGGCAGCCAGCGGCGCAGGTCCGAGCTGCCCCAGATGCGGAAGCGCTGGGTGAGCATCCCGAGTGGTTCGGCCTTGTAGCCGCGGATAGCCCGCAGCGGAATGATTTTCGACGTCCCCGACGGAAAGTGGTACCGCCGCAACGTGAGCGCCTGCTGGTCGAGTTGGATGAGGCCGTCGTCGTAGTACTGCTCTGGTGCGGCGCTCACAGCCGCTCGCTGCGCAACTCGTGGCCCTTGGACGTCAGGCACCGGCCTGTGTCCAGATTCCATTGCCAGCCATGCAGATTGCACGTCAGGGTCGACCCCTCGACCACACCGAACTTGGACAGGTCGGCCTTGAGGTGCGGACAGCGGCGCTGTATCCGGTAGGCGTCCAGCTCGATCGAGGCCGAGTCGTCGTGCGCCTCGGCGAACCAGCCGTCGGCGTACGCGATGCGTTCATCGGTCAGGCACTTGAAGAAGGTGTACAGATACTCGTTGTAACCACCGACCCGCCACGCCGCGAAGCGGGTGGACAGGAAGATCGTGTTGACCCAGTCGGGCTCTTCGTCGCGAAGCACCGTGCGAACCAGCTCCGGTGCGATGGCGAATCCGTAGCGAAACTTCTCGTCCTGAATCGGTTCGCGCACAGCGCGTTTCGGGAAATCCAACACGACCGTCTCCGCCCCTAGCCGCAGCTCGACAGGGTAGCCGATGCCATCGCAGATCTGGTCACTCTGGCTCATGATCGACTCGAACCGCGCACGCAGCTGCTCCAGCAGGGAGTCGCCCTCCGCGGGTGCCCAGCGGGCCTTCTCGGCTGCCAGTACCGGCGCCATCCGGTCGGCGTAATCGGCGATGTAGTCCGCCTTGCCGGTGGTGAAGATCGCCTCGACCTCGGCGTCGGGCAAGGGATGGCACACCGAGTTACATTGCGAGCCGGTGAAATCGGCGGTCGAACCGGGGATGAGCAGCAGCCCGCCGTCGTGGCCGTGCATGCGCATCTGGTCGAGGAACACCATCTGGTCGGGGAAGATGTTGGCCGGGTCGCCGTGGTCGTCGTTGAGGTCGCGCAGTTCTGGATCAAGAAAGCACGGGGGGCCGGCAGAAGGAACGACCCAGGTGGCGCCCACCTGACCGATGTATTGGCGACAACGGTCCATCTGGCGCTGCCGCTTCTGGGTGCCGAAAGCCTCCTTGGCCCGTGCAGGCATGTCGTAGACCATCGGATACCAGATCGCACCCGAGTACTGCAGCATGTGCACATCCACCTGGCCGAAGTCCGCGTGCACGACGTCGAGGTCGACGGGCCGCGCGTCGTTCATGTTGAACGCCACCGTTTCTCCGTCGTCCACCACCAGGCCGGAGTCGCCGATGGGGCCGTCGGCGGGGGCGCGCAACGCGATGATCATCACGTCGAGATCGCCCTTCGGCCCGGTAACCGTGTGCTTGACGGAATCGGTCGTGGAGAAGAAGCGATGGAAGCCGAGCTTTTCGAGCGCGCGCTGCAGGTCGGGCACCGGGAAGTCGGGCAGCAGCACCACCGCGTCCTTGTTGACGTGGTCACGCAGGTTCTTCGGGTCGAAATGGTCGGAGTGCAGATGCGAGACGTACAGGTAGTCGCAGTCGCCGAGGGCGTCCCAGTCCAGCCCGCTGTTATCAGGGAACGGGAACCACGACGCGAAGTACGCCGGGTTCACCCACGGGTCGCACAGGATGCTTCCGGCCTTGGTGTCGATGCGAAAACCGGCGTGGCCGACGCTGGTGACCTGCACGTATCGCCTTTCTGAAAATGTAGGGACTCGAGGGCTGAGTTTAGTCCCAGCTGCGGCGGTAGTAGGCGATGCGTTCGGTTGGGAACGTCACGACGCTAGGCTGCCAGATGTGGAACCCGTCTACGGCACCGTCATCCAACTCGCCCGCCTGGCCTGGCGGTTGCAGGGGCTGACGTTCACGGTTACGGGGGTGGAGAACCTGCCGGTGACCGGCGGCGCCGTGGTGGCGATCAACCACACCGGCTACTTCGACTTCACCTTCGCAGGCCTGCCCGCCTACAAGCAGAAGCGCGGGCGCAAGGTGCGGTTCATGGCCAAGAAAGAGGTCTTCGACCACGCGATCACCGGCCCGATCATGCGCAGCCTGCGGCACATCGAGGTCGATCGCGCCAGCGGCGCGGAATCCTTCGCTCAGGCCTGCGCGCGGCTCAAGGAGGGCGAGCTGGTCGGCGTCTATCCGGAGGCCACCATCAGCCGCAGCTTCGAGATCAAGCAGTTCAAGTCGGGCGCGGCCAGGATGGCGATCGCCGCGGACGTGCCGATCGTGCCGCACATCGTCTGGGGCGCACAGCGGATCTGGACCAAGGGACATCCGAAAAACATGTGGCGGCCCAAGGTTCCGATCTCGGTGGCCGTCGGCGAGCCGATCCCGCCGACCCTGCCGGCAACCGAGCTGACGGCTTTACTGCATTCGCGCATGCAACACCTGCTGGACCAGGTGCAAGACGATTACGGGCCGTATCCGGCAGGCGAGTTCTGGGTACCTCACCGGCTCGGCGGCGGGGCACCGACGCTGGCCGAGGCCAACCAGATGGACGCCGACGAGGCCGTCGAAAAAGCTGCGCGCCGCGAAGAGCGGGGGCAGGCGGGGACGCCGGAGTAGCGCCGATGGAACCAGTTTTCCGCACGCTGGAGATCGCCTGCTCGACCGGTGTGGCTCTGTCCGGGAGTCGTATCACCTATCTCGGTTTGGAAAACATCCCGGAACGCGGCGGGGCCGTCATCGCCATCAACCACACCAGCTACATCGACTGGCTGCCGGCAGCTCTTGCGGCGTACAAGAGGCGCCGACGGCTGCGCTTCATGATCAAGCAGGAGATGACGGAGGTGAAGATCGTCAACTTCCTGATCAGACACACGGGAACGATCCCCGTGGACCGGAGAGCGGGTGCAGGCGCATACGGTGTGGCGGTGGAGCGGTTGCGAGCGGGCGAGCTCGTCGCCGTGTATCCGGAGGCGACCATCAGCCGCAGCTTCGAGCTCAAGGAGTTCAAGACGGGTGCGGCGCGCATGGCGGTCGAGGCGCAGGTGCCGATCATCCCGCTGATCGTCTGGGGTGCGCAGCGGCGCTGGACCAAGGACCATCCCCGCAAGCTCGGTCGCGCGAAGATCCCGATCATCGCCAAGGTCGGTGAGCCCGTGGCCCCCGCCGAAACCGTCGAACGTACGGACGCGGCGATGCGGGTAGCGATGACGACCCTTCTGCACGGCGTTCAGCAGAGCTACGAGCATCCTGAGGGGGCGTATTGGGTGCCCCGGCGGATGGGCGGTTCGGCGCCGACGATGGCCGAGGCGAAGGTGCTCGACGAAAGGGAACTGGCCGAGCGCGCCCGCAAGCAAGCAGAGCGACAGAGTAAGTGACCCTGCCCGCACTGATCGCGAGCGACGTCGACGGCACGCTGCTCGACGCCGACGAGGAAATCAGCCCGCGAACCCGCACCGCCGTGCGCGCCGCGGTCGATGCCGGCGCCCTGTTCGTGTTGGCGACCGGCCGTCCGCCACGATGGGTCGAACCCGTGGTTGATGCGCTCGGCTTCGCGCCGATGGCGGTGTGTGCGAACGGCGCGGTGATCTACGACCCGGCCACCGACCACATCCTTTCGGCGCGGACGTTGTCGGCAGACCAGCTTGGGGAGCTCGCCGAGATCGCGACCCGCGTGATCCCGGGCGCGGGCCTCGCGGTGGAACGGGTGGGTCGCAGCGCACACGACGCGGCCACCCCGCAGTTCGTCAGCTCGCCGGGTTATGAACACGCCTGGCTCAACCCGGACAACACGGAGGTGTCGGTGGAGGACCTGCTCGGTGCGCCGGCCATCAAGCTGCTGATCCGCAAGTCCGGCGCACGCAGCTCCGACATGGCTGCCGAGCTCATCAAACATGTTGGGCGCCAAGGTGATATCACCTACTCGACGAACAACGGACTCATCGAGGTGGTACCGCTCGGCATCAGCAAGGCCACCGGTGTCGAAGAGGTGGCACGGCCCTACGAGATCACTGCCTCCGACGTGGTGGCGTTCGGCGACATGCCCAACGACATCCCGCTGCTTCGGTGGGCCGGCCTCGGTGTGGCGATGGGCAATGCCCATCCGGAGGCGGTCGAGGCTGCTGACGAGGTCACGGCGCCGAACACCGACGACGGCCTGGCCCGCGTGCTGGAACGCTGGTGGCTCTAGATCAGCTCGGGTCGATCGGTTTGATGCGCTCGAGTTGCACGGGCGGCCCGTCAGCAGAAGGCGGTGGCAGCTCTTCGGGTACGCCGTCGATGACCCTTGTCACCGTGCCGTTTTCGCGATCGAAATTCAGCGTGCCGTGCTGGAAGTTCTGCACGATCCACTGTGGTTCCTGAATTTCACCGCTGGTCGGCAGGCCGAGTGCGCCGCGTTCGTAGCCGAGTGACGCCCACGCGTCGTAGATGACTCCGGTCAGGGGTTCGGCTCCGCTCTCCGGGGACCAGTAGACCGCGCCCTTGTCGAAGGTGGCGTAGCGGGCGCTGCCTTCACCTGCCGCCTCCGGTGATCGCGGTGCGCCGAGCGGGCTGTTGTCTTTGCCCATGGTCTCCCACTTGGCCAGGATGGCGCCGCCGCGTAGCTGGTCGGTCAGGCTCGGCGGCGGGAGCGGTTCGTTGAACCGCGCCGCGATGTCGCGGATCTGATCCATCACCGCGTATGCGGCGTTGCCCGGACACTCCGTGATGCCGACGTCGCGATGGGTGAAGATCGACGGCAGGGTCGGGGTGGCGCCGCGTGGGAAGTGGGTGAACGAGCCGCCGTCGGAGCTGAGGACGACCGTGCCCCTCGGATCGACGTGAGCCAGGCCCAGCCGCCAGCCGAGTAGCCGACCGACGGTGCGTATCAGGATGGGTGTCGGCGGCTCCACATCGAAGTTGCCGAGCATCGCCACCGCCCAGGTGTTCTTGTTGAAGCCACCGGTGTGGGCGCCCTCGACCGGTCTGTCCATGCCGCCTGCTCGGCCCTCGAATACCTGTCCGTACTTGTCGACCAACGCGTTGTAGGCGATGTCGCACCAGCCCAGTGTTCGGGTGTGATACGCGTAGATCGAGCGCACGATCGCCGCGGAGTCCTGCGGCCCGTAGTCGTTGCTGCCGGCGGTGTGATGGACGATCCCGGCGCGTACACCGTTGTCATACACCGTGTTCGGGCACTTCATCGATTCATCGGCGCCCCACTGGGCGCGGGTGATGACGGCGGGCGGCTGGCCCGGCGGCGTCACCGCGTTGGGCAGTGGCAGGTCACCCATCGGTGACTGCGGCGGGCTGATCAGCACCGCGTTCACGTTCTGCCCGAACGGCTGGCCGGTATTGGCGGGGATATAGCCGAGGTCCGGCTTGGCCGGTGCGGTCGCCACCTGATTCTGGGGGGCCGACGCGGTTGTGCCGCCGGGCCGGGTCACCGAGATCTGCACAGTGGTGGTCAGGCCGACGAAGACCGGCTCTGTGCCGCGGGGTGCGGTGGCGCCGTCGCCGACACCGTCGAGGTTATCGGCGGCATACCAAGGGCCCCACGAGCCGTCTGGCGTCTTGGCCCGAACCCGTGCCGAGGTGGTACTGAGGTCAGTTGCGGTCAATGCGACAAGGGAGAACGGCGTGTCCTGGTGGATTTCCCGGATCGTCTCGCCGCCGCCGAGACCCGTGAGCGGCTGCTGCGCCAGCTGGGTCTGCTCGGCGAGCGGCCGACGGCCCTCGTCGAAGGGAGTGCTCGGAAGTGCCCACGGGAGGATCACCACAGTGCCCGCAATCGCGGTGAACAGCATCGGGTGTCGGCGGGACAGCACGGACTGATGTTACGTATGAGTCAGTTGTTACCAGTGTTTCGACACGGCCGAACTGCACTCTTATCTGTGAATATGCCTGCAACGGCGCCGCAGAACCCGCCACTTGGCTCTGCGGCGCCGTCTAGGGGGCAGGACTATCCGGCGGGGGCCGGTGGTGGTGGCGGCGCAGGCACCGGGGGTGCGATCGCGCCGGGCTTCATCGCCGAGGTGATCATCGGCATCACAACACCCTTGAGCAGGTCGATCGCCTGGCCGGCACCCAATTGCTGTGCCGCGCTGCTCAGTTCGCTGAAGATGCCGCCGCCGCCGCCGGTGCTCGCCGCCGGCATGGAGCCCAGGCCGAGTCCGGGGTCGCCGCCCAGGATCGGGTAGGTGCCTGCGGCGGGATCGAGCCCGATCGGCGCGGAGATCGGCACCTCGCCGGGAGCGGGCAGGCCCGCGGCGTTGCTGATCGGCGTCGTCGCCAGGGCCGGGTCGAGACCGGTGACCGGGGGCGTCGTCAGACCGCCGGGAAGTGCCCCCGTCGGGCTGGTCAGCGCGGGATTCAGGGCAGGGTTCGCCGCCGTCGCGGCGTCGGCCGCCAGCCCGGGCATCCCCGCCGGGCCTCCCGGCGTCGGGAGCGTCGGGTTGGTCAGCCCCGGGTTGGCCAGTGCCGGATCGGCAAGGGCTGCCGCCGGGTCGGTGCCCAGGGCCGGCGTGGTCAGGCCTGGGGTGAGCGCGGGACTGGTGAGGCCGGGCGTCAGGGCAGGAGACGTCAGACCCGGCGACGCGAGCGCGCCCGGGGCGGTCAACGTTGTCGGCATGGCTGTACCTGTACCTGTACCGGCACCTGCGCCGGTCAGACCGCTGGGCATGGCAGGCAAGTTGATGCCGAACTGCGACAGACCCTGGGACAGCGCCCCCATAAGCTCATTGGGTAGATCGGTGACCATGGCGGCAGAGCGGAACTCGCGGGGTTGTGGCGCGGGCTTGGTCATGTCGGAAATGGCAGAAATGGCGAATGGACTCACGACGGCCAGGGCGGCGACCGCACTCGTGGCTGTCGAGAGCCTGCGTCGACGTCGGTTAGGCACGGGAAGTCTCCTCAATATGTGGACTACGTACAGCTGGGTGCTACGTGAACGATGTT
This sequence comes from Mycobacterium sp., assembly GCF_032159775.1. Lineage (GTDB taxonomy): Bacteria > Actinomycetota > Actinomycetes > Mycobacteriales > Mycobacteriaceae > Mycobacterium. The sequence goes on from NZ_JAVHWK010000154.1 coordinate 8,328, forward strand.
ACGGATGTGACTGCTGTGTCTGAAGTGACGAGATGCAATTGTGAGCGAATGGAGACCTTGAGCCAGTCTGGGATTCGGGCAGGCGGAGCCCGGTCCGATACCCTGGCTGCCGATGACCGCTCGTTTTGACCTCTTTGTCGTCGGTTCCGGTTTTTTCGGCCTGACGATTGCCGAGCGCGTGGCGACCCAGCTGGACAAGCGAGTCCTGGTGCTGGACCGGCGCCCGCACATCGGCGGCAACGCCTACTCCGAACCGGAGCCGCAGACCGGTATCGAGGTGCACCGCTACGGCGCACACCTGTTTCACACCTCCAATAAGAGGGTGTGGGACTACGTGCGGCAGTTCACCGAGTTCACCGACTACCAGCACCGCGTCTTCGCCATGCACAACGGCCAGGCCTACCAGTTCCCGATGGGACTCGGCCTGGTGGCGCAGTTCTTCGGCAAGTACTTCACGCCGGACGCGGCCAGGCAACTGATCAGAGAGCAGTCCGCCGAGATCGACACCGCCGAGGCGCGCAATCTCGAGGAGAAGGCCATCTCGTTGATAGGCCGGCCGCTGTACGAGGCGTTCGTCAAGGGTTATACGGCCAAGCAGTGGCAGACCGACCCGACGGAGCTGCCCGCCGCCAACATCGCCAGGCTGCCGGTGCGCTACAACTTCAACAACCGCTACTTCAACGACACCTACGAGGGTCTGCCGGTCGACGGCTACACCGCGTGGCTGACCAACATGGCCGCCGACGACCGCATCGAGGTGCGGCTGGACACCGACTGGTTCGACGTGCGTGACGCGCTGCGCGCCGAGAACCCGGACGCACCCGTCGTGTACACCGGGCCGCTGGACCGCTACTTCGACTATGCCGATGGCCGATTGGGCTGGCGCACATTGGATTTCGAATTGGAAGTACTGCCGACCGGTGATTTCCAGGGCACGCCGGTGATGAACTACAACGATCTGGACGTCGCGTACACCCGAATCCACGAGTTCCGGCATTTCCATCCGGAACGCGACTACCCGACAGACAAGACCGTGATCATGCGGGAGTACTCGCGGTTCGCCGACGACGAAGACGAGCCGTACTACCCGATCAACACCGAGAGCGATCGCGCGCTGTTGGCCTCCTACCGTGCCAGGGCCAAGGCCGAAACCACCGGTGCCGGTGTGCTGTTCGGCGGCCGGCTGGGCACATACCAGTACCTCGACATGCACATGGCGATCGCCAGCGCGCTGAACATGTACGACAACATCCTCGCTCCGCACCTGCGCGACGGCGCACCGCTGCGCGAGAGCGGTGCGGAATGACCGGGAGCCGAGGCATGAGCGCAGCCGCGGTCAGCCTGCTTTCCCGCATCATCCTGCCGCGCCCCGGCGAACCGCTCGATGTTCGCAAGCTGTACATCGAAGAGTCGAACACCAACGCCCGCCGCGCCCATTCCGCGACCAGGACCACGCTGCAGATCGGCGCCGAGTCGGAGGTGTCGTTCTCGACCTACTTCAACGCCTTTCCGGCGAGCTACTGGCGGCGCTGGTCGATTCTGCAGTCGGTGGTGCTGCGTGTAGAGCTGACCGGGACCGGTCGGGTCGACGTGTATCGAAGCAAGGCCACCGGCGCTCGGATCTTCGTGGAGGGCAGGCCGTTTCACCATGACGGTGAGCGGCCCTCGGCGCTCGAGTTCGAAATCGGCCTAGAGCCCTTCGAGGACGGCGGCTGGATCTGGTTCGACATCACCAGCGACACCCCGGTGACCCTGCAGGACGCAGGCTGGTACGCACCTTCGCCCGCACCGGGCACGGCGAACATCGCGGTGGGCATGCCGACATTCAACCGGCCTGACGACTGCGTCGAGACACTTCGTGCACTGACGTCGGACCCGTTGGTGGACAAGGTGATCGGCGCCGTCATCGTGCCGGATCAGGGCCGCAACAAGCTGCGGGATCACCCGGAGTTCGCCGAGGCCGCCGCGCCGCTGGGAAATCGGCTGTCGATCCACGACCAACCCAACCTCGGTGGTTCCGGCGGCTACAGCCGAGTCATGTACGAGGCGCTGAAGAACACCGACTGTCAGCAGATCCTGTTCATGGACGACGACATCCGAGTCGAGCCGGACTCGATCCTTCGGGCGCTGGCGATGAGCCGGTTCGCCAAGACGCCGATGCTCGTCGGTGGTCAGATGCTCAACCTTCAGGATCCGGCACACCTTCACGTGATGGGCGAGGTGGTCGGCCGCGGCGACTTCATGTGGACCAACGCGCCAAACACCAAGTACGACCACGACTTCGCGCGATATCCGTTGAACGACCGGTACTCTGACTCCAAGCTGCTGCACCGCCGAATAGACGTCGACTACAACGGCTGGTGGATGTGCATGATCCCGCGCGCGGTCGCCGACGAGCTTGGTCAGCCGTTGCCCCTGTTCATCAAGTGGGATGATGCCGACTACGGCCTGCGCGCCGCCGAGCACGGCTACCCGACGGTCACCATGCCGGGCACCGCGATCTGGCACATGGCCTGGAGCGACAAGGACGACGCAATCGACTGGCAGGCCTACTTCCACCTGCGGAACCGACTGGTCGTCGCGGCGCTGCACTGGGACGGCGACGTGCGTGGCCTGGTCCGCAGCCATCTGAAGGCGACGCTGAAACACCTTCTCTGCCTCGAGTATTCGACTGTGGCCATCCAGAACAAGGCGATGGACGACTTCCTCGCCGGACCCGAGCACATCTTCTCCATCCTGGAGTCGGCTCTTCCCGAGGTGCACCGCCTCCGCAGGGAATACCCGGACGCGGTGATCCTGCCGTCGGCCACCCAGTTGCCACCGCCGTCGGGGATGGTGGGTCCCGTCGGAGAGCCGAAAACGCCGCCGGGCAAGGCGATTCGGCTGGTACGTGGCGTTCTGCACAACTTCACCAAGGCGGACCCCGCACACCACGAGCGGCCGCAGCTGAACGTCCCCACCCAGGACTCGCGTTGGTTTCTGTTGTGCACCGTCGACGGGGTCACCGTCACCACCGCCGACAGCCGTGGAGTGGTCTACCGCCAGCGTGACCGGGCCAAGATGTTGGCGTTGTTGCGGGCGTCGCTTCGGCGCCAGCGCCAGCTGCGGCGTCGCTTCGACGACATGCGCAAGGCGTATCGCGACGCGCTCCCCGCGCTGTCCGGTGTCCAGCAGTGGGAAGCCGTCTTCCTGGAAGCACCCGCAGATGGCTGAGCGCCCGCGCGGTGAGGACGCCGCGCTGGTGGCCGTTCAGTCGGCACTAGCCGACCGGCCGGGCGTGCTCGCGGTTGCGCGCAGCCTCTCGCACTTCGGCGAGCACAGCATCGGCTGGCTGGTGATCTCGGCGCTCGGCGCGCTGCTTGCACCTGCGAGGCGTCGGGCGTGGCTGGCCGTTGGGTTCGGGGCGTTTGCGGCGCACGCCGCCGCCGTCGTCATCAAACGGGTGGTGCGACGCGAGCGTCCGCATCATCCGAGCGTCGTCGTCAACGTCGGCACCCCGAGCAGGCTCAGCTTTCCCTCGGCGCATGCCACCTCGACGACCGCCGCATCGGTGCTGATGGCCCGCGTGACGGGCCTGCCGTTGCCTGCGCTACTGGTACCGCCAATGGCGTTGTCCCGGTTGGTGCTTGGCGTGCACTATCCCAGTGATGTGATCACCGGTGTGGCGGTCGGCGCGGCCGTGGCGAAGGTGGTGGCGCTCGTCGCAGCGGACCGGGCCGAAGGAGACTCATGAGCATCTCAAGTGAAAGCAGTGCATCCAGGGCGGCGAAGATGACTGAAGAACCGGCACCGGTGAAAGGTCCACCAAGCAATGTCGTCACCGGCCTGATCAAGGCGGCCAGACCGCGCCAATGGGTGAAGAACCTGCTGGTGCTCATTGCACCCGTCGCCGCGCTCGGCAGCGACGTGAACTACGACTGGCGCGAGGTCGCGGTCAACGTGTCCATCGCGTTCGTGGCGTTCTCGCTCGCCGCATCGTCCATCTATCTGGTGAACGACGCCCGCGACGTCGAGGCCGACCGCGCGCATCCGACCAAACGCTTCCGGCCCATCGCGGCAGGCGTCGTCCCGGCGTGGCTGGCGTACTGCACTGCCGTGGTGCTCGCGGCGGCATCGCTGGCCGTCTCGTTCATCGCGACGCCGAACCTGGCGGGCGTGATCGGCGTCTACATCGCCATGCAGCTGGCCTACTGTTTCGGTCTCAAGCATCAGGCGGTGCTCGATATCTGCATCGTCTCCTCTGCCTACCTGATCAGGGCAATCGCAGGCGGCGTCGCGGCGAATATCCCTCTGTCGCAATGGTTCCTCCTGGTGATGACCTTCGGATCGCTCTTTATGGTGGCGGGCAAGCGCTACGCCGAACTGCAGCTCTCGGAGAAGACCGGGGCGAAGATCCGCAAATCGCTGGAGAGTTACACGTCGACATACCTCCGGTTCGTCTGGACACTGTCGGCCACTGCGATGGTGGTCTGTTACGGCCTGTGGGCGTTCGAGCGTGACGGCGCCAACGCATCCTGGTATGCGATCACGATGATCCCCTTCACGATCGCGATCCTGCGCTACGCCGTCGACGTCGACGGTGGTCTGGCCGGTGAACCGGAGGACATTGCGCTGAAGGACCGGGTACTTCAACTTCTGGCGGTCGCGTGGATCGGAACCATCGGTGCCGCTGTTCTCCTGGGCTAGACGCGGGGCTGCGTTTCCCTACGACATCACCACGCGCGTCAGCCTTTCGCTGAGTGTGCTTGTCGCTGCAGCCCTGTTCAGCTACGGGGCATGGCAGCGGCGCTGGATCGCCGACGACGGCCTGATCGTATTGCGCACCGTGCGAAACCTCTTGGCAGGCAACGGCCCAGTCTTCAACCAGGGTGAGCGCGTCGAATCGAATACCTCGACGCTGTGGACCTACCTGAACTACCTCGGCGCCATGATCGGCGGCCCGACGCAGCTCGAATACGTGACTCTGTGGCTCGCGTTGGTGCTCAGCGTCGCGGGCGTCGTCTTCCTGATGCTCGGCGCCGCGCGGTTGTACGCACCCAGCCTGGTGGGTCGTCGCGCGCTTCTGCTGCCTGCGGGCGTGCTGGTCTACATCGCCGTGCCGCCGGCCCGCGACTTCGCGACGTCAGGCCTCGAAAACGGTTTGGTGCTGGCCTATCTCGGCCTGCTGTGGTGGGTGATGGTCTGCTGGTCGCAGGCACTACGCGGGCAACAGGACTCGTCGCAGCGCAATGCGGTCAGCTGGGTTTTCGATGCCGCGCTGGCCTTCCTGGCCGGCCTGTCCGTCCTCGTTCGCCCCGAGCTCGCCCTCATCGGTGGTCTGGCCTTGGTCATGATGCTGGTGGCCGCGCGCGGATGGCGACGCCGGATGGTGATCGTCGCCGCGGGCGGCCTGCTTCCGGTCGCCTATCAGATATTCCGGATGGGCTACTACGGCTTGCTCTTTCCCCAGACGGCCTTGGCGAAGGACGCTTCGGGCGACAAGTGGGCGCAGGGCTGGGTGTACCTCACCAACTTCGACGAGCCCTACCTGCTCTGGGTGCCCGCGCTGCTGCTCGCGATCCTGGGACTCATTCTGATGAGCACCCGCAGTCGCCCGTGGTGGATCAGGCGCGAGACGCCGTACGGCTACAGCAGGCTGGCGCGCATGGTGCAGAGCCCGCCCGCCGTCGTGGCCTTCATCGTCTTCAGCGGTCTGCTGCAGGCCGTCTACTGGATCCGGCAGGGCGGCGACTTCATGCACGGCAGGGTTCTGCTGACGCCGATGTTCTGCTTGCTGGCACCCGTCGCGGTGATCCCGGTGCCGCTGCCGGACGGCGAAAAGTTCAGCCGCGGTATCGGATACCAACTCGCTGGCATCACCTCGGTGTTGTGGCTCGCCGTGGTCGGCTGGTCGCTGTGGGCGGCCAATGCGCCGGGAATGGGGTCGGACGCCACCCGCGTGACGTACACGGGCATCGTCGACGAACGGCGGTTCTACTCTCAGGCCACCGGTAGCAGCCACCCGCTGACTGCCGCGGACTATCTGGACTACCCGCGAATGCGCGCCGTGGTGGCCGCGCTCGACAACACCCCGGATGGTGCGCTGCTGCTGCCGTCGGGTAACTACGACCGGTGGGATGTCGTGCCCGCAATCCCGCCGCCGCCGGATATGCCGCCAGACATCCGTAAGGCCTATATCGGCCCGCACACAGTGTTTTTCACCAATCTCGGGATGCTCGGCATGAACGTCGGGCTTGACGTTCGGGTGATCGACCAGATCGGCCTGGCCAATCCGTTGGCCGCCCACACGGCGCGCCTGCAGGACGGCCGAATCGGCCACGACAAGAACCTCTTTCCCGATTGGGCCGTCGCGGAGGGACCGTTCCTGAAGATTCCGCCCTACATCCCGCCGTATATCGACCGTGACTGGGTCGCCCAAGCCGAGGCGGCGCTGGACTGCCCCGCCACCGAATCGATGCTGACGTCGATCCGGGCACCGCTGGGCGCGCGGCGGTTTCTGTCAAATGTGGTGCACGCGTACGAGTTCACCAAGTACCGCATCGATCGGGTGCCGATGTACGAATTGATCCGGTGCGGTCTGGAGATACCGCCGCCGTCAGTGCCCGCCTATACCGGGTTGCCCGCAACGGGTCCCTGACTCGAGCGATTTGTCAGCCGGTCGCATCTTCTGCTTTCGTAACGCGACGCCTCGTCGGGGCGATAACCAGTCGACAACCGCCGGAGCTGTGCGGCGATGAGCCATGAACGGATGGTCAGACCACCAGATGCGCCGCATGCTCGTCGCGCTTGCCGCGATGCTGACGCTTTCGGGGTTGGCATCCGCGATCAGCCCACCCGCCGCACAGGCGTTCTCCCGTGAAGGCCTGCCGGTCGAGTATCTCGACGTGTACTCGTCGGCGATGGGGCGCAGCGTGCGCGTGGAGTTCCAGCCCGGCGCCGCGGGCGGGAAATCGGTCTACCTCCTCGACGGGCTGCGCGCCCAGGACGACTACAGCGGCTGGGACATCAACACCCCGGCGTTCGAGTGGTTCGACGGCACCGGTGTCTCGGTCGTGATGCCAGTGGGTGGGCAGTCCAGCTTCTATACGGACTGGTATTCACCGTCGAGCTTCAATAACCAGACCTATACATATAAGTGGGAGACGTTCCTTACTGCTGAGCTGCCCGCCTGGCTGTCGACGAACAAGGCGGTGTCCCCGACGGGAAACGGCGTTGTCGGCTTGTCGATGTCGGGGGGCGCGGCGCTGATCCTGTCGGCGTATCACCCCGGCCAGTTCACCTACGCCGCCTCCCTCTCGGGATTTTTGAACCCGTCGGCTGTGTTCATGCAGCAGGCGATCCGGGTCGCGATGCTCGACGCGGGCGGCTACAACGTCGACAACATGTGGGGCCCGCCGTGGGATCCGTCATGGAAGCGTAATGACCCGGTCAGGCAGGTTTCCCGCATAGTGGCCAACGGCACCCGGCTATGGATCTACTGCGCACCGGGCCTGATTGCCGGCTCGCCGGCGGGAGGCGCCACGAACCTCGATGCCGGCGCTGACCCGGCCCAGGCGCTCAATGCCGACGGCCTGGAGGGCATCGCCTTTACGAGCAACAAGGACTTCCAGGCCGCCTATATGAAAGCCGGTGGCAGCAACGCCACGTTCCAGTTTCCGGCGGCGGGAAACCACGCCTGGCCCTACTGGGCGGCGCAGTTGCAGTCCCTTAAATCAGACCTGATCAGAACACTCAACGGCTGAGGGCGGCGACCAGGGAGGACAGAAGCTGAAGAGAGATATCACATCAAGGTGTGGTTGACTACACGGGCACACGTCACGAGTGGGTCTCGGATTTCGGGTGCGGCATACAACAGATGGGATAGATGAAGCATGAAGTTCGTTGGGAAGAAGCGCGGCGCCTGGGCGCGCCGGCTCACGGTCGCGGTTGCAGCAGCCGCCGTGCTGCCTGGCCTGGTCAGCGCCGTCGGAGGCTCGGCGACTGCGGGAGCTTTCTCGAGGGCGGGTCTGCCGGTCGAGTACCTGATGGTTCCGTCCGCAGGGATGGGCAAAGACATCAAGATTCAGTTCCAGAACGGCGGCGCAAATGCCCCCGGCGTCTATCTGCTCGACGGTCTGCGCGCGCAGGACGACTTCAACGGCTGGGACATCAACACCCCGGCGTTCGAGTGGTACGTCGACTCCGGCCTCTCCACGATCATGCCGGTCGGAGGCCAGTCCAGCTTCTACAGCGACTGGTACTCACCCGCATGCGGCAAGGCCGGTTGCTCCACCTACAAGTGGGAGACCTTCATCACCTCTGAGCTGCCTGCCTACCTGGCGGCCAACAAGGGCGTGAACCCGAACCGCAACGCCGCGGTCGGTCTGTCGATGGCCGGCTCGGCCGCGCTGACGCTGGCGATCTACTACCCGCAGCAGTTCCAGTACGCGGCATCGCTATCCGGCTTCCTGAACCTCTCCGAGGGCTGGTGGCCGATGCTGGTGAACACCTCGATGGGTGATGCGGGCGGTTACAAGTCCAAGGACATGTGGGGACCGTCGAGCGATCCGGCGTGGAAGCGCAATGACCCCATGGTCAACATCGGCACGCTGGTGGCCAACGGCACCCGCGTCTGGGTGTATTGCGGTAACGGCAAGCCCGGTGACGTGAACGGCGAGGTCGCAGGCGACAACTTCAACGCCAAGTTCCTCGAGGGCTTCACCCTGCGGACGAACAAGACGTTCCAGGAGCAGTACATCGCCGCGGGCGGCAAGAACGGTGTGTTCAACTTCCCGTCCGCCGGTACTCACAGCTGGGAGTACTGGGGCG
>NZ_JAVHWK010000150.1:0-43290 GCF_032159775.1 Mycobacterium sp.
GTAGCCCATCAGGCCCCGGCTGTAGCAGCTGAGGTTGGAGATTCCGATGTCGTCACCCCAGATGACGAGGATGTTCGGCTGTGAATCAGGCATGCACAATCCCTTTCTTGAATTGTTGTGGCCGCCGGGTCGTCTTGACCCTTAGTCGGCCGCCAGGAAATCTTCGAGCTTCATGACGTTCTGATCGACGCTGAAGCTGGCTGGTGGGTGCCGCGGCGGAAGCTCCTCGAACGTGTCGAGGAACGCCGACGCCATCCCTGTCGCGCGAATCTTGGGGAAACTGATCCCGTGCCGATTAGTAATCAGGTTGCTGATGCCGATGTCGTCTCTCCAGATCACCGAGATGTGCGGTTTGCCCATCAGGCATGGCACACCTCTCGCTCAGCCCCGACCGAAATAGTTGTGCGGCATGACCTTATTCGGGATCCCGTCAGGATTGGGCTGCTTCGGCAGGCTCTCAGTCAAAATTCACGAAAGCGTCGAAGATCGGAGCGCTGATGTCTTCAGCGAGCCGTAGGTTCATGGCGTCTCCGGCTCGCCGGTCACCGTCTGCCAGTCCACCTAACTGACCGTCGGTGCTTCGTCGCCCCTCCGGAGGTGTTCGTGCCGCCGTCCGTTGTCAGCCTTGCGGCAGCAACCCTGCGATTTTCCAGTGCGTGGCGACGAGTCGGAGCAGTCTGTAGGCGGGCCGCGGGAAGGTGACACCATGCAGGACGAATTTCTTGACGAGGGTTGGCGCCTCGACATCGAGTTCGACGAGAGCGATACGCATACGCATGCGACCGTCCGCGCTCATCTCGGTGATGGCGAAACCTTGACCGCGATCGGCGAGGCCTTCCGCAACCCCCGTGACGTCAGTCAGCCGATGATCGGCGAGGAGATCGCTGCGGCGAGAGCGCTCATCTCATTGGGCACCGATCTGCTGCACCGCGCAGGGTCACGGATCGAGGCCGTCACGCGGCACCCCGTCCACCTGATCAGCTGAGGTGGTCAGGCCGCCGGGTTGGCTGCCGTGACCGTTTTCACGGGCACTTCCTGGGTGTCGGCTTTCATCTGTTCGAACAGTTCGAGGTAGTAGGGCAGACACTCGTGCATCGCCTGTTCGGTGTTGAACAGCGGGCGGTACCCCAGATCGCGCTCCGCCTTGGCGATCGAGAAGTAGTTGTCGATATAGAGGCGCTCGACTGCGAGCGGCTCGAACAGCGGCTTCGGCAACCCGACACGGAAGTGCAGCCACTGCCAGATCGTCATGACCCACCGCACGAAAGCGCCCGAGACGCGCAGTCGGGGCCAACGCTGGCCGCATGCCTCGACGACGGGGCGGGAGAACTCGAACATGTTGATCGGCTCGCCGTCGTTGATGAAATACGCCTGACCCGGAGCGGTCCCGCCGGGCACCAGGTGCTCGCCGGCAAGGATGAACCCGTGGATCAGGTTGTGCACGTAGGAGTTGTCGAGCTTGGCGTGCTTGCTACCGACCAGAACCTTGACGTGTCCGGCGAGCACGCTGTCGAACAGTTTGCGGAACATGGTCTGATCACCACGGCCCCAGATTCCGCTGGGCCGAATCGAGCAGGTCAGCATTCCACGAAAGCCGTTCTGTGACAGCACAAACCGCTCAGCGGCCACCTTGGTCTCGGTGTAGAGGTCGTTGAAACGCTCCGTGTAGGGGAGGGTTTCGTCGCCGCCGGAGATACGCTTGCCGCCCATCACCACGCTGTTGGAGGCGGTGTAGACAAACCGTTTGACCCCTGCGGACTGGGCGGCGACCACCAGGTTCTCGGTGCCGCCCACATTCACCGCGAAACTGCGCTGCCGGTATTCGTCGGTGACGGACTTGCCGCCCATCAGATCGATGATCGCCGCGGTGTGGATGACGGTGTCGATGCCGTCCACGGCGGCCGCGACGGTGTCCTCGTCGCAGATATCGCCCTCGATGACGTCTAGCGCCGGATGGTCGGGCAGCGGGGAGGGCGCGCGGTCGAACGAGCGCACTTCGCGTCCCCGCGCGAGCAGTTCGGCCACCAGGTTGGCCCCGACGAAGCCGGAGCCGCCGGTGACAAGCACACGGCCGAGATCAGTCGTCAGCGTTGAATCACCCATGCCGGAGAGCATAAATGAAACGTGTTCCAGTTTCGACCCCTTTTTGCGAAACTGTTTTCGGTGTCAACTATCCTTAGTGTCGCCGGCTGACAGTGCGTCCTCGATCCGCTTGCGGGCCCCAGCTAAGTGCTCATCACACCTTCGGGCCAGCTCTTCACCTCTTTCCCACAGCTTCAGCGACGCATCCAGATCCAGTCCACCCTGCTCGAGTTGGCGCACGACTTCGATCAACTCATCACGGGCATCTTCGTAGCCCAATTCACTAATAGGCTTCATCGGCCTCCCTCGCTGACCGCGGTCACGGCCCCATCGGCCACCCGCACCCGCAGCCGCGTTCCGGCGGGCGCGTCGGCCACGGCGTGCACCACTGCAGCCTCGCCCGCAGCCGTCACCGCCTGCACCACCGCGTAACCACGGGCCAGGGTTGCCGCAGGCCCCAACGTTGACAACCGGGCCGACAGATGGCTTACGCGCTCGGATTGGGTGGTGACCAGCCGAGTGATGTCGCGACGGCCGGCTGCCCTGGCGCGTTGCACCTCCTCGGACCGCGCGGTGAGCGCGGCCAACGGTTGGGCCATCACCGGTCGGCTGCGTAACTGGGTCAGCTGATGTTGTTCGCGATGGACCCAGTTGCGCAGCGCCCGCGCGCTGCGGGTGCGGAGGTCGCGCAGCAGCGCTTGCTCTGCGGCGGTGTCGGGGACGATGCGTTTGGCGGCGTCGGTCGGGGTGGCCGCCCGCACGTCGGCGACCAGGTCGCAGAGCGGGTTGTCCGGTTCGTGCCCGACGGCGCTGATCACCGGCGTGGTGCTCGCCGAAATCGCACGGCACAGCGTCTCGTCAGAGAACGGCAACAGGTCTTCGACGCTGCCGCCACCGCGCGCGATCACGATGACGTCGACCGCCGGGTCATCGTCGAGTTCGCGCAAGGCCGCGACTATCTGAGGTACGGCGTTGGCGCCCTGCACGACCGTGTTGCGGACCGCGAAGTGGACAGCCGGCCAGCGTCCCGTGGCAACCGTCATGACGTCTCGTTCTGCGGCACTGGCTCGTCCGGTGATCAACCCGATGGTGTTGGGCAGGAACGGGATTGGCCGTTTCAGCCGCGGGTCGAACAGTCCTTCGGCTTCGAGCAGCTTGCGCAGCCGATCGATCCGAGCGAGCAGCTCACCGACACCGACCGCGCGAATCTGGTTGACCCGCAACGAAAAAGTGCCACGGCCCACGAAGAAGTTCGGCCTTCCCAGCATGATCACCTGCGTGCCCTCGGAAAGCTTGACCGGGGCATTCATCACCAGGTCACGCGGGCACGTCACCGAAAGCGACATATCGGCTGCAGGGTCGCGCAGCGTGATGAAGGCCGTGCTCGTGTTCGGCCGAAGCGAAAGCTGCGCGATCTGACCCTCGACCCAGACGGTGCCGAGCTTCTCGATCCAGTCCTTGACCATCATCGCGACGCTGCGGACGGGATACGGATTGTCCGCGGATTCGCCTCGGCCGTCAGCGCTCACTTGGCGGTCGCGCGGGTGATCCTGTTGGCCAGCAGGGTCTGAAACGGGGCCCGGGACTTGGTGGACTCCTCGTAGGCCAGCAGTTCTTCCAGGTCGTCGACCCGCAGCGACGACAGCCGCGCCCGCAACTGCGCCAGCGTCAGCGTCTCGTAGTCGAGGCGCTTGACGACCTCGGGCTGGCCGCTTGCCGCGGAGGCCGGTGAGTCGTCTCTTCGGGTATCCGGTTCGCCACCGGTGAACAGTGCGAACCTGCCCTCGGTGAGCCGTTCACCGTCCGGAACCGACGGCGCAGGCACCTCGTCGCGCTCGTCCTCGTCGAACGTCGCCCACTCGGGCTGCTCATCCTTGGGTGGGAACAGACTCTCCAGCGTCTCGTCACCCCTATTGACCAGATCGGCCACGTCCTGCTGCACCTTCATCACGAGGTGCGCGACCTGGCTGGCGACGGTCATCGGGTAGGTGAGAATGGTCTGAGGAAGCCTGCGTGTTTCCTCGATCGCCGTTACCGCCGCTCCTACCAGCAGACGGATCCCATACGGTGCAGTAGCCATGCGCCACAGCCTACGGCTGGCCTCGCGGCAGCGCGGGTCAGTACCCTGGGAACCATGCCGCCAACTATCGACATGGGGATTCCGGGCGCTTCGAGCTCGGCGTCGAGTGGCGTGGCAGGCAAGCGGGTTCTGCTGGCCGAGCCCCGCGGGTACTGCGCGGGTGTCGACCGCGCCGTCGAGACCGTCGAGCGGGCGCTGGAGAAGCACGGCGCGCCGGTATACGTTCGCCACGAGATCGTGCACAACCGGCACGTGGTGGAGACGCTGGCCGAGGCCGGTGCGATCTTCGTCGAGGAAACCGACGAGGTTCCCGAAGGCGCGATCGTGGTGTTCTCCGCCCACGGCGTGGCCCCGACCGTGCACACGACGGCGGCCGAGCGGAAGCTCCAGGTGATCGACGCGACCTGCCCGCTGGTGACCAAGGTGCACAACGAGGCGAAGCGCTTCGCGCGCGACGACTACGACATTCTGCTGATCGGCCATGAGGGACACGAGGAAGTCGTCGGCACCGCAGGCGAGGCGCCCGACCACGTACAGCTCGTCGACGGGCCCGAGGCGGTCGACAACGTCACCGTCCGCGATCTGAGCAAGGTGATCTGGCTGTCGCAGACGACGTTGAGCGTCGACGAGACGATGGAGACCGTGCGGCGGCTGCGGGAACGCTTCCCGACGCTGCAGGATCCGCCGAGTGACGACATCTGCTACGCCACGCAGAACCGTCAGGTGGCGGTGAAGGCGATGGCGCCGGAATGCCAGCTGGTGATCGTCGTCGGCTCGCGCAATTCGTCGAACTCGGTGCGACTGGTCGAGGTGGCGGTGGGCGCCGGCTCCGATGGGGCATATCTGGTCGACTACGCCGACGATATCGACCCGGCCTGGCTGGACGGCGTCACGTCGATCGGCGTCACCTCCGGTGCGTCGGTCCCCGAGATTTTGGTTCGCGGTGTTCTGGATCGGCTCGCCGAGCACGGTTTTGACACGGTGCAGCCGGTCACCACAGCCAACGAAACGCTGGTGTTCGCGCTGCCACGCGAGATCCGTGCTGCCCGGCGCTAAAGGCCGTTAGACGTCGTACTCCCAGGCATCGGCCCGATGCTTGGACTTCGAGGCGCGAGGACGGGCCCGATACTGCGGGTTCTGGTCGCCGTCGTCGGCGCCGCGATAGCGCACCCGCGAGATCGGGTGGTGGCTGCCGTTGCGCGAGCCGTTGGTGCCGCTCGATCCACCCGAGCCGTTGGTCGCGCTCGTTCCGTGGGGTTCGAACGGTTCGAAGCCGTCGAACCGGCTGTGCCGATCGGGCCGCTGATACGGCGACCGACGCTCGCTCGGCGGTGGTTGCTTGCGGGGCTCTCGCGTCGACGACGATTTGCGGGGTTCTCGCGTCGACGACGAACGGGTTCGGCGCCGCGGCTCGGCAGGTGGCACGTCGGGCTCTGTGCTCCGTCGGGCGGTTCGCGGCCGACGAGGGCGCTCGACGACGGGTTCGATGATCTCGGTTTCCGGGGGACGGGTGTGCCGCGAGCGCGACGGCTGCGCGCGCTTGGCAGGCCGTTCGCTGCGCGTCCGCGTGGTGGCCGTCGACGCTTTCTTTGTCCTCGCGCTGCGGTCGATCGAGTGCTGCCGGCCACGCCGTGCGGCAGGCGCGTCGTCGACGGCCTCGTCTGCGGCGGCGTCGCGGCCGAGGAGCCCCGAGATCTTGGATGTCACCACCGCGAGCGGGCTTTCGGACTCCACGGCTTCCGCAGGCGCGGAACGACGCCGCGACATGCCGGTGTACCAGCGGACCAGTCCGACCAACAGCACGATGGCCGTCGTGAAGAACATCAGCGGAAAGCGCTCGATCAAGGGGTAGCCACAGTTGATGAGCAGATCCTTGACGCCGTCCATCGCGCCGCCGTGAAACAGGAAGTAGGCGCCGGGTACGCAGACGAACAAGATCAACGGCGGCTGGATGACCGCGGTGAAGATGCCGGTCTGCCGCACCGCGACGACGGCCGCTACGCAACCGACGGCGTAGGCGACAGCAAAGGCGAGCGTCAGCTCCTTGCCGCCGGAACCGGCGTCGAACGCGAAGCCGATTGCGGTGAAGGTCACCGCGATCAGCAGCGCACCCCACGACGGAACGCCCGGAATCGTGGGGATCATGGAGCGATGCTCGGCCGCTACCGCAGACCTCGCGCGCTGTCCTGGCACATGTTGACCGTACCGGCTTCGACTGAAAGTGGCTGCCAGCGCACGCGGGCGCGCCCGAGGCTGTCTCCTAGACTTGGCTCCCTGTGAGCTTGAATCTAGGAATCGTTGGTCTGCCGAACGTGGGTAAGTCAACGCTCTTCAACGCCCTGACGCGCAACAACGTGCTGGCTGCCAACTACCCCTTCGCGACGATCGAGCCGAATGAGGGGGTGGTGCCGCTGCCGGATGCGCGGCTGAACGAGCTCGCCAAATTGTTTGAATCTGAAAAAATCGTGCCTGCGCCGGTGACGTTCGTGGACATCGCCGGGATTGTCAAGGGCGCCTCAGAGGGCGCAGGTCTTGGAAATAAGTTCCTCGCCAACATCCGCGAGAGCGACGCGATCTGCCAAGTGGTACGCGTCTTCACCGACGACGACGTCGCGCACGTCGACGGCCGGATCGACCCCAAGTCCGACATCGAGATCATCGAGACGGAGCTGATCCTGGCTGATCTGCAAACCTTGGAGCGGGCCGTGCCGCGCCTCGAAAAGGAAGCCCGCACGCACAAGGACCGTCGGCCGGCATACGAGGCGGCGCTGGCCGCGCAGGAAGTCCTCAACAACGACAAGACGCTGTTCGCCGCGGGCCAGTCGATCGAGACCGCCTTACTGCGCGAGCTCAACCTGTTGACGACGAAGCCGTTCCTCTATGTGTTCAACGCCGACGAAGCCGTCCTCACCGATTCCGCGCGGGTCGCCGCGCTGCGCGAGATGGTCGCCCCAGCCGACGCAGTGTTCCTCGACGCGAAGATCGAAGCCGAGCTGCAGGAGCTCGACGACGAGTCGGCCGCCGAGCTGCTGGAGTCGATCGGTCAGACCGAGCGCGGACTCGACGCGCTGGCCCGGGCCGGCTTCCACACGCTGCGGCTGCAGACGTTCCTGACGGCCGGGCCCAAAGAATCACGGGCGTGGACAATTCATCAGGGCGACACCGCGCCGAAGGCCGCCGGGGTCATTCACACCGACTTCGAGAAGGGCTTCATCAAGGCCGAGATCGTCTCCTACGACGACCTGCTGGCGGCAGGCTCGATGGCGGCCGCCAAGGCAGCAGGGAAGGTGCGGATCGAAGGCAAGGATTACGTGATGGCCGACGGCGACGTGGTCGAGTTCCGCTTCAACGTGTAGGCGACTCCCGACCGCAACAATTCCTCGGCCTCCTCGACGAGTCGCTTCACGATTGAACCGGCCGAGTCGATCGAGTGGATGAGCCCGGCGGCCTCGCCGAACACCACCCCTGCGTTGTCTGGATCACCATCTGCAAACGCGGTTCGGTATCGCGGGCCCTCCACTGCGGCATTCGTTGCCAGCAATTCCTCGTCGCCTTGCCATCGCTCGGTAAAGGCATTGCGTCGCACTCGCATCGTGAAATCTGCCGGCCAATCGAGTTCACGGACGACGTCGGCCGCCGTCGTACGGATAGTCCCGTCCCCGGTTGACTCAAGGATCGCGTTGTGGTGGCGCGGATGCACTAGCGCTTCGTCGGATGCCCACAGCCGAGTTCCGATCAATACGCCATCGGCGCCCAATAGGAGCGACGCGGCCAGCGTCCGCCCGTCGGCAATTCCGCCTGCCGCCAATACCAAGGTTTCCGGCGAGCGTTCAGCAATCAAATCCGCAACCTCCGGCACGAAACTCAGAGTCCCGCGCAATGCACCGTGGCCGCCCGCCTCAGCACCCTGCGCTACAACGATGTCGGCACCTGAGCGGAGTGCCTGCTCGACGTGGGTAAGATCCTGGCATTGGCAAATAAGTAGTGCGCCAGTCCGTTTGACTTGGTCGGCGAAGACCTCAGGATCGCCGAATGACAGCATCACCGCAGCCGGACCGAGGTCAAGTGCATCGGCAACAATGCTCGGCGACCGCTGGGCTGACCAAGTGATGAAGCCAACTCCCACCCGCTCCGGGTTGGCGGCTGCGAATTGTGCACGAATCCAGTCTGAATCGCCATAGCCGCCTCCGATGAGTCCGAGGCCGCCTGCACGTGAAACAGCCGCTGCCAGTGCGCCGCCGCCCGCCAGTGCCGTAGGCGCTGAAACGATCGGGTGCCGAATGCTCAGACGCTCGGTCAAGCGAGTAGTGATCATCAGCTGATTATGGGCATCCGCGCAAAAGTGGCGTCCACTTCTCATCCGGCGTGCAATTCATCATGCTCGACCGGGCCTTGGCCTAGTACAAACCGGCGACCACCCCAATCTGAACATTAGCCAAGGATCTACTTGCACAACGAATAAATCAGATCTGGCCGGAGGAAGGCGGTGCGGTCGGCGAGCGCCCTGCGCCAGTGGCCGACGGTGTCCTGGTCGGGTTGCGGTTCCACGACGTCAGGTGGCAAGGCGGCCGGGGCGTCAGGCCTCGCGGCCGGCCAATTGAAGGAGGCGAACCCGGGCTGACGCTTCCTCAGGTCGGTGCTCCTTCGGTGAACCGAAGAGCGCCTCCAACGGTGGTTGGCTTCGTATCCACTCCATGAAACCCAGCGCATACTCCACCAGCGCGCCATCGAGTCGCTCATCGAACCCGATCGCACGAGAGACGTCCCAGGTGTGCACGGCAGTATCGAACGCGGTGAGGCCAATCAGGTCGCAGGCTGACATCGGAATCCGATAGTCGACAGGAATATCCAAGCCTCGTGCATTCGAGATTGCCTCGTCCAGCGCCCGAACTCCCGTGTGCCAAGCAGTGATGTGGTCGTTGCCGATCCAGTCGTCCTCTCTCGTCGCTACGTATTCATCGCGGCTGCCACCGCAAACGAGGCGCGCGACTCGGTGGTGCACACCGATGACATGGTTCACCAACTGCTGAACATTCCACTCGGTGCATGGAGTCGCTTTCTTCCAATCGCTTGAGGCGATTGCGTTCAGCCTCGGCGTCAGCTCCGACCTCGCGAGGCCGAGAGCCTCGACGGCTCGTTCGGTCATGCCCTCACCTATTCCGGTTCACGGCACGCAAGCCAGATGTGCCGAATCGATCATCCCAACTGACATCGTCGGATGACCGAAGAACTGCCCGGAGCGTGCCGATGTCAGGTCGCTTCCGTGGCCCTGCTGGCGTATGGCACGTACGCGAACTGGCTGGCAACGCAACTCGCAGCGATCTGGGGTGCCGGACGGAAGTTCGCGCCAGAAGCGGCGGGTGGGCATGTGGCATCTGCCGGCAAGGAGGGTTTTGTCAACTTCCTTCTGGCTTCTCTGGCGCCCGCGATGATCGCAGCCTGCATCATTCTCGTCGTCGGCGTCTTGCGGTAGCCCCGCACTGCCGCCCCGCCTCTCTTGGACATCGGAATCAGCGGCGATGTTGGTCTGACCGAGCGCATCCCGTTACACCTACGACGGGCGAAAGAGATTCCAGTGGCTCGCGCATGACGGAGCGCGACGTGGTCGAGTGTCGGTTTCAAGCAATGTCTGGGCAGCAGAAGAAAGATTGACTGCGCTGCCGAGCGCTCCGGCTCTCGGGTTTTCCAATCGTCCCCGAAGTAGTGCGACGAGCGAGGGCGCGTCGCTGCTGAGAGTCAGGGCGTTCGGGCGCAGGGCTCGAGAATGTCGGGTTGAAACAGCTTCTTCGCGACACAATCGCCATCTGCGCCGGGGTTCTGCGCGTTCACCGTGGTGGCCACCAGGCCGCGCACCTGCCAGTAAAGGTCGGTGGTAGCCCGGGTGGCGAGAAGCGCAGCGAGATCGAAATGGTTCATCCCCGTTCCGGGGACGACCGCGCGGCCGCGGCTGGTGTAGGGCCCGTCCTTGTTCAACGTCGAGTGACAATCCTGGAATCCATTCGGCGGAGGTCCGAACAGCGGGCAGCCCGTGGGCCCGTAGATCAGGGAAAAGTATCCGGTGTGTAGTGCAGCGGGAAGCGCAGCTGGGTCGCATGTGGGGAAAAGCGCGGGGCCGGGTTGCTCTGGCTGGCCCGCGGCAGCGTTCAGCTCGACCCAATTGGAGTGCGAGTAGAAGTCCGCGAGTGCGTGAGCAAGCCCACCGAACGCGCTGCGGGCCCCGGGGCCGTTCACCAAGACTGTGAAACCTGGGCCGGCGGGTCGCGCCCCACTCGTCACCGCTGGTATGTAGAAATTCCACGCGTCCCGCGCTCGGGTGCAGATGTCGGCCGGGTTCTTCGCGTTGTCGAAGTGCCGAAACGCCTGGGCCGGCGACAGGTCGCTCCCTACCGCGCCGATCCCTGGCGGGGGGCCGGCGAGGATCTGGATCATCGCGGTGTTGTCAACCAGGTCGGGAGTAAGCGCATCACGAACGATTCGTTCGTGAAAAGGCGGGTCGAACGCCTGCGCCGTCGGTGCGGGTACGCCTACCACTGCCACCGCTGCTGCGATTGCTGTGATCACGAGCAGCAGGAGGGGACGACGTCGATCGGATGGGTTCATGCGCACTCCACTCTGTGAGGACATGTGCGCCACCCCCCGACGGTGGCGATTTGAGACGGAATCGGGATTTTGATACCCCGTCGCGCGGCGGACAAACCATGCTCGGGCCTCACGCGGCCCGACTAACCCCGACGCGGGGAGAGACCTTCGCTAGGCCGACGGCGACGTCGAGTTCCGCTTCAACGTGTAGGGCTGCTCGGAAGCCGGTTCGAGAATGTGTTTGCTCGTAAATCCTTTGCAACAGCTCCCGTGGGCCCGACGACAGACTATTCTCTGACGTCTGCGACCGACAGGTCGTTCGCTGGGAGGCGTTGGTGGAGACAAACCCGATCGGTCCGGCCGAGGACGTTCCGGCTCGCCCACGGCCGTGGTGGCAGCGGAAAAACATTCTCATTTCGGCAGTCGTGGTTGTTGCGGTCGCCGCGGTTGCTGTCGGAGTCTCGATTTTCGTGACCTCGGACAATCCGCCGGCAGTCGTCGCCTCGGCTCCCGCGCTCGTGCCCGGCCCGGCGGTGGCCGCCGCACGAGCCAGCGTGCTCAAGATCCATGGAGAGGCGGCGGATTGTCATAGCGATGGCACCGGCGTCGTCGTCGCGCCCAACCGAGTCATGTCCGTCGCGGCTACCGTCGCCGGTATGGAGACTGTGGAGGTTGTCGACGGGCAGAACACGTACCCGGCCCATGTCGTGTCCTTCGACCCGAAAGCGAACGTCGCAATTCTCGAGGTGCCCGGACTGTCGGCCGCCCCCCTCGAATTCGACACACAGGGGGCCCACCCGGAGACAGATGCTCTGGTGCTCGGCTATCCAGACGGAGGTGACCTCGCGACGACCACGGCGCGAATCCAGGAGACCATCCTTCTCAAGGGGCCCGATATCTACCACGCCGACACGGTCAGCCGTGAGGTGTACATCCTCAAAGGATCTGTAGGTGAAGGTGACGGCCCGGTGATCGGTCGAGACGGCAGGATGCTGGGCATCGTGTTCGGCGCGGATATGGATGACCCCGATACCGGTTTTGCATTGACCGCCCACGAGTTGACCGCGCAGATGTCTCACGTCGGCAACACGAAACCGGTTCCCACCCAGGCCTGTACCGAGTGACAATGTCCGCACGGATCTTCCCGTGAAGGGAATCGCTCGCTTCAACGTCTAGGCAGGTGAATCGAAAGACCGATGGAAGCCGGCGATCTGCTGGGGGTCTACCGCGACTACCTGGCGTGCTTGAACAACCGACAGTGGAATGAGCTCGGACGCTTCGTGGCCGACGGGGTCGTGTACAACGGGGAACGGTTGGGAATCAACTGATACCGGGCGATGCTGGAGGCCGACGTCGACGCGATCCCAGATCTGCAGTTCACTCCGGAGATCCTTCTCGCCGACCACAACGTCGTAGCCTGCAGGCTGTTCTTCGAATGCAATCCGCGGCGCGCGTTTCAGGGTTTCGAGCCGACCGGTACGCAGGTCTCCTTTCCGGAGCACGTCTTCTACAGGTTCGACGAGGGGCGAATCGTCGAAGTGTGGTCGGTGATCGACAAAGAAGCCATTAGTGAGCAGGTATCACCGCAAGGCAGCGGATAGAGGAGGAGTAGCCCGTGCGGGCAAAACGCATCACAGCCAACCTTCACGTGCCCGACATCCATGCTGCGAAAAGGTTCTACACGGACTACTTGGGGCTGAGCATCGAGGAGTTCAACATGGGATGGGTGGCCCGCTACGCGTCGCCCGACACCGGAGTGAACGTCCAACTGGTGACCAAAGACGCAACGGCGCCTGACGATTCGGTCATCTCGGTCCATACCGATGACGTCGAAGCCGCCTACGAAGAGGCCATGAACAGCGGCTTCGAAATCGTCCACCCGCTGACGACCGAGGAGTGGGGTGTGCGTCGATTCCTCGTCCGTGCACCGGATGGCAACGTCGTCAACGTCGTGCGTCATCGAGAGTGATATAGCGATCAATCGTCGGCGCGCGACGTAGCATTCGGTGGGTGAGTTTCGATGTCCCGCCGGAGGCCTACACGCGGTTCATGGGCCGGTATGCCGAACCTCTCGCGGAGGTCTTCGTGGCCTTCGCCGGGATCGGCGGGGGGACCAAGGTCCTCGACGTCGGTTGCGGGCCGGGCGCCCTGACCGCTCATCTGCTGTCGATCGGAGCCCAGGTCGCGGCGGTCGACCCTTCGCCGCCGTTCGTCGACGCCATCCGGATGCGATTCCCCGAGGTCGAGGTCCGACAAGGCACGGCGGAGGAACTGACTTACGACACAGCTTCTTTCGATGCTGCTCTCGCGCAACTCGTCGTGCACTTCATGTCAGATCCGGTCGTTGCGGTTGGGCAGATGGCGCGCGTGACCCGCCGTGGCGGCGTCATCGCGGCGTGTGTCTGGGACGGTCCGACCGGGGCGCTGGCGCCGTTCTGGGATGCGGTACACGTGATCGATCCGGCTGCCGAGGATGAGGCGCTGCTCTCCGGTGCGACGATGGGCCACCTGACTGAACTCTTCGAAGGCGCCGGGCTGACCGATGTGAAAGAGGAGCCCATCGCGGTCGACGTCGTTCATCCGACCTTCGAGGAGTGGTGGGAGCCCTATACATTCGGCGTTGGCCCCGCCGGTGACTACGTCCAGCGGCTCGATGACGACGGTCGTCGACGGCTTGAATCGGTGGCTCGCGAACGACTCGGCAGTGGGCCGTTCACCGTTACCGCTGCCGCATGGGCCGCCCGCGCCACGGTGTGATCTAGCAGAAGGCCGTGAACTGCTGGTGACAATAATTACGTCCCCGTAGATCAACTTATGCTGACCGTGGCCTTTAGTTATTGTCTGGACTGCGACGGGGCTAGTAGAAAGAAGGGTTGCGTTCACTCCCGTTCGAAGGCGGATCTGCTGGGCGCAACCGCCGACGTTGAGAAACAGCGCCGGACTAGCTCCTCCGCCGCTTCGAGAAGCGTGAACAGGATGGCGGCTTGCCAAGGACGCCGTTCTGCAGGCGAGTCGGCCGCACGTAGCCCCCGCGGGTATCGAGAAGTCGCCACTACCATCGTGTGGCACAGGCCAGAGTCGGCCCGCCACCAGGCTGGCGGCGGGCCGACTGAGCGTGCCGATGCTAGACGCGCGGCGCGTTGCCGTAGCCGGGTTGTCCGGGTTGTCCGGGTTGTCCGGGTGCGGTTGCGACGTTCCGGTCATTGCGCTTCTTCAGCCCCAGCAATCCCACGAGACCGAGAAGACCCGCCAGGCCCCACAGGCCGGTGTTATCGCCGTCGTCCTCAGTGTCGGACTGAGCGAGAGTCGTTGTGGTCGTCGGGACAGGGCTGTCGTAGGTGGCGGCATGCGCCAGGCCTGCTCCGCCGAACGTCAACGCACCGGTCATACCCAGAATTGCAACAGCTTTTCGCACTTGTTTCTCCATCATTCAGGTCGGTTCAAGGAACCGACGACATGCGAGGACCAAGGGGCTGTAGTCCTCATATAGGCGCGACGAATAGACCCCCGTCTATTAACTCCCCCGTCGCTCGCGGATCTGTACCCGCCGTGCATGTCACTAAACCGAAATATTTTGCGCCGACCGCGTCGGCCCGCCACCGTGCCGGTGAAGCACACCGACGAACTCTCAGGTCAGCGCTTCATTTGCTGCGAGGTATGCGTTGACCTCAGCGTGCCTCAACAAAAATCGACTTTCGTCCAGCTTCTTGCGACGCATCCAGCTCGTCACCTCGACGTTGCACTTGCTGGTGTTGCAGGAGCGGCAGCAGGGCACGACGTTGGACACCTCGTAGCGCCCTCCGCGCGAGATCGGCAATACGCAGTCCTTCTGCAGCGCCTTGTCGGTCGCGCCGCAGTAGGCGCATCCACCCCAGGCGGCCTGCAGCGCGGCCCACTGCACACCGGTGAGCTCGTGCACCTTCGTGGCGATGCGGCGTCTGCGACGGCGGGCGTACCGCTTCGCACGCGCAGGACTTCCGGACGGCACGGGCCGAATTATCGCGGTTCCCGACGCAGCCAGGCTTGTTGGCGGTCGGCGAGTCGCCGCGCCGGGTAATCGAATCGCGCGCTCGCGACGTCCCAGTTCAGAGTCGTCGGCGCCCACAGGCGTGTCATGAACCCGCCGAAGGGCCCTCGCTGTGGGGACCGTCGATCAGACGGTGGTGGTCAAGGGACCTCTGAACATGAGTACTTCGGTACTCGCCCAGATTGACGGGATGTATCCGGCTCGATGAGGCAGAATCGCGCAGGTGACCACGCCGCCGCCCCCGCAACGTCCCGGGGGACCCGGTCGGCAGGGCAGGGGCAACCCACACCAGGACCCCGCAACGCGCAGGATCCAGCGTCCGGACAGGGCACCTGAACCGCCTACCGAACAGATCCGTGCGCGCAGGCAGCCTCCTGACGCAGCACCGACCGAGAAATTCCGGTCGCCACCGCCGCCACCGCCTCCGCGCCGTGTCCAACCGCCACCACCACCGCCGCGCGGTGCTCAACCGCCTCCGCCACCGCCGGGCGCAGCACCGCCTCCGCCGCCAACCGCCAGTGCCCAACCGGCTCCGCCGCCCGACGCGCAGACGCCGGCTGCCAAGAAGCGACGCGGCAGGGGATTCCTCAATCGGCAGTCGATCATCCTCATCGCGGTCATCATCGTCGCTCTGCTGGCCGGCGGTCTGGCAGGTGCAGAGCTCTACGCCCGCCACCGTGCCGACGGCGTCCTCGTCGACGTCGCGGAATGCGTTGTGCAGGACGGCGTCACCATTTCCTACGGTGTCAACCCGCCGTTCCTCTGGCAGCACATCACCGGTCACTACACCAACATCGCCGTCACCACCGCCGGGAAACGCGTTCAGGGCGCGACCGGGATGACCGCCGACGTGACCGTCTCCGATGTGCGGTTGCGGGAAACCGGCGACTCCAAGGGCACCATCGGATCGCTGACCGCGACGCTGTCATGGAAGTCCGCGGGTATCAAGGACACACTGGCGGCCAACCTCCCCGCCGTGGGGAGCTTGATCACCGGCGTGCGCACCGACCCCGCGGCAGGCACGATCATCGTGGATGCCGGCGAGAACAGCGTCACGGCCAAACCCGTTGTCGCCGACGGCGATCTCAACCTCGAGGTACTGGACGTCGTCGGTCCGCTGCCGAAAGACGGTGTGCAGACGGCGTTGAACGACCTGACCAAAAAACTGAACGACAACTATCCGCTCGGAATCCACGCCGACAGCGTCGAAGTCACCGACAGCGGAGTCGTCGGCAAGTTCTCCAGCCAGAACGCGTCGATCCCCAAGAAGGACGCGAACCCGTGCTTCGCGCGGCTATGAGGGGTTAACGCGCAACGAGGCGAAAGACGGGAATGGTGCGTCCGACGGCTGAGGTCTTCTCGAGGTAGTCACGCCAGCCGGCGTAGACCTTCTCGGCGAGTCCGTACAACCGCGTGTATTCGTCGGGGTCGGTGACCTCGGTTGCGATGAACGGTTCGTCGCCGAATTCGCACTGCGGGTTGGCCTTCAGGTTGTAGTACCACTGCGGATGTTTGCCGCCGCCGTAATTGGAGGCGGTCAGGATCGGGTCGGGGCCGTCGTGGAAGTAGGTGAGCTGATGCTCGCGGCGTTGTCCGGTTTTGGCGCCCGTGCTGACCAGTGGCGCCGTCGACGGTCCGCCGAGGACCCAGGGATAACGACCGCCGGTCGCGCGGAACAGCCACGGGTCGATGCGCGGAAACACATTGTGCGCCAGAAACTGACCTGGCCCCGACCGGCTGAACGTTTCCATGGCCGTATACCAGCGGCTGTGTTTCTTGTGTGGATCCACGTAGTGCAATGGCATGGCCGGACGATAGCGCCGCAAGAACGTTCGACGACCCGATTCGCCAACTCAATGACGGGGAAACGCGCTGCCGGCCACGACTTGCACATGAAGCGACAGCGGGATCCGCTCCTCGTGATCCTCCAAGCGGACCGTGTAGACGTGCATTCCGCCGTTGGGCTCGATCGGCAGCGCGATGGGCGGCGTCACCATGAACGCGATCCGGCTGGGCACGGTGAAGTACGACGACCGTGCCGGTGTCCACTGCTGACCCGTCGGTCCCGTCGCGTCGATGTGCAGACCGAACTGCTTACCGCGATCCTGCCTGCTGACCTCGCAGAACACGACGCAACGTGTCGCGAACGCCGTCGACCCGTCCGCGACGGCAGTCGAAGTCCAGCATCCGCCCGTCACGTTGAGCATGTCGTCAACCACCTCTGCGTGGTTGGCGAAGAAGGCATTGGTCAGGCGCATCCCACGAAAGCTATCGCATCGGCCACGTCGGCATCGACTAACCGAGTACGACGGCGATCTCGTCGGTGAGTTTGTATCCCTGCGTCAGCGGCAGCAGATCACCGCTCCAGAACTTGCCCGGGTCGAACCAGCTGGTGTGTTTCTCGGTGGTCAGCAGGCCCATCTCCTCGTAGGTGACCGCGACGGTCTCGGCGCAGTAGGCCGTCTCCAGCCCGTTGCGTTCGTCGGCCCGCCTCCGCCGAGCGGACTCGCGAACTCTCTTGTCCAGGAATGGGATACCTCTGGTCCAATCCGCCGACGTTGGAACCCGGCCGCGAAACCAGCGCCCGGTCAGCCGCGCGGTGCTGGGGAAAGGCGTGCCGTCCATCCGGGCGATCACGCGCAACACCTGGTCCTCCTGCTCACGGGTCGCGTCCGGGCTGAGCTGGCGCAACCAACAGCGCTGGCCGTAGTTGTTGATCCAGCGCTCGACGGCGGCGCGCGCGTCGTTGAGTTGTACACCGCGGTGGTTGGTGCCCGTCCACATGTCGAGCAGCTTGTCGCCGAGTTCCGCGTGCCACATCAGCGGCGGCATGTCGTCGATCGCGACCGTCATCCCGACGTGGTTGACCGGCGCATTGGTCATCGTTTGGATCGCCCGATCCGGCCCAGAATCGCCGCGGAACAGCCAGATATCCCCGGTACGGGTCTCGTTGAGGGCGCGCTCGAGGGTGACCGTGTTCGCATCCACGACCGCAGCTTAGGCACACTGACGGTCATGCACAGCATCTGGAAGTGGGTCGGACTGGCCGGTGTCGCCGGTGTCGTGGCCGGCGGCGCGCTGGTCGCACGCGATCAGCGACGCCGCAACTCCTACACGCCCGAGGACATCCGCGCCCGGCTGCACCAGCGGCTGGCCGAGTCCGAAGATCGAGAGGTCAACTAGCGTCAGCACCATGTCATGGCCGCGCGATGAGGTGCTTTTTCGGGCGCAATCCGTGCTCGCTCGCGCGATCGAAGGCCAGGTGCAGCGCTGAGCGGCAAGCTCAGGCGACTTTTACCGCGTACAACCGGTGCCGGCCCGAGAAGCCCTTGAGCTCGACTTCGTTTCCGTCGTCGAATGAGATGTCGTCGCCGGCGATTGCCTCGCGCACCGGTTCGCTGACCAGAGTCTGGCCGCCGTCGGCGTACGCCGCCACGCGCGCGGCCATCGCGACATTCCTGCCGAACAGGTCGTCGCCGCGGCGCACCGACTTGCCCACATGGATGCCGATGCGCACCTTGATTCCGTTGGGACGCCGACGAAGTGCCCGTTGCACATCGACGCTGCACCGCACCGCCTGTTCCGGCTCGGCGAAGGCGATCATGAACCCGTCGCCCTGGCTCTTCACGACGTGACCGTGGTGGCTCTTCACACACCGCCGAATCATCTTGTCGTGCCTGCCGATCAGCCGCACCCAAGCGCGATCCCCGATGCGCTCGTTGAGAGCCGTGGACTCCTCGATGTCGGAGAACAGGATCGCGACCTTGCCGTCGGGTGCCAGCCTCGCGAGGTCGGGACGTTCCACCTCGGCCCAGTCGGCGAGGTCTTCGATCGATGAGGCGACCGCGGCGCCGAACCCCTCCTTGCGGATGATGTTCGCCGTCTGCCACACCGTCTTGACGGCCTCCCGCCCACCGGACAGCAGCGCGTTGCGGGCGTCGACCCGGCTGCGCAACTCGTCGGCCTCGCGTCGGGACCGGTTGAGCTGGACCCCCAAAACGGCGATCGCGACGGCTTCGACCGCAGCGACGACCGCCAGCACGTAGGTGGCGATCTGCGTACCTGTCACCGCTCAAGTATTGGATGCTGGTCTGGTGAAGCCGCAGCCGCCCTACTACGAGAGCAGATTCGTCCGCGCCAACCATCCCGGTGGTGCACAGGCGCTGTGGCTGCGCTCGACGCTGCTGCTTCCCACGTCGGGCTTGCCGGTCGCCGACTCGTGGGTGATGGTGTTCGATCCGGACGGGGCGGGCAATCGGGCGCTCAAACAGCCGTTTCCGATCGACCAGTCCGAATTTCGATACGACGACTGGACCGCGCGCGTCGGCCCGACATCCATCGACGATCGGTCGGCGCACGGGTCGGTGACCGGTCCGCAGAGGTCAGCGACCTGGAATCTGCAGATCGCTCCGGGCGACGAGGCGCCGGTCAAACTGCTCACCGACCGCGGGTACAAGGCGAAGTTCCCGACGGCCAAGACGATGGTTCGCCATCCACTCGCGCGGTTCGACGGCAGCCTGGAGCTCGACGACGTCGCTCTGCGCGTCGACGGCTGGACTGGGAGCGTCAACCACAACTGGGGCCGTCGCCACACACCCGCCTATGCATTCGGTCAGGTGTGCGGGTTCGACGGGGAGCCGGGATCGAGCCTGGAAATCGTGACCGCGCATGCGGCGGTCGGCCCCCTCTCACTGCCCGCCGCCACGCTTCTCGTCCTTCGCCATGACGGCCGAGAAGTGGCGGTGCGTTCGGTGCTGGCGACTCGCCATTCGCGTGCTGAGTACCTGCCGTTCAGCTGGTCATTCGGCGCCCGCGTCGGCGATGTGACCGTGGACGGCGAGATGACCGCGGAGTCGCGCGACGTGATCGGGCTGACCTACACCGACACCGGCGGAGACACAAAGTTCTGCTACAACTCCGCGCTCGCGACCTGTCGACTTCGATTGTCCGGCAGCGGGATCGCCGCGACCGAACTCGTCGCCAGCCGGCGCGCGATGTTCGAGATACTCACCACCACCCGCAACGCCGACGTGCCCCTGCTGGCCTAACCGAACTGGCTGGTGACGGTCGCCATGTCGAAGTAGTCCCGCCAGGCCTTGATCTGACCGTTCTCGATTTCGAAGACCCCGGTGACCGGCAGTCGTATCGGCTGGCCTTCTTTGCGCCGCATCACATCGGTTCGCTCGTTGATCACCAGATCGCCATCGCTGACCTGCCTGTGCACCTGGAAGTCGATACCGTCGAATCCCGCCGTGAACCCGGCGATGAACTCTTGGATGGCCTTTCGGCCCTGCACCGCCTCCATCGGGATGTTGTGGTAGATGCCGTCTTCGGTGAAGTAGCCGGCCAATTCCTCGGGGTCGGCGGTGGCCCACTTCTTGCAGAATTCGGTGACCAGTTCGTCGGCTGAGCGCGTCATGCCTCGATGAAACGCAGGGACGCGCAGTAAATCAAGCCCGCAAGGGCCGCGGAACCGATCGTGCTCAGGTCCACGCCACCGGCGATATCGGCGAGCGGTCCGACATAGAGCGTGGTGTTCACGGTCAGCAGCCCGAACGTGGCACCGACCACCCATGCGATGACGGCAGGCATGTTCCAGCCGCCGGTGAACCAGTACCGGCCGCCACGACGCCCATGCGCGAACGCCTGAAGATCAACGGGGTCATAGGCTTTCGTGCGCAGCGCGCCGATCGCCAGGATTGCTACCCACGGCGTGATGAGGGCATTGAGCGCAACGGTCATCGCGGTCACCGAGTCGATGGCGTCGAACACGAACACGCCGACGTACAGCAGGGCGATGGCGACGGCCGCGGTGATGATCGTGGTCTGCGTCCGCTTCATTCGTGGTGCGAGCCCTTCTAGATCCAGCCCGCTGGCGTAGATGCACAGCACGCCTTGGCTCATGCCGCCGAACAAGGAGATCACCACAATGGGCAGGACGTAGGCGGCAGGTGACGCTGCGACGAGGTCGTCGACGTAGGAGTCGGTCGGGTTCACGAATGTCAGCGCGGTGAACGCGCCGAACAGACTGGGCAGCAGCACGCCGATGAACATGCCAATTCCAAGGGCCGCGCAGATGTGCTTGTCGCTGAACCGGATTGGTGAGATGCGTCGCGTGTAGTCGCCGATGGTGGGCCCGTAGGAGATCGGCGCGGCGGCGAAGAGCACGGCCGAAAGCGCCCAGGTCTGCCAGAAGCCGCCTAATGCGTACTCGCCGCCCGACCCGCTGGGGTTGAAGCCGTCGGCGAACGCGAACACCCCGACGATCATCAGCCCTCCGACGACGGGCACCACGACCTTCTGGATGGCGATGATGGTGGCGTGGCCGTAAAGCGCGACGGTCACCATCAGCGCAGCCACCGCCGCGTATGCGACGGCGTGCACGATGTCGCTCTCCGGCGTGTCGAGCAGGCGGTGTCCGGCGGCGACCAGGGCGTCGCCGCTGGTCCACACGGTGACCGCTGCGAAGGCCAGCGCGATTGCCAGAGCCAGACCCGAACCGATGAACCGGCCGCGGATACCGAAGAAGGCCCCGCTGGAGACAGTCATGTTGGTGCCGGTGCGGGGTCCGATGATCGCCGTGGGCAGCACTGCCAGGGTGCCGACCGCGGTGCCGACGGCCATCGAGGAGACGGTCTGCCAGAAGCTCAGGCCGAATAGGATCGCGAAGGCGCCGAAAACGACGTTCGTCCACGTCAGGTTGGCGCCGAGGAACACCGCCGACAGGTTGCGCGGCCCAGAGTCGCGGGCCTCTTCGGGCAGGTATCCGACGCCTGAGGCTTCGATCGCACCGACGCGGTCCTCAGCGGGTTCGACGGCTGGGGTGGACAGGGTAGCGGTCACTAGCTACTCGATTCGACTTGTTGATGGGGAGTTCAATAGTGTTGATGTAGTGTTCAATAAGAATCGGGATTCGTCAATAGAAGGACGGGAATTGACCCTCCACATGCGGGACGCCAAGCGGAAGCTGCCTGCCGAGCGGCACGGCGAAATCCTGACCAAGGCGGTCGAGATCAGCGCCGCCGAGGGTCTGTCCGCTGTGACCCTGCGCCGCGTCGCCGCCGATCTCGGCGTGACACCCGGCCTGGTCAGCCATTATTTCTCGTCCGCTGAGCAGCTCATCACTGCGGCGTTCACGAGCGCCGCGGTCGCCGATCTGGCCAACGCCCGGTCGCTGGTCGCCGCGGCCTCGACACCGACCGCCAAGATGGCCGCGCTGATGGACTATGTCCTCGATGAGTCCAGCGAGGACGCCAGCGCGTTGTGGCTCGACGCGTGGAGCCTTGGTCGGCGCAATGTCGCGCTGGCCGCGGAGGCCAACAGGTTGACCGACGAGTGGCTCGCGTGCCTCGGCGACGTCGTTCGCCTGGGCGTCGGCTCGGGTGAGTTTCAGGTGGCAGACCCTGATATTGCGGCACGGCGGCTGCTGACCATGATCGACGGGCTCGGCGCGCAGATGGTGGTGCGAGCCGTCCCGGCCAACGAGGCCAAGCACATTGCGCGGTCCTATTTCGGGTCAGAACTGGGGATCGACAGCAACGATTGAGCGAACCCGCTATTTGCGTCGTCAATTACCGGCCCCGTCAGCGGCGGAGCCCTATGCTTAGCGCGTAAAACAGTCCATGACCGGGGAGGGGTGCATGGCCTGCGCGGAGGCAGCAAAATGACCGGCGATCTGCTGACAGGGCGCGACAGCGAACTGGGCGTGATTCGTCGTGCGTTGAGCGGAGCGGGCAATTACTGCGGCGTCGTCATCTGCGGCGCGGCGGGCGTCGGCAAGACCCGCCTTGCTCGAGAGGTGGTGGCCCGCGCACAGGCCGCAGGCGAGCGGACGAACTGGATCACCGGCACCGAGTCCGCCCGCCCACTGCCGCTCGGCGCGTTCACGGGTTCCATCGCCGAGACGGCCTCTGGGTCGATGCCTGATGTCGGCCGCCTCATCAATTCCTTTGTTGCACAGCAACGTCAGGGCAAGGTGCTGATCGGCGTGGACGACGCGCACCTGCTCGACGGCCTGTCGGCGCACGTCGTGCACCAACTCGCCCAGACGCGCGGTCCACGGCTGGTCGTCACCGTGCGCACCGGCGAGGCCGAACCCGACGCCGTTACCGCGTTGTGGAAGGACGGCCTGCTGGCCAGGCTGGATCTCGCACCGCTATCGGAAGCCGGAACGCGCAGCCTTATCGAGTCGACTCTCGACGGAGCGGTCGATGCCCGCAGCGCGCAGCGGTTCTGGAGGCTCACCGGGGGCAACGCCTTGTTCCTGCGGCAGCTCCTGACGGATCAGATCACAGCGGGACGGATGCGGCAGGTCGCCGGGGTGTGGATGTGGGACGAGCGGGTTGCGGTGTCCCAGAACATCACCGATATGGTCGGCCGCCAATTGGGTGAGCTGTCCGACGGCATGGCACTCGTTGTCGACACGTTGTCGCAATGTGAGCCGCTGGCGGTCGATGTCCTGTGCGAGGTGGCCGATCGCGCCGATCTTGAGGCCACGGAGCAGATGCGACTGGTAACCGTGGAGCGCTCCGGTAACGAGCGCATGGCGCGATTGGCACACCCGCTTTTCGGAGAACTCCGGCGGGCCGGGGCCGGGGAGATGTACCTGTCCCGGATTCGGGGCAAGCTGGCCCAGGGACTGGCCAAGAAGCCCGACGCCGACATGCAGTCGACCGTGCGGCGCGCCCTTCTCACGCTCGAGTCGGACCTGTCACCCGATCCTGAACTCTTCGTCGAGGCCGCACGTTTCGCGATGACGCTGCTGGATCTCGACATGGCGGACCGATTCGCCGCCGCCGCGGTATCGGCGGGGGCGGGCGAAGCGCCCGGCGTTCAGGTGATGAGCCTGGTGTTGCATGGTCGCGGCGACGACGCCGAGAAGTTGCTCAAGGAGATCACCGCCGACGGCAACGAGGACGCGCACCGATGGTCGACGGTGCGTGCTGCGAACCTGATCTGGATACTCGGTAGGCCTGCCGACGCGGCGGCCATCCTCGAGGGTCTCAGTGAAGGCCCGGAGTCGCCGAACCAAGCCGCCTCGCGGACAGCGGTGGAGGCGTGTGTCGACGCGGTGTACGGCCGTTGCCAGTCGGCAGCCGAAAAAGCCACCGCTGCATTGAATTCGGAGCAACTCGGAGACTTTCACGCGATGATGGCGTCGTTCGCGTTGGTGATGTCTCTCGGTGCGCTCGGTCGCGGCGACGAGCTGGCGGCCGTCGCCGACCGTGCGCTCGACCGTGCGTCGACGTCCTTCCAAACGGCACCACTGCGATTCTGGTTCGGCGGCGTCTTCGCCCGCGCGTGCAGATTGACCGGGCGCATCGACGACTGCGCGAAAGTTGCGAAGCAGATGGCCGACTCCGTGAACGACGTACCCGGGCTCGCCTACGCCAACCTGGTCTTCCTGCTCGGCCAGTCCGACCTGATGCGTGGGCAGCTGCCCGGAGCGGTCAAGCTCCTGCACGAGGCACTCGCCGGCGTTGAGCATCACGGCATCACAACGGGCTTGCGGCCCGCGACCTGCTTCGCACTGACCGAGGCGCACGCCAAGCTCGGCGAGTCGGCGGAAGCGAACGCAGCACTGGAAGAGGCGCGGGCCAACGTGCCGGACAACTACGTGTACATGCACACCGCCCTCGCGATCGCGACCGGATGGGCGCTGGCGGCGGGCGGATACCTGTCCGACGCGGTGACGACCGTCCGCGACGCCGCGGCGAAGGCACGCGACCGTGGTCAGCCAACCCATGAACTGATCTGCCTGCAGGTGGCAGCGCAGTGGGGCGATTCCACCATGTCGGACCGGGCCCGCGAGCTCGCGGGCGAGCTGTCTCTGCCGTTGGCGGATGCCGTAGCGCGCCATGCCGAATCGCTCACCGCCAAGGACGGCGAGGGCCTGTTGCTGGCGTCCAACGACTATCGGGCGCTGGGTGACCGGGCGGCTGCCGCCGATGCGGCGGCGCAGGCGGCGGTGGCCTTCTCGCATAGCCAGCAGCGCAGACGCCGGCTGTATGCCGCCGCGATCGCGCAGGGGTTGTCCAATGAATGCGGTGGCCTGAGCACCCCCGCATTGCGCAGCCCGACCGGTCATCCGCTGACTGAGCGGCAGCGCGAAATCGTCGAGCTGGCCGTCGCGGGAATGTCCAATAAGGACATCGCGAAAAAGCTGTACATGTCGGTCCGCAGCGTGGAGGGACACCTGTACCGCGCATGTCAGCGCGTCGGCGCCAATTCACGTGAGGAACTGGCCGCCATCATCCGAAAGGGTCCGGCCGCAACGGATTGACGTCGCCCATATCGCCGTTGCGGCAACACTCGCGACCGAATCAGGGTACCCGAACTATTCTTACCGGTAGCTCAAAATTATTGTGCGAGAGGCGATCTCGTCCGCGTCGAGTTGCAAGCGCGGACAGGTATGCGTAGCATGGCTAACAGCGAAGGGGAGTAGCCCCCAATCAGGTAATCGACATACTGGTGCCGCGGGTCACACCGCACAGCCCGGTTACCTGGACCGGCGTAACGGCCGGTGGGCGAGACCTTCGGCCGTATACACCGAATCGGGTGCCGGCCGGAGGAACTGACTTTCTCCGAGCGGCAGCCACACAGAACAGGGAGTCGTGCGTGTTCGCCGCCGTGCTGTTGAGCTTCGCCGTCATCTTCGTCGCAGAGCTCGGGGACAAGTCGCAGCTGATGGCGATGACGTTTGCGCTGCGGCATCGGTGGTGGGTGGTGCTCGGTGGCATCACCGTCGCGACCACTGCGGTTCACCTCATCTCCGTCGCGGTCGGCCACTACCTGGGCGCTGCACTGCCCACGCACCTGCTCGGCATCCTGGCTGGGGTGGCATTTGTGCTGTTCGGGCTGTGGACGCTGCGCGGTGACCGGCTCAGCGATGACGAGGCAACCAAGGCTCAGCGCTCCACCGCACCCGCGTTTCTCGCGGTCACGTCTGCGTTTCTGCTCGCCGAGCTGGGCGACAAGACCATGCTTGCGACGGTCACCCTCGCGGCGGACAACGACTGGGTGGGGGTGTGGATCGGTTCGACGCTCGGCATGGTCGCCGCCGACGCATTGGCCATCCTGGTCGGCGCGATCGCGGGCAAGCATCTGCCCGAGCGGCTCATTCAGATCGTCGCGGCGGCTGCGTTCCTCGTCTTCGGCGTCTTCATGCTCGTCGACGGGCTCGTCCCGGCGTTGCCGGGTGTCGTCATCGTCATGATCGCGATTTGCTCGGTCCTGCTACTCGGCGCCATCGTTCGCGCCCTGCCGCCTCGGTTCCAGCCGCCGGTGATGCGCCAGGCCTCGCGATCGGCATCGGACGAGAACCCAGAGCCGGCTGGCGCGAGCAGACGCAAATAGCCCATTTTCCAACCCTTTACGGGTACTTTTGCGTCTGCTCGCGATGAGAAGGTGACCGCTAGAACCCTTCGGTGAGCACGCGGTCCAGCGCGTCGACGTAGAAGTCGGCCGCTTCGGTGTCGATACACAGCGGCGGCTTGGTCTTGAGGATGTTCATCTGATCGCCGGTCGGCTGGATCACCACACCGAGTTCGAGCATGCGGTCGCAGATCGCCGCCGTCTCCTCGACGGCCGGTTCGAGGGTGTCCCTGTCGCGGACCATCTCGACGCCCAGGTACAAACCGACGCCGTGCACGGTGCCGATGATCGCATGGTTGTCCTGCAGCGCCTGCAATCTCGTCTTCAGGTGGGCGCCCACCCGCGCGGCGTTCTGCTGCAGCCCCTCGTCGCGGAGCGCGTCCAGGACGGTGATGCCGATCGCGCAGGACAGCGGGCTACCGCCGGTGGACGAGAAGAAATAACCCTGGCTGGAAAACCGGTCGGCGATCGCGCGGCTGGTGATCACCGCGCCGAGCGGCGACCCGTTGCCGGTCGACTTCGCGACCGACACGATGTCGGGGACGACGTTCTGCTGTTCGAACCCCCAGAACCAGTTGCCGAGCCTGCCGTAGGCGACCTGCACCTCGTCCGCGATGGCCAGTCCGCCGCAGGCGCGCATCGCGGCGTACACCTGCTCCAGATACCGGTCGGGCAGCGCCATGCCACCCGCATTGCCGTACACCGGCTCCGCGATGAAAGCAGCGGGTGCGCGGCCGTCGGCGGTCAGGCCCTCGATCTGGGCGACCGCCTCCGCCGCGTACCGGCCGGCGTCGGCGCCGCGGAACTTACCGCGGAAGCTGTTCGGGGATTCCACCGTATGCACCCAATCCGGGCGGGTGGCAAGCGCATTCGGATTGTCGGCCATCGACGTGGAGACGGCGTCGGTGGCATACGTCCATCCATGGTATGCCTCGCGCACCGCGACGAGATCGCGTCGGCCCGTAGCCGCCATCGCGAGCCGCAGCGCCAAATCGCTTGCCTCCGAACCAGAATTGACCAGAAACACGGTGTCCAGCGGTTCGGGCAGCATCGCGGCGAGGCGCTCGCTGAATTCGACCACCGCCTCGTAGTTGAAGCGTGAGTTCGTGTTCAGCCTGCGCAGCTGCCTGGCCGCGGTCTCGGCGACCCGCGGATGGGCGTGGCCCAACACAGTGACGTTGTTGACCATGTCGAGGTAGCACCGGCCCGCCGTGGACATCAGGTGGTGGCGCCAACCCCGCTCGATCTGTGGCGGTTTGGCGTAGTAGTGCTCCTGTACCGGCGCAAAGCTCTCGTTCCGACGGGCCAGCAGATCATCGGCGCGATGGGTGTCTGGCATATCGGGCAGGCCGAGCACTTGGCGCGGGTCGCGGCTGAGCGCCAGCCAGCCCCTCGACAGTTCGGCGGTCGTCAGTGTCGGCGCGGGTGGTGCACCGACAGGTCGCACGCTGACTTCGGCCCACCGGCCCGACGCGACCTCGGCGAGCGGGTCACCGGCGCGAACCCGGGTGCCCGGCCCAGGCAGCGGGGTGACGCCGGACAGGGTCAGCTCGTATTCGCCGCCTCGAAGGGCGACGCTGCCCGCACTGCCGTCGACCACGTCGCCGTCCCACGGCGCGACGGCGCGGGCGTCGACATCAGACCAGATGTTGATGCCGGTCGGCACCACGTCGGGACTGTCCTGGCTCAGCGGCGTGGCCCGGCTCAGTCGGGGCTGGCCGAAGCGGGTGACCACCAGTGCGGCGCCGTCAGCGATTGCCGCCCGTGCGAGTTCGTCCTCCACGTCGGTGCGCAGCCAGCCACCGGGCACGAACGCCGAGTCGTACCCGTCGGATTGCGAAGACAGGTCCAGGGTCACCACGCCGGCCGGGTCGATGCCGCCGATGAGCGGGGTGTCGACGACGACGCGATCGGGCTCAGCCGCCAGCCCGAGGTCGGCCTTGATCAGTGCGGTCATCACGTCGACCGGGATTGATGACGCCTGCTCGAACATTCGTATCTCGCCGTCGGTCTGCTCGGTGACGTAGGCGTTGCCGGGGTCCAGGGCGGCCTGCTGCGCGCCGCTGACGATTAGCACCGCGGTGCGCAGCACCAGCAGCGGCCACAGGACGTCGGCCTCCTCCGCGCTCAACGGCCGGACGGCGTGAAATGCCCGCACTCCCGGAAGGATCGACGTCGGATCGCTGCCCGCGTGGCCGAGCACCGATGACACCGCGATCGCCAACTCCGACACCGCCCAGGAGTGCGACAGGTCGCCGAAGTCGATGACGCCGTCAGGGTGCGCCCCGGCCGCACTGCGGGTCACGACGACGTTGGCGTCCGTCAGATCCAGATGTGTTGCCTGCCGCGGTAGGCGCTCGGCGAGTGGGGATATCCGCGACCACGCGCTTGACGCGGCCTCGGCGACCTTCGCGCGTTGCGTGGAGTCGGTGACGTGGGGAAGCAGTTGCGCCACAACGTCGGCGCCGTATTGCAGATCCCACTGCAGGGCCCGGTCGAGCCCGGGATGGCTGAAGTCGGCCAGCGCGAGACTGACGCGACCCGCCACTTCGCCGAGACCCGCTACCGCCGCGGGCGGAAGGTAGCCGGAGTCGAGCAGCGTGCCGCCGGGCAGATAACGCAGCAGCCGGACGTAGGCGGTCTTGTCCAGCAATCCCGTTATCACCGTGCATTTTTCACCCGCCAGGTTGGGCAGCGGCGCAGCGACGCGCAGCGACGGCTCCGCCTCGGCGATCAGGTCTGCCGCGGCGTCCTGGGCTTCCAATTCCGTCGCGTTGAAAGCCGGATTGGCGATCTTGAGCACGCCGAGGATGTGATCGTTGGCGTCGTAGACGATGAAGTTGCAATCCTGGTTGCTGCCAAGCAGTTTGGCTCGCGCCGTCACGCCGTAGTGCTGCGCGAGGATCTCCTCGGCCTGCGCTTCGGTGACCTGAGGGCCGGGCAGCTCAGGCTCTTCGAGGAAGTTGAATCCGACAGTGCGGCGTGGGGTACTCACCGGTTGACGAACTGGACCACGACTTCGCTGAACGCGTCGTTGTCGTCGCCTGCGGCTGTGTGCCCGGCGCCCGAGAGCTCGACAAACTCGGCATCGGGCACCTTCTCCAGGAAGTCTTTGACACCCTCCTCGCTCACCACGTCGGACAGCCTGCCCCTGATCAGCAGGATCGGGATGGTCAAGGCCATGACGGCATGTTCCAGCTTCGCCACCCGAACGAACTTGTCGTCGGCGGGAACGGTCAGAAACGCCGGATCCCAATGCCAGAACCAGCGTCCGTCACGCAGCCGCAGGTTCTTCTTCAGCCCCTCGGGACTGCGTGGCTTTGTTCGATACGGCAGATACGACGCGACGGCTTGCGCGGCGTCGTCCAGTGATTCGAAGCCGTTCAGACCGCTGGCCATGAAGTCGCGAATACGGGCGCTTCCGTCCTTCTCGTACCGCGGCACGACGTCTACGAGGACCAGCTTCGTCACCTTCTCCGGTCCGGCTTCGTGGGCGACAGGCATCGCCGTCATCCCGCCCATGCTCGCCCCGATCAGGATCGTCGGCCGACCGATCTGGTCGAGCACCGCGTGCGTGTCGGTGCACAGCGCGTCGACGGAGTAGTTCGCGTCGGGCGCGCGGTCGCTGTCGCCGTGGCCTCGAGAGTCGAGCGCGACCACGTGCAGACCTTGATCGGCGAGTACCTGGCACGTGTTCTTCCACGAGTAGCGGTTCTGCCCACCACCGTGCAGGAACAGCACCGACGGTCCCGTCGAAGTTGCCCGATTCCACTCATCTGCGATGAGAGTGAGGCCGTCGGCACCCCGAAACTTCACTGTCTGCAACTCGCTTTGGCCAGCGCTCACGGACGTCCTCTCGACCTATCCCCGCGATCACGTTACCCAGGGCGATACGGCCGTTGGCAGACGGTGGGCTAACTCCGGAACACCCCTGTCCCTAGACTCTGCGCTCGTGCAGCCAACGTCACCGAACGCCGATGATCGCCAAGGCATCATCGACGCCGCTTACGGCTGCCTGTACGAGCCGCACAGCGGACCCATTCCCGTCGCCGCGATCCTCGACCGCGCAGGGCTGTCCACGCGAGCCTTCTACCGGCACTTCTCGTCGAAGGACGAGTTGTTCCTGGCGATGCTGCGGCAGGAGGCCGATGCCCTGGCCGACCGGCTCGATCGCATCACGGGCGAATCGTCCGGCAGTCCGGCCGAGCAGCTCGCAGCCTGGGTCGAGATGATGTTCGACCTCGCCTACGACCCGCAGCTGCGAATGCATCTCACCGTCATCGACTCGGATGAAGTCCGCGCGGCCAAGGGCTACCGCGAGACGCGTGAGCGCCTGCACGCCGCGCGCGAACGCTCGCTGGCACGGGTCTTAACGCGCGGCCGCGACGACGGGTCGTTTCCGCTGACCGATCCCGCCCGGGATGCCGTCGCGATCAGCGCGGTGGTCAGCCGTGAGCTGACGATATCTGCGCCCGGCGATGCGGCAGAACTGCAGCGCGCCAGAGCCCGCGTCCTCGACTTCGCGCTGCGGGCGTTGGGCGGCCGCCGACCGCACTAGATGAGTTTTGGGGCGCGGGGAGGTCTGCATTGCAATAACCGCCTAGAAAGGAATCACCCGATGCCGGCCATCACAACCTCGCTCTGGTTCGACAACAACCTGGAGGAAGCCGCGGAGTTCTACACCTCCGTTTTCCCGAACTCGTCGATCGAGGAACTCCACAGGAGCGCCGACGCCGGGTCGGGTGACCCGGGCGACGTGCTGTACGGCGTCTTCGTGCTGGACGGCACCCGGTTCCTCGGGATCAACGGCGGCCCGCACTTCCAGTTCTCCGAGGCCGTGTCCTTCATGATCGGATGCAAGGACCAGGACGAGGTCGACTACTACTGGGATCGGCTGGTCGAAGGGGGCGAGGAATCGCAGTGCGGATGGCTGAAAGACCGCTTCGGGCTCAGTTGGCAGGTCACCCCGGATCGGTTGTTCGAGCTGCAGAGCGATCCAGACCCGGCCCGCGCCGCTGCCGCGAACAAGGCGATGATGGGAATGCGCAAGATCATCATCGCCGAGCTGGAGGAAGCCGCCGCGAACGCGTAGGGCCGGTGCCTCAACCTTTCAGGCGCGCGATCCACTCGATCGTCGCGTCGCTTATCGGTGGGACATCGGCGACGTCGTCACACATCGCGACCATCAGAGACGCCTCCGACATGATCGCGATCAGCACGCGCGAGAGCAGCTGACCCCGCTTGGAGGAGTCGACGTCCAGCACACCCATCCAGCGGTGGAAGAAGGCCAGTGTGTTCTTGCGACGGAGTCCTTCGAAGTCGACCGGCACGTCACCGGAGGCCATCATCATCGCCGCTCGCCGGTTCTCCCATATCGCGTGCAGGTAGGCCCGCACATGCGCAGCGAATGCCTGCTGGCTGTCCAGCTCGGTGGCGTCACGGGCGGCTTCGGCAACGCGGAGCTCGACGTCTGCCGACAACCGGTCGTAGATCGCCAGGAACAGCTCCTTCTTCCCGCCGAAATGGTGGTAGATGCTGCCGATGCTGGCGCCTGAATGCTCGACGATGTCAGCCATCGTTGCTGCGGAGAAGCCACGCGCGCTGAACACGGCGGTCGCCGCGTCGAGGATTCGCAGCTGGGTGGCGTCGGTTCTCGCCCAACGCCGCGTAGGCGTCGTCATGGGGACACGGTAGCGCTTGTCGGTCGGTGCGGATGATTTCCTGACGAGCGCTGGCGGTCGAGCGATTGGCGTCGGCGATCTCATAGCATCGTTTGGTGCCGTTCGAGTACACCGCATTGCGTGACCGGTGGTATCGCGACGGCTGGTTCTCCGACCGGACCTGCCTGGACGAGCTTGAAACCGGCGCACGCGAACACGGGTCGACTCCGGTCGTATTCGCCACCGCCGACGCGGTCGACACGGCGACGGTCGGTGAGATCCACGAGCGCGCCCGCACGCTGGCGGCGGCGCTGCAGGGCCTCGGCACCCGCACCGGGGATGCCGTGGCGGTCCAGTTGACCAACCGGGTCGAGTGCGCCGTCGCCTACCAGGCCGTCTTGCTGTGCGGAGCGGTGCTGGTGCCGATCGTTCACATCTACGGCGTGGCCGAGGTCGGGTTCATCCTCGCCCAGTCCGGCGCACGGGTGCTCATCGTGCCCGAACGCTTCCGCTCAACCTCCAATTTGCAACGCATACCGGAGTTTTCGCGCATCGACAGCCTGCATCACATCATCGTGGTCGACGCCAAGGAGGGCGACGGATACCTTGCGTGGTCGCATGTGCAGACAGCGGGGGACTATCAGCGACCATCCGTGTCCGCCGACGTAGTCTGCCTGCTGCTGTACACGTCGGGCACGACATCGGCGCCGAAAGGCGTACAGCACAGCCACAACACCGTGCTCGCCGAGCAACGAACCCTGCCTGCGCTGATCGCCGGGGCAGCCGACGACGTGTCGCTGGTGACGTTTCCGCCGGGACACATCGCGGGAGTCGGCAACATGTTCCGGCCGATGATGTCGGGCACCCGTACCGTGTTTTTGGACGGATGGAACCCCGTCCGCGCGGTCGAACTGGGCCACGAATACGGCGTCACCTCTACTGCGGGTGCGCCCATCCACCTACAGGACCTGCTCGATCTGGCTGATACGGGTGTCCCGCTGCCCGCGCTGCGCGAGTTTCTCGTCGGTGCAGCACCAGTCAGCGAGGAACTCGGCAGGCGGGCGGCCGCGGCCGGTATCGCCACGTTCCGTTCCTATGGCGCCACCGAGCATCCCACTGTGACGGGCGAACACGCGGGTGAAGCCGAGTGGGCGCGGTTGGCCACGGACGGCAAACCGATGCCCGGTTCGTCCGTGCGCATTCTTGGACCCGACGGGATCGAAGCGCCGGTGGGCGCCGACGGCGAGGTCGTCATCCAAGGGCCCGAGCAGTTCGTCGGTTACCGCGATGCCGCTCTGAACGCCGACGCCTTCACCGCCGACGGCTGGTTTCGCACCGGCGATCTCGGTCACGTCGATCCGGCCGGCCGGCTGACCATCACCGACCGCATCAAAGATGTCATCGTCCGCGGCGGCGAAACGATCTCGTCGGGTCAGGTCGAAGAGGTGCTCAATAACCACCCTGCGGTGGCCGAAGGTACGGCGGTGGCAGCTCCCGATGCCCGGCTGGGTGAGGTGGTCGCGGCCGTCGTCGTCCTCAAACCCGGTGTGGCACTTGACATCGAAACGCTACGAGAACACTTCGCGGCGGCCGGGCTGGCCAAACAGAAAACACCGGAGCGGCTGGTGTTCGTCGATGAGCTGCCGCGTACGGCGCTGGGCAAGGTGCGCAAGGCCGAGCTTCGCCGCATGCACTTCGGCTGACGATGGCCGCTACAGCGTGATGACGATGCCCTGGGTGAGAGCAACGACGACGCCGAGCAGCATTATGAACGCGATGGATCCCCCGACAAGCTTGGCCGTTTCGCTCCACAGCGCCGCAGTCGTCTGCGGAGGCAGGAAGAACTCCGCGGGAAGGTCTTTCATGCTCACTCGCTTTGTCGGATGTGCAGTCACTTCTGTGATGTCCTCACGGCTCATGGGATGTACGGGCTGTCGGCACCAGTCAACGCGCGCAACGCGACCAGCGGCAGCACCAGCAGGAAGGCGAAGCTCACCTGAAATCCGATGAACCAGGCGCCCAGCCGCATCAGCTCGAACCGCCATCGCGGAATCGTGACGTCGTAGTTGAGGTACGCATCGAACTCCTGCTGCTTGGACAGGGTCACCGACTTGGTGGCGACGGCGAGGCTTCCCAGCCCTGCCGCGTCGGCAGCCGCACCGGTCGAGAGGGGTTTTTTCGGCACGGTGAAGCGGTCGAGCCGGCAGAACCGTTCGAGGTGGTTGAGACCCCGGATCGGCGGTTTGCCGGCCCAGTAGGCGATCAAATTGGGCCAGGTGCACATGACCCCGATGGTCCATAGCAGGGTGATCCGGCCACCGCTGTCCCATTCGAGCACAGGTCCGAGGCCCGGGTCGTAGGTCCACCAGCCCATCGCGGTTGCCGTG
The DNA here is from genome assembly GCF_032159775.1 of Mycobacterium sp. Lineage (GTDB taxonomy): Bacteria > Actinomycetota > Actinomycetes > Mycobacteriales > Mycobacteriaceae > Mycobacterium. The sequence goes on from NZ_JAVHWK010000150.1 coordinate 34,189, forward strand.
CCCTCGACCAGGAAGTCCCAGATGTAGTTGACCGGAATGGCCAGTACGACCATCGACTTCAGCATGCTCCACCCCGTGCGCGATGACACCCACTGACTCAGCCACAACACCAGCAGTGCGTGCACACCCCAGTAGACGGCGTAGGCAAACGGCATGAACAGCGGGTCGTGCGGAGTCTTGAGCGGCAACCAGTCCAGCAGGTGGTGCTCGGCGAAGGTCGGGCTGTAGAAGAGCATCTGGCCCCAGTCGCCGATCGTCTCCATCCAGTACACGGCGATGCTGTTGAACAGGAACAGAAAGCCCCAGGTGAGACGTCTGCGGCGAACAACGTCGGCGATCGCCAGCACGATGAAGATGCTCCCGGCGATCGGGAGTCCCCAGTTGAAGAACCACACGCCGGACGGGTCCGCGGTGGCGGGCGGGATGAGTTCCTCGGCGGCGAAAAGCATTGGCGACCTCGTTATCGCGGGATATAGTGAAGATAGCTTCACTAAAATTCGCTGTGATGTCAACCGTGCGGGCGGCCGCCGATGAAGGGATGACAGTGAGCGCAGAGCCCGCCGGTCCCGGCCACCCCGACGAGCGGCAGGTGCGGGAGTTCCAGTCGGATTCGCTGCAGCGGCATGCCATCGAATTCGGTGAATGGATGGTGCGTGCCAGCAATAGCCGCGCACACGCGTTGGGCCACAAAGGCTTACGTCCCGCACATGCCCGTCTGATGGTCTTTCTCGGTTGGGACGGCAGCCGTATCACCGATATCGCGAAGGCTCAGGACGTCTCCAAGAACGCCGTCGGGCAATTGGTGAGCGAACTCGAGGAGCTTGGGTACGTCGAGCGGGTGCCCGACCCCCTCGACGGTCGAGCGAAGATCGTCCGCTACACCGAGACCGGCGTCGCACTGATCGGCGATGCGGCCGTCATCGGCGATGCGCTCAACGCCGAGATCGAGAACATCATCGGTCCGCGGCGGCTCCGCGAACTGCGGTCGATATTGGCCGACATCTGCCATGGGCTCGGGCTCGGGCATGCACTGGACTCCACAGGGGCTGAGGCAACTCGATGAATCTCAGCAATGTGTTGGTAACCACGCGCGCAGTGGCGGAGCTCGCTGCGTCGGCCTCGCCGTGGGTGCCCACGCGCGGACCGTCGAAGGCGTCGGACGTCACGGCCGAATGGCTCACCGCGAGATTCGGGTTGCGTGTTGCCGGTGCCGTCGCGTTGGCGGCGACGTCGCTCGGCGGCACCACCGGGACGACGGATCGGCAACGGCTGGCGGTGGAATGGAACGAGGTCGGTAAACGGGCCGGCTTGCCTGCCAACATCTTCGTCAAGAGCAGTCCATTGACCGCCAAGAACAGGGGAATGGTTGCCGCGCTGGGGATGTCGAACAACGAGGTCCGGTTCTATCAGCAGATGGCCGACGAGCTTGTCGGTGTGTGTCCAAAGGCCTGGTACTCCTACGCGGGGACGGGAGCGCGGTTCCTGATCGTGCTCGACGACATCGTTGCCAAGGGTGCGCGGCCATACGCGCTGGTCGATCGCTGCGGGATCGAGCACGCGAGGGGACTGGTCGACGCATTCGCCGAACTGCACGCCATGTTCTGGGAATCGCCTCGGTTCGGCGGCGACCTGAATTGGGTCCGGACATGGAGCGCGCGGCCCGGCAATGCCGTATTGAAGTGGTTCTACCAACGCGGCAGGCGCGGTGCGTTGAAGCTCGATCGTGCGGAAGCGACACCGGCGGTGCATGCCGTGTCGTCCGCGCTGACTGCGAACATCGACGCCTACTATCTCGAGTTCGAGGCGGGCCCATTGACGCTGCTGCACGGCGACTCGCACCTCGGCAACACCTACTCGCTGCCGGACGGTCGCTCGGGTCTGCTTGACTGGCAGGTCATTTGGCACGGTCCGGGTCTGCGTGAGATCGCCTACTGGATGATCACCGGTCTTGATACCGATATGCGCCGCGCCCATGAGCGAGAACTGCTCGAGCGCTATCTCGACGGTCTGCGCCGGAGCGGAGTCCCCGAGGTGCCGACCTGCGACCAGGCGTTCGAACGGTACAGATTGTTCTCCGCCGAAGCGTGGGACGCCACGGCGATGACGATCGCGTGGCCGGGACTGCAGGCGCCGGAAAACGCCGAAGCGGGTTGGCGGCGGGCCTGTGCCGCCGTCGAAGACCTCGACACCGCCCGCGCGGTCAATTCACTTCGCTAGGGCATTGCTCAAGGGTCGCTCAGGTATCCCATCTCAGCTTGAGTGAGTTCAGACCCCACACTTGGCCGCCGTGCTCGACGGCCTGCTCGGCCAGCTCGTAGGCGGGGATCCGGCGATGCCACTCCTCGAGCACCACTGCCATCTCCTGACGGGCCAAGTGTGAACCAAGGCAGCGGTGAGGTCCACCGCCGAAAGACAGGTGGCGGGTGACGCCACGGTCGAAGTCGACTTTTCTCGCGTCGGTGTACATGTTCTCGTCACGGCCCGCCGCAGCCATCGGGAACGAGGCCATGTCGCCTGCTTTCACAGGGCAGCCGTGAAAATCCATGTCGCGGGTCGCTTTCCGCGCTGTCTGCACGATCGGATAGGCCCTGACCAGTTCCTCAACCGCTTTGGGAATGATCGTTGGATCCTCCACGATTCGCGCCCGGTCGGCAGGATTGGTCGCCAAGTGCAACATGGTGTACGACAGCTGGCTCGCCACGGTGTCCAGACCCGCCATGAACAGCAGCAACAGACAATTCAGCAAGTCGGTGTCGTTGATCTGCTCGCCGTCGATCTCCCACCGGATGGCATTGCTGACAATGTCGTGGGCATCGGGATCGGGGTTGGCGCGACGCTGTTCGACGAGGGCCGAGAAGTAACCCATCACAGCCATCATGCCTTCGAGCCGGGTGGCGTTCGCCTCGTCGTCCGAACCGGTGGTGTGCAGAATCTTGTCCTCCCACACCAGGAATTCGTCGAGCTGATCTTCCGGCATACCCATCAGGCGGGTGAACACGATGGACGGGAACACGCGCGCGACTTGCGTCACGAAGTCGCAAGAGCCTTGCGCCGCAACCTTGTCGATCATTTCGCCGGCGAGCTGATGTTGCTCGTCACGCAGGCTCTTGACCAGCCCGGGGGAGAAGTATTCGGCTAGAACATGTCGCCACTTGGCGTGGTCGGGGGGATCGATCATGATCGGGATCCACTTGTAGGGCGGGTTGGGGTCCGACGGCACGATGACGCTGCTCGACCAGAGGTCGGGATGCTGTAAGCCATCGAGGATGGTTTCGTAATCGGTGAACATCCAGTAGCCGGGTCCCTCCGTGTTGCGGAACACCGGCCGCAGGTCATCCTGGGTGGCGTCCAGCATGCCGAAGTGCGTCAAGGCTGGGGCCGACGGTGAGTTGAGGTCGACGTTCTTCTCGACCGGGCACTGCATGGGCTGGGTCTCACTCACGCTCTTCCTTTCCGATGGCGGCGGCCCGCCATCCGATCTTGTATTGACAGTTACGGCAACATCATTGCGGTCGACCACGCTGTAGTTGGTCGGAGAGATTGTGTAGTGCCTCGATCGCTGTGTGCACCGCATCCTCGACTTCCCTTGTCCGGGAAACATGTTCACCACCTGCACCGCCCACTGCGGCAAGGGCGGGAACGATGAAGTGGCGGAAGCGCCGTCGCACCTCATTTGCTGACCGATCCGGCTCCTCCGCCGCGATGTAGGTCTGCTCGACCAGAAAGTCGACAAGTTCGTCGATCTCCAGGTCGTCGCGCACCTCGCCGTTTCGCCGGCCTTCCTCGAGTACCGGTCCCACGGCGTCGACCGCGACCCGGTGAACGTGGGGGTCGTGGACCGACGCGGAATGTTGCGCGATGAGCGCAGCGATCGACGGATCGGTGGGAAGTTCGCGCGTCGTGTAGACCATCGCGGCCTCGAGCCTGGCGAACGCTCCGACTTTTCCTGCCATGAGCTTCTGCACCTCCGCCACGTGCCGACGGGCCCGCAGCAGTGCCACCTGCACCAGCAGCTCAGACACGCTGCCCAACTGCCGAAATGCGGTGGCACGAGATACTCCTGCGCTCTTGGCGATGGTTTCCATCTGCACGCTGGCGAGTCCCCGTGCGGCGATCTCCGCGTCTGCGGCCCGGATCAGCCGGTCCTTGACGGTGCCGTCGTCTATCGACGTGATGTCGACGCCCGTCACGGTTGACCGCTCATGTGATCGCACCTGCGATCTTGAGTTCGATGAGCATATCGTCGCTCAGGCCCAGTTCGCGTAGCACGTCGTCGGTGTGTTCGGCGAACTGTGGAGCCCGTGACATCGCGATTGGATCATCTCCGAACTTCACGGGGCTGGCAACCAGCTTCTGCGAATTGCCCTCGGCATCAACGATTTCAGCGATTCGGCCATTGCTGATCAGTGCTTCGTCGTTGGCCAGCTCCCAGGCATCCTGGACGGGCGCCCACTGTCCAGTGCCGCGATCGAGCACCTCCTTGCACTCGGCATACGTCAACTTGCCGACCGCCTCCGCGACGAGCTCGTAAGCTTCCTCCGCATTGGCGGCCATCGATTCCATCGATGTGTACCTCGGGTCCTCGGCGTAGTCAGCCAGCCCCATCAGCCGACAGAACTCCGGCCAGTAGCGGGTCGGCTGCAGCATCGACAGTTGAACGAAACGATCGTCGGCGGTGCGGTAGGCCCCGGTGAGCGGATTGCCGGGGGCCTGCGTCTTGCGTTCGAACTTCGGTAGCGGTCCGCCCGTCAACATTGCCATGTTGACGCTGAACTGGGTGGTCCATGCACCGACGGCCAGCAGAGACACGTCGAGGACGGCTGGCTCACCGGTGACGCGCCGACCGTAGAGCGCAGCGGCGACCCCGCCCGCGATCGCCAGGCCGCCGATGTTGTCTCCGTAGGCCCCGGCCGGCATGAAGGCCACCGTGTCGGCGCTCGGTGGGGTGACGCCGTCGGCGCTGCCGCCGCGCGCCCAGAACGCCGTCGCGTCATAGGCGCCGGCGTCTCGGTCCGGTCCGTTCATTCCGAATCCGCTGCCTGCGACGTAGATGATGTCGGGGTTGATCCGACGGATGTCTTCGACGTCGATGTGCAGCTTGGTGCGTACTGACGGCAGATAGTTGGTCAGGAAAACGTCGCTGCGGCGGATGAGTTCCTCCAGCACAGGTCGCGCGTCGTCGTTGTCGAGCGCGAGACCGACACTGCGCTTGCCGCGGTTGGGCGCCTCCATGATCGGCGCGAATGAGGACCCCTCCGCAGTGGCGGCGCGGCCCAGCACCTTCACCAGACCGCGCTGCGCGTCACCGGTCACCGGATGCTCGATCTTCACCACCTCTGCGCCCCAATCGGAGAGCACGGCGCCTGCGGACGGCACGAACGTGAATTGCGCAACTTCGAGTACCCGGATGCCGCCTAGTGGCTTAGTCACGGAGCTCCCTGCGATTACAAACATCAATTGATGCACTTTTGCGACGTACGAATGACAAAGTATCAGGAGTTCACATAGGAAGCGAGACTTGGATCACAAAGGAGCGGCGGAGTGGCGTCGGAGTCGCGCCCTCAATCCATGATGTCGCGGACCTTGGTCTTCTCGTGGCCCTTGAGCAGGGCGGCACTCGCCGCCTCCATATGGCGGCGCCAATGCGTTTCGGCCTCGGTGCCCTTACGGGCCGTAACGAGATCCACCAATCGGTGGTAGGACTTCGCCACTTTGTTGTACTGAGTCTTTGGCACCACGTTTTGGACGCCCAAAAAGGCTGCCGCAGTATGTCGTTCACTGATCTCGTGAAGCATCCCGGCGATGATCCCCAGCGTTGCATTACCCGATAGTTCGACCATGCGGCGATGCAGGTTCGCGGTTGCGGGCCCCAGCCTGCCTGCCTGCCATTCTTGGGGAATGTCGTCGACTAGGCGGGCCAATTCCTCGTGGGCTTCGGCGGTGCCGTCCTCGGCGAGCAGTTTGGCCGCCGCGGGTTCGATCGCAAGGCGTGCGGTCATGACGTCTGCCAGGGTTGCGCCCGACAGCGCAAGCAAGAGTCCGGCTGGTCGCGCCACGATCTCGGCGCCCGGCACCCGAACTTTGGCACCCGTGCGCGAGCCACGGCGGACCTCGACGAGTCTCTCGGACTCCAACAATCGAACCGCCTCGCGCAGCGTCGGTCGGCTGACCTGGAAATGCGTGATCAGTTCTGCCTCGTGCGGCAGGAAGTCGCCATCCTTGAGTTGGCCTTCGACCACCATCCGGCGCAATGTTCCCGCGACCAACTCCGCTGTCTTGGGGGATCGCACGGCGCCAGATGCCGTCTTAGGTGAGATCATCGGAGCGAGGGGTTCGGGTCGAGACACGGTGGCCTCCTGCTGGCAGTTGTACTACTCAGTAAACCATGTGTGACGCCGGATCAGGCGATGACAATGCGCCTCAGTGCAGCTCGGACGCCAGTCGAACGGCGGCCGCGTCGTACTCCGCACGTCGGCGGCGGCCGACCAAGAAGCTCGGCGCACCGAAGAACGCCGTGTCGGGTAGCCGCTTGCGGTTGGCGAGCATGTCGCAGGCTTGGGCCGCGTCGCCACAGATCGCGACCGCCCACAACATGTCGTCGGTGACGTGGTCGGCCATGGCCTTCGGGCGCCCGTTCCGAAAATCGGCGCGGATCGCGGCGACTTGGTCCTGCCAGCCGTGCAACTCGACGAGAGAGTCGTATGTCCGCACGGTCAGATAGAAGGCGATCTGCAGGCGTGCCTCCGTGACAGCACGCTTTGGATCGGCATCGTCGATCGCTGTGATCAACCAGCCCCAACGCCGAAGGTTGCCTGTCTCGCGACCGGCGCCGTCGGCGCCACGGGCGAGCTCGGGATCGACGACCTCCTCCCACCAGCGGTCGGTGAACAGCCCGTGTCCGAGGACCCCGTCTGCGACGCGGCCCGCGGTGCGGATCATGATCTTGTTGAACGCGCCGATCAGAATCGGCACGTCCAATCGGCCGAACACGGGAGCGCGGATGTCGGCGTCAATGGAGTAAAAATCGCCGTCATATCTGATGGGCTCGCCGTTCTCCGCGTGCAAGAACACCCTGATCACCTCGATCAGCTCGGCCATCCGCGGCGCCGGATGGGCGGAGTCGACGCCGAACCAGTCCCGGTTCATCCGTGAGGTGCCCGCTCCGAGGCCGAGAAATACTCGCCCCGCGGCATGCTTCGACAGATGCCGGACGGATGCGGCGTGTACGAACGGGGAACGGGCGAAGGCGTAGGCGATGCCCGGACCGATCATTGCGGTCGACGTGGCGTGTGCCATCTCGGTGGCGGTGACATAAGCGCTTTGATCGGCGAATTCACCGGCACAGAAGGCGTTCGCCCCCGCAGCCTCGGCCAGTTGCGCCAGCTCTTGGCCGGGCCAGGGTAATCCCCACTTCATCATGCCGCCCACATTCTGAGTTGGTACAGATCGCTTACTTAGTAAGATATGTGAGTGTACATCTCGCGCGACGCGCGCCCAGGGCATGAGGTGAACACACCGAGAAAATCCCTCGGACCCTGCCACGCCTGCACGCCTGACCAGCGCTGCGTCGCCAAGCCGGGATGCCCGCAGGGGTGACCCGCGTCGGCCGTGGTGTACTAAAAGTGCAGGCTGTGGCGTTGCTGTGATCGCCTGGCCGATGCCGCCGGTCCGCAGCAACCGAGCAGGCGACGCCTCCCGGTGCTTTCCAACGACATCCGCGCTTGGCCGGTTATTTACCTGGCAACGTCAAGCAATTAGCTATATAGATAGATCTTTAGCGCAATTCTGAGATGCGTGATGAATCGCGCGTTCTTTGTCGTTGGCCTCCCGTTGAGGCAACGGGCCAAGCCGAATATGTGCCCCATGGCCGCCCGTCCTGCGACGGCGGTTGCGAGACGCGTACGGCCTGGCGTGGCGTCGTTGTGGGGTGTGGCCTGAGCTGATCCGGCGCTGGATCCGCGACGTACGTGATCGATCACGGGTTGGGCCGGCGTCGCCTGGCCGAACTCGATATTCAAGAGAATCGAATTCATTCGCCCGTCTATAACGGTCAAGTCCATTCCCTAATTACGACATTCTGACAAGTTCGAACGCGCATTAATCGAGCGGTCAACAGCAATCATTTGGCTGTCGTTATTCTTGCTACGGATGGCGGAGCCGGAATCTGCAAACCGGCATCCAAGGTTGGCCAGCAAACATATAGGCCGCCAATCATGACGACGGACTCCATCCGGCCGGCGCCGCCCAGATCAAAGGTATGTGGTCTTGGTGACCAGCCAGATAAGAGCGCAGCAGCGTCCTCAACTGTGCTGATGATCAAGCGCTGAGCTGCGGACACTCATCGTTTATGGCCCACCAAACGAGGCTCACCAACGAGCACGCCGAGTGAGACGTTCGGCCCCGATCTGTCGCACGCGATCTGAGCAAACACCACCTGTCCAACTAGGTAACCTCAGCCATGAGTATCTATATTGACGCCAAGTTGTTGCTATCGCCGAAAATTGTGGTGTACGGTTTGTCGTCAGCCGCCTGTGCCTTGAATCACACGGGCTGGCTAAAGCGTCGGGCTTGACGGAGGGGATTCACGGCCTATGGAGTGTGCCACCGCCAAGGCGGCTAATCCTGCCGAAGGGAATGGGGAGATCCGCTAGTGGCAGGACACAAGCAGTGGGATGTAGCCAAGCCGCTGCGGTCCGTCGGCGACTTCTTCGCGATGTCGATGGACGCAATGGTCCAGATGTTCAAGCCGAACTTCCCGTTTCGTGAGTTCGTCCTGCAGACCTGGTTCGTTGCGCGGGTATCCGTCCTACCGCTCATCCTGATGGCGATCCCATTCGTGGTGTTGACCGCGTTCATCCTCAACCTGCTCCTCATCGAGATCGGCGCGGCCGACGCATCCGGCGCCGCCGCTGCACTGGGTGCGGTCCTCTATATCGGTCCGATCATCACTGTGCTGGTGATCTCGGGCGCCGGGGCGACGGCTATGTGCGCTGACCTCGGTTCGCGCACCATTCGTGAAGAGATCGACGCGATGCGTGTACTCGGCATCAATCCGATTCACCGGTTGGTGGTGCCGCGAGTGCTGGCAGCAACGCTCGTCGC
>NZ_JAVHWK010000175.1:0-6807 GCF_032159775.1 Mycobacterium sp.
GCGACCCGAAGCAGGCCATCTACGCGTTCCGCGGCGGCGACATCGTCACCTATCTCAAGGCGGCCGAAACCGCCGGCGTGCGAATGACACTCGGCAAGAACTGGCGCAGCGACGCCGCGTTGGTGAACCGGCTGCAGACGCTGCTGGGCGGCGCGCAGCTCGGGGACGAGCGGATCATCGTGCACGAGGTCGAGGCGCACTACCACGGCGCGCGCCTCAAGGGCGCCCCGTGCGACGAACCTTTCCGGTTGCGCGTCGTGCCGCGAGGACCGTTCGGCTACAAAGGGACCAAGACCATCGCGATCGGCGATCTGCGCTCGCACATTCCGCGGGACCTCGCGGCCGACATCGGTGCACTGCTGATTAGCGGCGCCACGTTCGACGGACGGCCGCTGGAGGCGCGCGACATCGCGGTGATCGTCGAGAGCCACAAGGACGCGCGCGCCTGCTACCGGTCGCTGGGCGACGCAGGCATCCCTGCGGTGTACACCGGCGATTCCGACATCTTCAACTCCGACGCCGCCGAGGACTGGCTGACGCTGTTGGAGGCGTTCGACCAGCCGCACCGGTCGGGCATGGTGCGGGCCGCCGCGGCGACGATGTTCTTCGGCAAGACCGCCGATGCGCTCGTCGAGGGCGGCGACGCGCTGACCGACGACGTCGCAGAGACGTTGCGGGAGTGGGCAGGCCATGCCCGTGAACGCGGCGTCGCCGCCATCTTCGAGGCTGCGCAGCTCAATGGGATGAGCGACCGGGTGCTGTCGTGGCAGGGCGGCGAGCGGCACATGACCGACCTCTCGCATATGACGCAGCTGCTGCAGGAGGCCGCGCACCGCGAGCATTTCAGCCTGCCCGCGCTGCGCGACTGGCTGGGCGAGCAGCGCGAAGAGCGAAGCGGCGCAACCGAACGCGCGCGTCGGCTGGATCACGACGCGGCCGCGGTGCAGATCATGACGGTGTGGGTGGCCAAGGGCCTGCAGTTCCCGGTGGTCTATCTGCCGTTCGCGTTCAACCGCAATGTGCAGGAACGCAAGCTGGTGTTGTTCCACGAGGGCGATCAGCGGTGCCTGCACGTCGGCGGCGTCGACAGCCCGGATTTCAACGCCGTGTCGGTGCTGGGCCGCAAAGAAGACGCCAGCGACGTCAGCCGATTGATGTATGTGGCGATGACGCGCGCGCAGTCGCAGGTGGTCGCGTGGTGGGCGCCGTCCTGGGACGAACCCAACGGCGGACTGTCGCGGCTGCTGCGCGGGCGGCGGCCGGGCGAGGCCGAGGTGCCCGACCGCTGCTCGCCGGACAAGATCTCCGACGACGACGCGATGGCCCGGCTACGCGAGTGGGAGGCTCTGGGCGGGTTCGTCATAGAGGAGTCGGTGGTGCGGCCGGTCCCCGCGTTGCCCACCGCCGCGCCGCGAAGTGACCTGGGCGCGCGACACTTCCACCGCTCGATCGACGCGGCGTGGCGACGGACGTCCTACTCGGGCCTGATCCGCGCGGCCGAGTCGACGCCGGTGAGCAGCGAGCCGGAGGTCATCGAGCTGGACGACGAGGTCGCCGAGATCCCGGTGACGACGTCGACGGTCGGCGTCGATGTGCCCTCGCCGATGGCGGACCTGCCGATGGGCGCGAAGTTCGGCACGCTGGTGCACGCGGTGTTGGAGACGGCGGACCCGTTCGCGGCTGACCTGACGGCCGAGCTGGAGGTGCAGATCCGCGAGCACGCGGTGTGGTGGCCGGTGGATGTTCCGGCCGCCGAGTTGGCGGCGGCGATGGTGCCGATGCACGACACGCCCCTGGGCCCGCTGGCGGACGGCCTGACGCTGCGGCAGATCGGGCTCAAGGACCGGATGCGGGAGATGGACTTCGAATTCCCTTTGGCCGGTGGCGATCTGCGCTCGGCGGCGCCGGACATCCGGCTGTCAGAGCTTGGCGAGCTGCTGCGCGCGCATCTGGCCAAGGACGACCCGTTGGCGCCCTACGCGGACCGGTTGACGGGAGCCGCGCTCGGCGGCCAGCCGCTGAAGGGGTACCTGTCGGGCTCGGTGGACGCGGTGCTGCGGATGGGCGACCGGTATGTGGTCGTCGACTACAAGACGAACTGGCTCGGCGACCCCTCCGAACTGCTGACCGCGGCGGACTACGCCCAGCCGCGCCTGGTCGAGGCGATGCTGCATTCGGACTATCCGCTGCAGGCGCTGCTGTACAGCGTTGTGCTGCACAGGTTCCTGCGGTGGCGATTGGCCGGCTACACACCGGACAAGCACATCGGCGGCATCATGTATCTCTTCCTGCGCGGCATGTGCGGGCCCGACACACCGGTGGTCGACGGACACCCGACGGGCGTGTTCAGTTGGCGGCCACCGGCGGCGCTGATCACTGCGATCTCGGATCTGCTCGACCAGGGCAGGGCGGCCGCATGACGACGGTGGAATGGCGGCAGGCACACGGCGCGACGGGCCTGCTTCAGGTATTCTGCGACGCGCAGGTGCTCGAATCGTCGGATATCCATGTGGCGCAGCGGCTTACCGCGCTGGCGAAGGAGTCCGACGAGAGCGTCGCACTGGCCGTCGCGATCGCGGTGCGGGCACTGCGGAACGGGTCGGTGTGCGTCGATCTGCGGTCGGTGGAGCAGCAAGTCGGCGTGGACGGCTTGCCGTGGCCCGACGTCGACACGTGGCTGGCGGCCATTCGCGCGAGCCCGCTTGCCGGCACACCGTCTGCGTTGCGCCTCGACGGAGACCTTCTCTATCTCGACCGGTACTGGCTGGAAGAACAGCAGGTCGCCGACGACGTGCACACGATGATCGCGGTGAAGCCGGAGAAGGTGTCGCCCGACATCGACCGGCTGTTCCCTGCGGGGTTCGAAGAGCAGCGCGCGGCGGCAAAAGTGGCGCTGGCGCAGGGGTTGACGGTGCTGACGGGCGGGCCGGGCACGGGCAAGACGACGACGGTGGCGCGGCTGCTGGCGTTGCTGGCATCGGGCACACGGCTGCGAATCGCGCTGGCGGCCCCGACGGGCAAGGCGGCCGCCCGGTTGCAGGAGGCGGTGCAGCTGGAGGTCGGCAAGTTGGACGCCGCCGACCAGGAGGCGCTGTCGGGGATGCATGCGACGACGTTGCACCGGCTGCTGGGCAGCAGGCCGGACACGTCGGCGAGGTTCCGGCACAACCGGGGCAACCGGCTGCCGCACGATGTGATCGTCGTCGACGAGACGTCGATGGTGTCGTTGACGATGATGGCGCGGCTGCTGGAGGCAGTTCGTCCCGATGCGCGCTTGATCCTGGTGGGCGACCCGGACCAATTGGCATCGGTGGAAGCCGGCGCGGTGCTGGCGGATCTGGTCGACGGGTTGGACCCGACCAAGCTCGCGGCGCTGAACACCCCGCACCGGTTCGGCGAGTCGATCGGCGCGTTGGCGTCGGCGATCAGGGCGGGCGAGGCGGACGCGGCGGTCGAGGTGCTTCGGGCCGGCGGCGAGCACATCGAGTGGATCGACACGGACCGACCGGCAGAACACCTGCGCAAGGTCGTTGTCCCGCAGGCGCTTCGGTTGCGTGAGGCGGCGATTCTCGGCAATGCCGACGTGGCGCTGCAGACGCTCGACGAGCACCGGCTGCTGTGCGCACATCGCCGCGGTCCGTTTGGGGTTCGGTTCTGGAACCGGCAGGTCGAGCGGTGGCTGGCCGAGGAGACAGGCGAAGCGATCTGGTCCGACTGGTACGCCGGGCGGCCGGTGCTGGTGACGGCGAATGACTACGGGCTCAAGCTATACAACGGCGACACGGGCGTCACGGTGGTGCGCGACGGCGCGTTGCGGGCGGTGATCGCCGGAACCGAGCAGTTGGAGTTCGCGACGAGCCGGCTGTCGGACGTCGACACGATGCACGCGATGACCATCCACAAGAGCCAGGGCAGCCAGGCCGACGAGGTGACGGTGCTGCTGCCGCAGGAGGATTCTCGGCTGCTGATGCGCGAGCTCTTCTACACGGCGGTGACCCGGGCGAAGACGCGGGTGCGCGTCATCGGATCCGAAGCGGCGTTGCGGGCCGCCGTCGAACGACGCGCGGTGCGAGCGTCCGGGCTGGGGCGTCGTCTCCGAGAGCGCACCTGACCCTCGAGGACATCGCCCTACGCCCACGACCTTGATACGCTGCGGTTAGTTGAGTTATCAGCTCAGGCCGGGTCGAGGTGGCCGCTGTGTGCCGCCGCCTCGCAGAAGCACCCGCTCTCACCGGCCAAAACAGGTGACATCCGCAATGCCGGGAGCACCATGTTCGAAACCGACACCTGGAAGCCCCAGAACCTCCCAAAAACCTGCCGCAACTCCGCTGAGCTGCTACAGGGGCGTCCCGCCGATATGCTGCTGAACCGGCTGGACACCGCGACGATTGTGATCGCACTCGACGGACTGGTCGTCTACGCCAACCCCGCCTGCGAACGGCTGCTCGGCTACCACACGTCGAAAACGCTGGAGGGCCAATCGTTGAGGTCACTGCTCGCCAAACAGTCAGAAACGCCGCCTCGCGCGTGCCTTGAGATGCTGCGCGACCCGGACATCGTCACGAACTGGAACCACAGCGACGGCTACCCCATCGCCACCCTCGCCTCGGACTCGATGGTGTTCCACTCGACTGAGGAAATGCTGATGGTCTCCCTGACCGACGTCAGCGATCGCGTGTGGGCCGAAGTGCACAGGGCGAAACACTTCTTGTCCTAGCTGCCAGGCGCGATTGGGTACACCCCGTTGGACACACTCATCGGAGATAGGACGGGGCACATGGTCAGAGCGTTCGGATACCGCACCAACGGAGGACCGGAGGTGCAGGAATTCCTCGACCTCGACATGCCGTCACCGATGCCCGGCGAATTGCTGGTCGAAGTCCGCGCCGCCGGCGTCAACCCGGTCGACTGGAAGATCCGGTCCGGAATGTTCGGTGCGGCCAACGAGAGCGACCTACCCGCGGTGCTGGGCTCCGAGGTGTCGGGAGTCGTGCGTGAGGTCGGCCAGGACGTCGACGGCTTCTCCGTCGGCGACGAAGTCTTCGGCCGGGTGTCGCCGGGGTCGGGCGGGTATGCCGAGCACACCTTGGTCACCGCGAGCGACGCGGCCAAGAAGCCGACACAGCTGTCGTTCACCGACGCGGCCGCGCTGGCCGTGGCGGCGTCCACCGCGTACGACGGTGTCCACCAACTCGAACTCGTCGAGGGGCAGACGCTGTTGATCAACGGCGTCAGCGGCGGCGTCGGCGTGGCGGCGGCCCAGATCGCCCGAGACTTCGGCATCAACGTCATTGGCACCGCCAGCGAGGCCAAGAGGGCGTTCGTCGAAACGCTGGGCGTCACCCTTGTGCCGTACGGCGAAGGGGTCGGCGAGCGCATCCGCCAGCTTTTGCCCGACGGCGTCGACGCGATCTTCGACCTCGCAGGCGGCGCCAGCCTGGGGGCGGTGGCCGACCTGCTGACAGACCGCTCCAAGCTGATCTCTGCCGGCGATCCGGGCACGGCGGAGAGGCTCGGCGGGCACATGATCGAGCGAGGCGGCACGCCTGGCGTTCTCGAGATCGTCGGCGCTATGGCCGCGGACGGAAAGTTGGATCCGCATGTCGAGGACATCCGTCCGTTCGACGAGGCCGCCGAGGCGCTGGCCGCGGTGGAAACGGGTCATGCCAGGGGCAAGGTCGTCATCCAGGTCAGCTGACCCGTGGCCTGAGCCCGAGCCCGTGGCCCGTGCCTCGTGGCCGCGATCGTCGAAGTACCGGCGACGCGGTCGGGCCTCCAGCCCAGAACCGCGCCGCCCGGATAGCCGCTCGGTTAACCAGTGTTGCCGTTGGGAGCGCCGGAACCGCCGCCGGAATCCAAGTTGCCGCCACCGCCCTGGGTGCCGCCTTCTCCGCCACCGATCTCGCCGCCGGAGGTGTTGGGGCTGGCCTGGTTGGGGCCGGTCGATCCCTCGCCGCCGCCACCGCTGGACGCTCCGCCACCGCCGGCCGGCGGAGCCACCTCTTCCGGCGCGACGCCGGGCGGTTGGATCCAGCCGAGGATGTCCTCGAAGCCGTTGTTATAGACGACGCTGTTAGGCGTTGAGCCGACGACGTCGAAGTACACCTTGCCGGTGCTACTTCCGCCCTGTCCGACCGGGCCGCCGAGGCTGGCGACAGCGGCAAGGGAGGGGTAGTTGTCGCCGTTCTCGGCGCGGGCATTGAAGAGCGAGGGCGCCGGGGTGACCGTTCCGACGACCGCGTCGGTCTTCACCGTTGCCTCGTACAACCGGCCTGCGACCGGATACGGGACGGGGTCGGAACTCGGCATCAGCCCGGTGACCGTGTAGCCGGTCAGCGGTCCGTTGATGTCCTTGACGGTCTCCTGCACTCCCAGTACCTGAATATTGCTGGTGGCCCAGGCAGGCGCCACGGCGCCGAAGCCAAACATGATCGATGTCGCCGCGACACCGGTCGCGAGTGTTTTCCTGGTCAGCATTGAAATGCCCCTAACGTTTGCTCTGGTGGTGCATCGGTACCCGCGGAGTCGGTGACCAAACCAGGCATTCCGCGTACTGTTCGACCGTGCAGGTCGACGCGATGACGACGCCGCAGCCATTGGGCACGATCGGCGATCTCGCCGGGCGGGTGCAGGCCGCGGGCTTCTCCGGAATGCTGTTCACCGAGACGGGCCGGACCGCGTATCTCAACGCCGCGGTGGCCTCGCAGGCGGCGCCGGGCCTGGACCTGTCGACGGGTGTGGCGGTGGCATTCCCGCGCAGTCCGTTCGTGACGGCGGCGTCGGCGTGGGAGTTGCAGGAGGCGACCG
>NZ_JAVHWK010000191.1:0-7523 GCF_032159775.1 Mycobacterium sp.
TTTCGAGGAACCGCTGCGCCTCACGGTGCGAGTCACGGCCCAATTGGTCTGCCCAGGTGGCATATTCGGCGTCGATCCGTGCGGGTGAGGGCGTCGTCCACGGCTTCGGAACGACGGTCGCGACGGCGAGTGACGTCTTTAGAACCCGCGCGGCCTCCACCGCCAAGTGCAGGGCGGACCGTCCACTCTTCCCGGCGAGATAGCCGACCACGACGGTCACGGCGTGTCCTGCGGGTGCCCGGTGATCAGTACATCGTCGTCGCCGGGCACGGCGGTGGGAATGTAGCCGTCGCCGCCATCATTCAGCGCGCTGTGCTTGCGGCCCCAAACCAGGTAGAAGGCCAGCACTGCGACGACACAGGCGCCGAACACCAGCCATGTCTGCCAGCGCAGGCCGTAGAGCACTGCCATACAAGCGAGGACGGAGAGAACCGGTGTGACGGGGTAGCCGGGGACCTTGAACGGGCGGGGCAGATCGGGTTGGCGTACACGCAGGATGATGACGCCGACCGACACAGTGATGAATGCGACCAGTGTGCCGATCGACACCGCATCCAGGAGCCAGTTCAGCGGAATGAAGCCGGCCAGGATGCTGGTCACGACAGCCACGATGATTGTATTGGCGACGGGAGTCATGCTGCGCGGGTTCACCTTTGCGAACATCGACGGAAGCAACCCGTCACGGCCCATTGCGAACAGAATTCGGGTCTGCCCGTACATGACGACCAATGTCACCGAGAAGATCGAGATCACGGCGCCTGCGGCGAGCAGCGTACTTGCCCAGGTGCCACCGGTGATCTTCTCCAGGATGACCGACAAGCCCGCCTCGGACTGTTCGTCCGACCCGAAGTCCGCGGCGTCCTGGGTACCCAGGCCGGCGAACGCAACCAGGATGTAGAAGAAGGTGACCACGATGAGGGCGGCGATGATCGCCCTGGGCATCGTCTTCTGCGGGTCCTTCACCTCGTCACCGGCTGTCGATACCGCGTCCAGACCGATGAACGAGAAGAAGATCATGCTCGCCGCGGTGGTGATGCCGGCCATGCCTTTGTCCCAGAAGCCCTGGAAGTGGTCGGTTTCGAATGCGGTGAGGGCGATGACGATGAACATCCCCAGCACTCCGAGCTTGATCAGCACCATCACCGTGTTGACCGCGGCGGACTCACTGGCACCCCGGATGAGCAGGAACATGCACATCACGATCAACACGACAGCGGGGAGGTTGACGATGCCCGGCACGTCGTCCCACGGGGCGCCGGTCAGCGACTGAGGTAGTTGCCATCCAAACAGGTTGTCCAACAACTTGTTCAGGTAGCCGCTCCACCCCACCGCAACCGCCGAGATCGACACGCCGTACTCGAGTAGCAAGCATGCCGCCACACCCATCGCGACGAACTCGCCCATCGTCGTGTAGGCGTAGGAGTACGTCGAGCCCGAGACCGGTACCGATGACGCCATCTCCGCATAGCAGATGGCGGAAAGGCCGGCCGCGACCGCGGCGAGGACAAACGAGACCAGCACCGCAGGCCCTGCTTCCGGCACCGCCGCCGACAACACGAAGAAGATGCCGGTGCCGACCGTGGCCCCGACGCCGAACAGCGTCAGCTGAAACGTGCCGATGCTTCGTTTCAAGTGGTCGGAGGCACCGTGGGCAATGGGCGCCCCCGCTACCGGCCTGCGCCGCAACAGTTGCTCGGAGAAGCTTTGCGATGGAGCGGTCATGGTTCCTCCTGAGCGTTTAGATCTCCGTGGGGGATGAGTGTGAACCCAATTCGGCCAAAACATCGGCGAACTGACTGATCGCCCACTCGATCTCCTCCGCGGTGATCACGAGTGGTGGTGCGAAGCGCAGTGTCGAACCGTGGGTGTCCTTGACCAATACTCCGCGTTCGGCCAGTCGCATGCTGATCTGCTTTCCCGTCCCGAGCGTCGGGTCGATATCGACGCCGGCCCACAGGCCAAGGCCCCGCACCGTGATCACACCCTTGCCGATCAGTGTTCGCAGTCCGCTGTGCAGCCGGTCACCGAGTTCGGCTGAGCGGGTCTGGAATTCGCCTCGGCGCAGTATGTCCACGACGGTGGCGCCGATCGCGGCCGCCAGCGGATTGCCGCCGAATGTGGAGCCGTGCTCGCCGGGGTGCAGCACCCCGAGAATGTCCTTGTTCGCCACCACCGCGGACACCGGCACGACGCCGCCGCCGAGGGCTTTGCCGAGCAGGTAGATGTCGGGTACCACGCCCCAGTGGTCGCATGCGAATGTGCGACCGGTACGGGCCAGCCCTGATTGGATCTCGTCGGCGATCATCAGCACGTTTCGCTCGGTGCACAGCGCGCGCACGCGCGGCAGATAGTCGTCGGGCGGGACGATGATCCCCGCCTCACCCTGGATCGGCTCGATGAGTATCGCGACCGTGTTGTCGTCGATCGCTGCTGCCATCGCATCGGCGTCGCCGAACGGCACCGAACGGAAGCCAGGGGTGTAGGGGCCGAATCCGCGGCGCGCGCTGTCGTCGTCGGAGAAGCTGATGATCGTCGTCGTGCGGCCGTGGAAATTGTTCTGCGCCACGATGATATTGCCTTGCCCGGCAGGCACGCCCTTGACATCGGTACCCCACTTGCGGGCCACCTTGATGCCGCTTTCGACGGCCTCGGCGCCGCTGTTCATCGGCAGCACCATGTCCTTGCCGCACAGCTCGGCCAGCGAATGGCAGAACGGACCGAGCCGGTCCGAGTGGAAGGCTCGGCTGACCAACGTCACGGTGTCGAGCTGAGCATGTGCAGCGGCAATGATCTCGGGGTTGCGGTGCCCGAAGTTCACGGCCGAGTATGCAGCCAGGCAGTCCAGATAGCGCCTGCCCTCGACGTCGGTGATCCAGGCGCCTTCTGCGCTGCCGGCGACGACAGGCAGCGGTGAATAGTTGTGCGCGGCGTAGCGGTCATCGATGGCGATCGCGTCCTGGGTAATCGATACCCGGGTCGCACCGCTACTGTCCTCCGACGTCTGGGTCACGACATCAAGGATGGTCACGAATACACCTCCAGAGTGCAGCATTTGATTGATCCGCCGCCCTTCAACAGCTCCGACAGGTCGACGCCGATCGGCACGAACCCGGCATCGAAGAGCTGATCGGCGAAGCCGGTTGCGGCCGCCGGATGGACGACGTTGCGGCCGTCGGAGACGGCGTTGAGCGCGAGCACGTAGGCGTCGGTGGTGGCCACCTCAATGGCGTCGGGGAAGAGCTCGAGCAAGCGCGTGCGCGACTCTTCGCTGAACGCGGGTGGGTAGTAGGCGATGGTGGTGTCGTCGAGTACCGCAAGCGCGGTGTCGAGGTGATAAAACCTCGGATCGACCAATTCGAGGCTGACAACAGGCATCTCGACGGCGGCAGCGATCTCGTCGTGTGCGCGCCGGTCGGTGCGGAATCCGTAGCCCGCCAACAGGATCGCACCGACTACCAGGAAATCGCCTTGGCCTTCGTTCACGTAGCGCGTCTCGGTCGGATGGAAGCCGTGGCGATCCATCCACTCGGCGTAGGCCGCGACTTCGCCTGCGCGCTGCGGGTAAGCGAACCTGGCGACGACGGCCTTGCCGCTGACGAGGAGACCGCCGTTGGCGGCGTACACCATGTCCGGCAGCCCGGCGACCGGCTCGACCAGTTCGACGGTGTGCCCCAGTTCCTTGTAGGTCTGGCGAAGGGCCTCCCACTGGTTCATTGCCAGGTGCGTATCCACGGGGGTAGAGGTGTCCATCCACGGGTTGATGGCGTATTCGACGGTGAAGAATGTCGGGGGCGTCATCGCGTAGTGGCGTCGGGAAGGAATCCGCTGCTCACATATCTGGTCGGCGCCGCCGCGCCTCCGGATTGCGGCGACATCGGATACCGGGGCCGCGGGGGCGGCGACATCTGAAATCGTCATGATCAGACGATATTTGCTCGCGGATTTGCAATCAATCGCCGTCTCTTGCGTGTCTACCAGTGATCTGTTGTGCTTGA
This sequence comes from Mycobacterium sp., assembly GCF_032159775.1. Lineage (GTDB taxonomy): Bacteria > Actinomycetota > Actinomycetes > Mycobacteriales > Mycobacteriaceae > Mycobacterium. The sequence continues at coordinate 3,996 of NZ_JAVHWK010000191.1, forward strand.
ATCGTTTGAACGGCGATTTATTGCGTGGAGGCTGGCATGGAACGGTTGGACGAAACCGACGAACTCATTCTGGCCGAGTTGGCGCAGGATGCCCGGGCGACCTATGCCGAGATCGGTCAGCGAGTGAATCTGTCCGCTCCTGCGGTGAAGCGGCGGGTCGACCGGATGCTCGACAGCGGCGTCATCCGCGGGTTCACCACGGTCGTCGACCGAAATGCGCTGGGCTGGAACACCGAGGCCTACGTTCAGGTGTTCCGCCACGGCACCATTGCTCCCGACCTTCTGCGAAAGGCCTGGATCGATATCCCCGAGGTGGTCAGCGCCGCAACCGTCACCGGCACCGCTGACGCGATTCTGCATGTGCTCGCCCGCGACATGCAGCATCTGGAAGAGGCGCTCGAGCGGATCCGGTCGGCGGCAGACGTCGAGCGCAGCGAAAGCATTGTGGTGCTGACGAACATGATCGACCGAATGCGCGGCTGAGGCCTCAACTGCAGGGCGGCGCACATTTGGCTGACGCCATCGTGTAGAAAACCCCACGTGAGCACATCCGCGGGGATAGTCATCGTCGGTGGCGGGCTGGCCGCCGCCAGGACCGCCGAACAACTTCGACGGTCCGAGTACGCCGGCCCAGTCACGATCGTCAGCGATGAGGACCATCTGCCCTACGATCGACCGCCGCTATCCAAAGAGGTGTTGCGCGCCGAAGTGGACGACGTGACGCTCAAACCGGCCGAGTTCTACGAGGACAACGACATCACCGTGCGACTCGGCAACGGTGTGCGCTCGTTGGATGCCGCCGCGCAGACGGTGACGCTGGCCGATGGCGACGAAGTCGCCTATGACGAGTTGATCATCGCGACCGGACTGGTGCCAAGAACCATCCCGTCTTTTCCGGATCTGGAAGGTATCCGCGTGCTTCGCTCGCTCGAGGAAAGCATCGCGCTGCGCGAGCACGCTGGTTCGGCCGGCCAGGCTGTCGTCGTCGGCGCGGGCTTCATCGGTTGCGAGGTCGCGGCCAGCCTGCGCGGCATGGGAGTGAAAGTCGTTCTGGTGGAACCGCAACCGACCCCCTTGGCGTCGGTGCTGGGCGAGCAGATCGGCGCCCTGGTCACCCGGCTGCATCGGGCCGAGGGTGTCGACGTGCGTTGCGGCGTCGGTGTGGACGAGGTGCGGGGCACCGACCATGTCGAGAAGGTCGTGCTGTCAGACGGAACCGAGCTGGACGCCGATCTCGTCGTCGTCGGAATCGGCTCCAAGCCGGCTACCGAATGGCTCGAAGGCAGTGGCATCGAACTGGACAACGGCGTGGTCTGCGACGACGTCGGACGTACCGCAACGCCTCATGTATGGGCGATCGGCGATGTCGCATCGTGGCGGCACCCCGTGGGACACCAGGTCCGCGTTGAACATTGGAGCAACGTCGCCGACCAGGCGCGGGTCATGGTGCCCGCGATGCTGGGTAAGGACATTCCCGCGACGGTCTCGGTGCCCTACTTCTGGAGCGACCAGTACGACGTCAAGATCCAGTGTCTCGGCGAACCGCAGGCCGACGACATCGTGCATGTGGTCGAGGACGACGGTCGAAAGTTCCTCGCCTTCTACGAACGCGACGGTGTGGTGGCCGGAGTCGTCGGCGGTGGGATGCCGGGCAAGGTGATGAAGGTGCGCACCAAGATCGCCAACGGCGCCCCGATCGCCGACGTGCTCCCGTCCTAGAGCTCGCCTAGGTAGAAGCGGCTGCCCTGGTCGTCGGTGCACAACGCGCTTCTGCCGTACGACTGTTGCGACGGCTCGTCGATGACCGTTCCGCCTGCCGCCCGCACCCGGGCCACAGCGGCGTCGATGTCCTCGACCGCCCACATCGGCACGGTCACCGGGCGACTGTTGCCGCCCGCGACCCCGGCCATCGGGTGTGTCTGGTTCACCTGCCAGCCGTCGGGGATCCGGCCCGGCTCGAATGTCCAGAACAGCACGCGGCTGTAGAACGCCCTGAACGCGGTTGAGTCGGTGACCTCATACGTGATGTATGAAAGTTCGCCTGGCCCAGTGCCGTTGAGCGCAGGCCGGGGCTGACCCGGATTCGGCTGGAAGACGCCGAACGACGCGCCTTGCGGGTCGGTGGCGCCACTGAGCGTGCCGAAGTCGAACTGCTCGAGTTCGTCGATCGTTCCGCCACCGTCCACGATCGCCTGCCGCGCTCCCGCGAGGTCGGCCACCGCGTAGCAGCAGAACAGCGTGGGCGGCCCGTCGACGGAGTAGATGCCGATGCGCCCCCTGGTGTTGGTGACCTGGTGGGTCTGCGGATCGTAGGTCCAGCCGAGCACGGTGCCGTAGAACGCAGCGGCGCGGTCGGCATCGGGAGTCCATACGGAGATGTAGCCGACGTCGCCGTGCTGGATCTGGATCGGCGCACCGGTGACCGGTCCGCTGAGCATCCACCGATGTCCGAACGGGTCGATAATGGTGGCATTGCGGGCTCCGTAGTTCTCGTAGGCTTCCCGCTGTATCGTGGCGCCACGTTCCCGAGCCCGCTCCAAGGTTGCGTCCGTGTCGGCCACGGGCAGCATCAGGCTCACCGAACTTGCTTGGGGGTCAGGCGCTTTGAGGCCCAGCTCGGGGTACTCGTCGGCGAGATAGAGCACGCCGTCGCCGATCTGCAGCTCTGCGTGCCCGACGCGACCGTCATCCATCTCGTACAACTCGCCGACGAGAGACGCGCCGAAGGTGTCGATGTACCAGCCGATGGCCTCGCGGGCATTCACCACCGACAGGTAGGGCAGTGCCGCAGGCCGTGGGGGCGCCGTCGCCACCTCGTGCTCGGTGGTGGACTCGTTGAGTTCTGCGATGGCAGTGTCGGTGCCGCTCATGTCGATTGCTCCTGTTCGGTTGGGCTGGGCCTCAAAAAAATCCACAGCCGACTCCAGGCGGGCGCGGAGTCGAGCCGCGAACGCCGGGTCGGGTTGAACCGGAAGCTCGTCGCCATGAAGCACTGTCAGCGGATCGTGGCTGTTGTTCATGCCAACCCTCCTTCCGGTTCCGGGTAGTGCGATCTGAAGGCGCGGCGAGCCCTCACCAGCAGGGCTTCTGTGGCGTGCACTGTGCGGCCGATCAACTCGGCGCATTCACCCACGCTGCAGTCGTCCATGTAGCGCAGTGCGAGCACGGTGCGGTGCTGCTCGGACAGCTTGGCCAAAACGCTCTCGGCCACAATCCGATTCAGCTCGCTGTCCCAGTCGTCGACCGCGTCGACGGGTTCGGGTAGATCGGCCACCGGCACGGTGAACCGGTCAGATCGCCGCCGGTAGTGGTCGGCGAGTTTGTGCCGCGCCACGCCGATGAGCCACGGCACCGTTATCGGCGGCGGAACCTCCTTGCGCGCGGCGTCCATCGCTGCCAGAAAGGTTTCCGACGTCAGGTCTTCGGCTGCTCCGCGGTCGCCACAGCGTCGGACGAAATATCCGTACACCGTGGGCAGTGCCTCGTCGTACAACGCCAGCAGCGTCCGCGCGTCACCTGGCTCTGGTT
>NZ_JAVHWK010000212.1:0-25601 GCF_032159775.1 Mycobacterium sp.
AGACACCGGGTGGAGGGACTCGTCCGGACAGAATGCGGTAACGGCGAACTGTGCGTCACCGTCATCGTCGCCATGGGTGACGACGACAGTTACGACCAGTGCCAGTTCACCTCGACATTGCCTGATACCAGCGACCCGATCACCCTCAAGCATGGGTCGACGCTCACCCTGTTGACTGGAACCTGGCCTTGCGAAACGAGCTCATCGACTGAGCCAGAGCCGTCCGAGTCCGAGCCCCAGCCGACGGAGTCCACGCCCACGCCGACGGCAACCCAGACAGTGACGAATGTCAGACCAAGCGGCTGAGCCGACGCCGACGGCTTCGCCGTTCGCGGGCTTCTCCCGGCTCGTCCGGATCCTCGGTCAATTCATCGCACCGACGACCTTGCTTGCGGCGTTGCTCTTCTACTTCGGCTGGGCCCACGTGTACTGGTTCTTCGACTACTTCGGCGTCGACTCGTCCGTGCTCGCGCCGAGCACCCGCGAATACGTCATTCGAAGCGTGGACTCGCTGTTCATCCCGCTGATCGCCGTCGCGGTTGTCGGTCTGGCGCTGATGTGGGGCTACATCGCTCTGCCCGAACGGGTTCGGCGCGGTCCGAGTTCGCGAACGCACCTTGCCGTCCTCAGCACCGTCGTGGTGCTCGTGCTGCTCAACGGACTGAGTCGCCTCGTCATCGTCACTCCGCTCAACCGCGGCCTGTGCGTTGCGCCCATCTGTATCATCGTAGGTGTCGCCCTCCTGTGGTATCTGGTCCTGTTGCGCCGCAATCGATTACAGGAGAGACCTCCCACCGCGCGTCGTTCGGATGCGTCTCTGCTCTGCGAATGGGCGGTAATGTTCGTCCTCGTCGCAATGAGTCTGTTCTGGATCGCAACGGACTACTCAGTGGCCGTAGGTCAAACCCGCGCCCGGCAAGCCGCAGCCGAAATCCCAAACCGCCCGGCGGTGATTCTGTTCAGCGAGAAGGACCTCCATCTCGACGGGAGCGACATCCACCAGACGATCTGCGCGACGCCGCCGGGTTCCGAATCGGCATACCATTTCCGCTACAGCGGTCTGGTACTGCTCATCGAGATCGGCAACCAGTACGTGTTGCTGCCGCGGACGTGGGAGCGCGGCAACGGCACGGCGATCGTCCTGCCGTCGTCTGGCATCGGCGCGACGCGCTTCGAGTTCTCGACAACCAACGACTTCCAGCCCACTCCCACCTGCTGACGGCGACGCTCCTGCAGCTTCCTGCGCTATGCATCATTCTCGGCGAGACGACGAGAGACTCAGAGTCGCGCAGGATCGAGGGGGTGCCGGATCGACAGCCTGTCGCCATGCAGGGGTAGAGCGCGGAGTTCGGGGTACGTATCGCGTATGAACTCGAGCAGTGAGGGAGCTTGGGCCACAGGCGGGTGGTCCGGCGTTGCATCACATGAGCGCCTCGAGGACGGCACCCGCCCTTTGGTTCCTGGTGCCGACCCGTTCTATCAGCCGCCCTCGGGCTTTGAAGACGCAGAACCCGGTACCGTTCTGCGCTCGCGCGACGTACAGCTGGCTTTCCTGGGATTGATTCCGCAGCGGTTTCGCGCGACCCAGCTGCTCTATCGAACGACCGACATGAACGACGAGCCGTTGACCACCGTGACAACGGTGTTGACGCCGGCCGAGCACAATCCGGAGAAGCCCTGTCCGATCGTGTCCTACCAGTGCGCAATTGACGCCATGGCCGGCCGCTGCTTTCCCTCCTACGCGTTGCGCCGACACGCCAAGGCCGTCGGCGCGCTGGCACAATTCGAGCTGCTGCTCGTCGCCGCGGTACTCGCCGAGGGCTGGGCGGTGTCGCTCCCCGATCACGGCGGCCCAAAGGGCGTTTTCGGCGCACCGGTGGAACCTGGATACTGCGTACTCGACGGCCTGCGCGCCGCGCTCAAGTTCGCGCCGCTCAATCTGTCCACGTCCGACCCCATCGGCTTGTGGGGATATTCGGGCGGCGGCCTGGCTACCGCGTGGGCGGCCGAGATGTACGCCGGCTATGCGCCAGAGCTCAACATCGTCGGCGCCGTGCTGGGCTCCCCCGTCGGTGATCTCGGAAACACCTATCACCGTCTCAACGGCAAGTTCTTCTCCGGGCTGCCCACCATGGTGGTTGCCGCGCTGATGCACACCTATCCCGACTTCAAGAGAGTGATCGAGGAACGGGCCACCCCGGAGGGACAGGCGATGCTCGACCAGCTGAAGAAAATGACCACTGCCCATGCGGTGGCGCGGCTGAGGAAAAAGGACATGGCGACGATGCTTGACCGCCCGCTTGACGAAATTCTGGCGATGCCCGAGGTTCGACACGTCTTCGACAACATCCGACTCGGCGTTGCTGCACCGACTATGCCGGTGCTCATCGTGCAGGCCGCGCATGACCGGATCATCTCGGTCGACGACATCGATGCACTCGCAGACAGCTATGCCGCCGGAGGCACCGACGTCACCTATCACCGGGACAGGTTCTGCGAACACATCCTGCTGCACCCGATGTCTACACCCATGACGCTGAGGTGGTTGCGCGACCGATTTACTGGTCGACCTCCGGACTTGCACCGGAGGCGGACCACCTGGCCCACCCTGTTGAACCCGTCCACGTACCGCGGCATGGCCCGCCTGGCCCGGATCAGCGCCAGAGTGATCACCGGACGGCCCGTCGAGCGGCGTCCCCTTTCTCAGTTCGACAAATAGGCCACGTACAGCGTCGGACTGGAGGGCCTCATCGCTCCTCCTCGCCGCCCAGGCCCGGGAATCGATCGCTTGTGTCGTGGCGACTGGGATCATGAACTGTTCAAGGACGAGCGTGCGGGCAGCGCGACAACCAGACCGGCGTCCCATGCACGCTTCATCAGTGCGTTCACGTCTATGTGCAGGGCGGCGTCGAACTCGGGACCAGACATCAGATCTCGTACGTAACACAGCACCTGCTCGGCGACGACTTCGTCCACTCCGCCGACCCAGCCGATGAGGCGAGCACCGACGCTGACCGGATCGACGGTTGTACGGACATGTTGTTCCTGCAGCTGTTCGAGCTCAACAGTTACTACGCACGGGGGGTCGAGCCGCAACCGAAACCGTATCTGGACCTCAACCTCGCCGCGGTAGCGGACGATTTGTCCCGCGAGCCGCACGTCTATCCACAGCGCGATCGGCACGGTGATGATTTGGCGGCCGGAGTCGTCACAACATTTGTCGACGCAGACCTGACCGCGCGTTCCACGCGCCGATGCCGACGCCATCCCGCCAGGGCCGACGCGAAGAGGGCCGATGGTGAGATGATCGCCAACTAGACTCGCCACCACCTCGCCTACCCGGTCTGGCGGCGCCGCGGCGAGCAGCACGAGGTGGGTGAACTGTTCGGGGGTTAACTCAGCCAAGGGGCTTCCCTGTCCGCTCGACGATGATTCGGCGTTCATTCCGACACGAAGCTCGACAGCGGAGCCACCTCGTCGTGTAAAGAGTGGCAATCTCTATAAAGGGCACGACCGAAGGCCCCACGCTGGAAGTGGTCGGCTGTTGCTGGCATGGACAGTGTAAGAGTTCGCCGCTTAGCGCATCACATTTCGGCGCGGGAGCGCACCTCGCGCCGCAGGTCGATGACCTGCTTTTCCAGGTCGATCACCCCCTTGACGCACATCGCGCTCAGCGCGATGAGCTTCACGATCGCGGACCAACTCTTGCTCTTGCCGTTGAAGGACTCGTCAAGCTGCTCGAAATTTTCGACGAGCTCCTTCCCGACCACTGATTCGGGATCAAGAGCTATCCGTCTGATTCTGCTGAACGGCGAGAAATCTGGGATTTCTTCGGGTTCGGGCTCCATGTTGCGAGCTTAGTCCGGTCGCTTGGCCTCCCGGCTCGATCTCGTCTTCGACCCGGGGCTTCGATCTCCACCAGTGTTCCGCCGCTACTGAAAGTCGTCCGACCGGCGACCTTCCTGTTCGGTGCCGGCCAGGAGACCGTTACCAAGTTGCTGAGCTCCGCGGTCCAGATACTCGGCGACCTTCCTGCTGCGCGGACTCAGCGAGTTGCACATCGAATTCACGCCGGCACCCGGGTAACACCACCGGCGTGCACCAGCCTGGTCACTGCGCCTCGAGACGCGAACGGATCGAGGCGAGCCGCGCGCGAAGGTCGGCTTCGTCGATGAGTCCCCGCTTCAACAGCGAGTGCGCGAGTGAGACAAGCTGATTCTCCGGGTAGGGCAATTGGGCATACCGGTCGGCGGAAAGCTCGTCTTCCTCGTCGCGGCGCTGCTTGAACGTGAAATCCAGCACGTCCTTGGCGCGACACGATCGGTCCAGCGCATCGCACAGACCGTCCAGACTGGTCTTCCATGGCGGCAACGGGTTCTCGACACGGTACTTGGCCGTCATCGCGGGCCAGGTCTGCTCAGGCTTCGCGATCTCCGTCAGAACAGCGAATTCGTCGCCGCTGCCCCGGGTTTCGCCGACCACCGCGGTCACGCTTCGATCGGCCGGATCGCCGCACGGACCAACGGGGTGACGTTCGTCGTGACACCTGGCCGAGGCAGGGCCACCCCGATGAGGCAGTCGCGGGTGATGATTTCGGTCAGCTGGTCCTCGGTCCACCCATCGGTGCCCTCCGGACGCATCGGCATGACCATGAAGCGGTGCTTCTGGTTGGAATCCTCCACCCGCACCTCCACGTCGTCGGGCAATTGGAGACCGAACTCGGAGAGCACCTGGCGTGGCCAGCGAACGATGCGGCGCCGATAGTTCGGCGTGCGGTACCACTCCGGTGAGTTGCCCAAGATTGGACGGGGGTAGCACGAGCAGAGTGCGCACACGATGACGTTGTGCACGCTCGGGGTGTCGGCGAGGATCTTGAACGCCACAAAGTCGCTAGGAGTGCCGAAGCCGGTTGGTTCGAGCCAGTCGATGCCGACCTCCTTGGCCGCGGCCACGGCATCGGAGATCGCGAGCTTCTTGAAGTCATCGTCCAGCCAGGCCTTGGCGACCAGACGCGCTCCGGGAGTCGGCCCGATGTGCTCGGCATACTCGGTGAACAGGCGGTGGTCCTCGGCGGTGAAAAGCCCCTTCTCGATGCACAATTCGCGCAACGCGATCTCGAGCACCTCGAAATCGGTGATCTCATCCACCATCGGCTTGACGGTTCGCGAATGATCGTGATCGTGACCGTGCTCGGACATAGACGCAAAATTCCTTTCGATCAAGCCTGACTGCGGTTGGGCAACGCAAACTCTGTCAACCGACGGCTTCCAGCCAGCGCTCAGGGATCTCGGTCTGCAGAGTGTCGTTCTTGGGACCGGTGTAGCTGTCCCAAAGCTCAGCCTGGTTGAACCGCACGATGTAGAACCACTCCGATTTGGCGTCCTCGCGGTCCCAGGCCTCGTCTTCGGGAGCCGGGCTTTCGTACGTCACCTCAGCGATCGTCCCCTCGGCGCCGCGGCAGTATTCCGGCGTGCGGGTGTAGAACATCGCGGGCAGATCGCGCACCTTCACCTTGTCGCCGACGTTGAACTTCGCCACGCCGGCCTGACCCACGAAGCACTGGGGGTCACCGACTCCGGCGGCTTCGAGGTGATGCTTGTTGCGATTGACGCCGGAGCCATCGCCTTCGAACTTCGGCTTAGCCTGCGGGCGTTGGCCGTTCAAGCCACCGGCGTAGCGCGCCTGCACCTCTGCCAGCCGATCGGTCAGCTCACCCCACGAAATGTGCTTCTTCTCCATCAACAACCGGCCGACCGACCAGAGCCAGCGACTGTAATACGGAAGACCCAGATAGATGGCGCGCCCGACGTCGACATTGGCCAGCCGCCGTCGTTCCTCGGAGACCCAGATACCCCGCATCCCGAGGACCTCGCAGAGCACGTAGGTCATCAGTTCCCACTGCTCTTCTTCCTTGTTCTCGTAGGGGTGCGGGTAGTCCAGCTCGCCGCCCACGTCGTGCGAGGTCTTCATGTAGGCGAGGTAGTGGTCGTGGGTGATCATGTCCGGAGTCGGCCATTCCGGAACTTCGGGATAAATCGTCTTCAGGCGCGAAACAAGGGCCAGTTGTTCGGCCCGTTCGGCAGCATCAGTCACGGCGACCTACTTCCGCATGGATGTCATCTACCAGATCAGCAGGGCTCAAAAATATCATCGGCGCAGCAAAAGCACTGCGAAGTCGGGGATTTCGTGGGTCGTTTACTACATCGGACAAAGGCGCTTGTAGACCTCGGCGTTAATTATTTTGGTCGCGCCCTGATGGCGGTCAGCCGCCTTTCACCAAAGTGAACTGGCATACGTCGATGTAGCCGTCACGGAACAGGTCAGCGCAACCGGTGAGGTACTTCATGTAACGCAGGTAGACCTCTTCGGATTGAACCGCGATCGCCTGCTCTCGGTTGCTCTGCAGCGTCGCCGCCCAGATGTCGAGCGTTCGGGCGTAGTGCGGCCGCAGCGGCTGGACGCGGTCCACCCGGAAACCGGCTTTGACTGCGTGTTGCTGGACCTGGGCGACCAACGGCAGCTCCCCGCCGGGAAAGATCTCGTCCATGATGAACAGGATGAACTTCAGCAGCTTCGCCGGTAGCTTCAGTCCCCGCTTCTGGACCTCTTCCATACTCGCTCTGACGATCGTATGCAGCAGCATCACGCCGTCGGGAGGCAGCACGGAGTGGGCCATGCTGAAGAAGTCGTCGTAGCGAGCTTTACCGAAGTGCTCGAACGCGCCGATCGACACGATCCGGTCGACCGGTTCGCGAAACTCCTCCCACCCCGCCAAGAACACCCGCCGGCTGCGCGTGCTGTCGATTGCGCGGAACACCTTGTCAACGGCGACGGCCTGGTTCCTGCTCAGGGTCAAGCCGACGACGTTGACGTCGTATTTCTCCACGGCACGCCGCAGTGTGGCACCCCAGCCGCAGCCGATGTCGAGCAGCGTCATGCCAGGCTGCAGCCCTAATTTTCCCAAAGCCAGGTCGATCTTGGCGATCTGGGCCTGCTCCAGAGTCATGTCGTCGCGCTCGAAGTAGGCGCAACTGTAGGTCTGGGTCGGATCGAGGAAGAGCCGGAAGAACTCATCGGACAGGTCGTAGTGAGCCTGGACGTTCTCAAAATCCGGCCTCAGACCGGTCCCTCCCCCACCCGCGGTAGCTGCAGCCATGGCGCGAGATTATTCGCCCAGCCCGCATCGACGCAATAGCGGCGACGATAGCTCCAGTATGCGCACAAAGACGTGATCTCCGAGGCACTGGCGATGGCGGCGCGGATTCGTGCGCGAGTCGTGGCGGAGTGACAACTCGCGCTGAATCAAACGTCCGCTCAAGAAGCAGAAGGGCCTCTGACCTTGATGCAGGTGCATACGCGCGCCTGCCACGTCGGTCACCGATTGTCTGCGGTACGGCGGTCGGAACGACCGTGTCCCGTCCAGCGCAGGACCTGCAGCCGCGACCGCTCGCAGAGAACCCGGTTCAGGTCGCCTCGGCGCTATCCGTCGGTGTGCTCAGTGCACCACTGGCGAGTGAACATGGTGCAGGCATACCGTCGCGCTTGGACCGCCGCCAGGCGACGATGGTCACATGACGTCCTCTTCGGCATCGCGTTCGGGCGCTGTCTCCGACGGTCGTCCGCGTGACGTTCGGATATGGCGGCGGGCGATGGGCGGCGCGAAGACGCCGAGCGACGTGCCGGTGTACCGCGCCGATTTGTACTCCCAAGCCGCTATTCGCGATCCCTACCCGCATTACGCAACCATGCGGGCCCTTGGTCCCGTCGTATGGCTACCGAAGCAGAGGTTGTACGCGATTCCGCGATACGCCGAGGTGAAGGACGTGCTCCGCGACGCCGATACGTTCCGTTCCGCCGGCGGCGTGGCGCTGAACCCCATCTCACGCACCGTCGGCAGGCGGAGCTTTCTGATGCTGGATGGCGCCGAGCACGACCGCGTCCGAAAGCTCTCGGCCCATCGGCTGATGCCGCGAGCATTGGGTCCGCTGCAAACCCAGATAGAGGACTTGGCCGAGGAGACGGTGCGTGCTGCCGTGGCGAACGGCAGGGTCGACGGCGTCGGGGATATCGCGTTGAGACTTCCGCTGTCGGTGGTTCCCGACCTTGTCGGGTGGCCCGAAGGTGGACGCGAGCACCTGGTCGCGTGGGCCGGTGCCACTTTCGATCTGCTTGGGCCGTTCAACAGTTTGGCCGTGCGGTCGTCTGGCGACGCATTGTCGATGCTGGCGTTCGTGCATCGGCTTGCCCGTCGGCGCAACGTGATTCCAGGCAGTATGGCGCACGAGGTGGTGCAGGCGATCGAAGAGGGCGCGATGAAGCAGTCGCAACTTCCTTCGGTCTTCATCGATTATCTGGCACCCTCCATCGACACGACGGCAAGTGCGATCGCCGCGGCACTGTGGCTGTTCGCTACCAATCCGGACCAATGGCAGCTACTGCGGCACGACACTGCCCGGATACCGAATGCGGTAAACGAAGTCGTTCGGATGGAATCGGCGGTCAGGGCGTTCGGACGCCGCGTCGAGCGTGATACCGAGATCACGGGGACGCGAATTCCAGCAGGCTCACGGGTGCTGGTCATGTTCGCGTCGGCGAACCGCGATGACCGTGTTTGGAGCGACCCTGACCGCTTCGACATCACGCGCGACGCTTCCCGTCAGCTCGGCTTCGGGCATGGAGTTCACGCGTGCGCTGGCCAAGGTCTGGCACGGATGGAGATAGAAGCGATGCTGCGCTCATTGCTTCGACATGTTGAACGCATTCAGCTCGATGGCACGCCAGAGTTGGCTCGCAACAACGTGATTCGCCGCTTCGAAAGCCTGCCGCTGCACCTCGCCCCCAAGGGTTGACGGTAGTACAGCATTAGGGCGACCACGCGCCGAGGGAAAGCAGTGGCCAGCCGAGCGTCCGCCTATTCGGGCGACATCCCCTCGGGTGAAAAGTAACGATTGCAGCGGCGGAAGGGATCTGGCCGCTGAGCCTACGGCGTGGTCCTGGCGGAGGAGTCTGTCGCTTCCCGCAACCTGGTAAACGCGTCCACGAACGCGTCGGTCACTTCGTGTGTGTCGTTGAGTATTGCGGCGTCGGAAATCACCGAGACGCTGAGCTGGTCGACATAGCTCCACACGGTCACATTCAAGGCGGCACCCGCTGCAAGCGGTCCAACCGAATAGAACTCGGTTACCACTGCGCCGGCGATGCAGCCATATTCCCGTGGTCCGGGAACGTTGGAAACAATCAAATTGAACAGCTTGTTGGGCGCTTCCCTTCGTGACATCCAACGAAAGACTGTGCGCGTGAGTGTCGGCGGCACGAACTCCAGCCAGCGGCCCACCAGGGTGGGGCCTAGGAGTTGATGATCTTCCTTGGCGATGCGCGTCGACGTGCGGATCAACCGAAGCTGCTCCATCGAATCGTCGATGTGAACAGGCAACGAGACCAGCATCGTGGCCAGCGCGTTGCCGGCGATCCGCTCCGGCGAGGTGTCGGTAGTTGCGGGCACTGAGGCGATGAGCGGCGCGTTGGCGTCCTCTCCGTACATGAGGAGCAGACGTCTCAGCGCGCCCGCGACGGTGGTCAGAACCAGGTCGTTGATCGTTACGTCGAGCTTCTTGCTGATCGCTTTGACGTCGGCGAGCGGCAGCGTAGCGCTGGCAAAAGTTCTTGCCGCGGTGGGTTTCCGATTGAAGAAAGTGGGCGGCGGCTTGAAGCGGCCGGCAAGATCAGGATCGCGACGGCGTTGCCGCACTCTACGCTGCAACCGGTAACCACCGACCACTCCGTCTCGCACCGCTGACGGTAGGGTTCGGAACCGCGAAACGTGGTCGCGTGCCGCGAAAAGCAGGACATCGCGTGTCGTTGGCGGCGGGAGATCCTTCGGCGTTTGATCATGCGGTGCTTCACCGCCCGGCCATTCCATCGCGCGCGCCAAGAGATTGGCTGATGCGACGCCGTCGGCCAGGACGTGATGCACCTTGCCGATCACCGCAATTCGATTGTCGGACAGCCCTTCGGCGTAGTGAAACTGCCACAGCGGACGACGGCGATCAAGCGGCTCGCTTGCTATCGCGCCGATCACGGCGTCGAGCTCTCGCCGTCCTCCAGGGGCAGGCACCTGCACCTGCCGAAGGTGGTAGTCCAAATCGAGCTTGGCGTCTTCACGCCAGATCGGGCGGTGTAGACGCAACGGCGTCGACACCAACTCGTAGCGCAGCGGGAGAAGAAGTGGCAGCTTGGCAAGGAATACGTCGCGGAACGCCTCGAACGTCGGCTCGCCCTCGAAGCCATTGGTGTCGACGATCGCGACCTTGAGGGTGTGCTGATGGACGTTGGGGGTTTCGCTCGATAGCAGCAGCACGTCCCAACCACTAAGCCGCTTCACCCCACTCTTCCCCTCGCATTGGTCGCGAATTCGCCTATTCGGCCATCCGCTCCGTGCGGCGCGACGCAGGGAGCCGGCCATGTACCGATTCAATCGCTCGGCGCAGACCAGGAACGAACGCGGCCGGCTGCAAGGTGCAACCGGCGTGACCCGCGTCGACAGGCACCATCTCGGCGTTTGGGATCTGGCTTGCCAGCCACTTCTGCCGTCGCACGCCGAAGGCGCGATCCTTCATCGTCACCACCACGGCTGTGGGGACATCGATTTCGCCCACCCAGTTCGTCGAATCGAAACGGACCACTTCGGCGATCGCACGGGTGATACTGCCCGGCGACGTGGAGCGGATTTGGCCCAGAACCCATTGGTGATCGCGGAAGTATCCATGGTTGGCCGCCTTCGCGGGCTCGCACAGGCGTGGCGCGGGACTGACGGCCTCGATCAGTGCTGCGAACACTCCGGTGGCGACCCGCTCGTAAGCTGCTCGGCTAACTGCTGCCGCTGCGGCGCACAGCACCAGGCCATCGACCCTCTCCCGGTGGCGCTTCCAAACAAGTTGGGCGACGAGCGATCCCATGGAATACCCGACCGGCACGAAGCTGGGAATGTCGAGGACGTCGGCCAGGGCAGCGACATCGTCGGCGCAGTCCTCCAGCAACATGCGCGGCGGCAGAATTCCTTGGCCATGACACCGCTGGTCGAAGACCACAACCCGGCCGAACTCGCGCACCGCTTCCAACGCGGGATACCACGTCACCAGACCGGTGCAAGCCAGGGAGTGCAGCAGCACGTACGTCGGCCCATCGCACGGGCCGGAATCATAAACGTACGTGCTTCCCCGACCCGGAAGGTCGACGGTCGTACCATCCGGGATGTGGCCGACCGAAGCCAACGCGGGCACCGGCAACCGCGGTATCGGGAGCGCTCGAGGACGCCAGAAACCTTCGATAAAGCTATTGAAACATGTTTCAGAACGACGCGAGAAACGCGCCCAGTCGTGTGGACGCGACCATTCCCGCAAGTAGCGGCCTGCCGCCGGCTCGGTCGATGATCGCAGGATTGTCAGCTCAGCAGGTCGGGTCGGCGGCTTCGCGCATCATGTTCCGGCCCGGGAGCGCACCTCGCGCCGCAAGTCGATGACCTGCTTCTCCAGGTCGATCACCCCCTTGACGCACATCGCGCTCAGAGCGATGAGCTTCACGATCGCGGACCAACTCTTGTTCTTGCCCGTGAAAGATTCGTCAAGCTGCTCGAATTTTTCAACAAGCTCCTTACCGACCACGGATTCGGGATCAAGAGCTATCCGCCTAATTCTGCTGAACGGCGAGAAATCCGGGATTTCTTCGAACTCGGGCTCCATGTTTCGAGCCTAGCCCGGTCGCTGGGCCTCCCGGCTCGATCTCGTCTTCGACCGGAGCTTCCATCTCCACCAGGGCCCGTCTGATTTTTTTCCCTCGTTGTGGGTAGTGAGTAGATAGCTTCACTCCTTCAGCCCGTGGGAGTTGTTCACGGCGGCTGTGCTGGTCGAGATTGCGCAAGCCGGGGACTCCAAATCGCGCCTGAAAGGGTTTGACAGACGATGGCCATCACCGATGTCGCTGACTTCGCTCATCTCAGCGTCGCAGAGCTGGAGGCACTCGCCGCCGATCTTGAGGGAATCCGCCGTGATGTCGAGCAGTCGTTAGGCGCAAATGACCGGGCATATATTCATCGCACGATCGCATTTCAGCGTGGCCTCGAAGTCGCTTCGCGCCTCGTGATCGGCTTGAGCAAGGGCAAGGTCGGATGGGTGCTGGGAACCACAGCGCTCGCCGCGGCGAAGAGCATCGAGAACATGGAACTCGCTCACAACATCGGCCACGGTCAATGGGACTGGATGAACGACCCGGAAATACATTCAGGTACCTGGGAGTGGGACATGGTCGGCCCATCGTCGCAGTGGCGCTACTCCCACAACTACCGCCACCACGTCTTCACCAACGTTGTCGGCATGGACGAGGACCTCGGATACGGAGTCATGCGAGTCACCCGCGACCAGACGTGGAAGCCAAGTCATCTGACGCAGCCGCTACGGAACCTGTTGATGGCCCTCACCTTTGAATGGGGCATCGGCCTGCACGACCTGTACTCCGAGAAGCTGCGCGCTACAACCGATGCCGACAAATCAACTCACACCAAAGCCTTCGTCCGCAAAATCGCCCGCCAGGCCGCCAAGGACTACGTACTATATCCGTCGCTCAGCGGCCGGCGGTGGCGGCGTACCGCCACAGCCAACGTGACGGCCAACTTGATGCGCAACATTTGGGCCTACGTGGTGATCTGCTGCGGGCACTTCGCGGACGGCGCCGAGAAATTTGTCGCTGCCGCACTGGTCGACGAGACGAAGCCAGAATGGTATTTGCGCCAAATGCTGGGTACGGCGAACTTCAAGGCGGGGCCCTTGTTGGCGTTCATGAGCGGGAACCTCTGCTATCAGATCGAACATCACCTCTTCCCCGATCTTCCGAGCAACCGTTACGCGGACATCGCCCGGCGGGTGAAAGCTGTGTGCGTCGCCTACGATCTGCCCTACACGACCGGTCCGCTGGTCCGCCAATACCTGCTCGCGCTTCGGACGATCATGAAGCTGGCCCTTCCGGATCGTTTCCTCACCGCCACTTCTGACGACGCACCTGAGACAGCGTCCGAGGGAAGGTTCCGCCAGAGCGAAAACGCTCGACCGTCGAACACGACGATGCGGCGAGCGTGCTGAAGACCGACTGATATAGCGGCGAATGCAGCGGATCGTGTCCGTCATCGTCGCGACGAAGGCTGTGCTTATCGGTTTGGCGACCGCTTACTTGGTGCCGAAGACCCGCTCCATCATGGCGGTGTCCGAGAAGTTTTCAGCTCTTACGACTTTCCCGTCGCGGAAGGTGTACAAGTCGGCGCTCTGAGCCGTTTCGCCGCCGGCCCTGACTTCGGTCAGCACGACCACCTCGTCGTCGTCGGCGATGAACCGGTTAGGGGTGGTTGCGAAAGACTTCTCCGCCAGCTTCGCGAAGAACTCACCGACTTCGGCTTTGCCGTGATACGTGCCGCTGATCGCGCTGTTGCCCGGTTGGACCCACTCGATGTTGTCATCAAGGTCCCGCATAGCCCCTTCGGCGTCTCCGGAGGAGAACGCGGCGTAGCCCTTGTTCAACGTCTCGATGTTCTGGTCTTTTGACATCTTTACCTTCTTCGATGGGGTCTCGCGCCAACCACAGTTGGAGGCGGTCGGTCGGTCGAGACGGGGGCCAGAGTACGACTGGGTGCTTGCTGACGGAGTTAAATGAGCAGAGTCGGCGGCATTCCCGTAATTGCCAGCTCTGACAATATTGGACTGCTCGCAGCACTCCGCGAACCGGCCAGAAGCGGAGAACGAGGACCTAAGAGCCGAATCACTGTGGTCAACGGAGGGTTTCGGTCCCGCGCTCATGGCACGCTCGAAATATGGCATTCACCGTGTACCTCTCGGCAGACGAGGGCATTTTTCATGAGTACGGAGACGAGGACAGGTACGAGCTGTCCGCCGCGCGCACGTTGGTTGTCAGACCTGCGGACGGGGCCGAGACCTACACGTATGCCCAATGGGTCTATTTGAAGGCTGATACCGACCACACTGCGGGAGGCCCGAAGTCCGGCTCGGGGAAAGCAACATTCATCTAGCGCGGCCTTAAGCGGCCCGCCATGACCCCGACAGCGGCTGAGACCTCGGTGGCAGGTGCAGGATTCGAACCTGCGTAGGCGTAAGCCGACGGATTTACAGTCCGCTCCCATTGGCCGCTCGGGCAACCTGCCATTGTGCGACTAGCAGGGTACAACGAGGACGCGCTATGCACGAAAACGGCCGAGATCTACCTCGCACTTTGTCTGCGAAATGTCGGTTTCGGCGTCGTGGGATAGTACTTACGAGCACAACGAGAGGAGGCCAACGCAATGGCGGATTCAAGCTTCGATGTCGTCAGCAAGGTCGACCGCCAGGAGGTCGACAACGCCCTCAACCAGGCCGCCAAGGAACTGTCCACCCGATTCGACTTCCGCGGCACCGACACCCATATCGAATGGCAGGGCGAGGAGGCCATCACCATCACCTCGTCCACCGAGGAGCGCACAAAGGCCGCCATCGACGTGTTCAAGGAGAAGTTGATCCGGCGCGACATCTCGATGAAGGCCTTCGACGTCGGTGACCCGCAGGCGAGCGGCAAGACCTACAAGGTCAGCGGCACCATCAAGCAGGGCATCTCCAGCGAGGACGCCAAGAAGATCACCAAGCTCATTCGCGACGACGGCCCCAAGGGCGTCAAGACGCAGATCCAGGGCGACGAGGTCCGGGTGAGCTCCAAAAAGCGCGACGACCTTCAAGCTGTGCAGGCCTTGCTGAAGAAAGCCGACCTCGACGTGGCGCTGCAGTTCGTCAACTACCGCTAGTTCACCAGCCGGTCGGTGACGTTAACGCTGGCGCCGTCTTTGTGGTCGTCCATGTTGCGGCACTCACCGAACACGTGCACATAGCCGTCTTCGCGCGCGACCGGGTTCTGGCCGATGACCGCAAACACGGTGTCGGTGTGGATGGCGGTGCCGAACGGGTTCCTGCCCGGCGGCGGTCCGTCGTACCAGCCGTTGCCCTGCTGCACCATCGTCTTGGCGATCTGTTCGAAGTACTTCTTCGGCTCGATGTCGTCCGGAATGCGGAAGCCCATCTCGAGCCTGCCCCGGTACGGCGGCTCGCCCTGGTCGTTGCACGCCTCGAATCCGACGCCGCCACTCACGTCCTGGAGCGCGGCCACAGCGACGATGGTCTTGGCGGGGTCGACGACCTGCTTGATGGTGTCCTCGTCGGACTGCGACTGCACCGGCTCCGGCGGTGGCGTCGACGGCTTGTCGTCATGGGGGAACATCGAACAGCCTCCTAACACCAGTGCGAGCCCGAGCAACGCCGCACTCATCTGAAATCTATTAGAAAGCATGGTTTTTGGTCACTGACTCCGATGGACGACCGGTTTCGGGATCGATGTATGCGGGCGATCCCGGTATGTCGAAGCCTACGGGCGGCAACTCGATCTTTCCGCCGAACGGCAGCTCGATCTCGGTCGGCAGGTCGACGTGCGGCTGGCGGCGACCGTCGGCCAGCAGCCCCTCCGCCCCCAACTCGCCGCTCTCGCCGGTGGCGATGTAGGTCATGGCACGCAGGGATTCGCTACCCATGTCGTAGTAATGCGAATGGTCGTTCGGGTTGATGCCGTCGCGACCGGCGACCTCCGCGTCGAACCGGATCGAGCCGAACTGGTCGCCTGCGGGGTCCAGCCCGAGGCCCGCGTTCAGCCCCACCGGATAGTGCAGTTCGCGGTTCAGATAGTCGTGGAGATACTCCGGCGCCGTTCCGATGTAGCTGACCGGGTCCGTCGACGCAGAGCCGACGTAGACGTTTCCGCCGTCGAGGTGGAAATCGGCGGCACTGCGGGCCAAATCCGTTCCCGGACAACCAATGAGGACAGCGTCGTTGGCGTGCATGCCAGAGTCGGCGAAGGCGTCGGCGACCGTCGTCGACCCGTAGGAATGTCCGATCACCGTCACATGCTGTTGTGGGTCCTGATGGGTGCTCCACAGCCCGTTGACGTCGGCCGCCAATACCTTGCCGCCCGCGCGTGCAAGGTCGGGGTTGGCGACACGAGTGTCGCTGAAGCCGTCCGGCGCGTCGTAGCCCATCCACGACATCACCGAGTGCGTGCCGTTCGGGTCGGCCGCGTTGGCCTGGTCCCAGAGGTTCATGGCGTCGTTGTGGCCGTCGCTGAGCCAGCCGCCTTTTACGCTGCTGCTCGTGCCAGGGACGATGACCGTCGTGTTGTCGGCGTAGTCCGGGTTGCCGATCGCGATGGCGGCGCGGCCCTGACCGCCGTCGGCGAGCGGTTCGTACTTCCACAGCATGACGGGCCGCTGACGGGACGGGTCGGGGTCGTCGCCGCGCTGATGGTACATGCCCTGCTGAACCTTGATCGCGTTGTTGTAGCGCGTGACATCGTCCGCCGAGAGGCCGTAGAAGCCGGGGTTCGCCAACACCTGCTCATTCGAAGCGCCGTGCTGCGCAGCGGTATCCGAGATCCTGGTCAGGTCGTCGGCGTGCACTTGCTGGTTGATCGTGTCGCGCGCGGCCGCGGGAATTCCGTTGAGGTTGCCCAACTCTGCCGGATGTTCGGCGATCAGTCGCTCACGGTCCTTCTGGCTCAACGACTTCCACCAGTGCTTCACATCCTCGGTGGTGGCGCCCGGCGGTGGCAGCGGTATCGGTCGCGCCTCTGGCGGCACGTCGACCACATCGTCGGCCTGGTCCATCGCCGCGGCCAACTGCTGATCGACCGTATTCGCTTGGGCGAGCACCTGTTGGATCGCCTGCTGCAGCACCTGCGCGTTGTGCCAGTCGTTCGCCGTGGTCATGCTTCCCGGCACGGGACGGACCGTGCCGGCCACCGGATCGACGATCATGCCGCAGTCACGGGCCATGTTCAGCACCTGTTGCAGATTTTCCTTGACCACCTGGACATTAACCGCCGCCGCATCGGCCGAGCGCGCCGCCGCCAGCGCTGCGTCGGCGTCCCTCATCAACGCTTGCCGGGTCTTCCCGAGCGCCTGCTTGGCTTCCTGGGAGCCGGGACCCGTCCAGTCCGGAAACGTCGGCAGCTCGTTGGCGATGTCGATCGACGTCTGCGCGCGAGTGCGGGCGGCGTCGCCGACCTCGCGGACGGCATCGGGATCCCAGCGCGCTACATCATCGATCGTCAGCGACATGGCGGCCTACAGGCTTGTGGGGTCCACAGAAGCGATCATGTCGCGGTTGTTGTCCTCGGTCCTGGCGTAAGCCGCTGCGGCACTCGACAACGCGGCGGCCTGCGAGGCCAGTACTCGATACAGCTCGGCCGTCGTGGTCTGCCAGCGTTGAGTTTTGGAGTCGATCGCCCGCGCCGACTGGCCGACCAGACCGGGCTGCGCGTCGTCGGCCGCCGCCACCGACGACGCGTGGCCGGCCCGGAGTTGGTCTGCGTGTTCGCGGACACGCTCGGCGGCGCGAGCCAAGTCCTGCGGATCGACCCTGATCGGTTTCGGCACCGGGAGCCTTTCTGCCAACTGGCAATCGACGCTACCAGCGGCGCACTGGGCCCTTCGGCACCAATTCGGGCGCACCAGCTAACTTCGGCGCAGCGGCGACGCAGTTCGTCAACTGCCAGTGAAACGGCATGCGTCGGCAATACGCTGATGCCATGGCACCTGCTCAACGCGAACCCAAAGTCGTCGTACTCGGTGGAGGCTCCTGGGGCACCACCGTCGCTTCCATCTGCGCGCGGCGCGGGCCGACATTGCAATGGGTGCGCTCCGAGGAGACCGCCAACGACATCAACGAGAAGCACCGCAACACCAAGTACCTCGGCGACGAAGTCGAGTTGGCGTTGACGCTGCAGGCCACCACCGACTTCTCCGAGGCGGCCGAGTCTGCCGACGTGATCGTGATGGGTGTGCCGTCGCACGGCTTCCGCGGCGTGCTGACCGAGCTGGCCAAGGAACTGCGGCCGTGGGTGCCGGTGGTGTCCCTGGTGAAGGGCCTCGAGCAGGGCACGAACTACCGGATGAGCCAGATCGTCGACGAGGTACTGCCGGGGCACCCCGCCGGCATCCTGGCAGGTCCGAACATCGCCCGCGAAGTCGCCGAGGGATACGCCGCGGCGGCCGTGCTCGCGATGCCGGACCAGCATCTGGCGGCCAACCTCGCAAACCTGTTCCGCACGCAGAGATTTCGCACGTACACCACCGACGACGTGGTCGGCGTCGAGATGGCGGGTGCGTTGAAGAACGTCTACGCGATCGCCGTCGGGATGGGCTACTCGCTGGGCATCGGCGAGAACACCCGCGCGATGGTGATCGCCCGCGCGCTACGGGAGATGTCGAAGCTGGGCGAGGCGATGGGCGGGCACCGCGACACCTTCGCCGGCCTCGCGGGCATGGGCGATCTGATCGTCACGTGCACCAGCCAGCGCAGCCGTAACCGCCATGTCGGCGAGCAGCTGGGGGCGGGCAAGACGATCGACGAGATCATCGAGTCGATGAACCAGGTTGCCGAGGGCGTCAAGGCCGCGAGCGTGGTCATGGAGTTCGCCAACGAGTACGGCCTGTCCATGCCGATCGCGCGCGAGGTCGACGGCGTCGTCAACCACGGTTCGACCGTCGAGGAGGCCTACCGCGGCCTGGCCGCCGAAAAGCCCGGGCACGAGGTGCACGGCTCGGGGTTCTGAGCTAGTTGAAGTAGGGGTTCGTTCCCTCGGGCCGGTCCACCAGCGG
The DNA here is from genome assembly GCF_032159775.1 of Mycobacterium sp. Lineage (GTDB taxonomy): Bacteria > Actinomycetota > Actinomycetes > Mycobacteriales > Mycobacteriaceae > Mycobacterium. The sequence goes on from NZ_JAVHWK010000212.1 coordinate 18,728, forward strand.
GTTGACCTCACCGACGATCCAACTGCCCGCGGGAGCGATCACGAAGCCCGCCTGGTTCTTGCTGTCCACACATGTGGTCAAGGCGCCGTCGGTGCCACAGCTCAGAGTCTGGAAGCTGATGCGCGAGTTGGCCGGAAGCGGTTTGACCTCACCCGCGCTGGCGAACGGGTTGGCCGCCACGTTGGAGAAGACCGGCACGCCGCCCATCGCCCCGCTGACCATGTTCGCGCCTTCGGGTCCGCCGGGGATCGGGCCGCTGCAGCCGTATCCCCCTGAGCGCTGCACCATGCACGTCAGCCCGTCGGGTGTGGTGAACGCGTAGGCCGAGTCACCCAGCACCGAGAACTCCGACGGCTTCACCGGCGCGTAGCCGTTTACGTTGGGCGGCGGCGGCGGGGCGGGCGGCTCGTTCGGGTCGGCGGCGGCGACACCCGGTGCACCGACCAGAGCCGCTGCCGCAGCGCCCGCAAGGATCGTTCTGCTCAGCATCGGCACAGCCTATGTGGTGCGGACGCGAGGAGCACACCTACCGACAGGCTCAGTACTGGCCGGGGCCGCGGCCCGCCATCTCCTCCAGCCGACGGATCCGCTCCTCGATCGGCGGGTGCGTGGAAAACAGCTTCCCGACCTTCTCGCCTGCGCGGAACGGGCTGGCGATCATCAGGTGTGCCTGGTCGGCCAGCTGCGGCTCCGGCGGCAACGGCGCCTGCTGCACCCCGCCGCTGATTTTGCGAAGCGCCGACGCAAGGGACAGCGGGTCGCCGGTCAGCTCGGCGCCGGACTGGTCGGCCTGGTACTCGCGCGACCGGGACACCGCGAGCCGAATCACCGTCGCGGCGATCGGTCCCAACAGTGAAACAAGCAGTATGGCAAAGGGATTCGCGCCACCCTCGCGGTTTCCGCCGAACATGCTGGCGAAGAAAGCCAGGTTGGCTATCGCGGTGATCACCGACGCCATCGCGCCGGCTACACACGAGATCAGGATGTCGCGGTTGTAGACGTGTGACAACTCATGGCCGAGCACCGCTCGCAGTTCCCGCTCGTCGAGTATCTGCAGGATCCCGGTCGTGCAGCACACCGCCGCATTGCGGGGGTTGCGGCCCGTCGCGAACGCGTTGGGGTTGGCCGTGTCGCTGATGTACAGCCGCGGCATCGGCTGATGTGCAGTAGTCGCCAGTTCGCGGACAACTTTGTACATGAACGGCGCCTGAACCTCGGTGACCGGCTGGGCGTGCATCGCGCGCAACGCCAGCTTGTCGCTGTTGAAGTAGACGTAGACGTTCATGCCGATCGCGAACAACACGGCCAGAAACATGATGTTCCTGCCGAACATTGCACCGACGGCGACGATCAGCCCCGAGAACAACGCCAGCAGGAGGAATGTCTTGGCCGTGTTGGCACCCGAATGCCAGCTCATCAGCGTCCTCCTGGAAGGTCTTCGCTTCTCCAACGCTCCGACGGCCGTCGGGGGTTCCTCAGCCGTGGCGGTTGACGGTGTAGTCGACCAGCGATGCCAGCGCCTGCCGACCCGGCCCCTCCGGCAGATTGTCCAGTTCGTCGCGGGCCTGCCTGGCGTAGCGCACGACGGTCTCCTTGGCCTGCACCATGCCGTGCGACCTGCGCAGCAGGTTCAGCGCCTCGGCCAGTTCGTCGTCGTCCTCGACCGGGCCTGCCAGCAGTTCGCGCAGCCGGTCGGCGTCGTCACCCGTTTCGCGCAGCGCGTAGAGCACCGGCAGGGTGTGCACCCCTTCTCGCAGGTCGGTGCCGGGCACCTTGCCGGATTCGTCGGGGTCGCTGTCGATGTCGATGATGTCGTCGGAGATTTGGAACACTGTGCCGACGATGCCGCCGAGCCTGCTCAGCCGCTCGATCTGCTCCTCGTCGGCGCCGGAGAATGTGCCGCCGAACCGGCCGGACGCCGCGATCAGGCATGCGGTCTTCTCGTACACCACCTTGAGGTAGTGCTCGACGGAGTCCACATGGTCGGCTGAGCCGCGGGTCTCGCGCATCTGGCCGGTTACGAGCTGGGCGAATGTCTCGGCGATGACCCGCACAGCGTCCGGGCCGAGCCGCGAGACCAGCCGCGAGGCCGTCGCGAACAGGTAGTCGCCCGCCAGGATCGCGATGTTGTTGCTCCACCGGGCGTTCGCGCTCGGGGCGCCGCGCCTCACCTGGGCCTCATCCATCACGTCGTCGTGGTACAGCGTGGCCAGGTGGACCAACTCGATGACGGCGCCCGCGACGGTGACCTGCCAGTTGTCTGGGTCGGGGCCCAGCTGCGCGGACAGCACCGTGAACAGCGGGCGGAAACGCTTGCCGCCTGCCTGGAACAGGTGCTGGACGGCCTCTGCCATCAGCTCGTCGGCTTTGCCCAGCTCAGTGGACATCAGGTCCTCGATGCGGGCGACGCCGTCGCGCACTTCCTGCGCAAAGGCGGGGTCCCCGAAGTCCACGCCCGCGACCACGCTCGCCGGTGTCCTCACCCTGCCAACATACTGGGATACATGAACATCAGGGCTGACGTGGTCGTGGTCGGTGCCGGCCCCGCCGGATCAGCCGCCGCTGCGTGGGCCGCCCGCAGCGGCCGCGACGTGCTGGTGATCGACTCCGCCCAGTTCCCCCGCGACAAGGCGTGCGGCGACGGCCTGACCCCGCGGGCGATCGCCGAGATGCAACAGCTCGGCCTCGGGCCGTGGCTCGAGGGCCGCATCGCCCACCACGGGCTGCGGATGTCGGGCTTCGGCACCGAGGTCGAGATCCCGTGGCCCGGCGCGTCGTTCCCGAAGGTCAGTAGCGCGGTGCCCCGAACGGAACTCGACGACCGCATCCGGATGGTCGCCGTCGACGACGGCGCGAAGATGATGCTGGGCGTCAAAGCCGTTGAGGTGGAACATGATTCGGCAGGACGTGTTTCTTCGGTGTTGCTGGACAGCGGCGCCGAGGTCAGTTGCGGGCATCTGATCGTCGCGGACGGAGCGCGGTCGACGCTCGGGCGCGTACTGGGTCGGCAATGGCATAAGCAGACGGTGTACGGCGTGGCGATTCGCGGGTACATCGCGACACCGCGCGCCAGCGAGTCGTGGATCACGTCGCACCTGGAGCTGCGGTCGCCCGATGGTGAGTTACTGCCGGGCTACGGATGGATCTTCCCGCTCGGCAACGGCGAGGTGAACATCGGCGTGGGCGCGTTGGCGACGTCGAAACGACCCGCGGATGCGGCGCTGCGGCCACTGATGTCCTACTACGCGTCACTCAGACGTAATGAATGGGGCTTCGAGGGCGAGCCGCGGCTCGGGTTGTCGGCGCTGCTACCCATGGGCGGCGCGGTGTCCGGCGTGGCCGGGCCGAACTGGATGCTGATCGGCGACGCCGCCGCCTGCGTCAACCCGCTCAACGGGGAGGGCATCGACTACGCCCTCGAGACCGGCAGGCTGGCCGTCGAAATGCTCGATACGGGTGATCTGACGTCTGCATGGCCTGCGCTCCTGCAGCAGCACTATGCGCGCGGGTTCTCGGTCGCGCGCAGACTCGCCCTGCTGCTGACCTATCCGCGCTTCCTTCCCGCGACGGGTCCGCTCGCGATGCGGTCCACGTTCCTGATGAACATCGCGGTGCGGGTGATGGCCAACCTCGTCACCGACGAGGACGCGGACTGGGTCGCGCGGGTGTGGCGGCGTGCGGGCGGGGGCTCCCGGCGGCTGGACCGCAGGCCGCCGTTCAGCTGAGTTGCACCGCGAGCGTGCGTGTTTGTACGCGACACGCCGCTAATTCACGTGCAAACGCGCACGCTCGGCGACGATAAGGGCATGACGACCGCCGTCTATCGAGCGCCCTTGCGGTCGCGCCGTGATGATATCGATGTGCGGGCGACGATCGAGCGAGCATTTGCCCGCGGAGTGTGCGGGTTCGGCGAGCCTGTTCACGACGGCCGCCGCGCGCGCCGCGTCGAGCGGTTCGCCGAAGTTGACGACGGTTCGTTCGTTTGGACCCGCGACGCGGACGGGCTGTATTGGCTTGGTCGCATCGTCGGCCCGTACTTCTACGACGCCAGCGACGACGCAGCCGCCGTCGATCTAGTTCACGTGCGTGAATGCGATTGGCTACCAAAGCCATTGCTCGAGCCGGCCGTGCCCGCAGCCGTCGTTGCCACCTTCCGCCGCGGTGGCCGCAACTTCCAGCAGACGCACGACGCCACCGTCGGCGCCGAAAGCCAGCGGCTCTGGGACGAACTCAGCTAGCCGCGAGCGTGCGCAGTTGTACGCCCGGGCGCGGCGTGTCGTGTGCAAACACGCACGCTCGCGGTGCAGAAGTGAGAAGAGGCTAGGCGAGGGACTTTGCGAAGCCGCTGACGTCGCGGATGGTGGCGGCGAAAACATCGGGCAGATAACCGCCGAGCAGCAGGTCGCAGCCGTGCCCCGTGCCGACCACAACGCGGCCGACCGCGGGCACGCCCGCGCGGACCAGCCTGCGGTAGTAGAGCAGGCCCTCGTCGCGCAGCGGATCGATCTCGTTGACCGAAATCACATGCGGCGGAAGCTCACTCAACTCCTCATCGGTGGCCCAGCCCGCATAACAGGCACCGTCCTGTGAGTTCTCACCGGTCGGGTCGTAGACGGCAGCGGCGAGTCCCATGATCTCGCGGGTGAGGAAGTACCCGTCGCACTCCCTCAGCGACGGCAATTCGTCGGGTTGCTCGTACCAGCGCCCTGATAGAAACGGGCACTGGGCGTAGGCGCCCGCGATCTCGTTCAGCCAGCCCTCGCGCTTCGCCTTGTGCAAGGTGGTCAGCGTCAGGTTCCCGCCGCCGGATTCACCGCACGTGATCAGATGGCTGATGGCCAGATCCGCGCGGTTGGCATAGGCCCATCGGATCGCCGACGCGCAGTCGTTGAGCCCCGCAGGGTACGGGTGCGGGCCGAGCCTGCCACCCGCGTTGCGGAATTCCACGCCGATGACCACAAGCCCTGTGGCAGCGAGGTTTTCGCGGGCCCGGGTGTAGCTCAGATCGGTCACGCCGTTGATGGTCATCCCGCCGCCGTGGAAGTGCACGACCCCGGGCAACTCGCCTGCGGCGGGGATCGGGTGGGTGATGTACAAAGCGATCTCGTTGCCGTCGACGCCGGTGATCGTCGTCGTCATGGTGGCGATGCCGGTCGGCCTCGGCAGGGTCTGCGCCAGCTCCTCGAGCACCCGGCCCATCCGCTTCTCCGTCGCCGCGACCGCGGCCAGCCGCTCCGCCATCGGCGCATCGGGCGTCGCCGACGGAAGCGGCATGTGCCCGTCGAGCCCGAACTGCGCCAGCGCCTTCACCATCCGCGGATCGGCCCGCAGATCCATGCCGATGGTGCAACTGGGATCCGTGAGCCGACCGGGCATCTCGCGAACCCTAGCGCGAGGGTTTCACGGCGGCGTGCAAAGCAACGATGCCCCCGCTCAAGTTGCGCCAGCGCACCGCCGACCAACCGGCGTCTGCGATCTTGTGCGCCAGTTGCGCCTGATCCGGCCACGCCCGAATCGATTCGGCCAGATACACATAGGCGTCCGGATTCGACGACACCTTTCGCGCGATCCGCGGCAGCGCCTGCATCAAGTACTCCTTGTAGGCGGTAGCGAACAGCGTGTTCGTCGGCGTCGAGAACTCGCACACCACCAGCCGCCCGCCCGGTCGCGTCACGCGGGCCATCTCACGTAGCCCCGCCGCGTGGTCGACGACATTGCGCAGCCCGAAGCTGATGGTCACCGCGTCGAACACGCCGTCGGCGAACGGCAGCCGCGTCGCATCACCCGTGACCTTGGGCACGTCGCGACCTCCACCGGCGGCGAGCATCCCGACCGAGAAGTCGGCCGCCACACACCAGGCTCCCGACCGCGCCAGCTCGACCGTCGACACCGCGGTGCCCGCCGCCAGGTCGAGCACCTTGTCGCCGGTACCGATGCGCAGCGCCGACCTCGTCGCGCGCCGCCAGAACCGGTCCTGCCCCAGCGACAGCACGGTGTTGGTCAGGTCGTAGCGCTGCGCCACGGCATCGAACATCGACGCCACTTCGCGTGGGTCCTTGTCCAGCGATGCCCTGCTCACGTCCGCGACGCTACCTGTCAAGTTCCGTAGAGCGGGAATGCCCACCGCGATACCGGGCATTGGTAGAGGCATGGCTGAAAAAGTGTGGTTCATCACCGGGACGTCGCGTGGTTTCGGCAGAGAATGGGCGATCGCTGCCCTCGACCGCGGCGACAAGGTGGCCGCGACCGCGCGCGACACCGCGACCCTGACCGACCTGGCCGAAAAATACGGCGACGCCCTTCTGCCGATCCAGCTGGACGTGACCGACCGCGACGCGGACTTCGCCGCGGTCAAACGGGCTCACGACCACTTCGGCCGGCTCGACGTCGTCGTCAACAACGCAGGCTACGGGCACTTCGGCTTCATCGAGGAGCTGTCCGAGCAGGAGGCGCGGGCCCAGATCGAAACAAACGTTTTCGGGGCGCTGTGGGTCACCCAGGCCGCCCTGCCGTACCTGCGGGCACAGCGCAGCGGCCACATCCTGCAGGTGTCGTCGATCGGCGGCATCACCGCATTCCAGAACGTCGGCATCTACCACGCGTCGAAGTGGGCGCTCGAGGGGTTCTCCCAGTCGCTGGCGCAGGAAGTGGAGCCGTTCGGGATCCACGTCACGCTGATCGAGCCCGGCGGATTCTCCACGGACTGGGCCGGCCCGTCCTCCAAGCGCTCGACGCCTCTGCCTGACTACAAAGAGGTGCACGAGGCCGCCGACAAGGTGCGTGCACAGCGGACGTCGAAGCCAGGCGATCCCGCCGCATCGGCGGCCGCCGTCCTCAAGATCGTCGACGCACCGAAGCCGCCCCTGCGGGTGTT
>NZ_JAVHWK010000024.1:0-39749 GCF_032159775.1 Mycobacterium sp.
GACACCGACGTCGCCGCCCGCCCGCACGGGCAGCGCACCACCGTCGTAGTCCACGTCGACGTGGCGGCGCGCATCGCGGCCCTGCACCTGGGCCCGCTACTGGGCGATGACGAACGCCGCTACCTGACCTGCGACGCCACCTGTGAGGTGTGGTTTGAACGGCACGGCCAGGTGATCGGCGCGGGACGGGAGACCCGGCTGATCAACCGCCGGCTGCGCCGCGCCCTGGAGCACCGCGACCACTGCTGTGTGGTTCCCGGCTGCGGGGCCACCCGCGGCCTGCACGCCCACCACATCCAACATTGGGAAGACGGCGGCCCCACCGAACTGGCCAACCTGGTGCTGGTGTGCCCGTATCACCACCGGCTGCACCACCGCGGCGTCATCACCATCACCGGACCCGCACCAAATCTCGTCGTCACCGACAGCGCCGGCCGGCCACTCAGCAACGCCTCACTCGCGCGCCCACCAACCACACCCCGACCGGCGGTACCACCCAGCCCCGGGCCCAGCGGCGAACGCGCCGACTGGTGGTGGTACCAAACCTTCCAACCACAGGCCCCACCAACCACCAACTAAGTTGGCTACCGGGGCGTGACTCAACGCTTGGAGCGCGGCTGCCAGACCACAAGCGCAGTGCTCTTCGGCACTACAGCGATGTCACGGGTTCTCTTGGCGCTCAAGCGATTCAGTTCTTCGGCCATCTCCGTCAATCGAGACTGCAGCGCCTCGACCTGGTTGGTCAGCTCGATGATCCGCTTGATGCCTGCGAGGTTCACACCCTCGTCCTGAGATAGCCGCTGTACCTCGCGAAGAAGGTCGACGTCGCGTTGTGAGTAGCGTCGGCCGCCGCCCGAGCTCCGTTGCGGGCTGACCAGACCGAGCCGGTCGTAGGTGCGCAGCGTCTGCGCGTGCATGCCCGCAAGCTCAGCGGCGACCGAGATGAGGAAGGTCCTGGCGGCTTCCCGGTCGTCGGAGCGCTTGCCTGCCATCACGCACCGGCCCATCCGGCCCGCGGATCGAACCCGCTGGCCCGCTCGGCTTTCGCGTAGACCTCCAACGCCTCTGCGGCCTCGCCCTCGATCTTGGGTGGCACCGCGACCTTGACGGTGACCAACAGGTCTCCGTGTCCGCCGGACCGCTTGGGAACACCTCGGCCCCGCACCCGCAGGATGCGGCCGTCCGATGTGCCCTTCGGCACCCGCACACCGACCTTGCCCTCCAGCGTCGGCACCGAAAGTGTTGTGCCCAGCGCGAGTTCGCTGAAGCTGACCGGCACCGTGACCGTGAGATCGTTGCCATCGCGTCCGAACACCTTGTCCGGCTTCACGTGCACGGTCACATACAGATCGCCCGATGGCGCGCCGCGCAGCCCGGCTTCACCTTGACCGGCGAGCCGGATCCGCTGTCCGTCCTCGACGCCAGGCGGGATCCGCACGTTGATGGTGCGGGTACGTGTCGTGACGCCGGTGCCCTTGCACTCGTCGCAGGGCTGCTCGATGATCGAGCCGCTGCCACGGCATTCGGTGCACGGCTCTGAGAAGCCGAACGCGCCCTGGTTGCGGTTGATGACGCCCGCGCCGTTGCAGTTCGGGCACACCTTCGGGCTGGTGCCCGGACGTGCGCCGCTGCCATGGCAATTCGTACACGGCGCCGGGCTGGTCAACCGCAGAGGCATCGCCACACCTCTGGTGGCCTCCATGAACGACAGCTCGGTCTCGGTCTCCAGATCGTTGCCGCGCCGCGGCCTGCTGGGTCGGGGCTGCTGTGCGCCACGGCCGAACAGCCCACCGAACAGGTCGCCGATGTTCGCGCCGCCGGTCTGGCCTGCCGCATCGAACAGGTCGTTCAGATTGAACTCCGCTCCGTCGGAGCCGAATCCGCCGAAGTTGCCGCTGCTGCCGCCGGTGTACCGGCCGCGACCGAAACCACCGCCTGCGAACAGCCGACGGGTTTCGTCGTACTCCTTGCGCTTGGCGTCGTCGGACAACACGCTGTACGCCTCGGAGACGGCCTTGAACCGGTCGGCGCCATCCGGATTCTTGTCCGGGTGCAGCTCGGAGGCGAGCTTGCGGTAGGCGCCCTTGATCTCTTTGGCGGTGGCGTCAGAGGAGACGCCGAGTTCTTTGTAGAAGTCCTTTTCGACCCATTCACGCTGGGCCATTTCGCGTCACCTCCTTACCTGTCTAGTTGTCCTGCTCGATTGATTCTGCGTCCTGCGCAGGCGCAGCGTCGGGTTTGTCGGCCGTTTCACCGGCGTCGGGAACCGTGTCCACCACGCCGACCATCGCGTGCCGCACCACCTGATCGCCGACCTTGTAGCCGCGCCGCATCACAGTGCCGACGATGGGATGGGTCCCGTCGCCCTCGTGCTGCACGGCTTCGTGCAGCGCCGGGTCGAACTCGTCGCCCTGCGTGCCGAACCCCGAAAGGCCCAGTCCCTCAAGGGCGGTCACCAGTTTGTCGGCAACCGACTTCAACGGGCCCGATTCCAGGTCGCCGTGGCTGCGGGCGCGATCGAGATCGTCCAGCACGCCAAGCAACTGCGCGATCACGCCTGCCTTGGCGCGATCGGCGATCAGCTGCTGGTCGCGAAGGGCCCGCTTGCGGTAATTCGCGAAATCAGCCTGCACCCGTTGCAGATCTGCGGTCAGTTCGGCGACCTTGTCCGGGCTGTCCGACGGCGCGGCCGCCGGCGCCGGCCCACTGGGGGCCGGCCCGGCTGCCGGCTGGCGAATCTCACCGGTCTCGGGATCGACACGCCGTTTGTCGGTGACGGTCACCGGCTCGTGCGGATCGTTGGAGCTCACTTGTTCTCCTGGTCATCATCCTCGACAACCTCTGCGTCGACGACGTCATCATCAGACGTGCCCGACGGACCGTTACCGCCGGATGCGCCCGCGTCGGCACCTTGATCAGCCTGCGTGGCCTCATAGATCGCCTGGCCGAGAGCCTGGGACTCCTGCCCCAGCTTCTCCATCGCGGACTTGATCGCAGAGATGTCTGTTCCGTCCAGCGCCGTCTTCGCCTCCGCGATCGCGGCGTCGACCTTGGTCAAGGTGTCCTCGGGAACCTTCGATCCGCCCTCGGCTTCGCGCTGCTCCTTGACGAATTTCTCCGTCTGGTAGACCAGCGACTCGGCCTGGTTGCGGACATCGGCCTCCTCGCGGCGCTTGCGGTCCTCGTCGGCGTGCGACTCGGCGTCCTTGATCATCCGGTCGATCTCTTCCTTGGACAGGCCGGAGCCTTCCTGGATCTTGATCGTGTTTTCCTTGCCGGTGCCCTTGTCCTTGGCGGTTACGTGGACGATGCCGTTGGCGTCGATGTCGAAGGTGACCTCGATCTGCGGCACGCCGCGCGGGGCCGGCGGTATGCCGGTCAGCTCGAAGCTGCCGAGCAGCTTGTTGTGCGAAGCGATTTCGCGCTCACCCTGATAGACCTGGATCTGCACCGATGGCTGGTTGTCGTCGGCCGTGGTGAAGGTCTCCGACCGCTTGGTCGGGATCGTGGTGTTGCGCTCGATCAGCTTGGTCATCACGCCGCCCTTGGTTTCGATACCAAGGCTCAGCGGGGTGACGTCAAGCAGCAGAACGTCTTTCACCTCACCCTTCAGCACGCCGGCCTGCAGCGCGGCGCCGACCGCGACGACCTCGTCGGGGTTGACACCCTTGTTGGGCTCCTTGCCGCCTGTCAGTTCCTTGACCAGTTCGGCCACCGCGGGCATGCGGGTGGAACCACCCACCAGCACCACGTGGTCGATGTCGGACACCGAGATGCCTGCGTCGGCGATCACGGACTTGAACGGCTGACGGGTGCGGTCCAGCAGGTCCTGGGTGATGCGCTGGAACTCCGCGCGCGTCAGCTGCTCGTCGAGGAACAGCGGGTTCTTGTCCGCGTCAACGGTGATGTAAGGCAGGTTGATCGAGGTGCTCTGCGAGCTGGACAACTCGATCTTGGCCTTCTCCGCGGCTTCACGAAGCCGCTGCATGGCCATCTTGTCCTTGGTCAGGTCGATGCCTGCCGACGCCTTGAACTTGTCGACGAGCCACTCGACGATCCGGTCGTCCCAGTCGTCGCCACCGAGATGGTTGTCACCGGAGGTGGCACGAACTTCCACGACGCCTTCGCCGATTTCCAGCAGCGACACGTCGAAGGTGCCGCCGCCGAGGTCGAAGACCAGGATGGTCTGTTCCTTCTGGCCCTTGTCCAGACCGTAGGCCAGCGCGGCCGCGGTCGGTTCGTTGACGATGCGCAGCACGTTGAGGCCGGCGATCTGGCCGGCATCCTTGGTGGCTTGGCGCTGTGCGTCGTTGAAGTAGGCCGGGACGGTGATCACCGCATCGGTGATGTCCTCGCCCAGGTAGCCTTCCGCATCCCGCTTCAACTTCTGCAGGATGCGTGCACTGATCTCCTGCGGGGTGTACTGCTTGCCGTCGATCTCGACAGACCAGTCGGTGCCGATTTCGCGCTTGACCGAACGGATGGTCCGGTCGACGTTGGTCACCGCCTGGTTCTTGGCGGGCTGGCCGACGAGCACCTCGCCGTTGCGCGCGAACGCGACGACGGACGGGGTGGTACGGGAGCCCTCGGAGTTGGCGACGACGACAGGGTCGCCACCTTCCAGTACCGCGACGACGGAGTTGGTGGTCCCGAGGTCGATTCCGACCGCACGAGCCATGGTGTTCCTCCTGAAATAGCTTTGTTGGGGTCTGAGTGGACCGCGCTCAAGACTGCTACCCCCGACACTTCCGTGTCAAGCCAGACTTGAGCTTGGGCGACTCAACTTGTCGAAATGGACAACGGCGGGTATTCGAAGTTTGTTCCCAGCCGCCTCCGGCGCGTCACAGGCGGGCCCCGACCTGCGCTAAGTAGCCTTTTGACATGCGACGGATTGGGGTGTTTGCGTGCGCGCTCGCGGCGCAGGCGCTGCTGGCGGGATGCCATGTTGGCACCCAGGGCACGCCGGTCACGAGCTCGGGGTCGCCTACCGAGCCGAGTTTCCCCACCTCGCGGCCCAGCACGAGCAGGCCGACCGCCGCGGCACCGACGAAAACTCCGCCGTCCTCGCCGTCCTCGCCGGTGTCGCCGCCTGCAGCAGAGGTGCTCCCACCGCAGGAGTCCGGTTACGTCTTCATCGAGACGAAATCGGGCCAGACCCGCTGCCAGCTCGACGAGCAGTCGGTTGCGTGCGAGGCGCTGTTCACCAACGCGCCGCTGCAGAACGGTGTGCGGGCCAACGGGGTGAACCTGTCCGCCGATGGGACCCTGTCTTGGATCGTCGGCAACCTCGGCGACATCCCCGTCGTCACCATCGACTACCGCACATACAGCGCGGTCGGCTGGACGATCGTGGCCACCGCCGACGGCACCCGGTTCACCAACCAGCAGACCAAGCACGGCGGGTTTGTCAGCATCGACAAGGTCGAAAGCTTCTAGCCAGCCCGGCGCTCTAGGCTGGCACCCGTGGACTTTCGCGCATTCGTCGAACCCCAGCAGGGCGCCACCTACGCCGACCAGCTTGCCGTCGCCAAAGCTGCTGAGGCGCTTGGCTACTCGGCGTTCTTCCGATCCGACCACTACGCGGCGATGAGCGGCGACGGCCTACCCGGACCCACCGATTCGTGGGTCACGCTGGCCGGCATAGCGCGCGAGACGACGTCGATCCGGCTCGGCACCATGGTCACGTCGGCCACCTTCCGCTACCCCGGCCCGTTGGCCATCTCGGTGGCGCAGGTCGACGAGATGAGCGCAGGCCGAGTCGAGTTGGGTCTCGGCGCAGGCTGGTTCGAGGCCGAACACAAGGCGTACGCGATTCCGTTCCCGCCGCTCGGCGAACGGTTCGAGCGATTGCGGGAGCAGCTGGACATCATCACGGGGCTGTGGACGACCCCGGAGAACCAGACGTTCAATTACACCGGCAAGCACCAGTCGGTGGTTGATTCGCCTGCGTTACCCAAGCCCGTTCAGCGGCCCCATCCGCCGATCATCATCGGCGGCGGTGGGCCCAAGCGCACGCCCGCGCTCGCCGCGAAGTTCGCGGCCGAGTTCAACGCTCCGTTCATGCCCGCGGACACGCTCAAAGCCACCTATGACCGGGTACGCGCCGCCGTCGCCGACGCCGGGCGCCCCGCGGACTCACTGACATATTCGGCGGCGTTCGTGGCGTGCGCGGGACGCGACGAGAGCCAGGTGGCCACGCGGGCGGCGGCGATCGGACGTGAGGTGGACGAGTTGCGCGGCAGTTCACCGCTGGCGGGGACGCCGAACGAAATCGTCGACAAGCTGGGCGCGTTCGCCGAGATCGGCGTGCAACGGGTCTACCTGCAACTTCTGGATATGTCGGACCTCGATCACCTGGACCTGTTCGCCTCCGAGGTGGTCGCTCAACTGAATTGACCCAGCGTTACCGCAGGTCGGCGGATTAATATCGGATGCCGTGGCACGCGCCGATCTTGACGACGAATTCGACGAAGCCGAATTCGACGAGGCCGAATTCGTCGACGAGTTCGGCGGCGACGAGCCGAACACGCCATGGCACAACTCGACTCTTGCCGTGGTGGGGGCCAGCGCAGCGGGCATCGCCGTCATCGGTGTTCTCGTCGGCGCGGTGATGTTCATGAGCGGAGGCGACGAGCCTGCCGACGCGCCGCTCAACTTCGTCAACCCGTCCTTCTCGGAGACGGCGGCGGAATCGGCATCGTCGGCGACCACCACGACACCGACCATCACCAGCACTCCACAGATCTCCACCACCGAGATCAACGGACCGCCGGGACCGTCGACAACCTCGGGAACATCGGACACCAGCAGCAGCGGTAGCGAAAGCAGCAGCCCGACGTTCACACGGCCGCGCCCGCGCGAATTCGACGAATCCCCCGGTGGGCCCACTTCCCGACGGCCGCGCTTCAACATCACCCGCACACTGGGTCCTGGACCGTTGGGCTGAGCGCCTACTATCGGTGCCCGTGGCTGGAAATGGACCTGATGACCCGAACTACTACTCGGACAGTGAGCCCACCGAATACGCCGCCAACTACGGCGACTACGGCGGTTATCAGCAGCAGCCGGGCCAACCGCCCGAGCCGCCGACGCCCTGGTATCGCAGGCCCGCGGCACTCGTCGGCTTCGGCGCGCTGATCGCGCTGCTGGTCGCTCTCATCGTGTGGCTGGCGGTGAGCCTGCTGTCGGATGACTCGTCGGACGGCACGGAGTCGACGACCACCACCACGACCACGTCGACGTCGTCCCCCTCGGAAGTCGCACCGACCGAGACCGTCACCGAGACGACGGCGCCGTCCACCAGCACGGAGACGACGGCCCCGTCGAGCGAAACAACGACGACCGAACCGAGCATCAGCACCTCGATCAGCACCAGCACGAGCACCGTCACGGTCTCGCCGCCGGCGAGCAATCCGCAGGTCCCGCAGATTCCACAGATCCCGCAGATCCCGATTCCCGGCGCAGGCGGCTAACGCCCCCTGGCGGCGTATTCGGCGACCATCGCCTCGGCGCTGCGCACCGCGGCGCGACATGCGCGGGTGGTGAACGGGTCGTTGAGCGGGTGGTCCGCCCGACGCCGCCACCGCTGCGCAGCGGCGAATGCCGCGCGCGGCCCGTCATAGGGATCACCGGGTTGCAGGCCGAGCCTGCTTGCGGCGTCGGTACCGGAGCTGCCGATGATGCGGCGCAGCGACACCATCTCGTCTTCATTCAATGTCGTTGCGCGCGAGCGTAGTTGGCTCAACAGACGCAACTCTTCGAAGGCGTGGGTGTCGGCGAGCAAAGGGTCGATGTCGGCGAGAATGTATGGCGTTGCGTAGATCGGGTTGCTCTGAACGAACTGGCGCAGCGACAGCAGGGCCGTGTGCGCCTTGAGTAGATCTGAGCGCTGAGCGAACTGCTGGTCGATGACGTCGCGCAGGGCGACGAGGCCACTGCGCTCGAGCAACTCGTCAGCCAGCCCGACGGAGTCGGTGACGCCGGTGCGCAACACCGCGATGGAGATCCGCAGGCCGAACATGCCGAACCGGTGCAGCAGCGCCGTACGGGTCGCCGCGTCGACCGGCAGCCCGCTGTCCTCGCGAACGAAACGGTCGACCGAGAGCATCGCCTTGGCCAGTTCGGCGGCGTCGACCGCGGCGAGCTTCTCCAGCGCCACGAACTCGCTCTGCCGCAAGGTGCGTGCGGTCAGCGCCAGCAGGCCTGACACCGGGACGACGGCCTGACAGATGCCGGTCTTGTCCATCTCCGAGGTGAACCGCTTGGCAACGTCCCTCGCCGACAGCATCGCGTCGATGCGACCGGCGCCGATCTCATCGGCACGGGACGCCACCCCGATGACGCCGAGCGCCCCCGCCGAACCGCCGACGAGTTCGCCGATCTGCTTCAGCAGCGCGATATCGGCGGCGTTGAGGGTGCGCAGCAGGAACACCACCGCATCGACGCGCGGAACGCCGTCCTCGGGAACCAGAAGTTGCAGCGTGCGCTGTGAGACGTCGCGCGACAACGACGAGGTGCCGGGGGTGTCGATGATCGTGGTGTCGATCAGTTCGGCGGCGGGCCACTCGACGTCCAGGTCGATGACGTCCTCCGGGTCGAGGGTGGCGAAGTCGAAGGTGAGACCGCCGTTTCGGGCAATCGGCACGTTGGAGCGTCTGCCGCCACGGTGATTCGCGGTGACCTTCGGTGTCGGGCCGTTGCGAAACCACGTCACGATGCGGGTGGCCTCGGTTGCGTCGGTGGGGGCAATGTCCTCGCCGACAAGCGCGTTCACCAGAGTCGATTTACCGGCCTTCAGCGTCCCGGCCAGCGCAATCCGGATCGGCTGGTTGAGCCGGCGGCCGATCCGGTCCAGCTCGTTGTGCACGTCGGGACGCTGACGGTACGCGGGATCAGCCCTGTAGGCCCCAACGGTGCCGCCCAGGATGGCGCGCACCTGATCGCTCGTGCTCATATACGGTCAATCAGCTTATGCACCGGGCCGCAGCACCGCTGACGGGGTTGGTCGGGCTACGACCTGCCCGCGGGCTGCGGCGACGACTGCGGTGCAGCAACCGCCAGCCTGTTCGCATGGTCGGTCACCTGCCCCAGGATGTTGAGTTGCCGTTCCAGCTCGGCGACCCGGTTGTTGCGCTCGTTCTCCTCCAGCTTGGCGGCCGTCAGCGTCGCCTGCAGTGATTCGTTGAGCGAGCGGGTGGCCTGGTTCGCGATGCCGCGGTAGTGATCACGGATCTGGCGCTGAACTCCCTTGAGGCGGTCGCGCGACTCCTTGCCGACGACGAAGGCGACATCGTCGACGAACCGCCGCATGTTCATCTTCGCCTCGTTGCGGACCCGCAGCATCCGGTTCTCCATGTCCTCTTTGTATGCCTTGCGGCCCAACAGGAGTCCGGCGCCCAGCGACAGCGGGTTGAACATGCCGAGCCCGGCGAACGACGTCAGCATGCCGAACATCAGCACGCCGCCGTAGCTGCCGCGCATGCCGGTGACCACCTTGTGGCCGGCCTTGATCGGCTTGGCTTCCAAGCGGCCGAGCGATTTGAGCTCGCCGAAACCGGCACCCATCTCTCTGGCATCGATCTGTGGCATCTTGACTGCGTCCAGCCCGGCCTCGACGAATGTGCGGCCCACTTCTTCGGCGAGCGCCTCGGCGCGCTGATAGGCCCAGACGAAGTTGTCGCCGACGGCCGTCGCGATCGCATCCTCCAGTTCGGTGCCGATCTCCGCCCAGTGATTGGTCGGGTCACAGTCGTCGATGACCTTTTCCGTGTGCTGGGTGATCGCGCGGAACCGGGCGCGCAGGTCATGGTCGACATCCGATGTCAGGTCGGCGATCCCGTCGTTGAGCACCTGCTGCCAAAGCGCCGTCTGCTGCAGCGCATCTTGGGCTTCCTCCTTGCGTCGCTCCAGCTCGTCCTTCAATCGCCCCTGCGCCTCGGGATCGTTGAACGCGGACAACTCGGACTCCACTCTCAGCGTCAAATGCTCTGCAGCCGAACGAACCTCGGCGAGCACCTGATCGCGGATCCGGTCGTCCTCCCTGGACAGCACCTTGTCGCTGAGAAACTTGATGATGGCGGGGAAGTTGGATTCCTCGTTGAGCTCCTTGTCGCTGAGCTGGAGGGCATGGCTGCGCAGCAGCGCCGACGCAGGGATCACCGGCAGCGACAAACCCGCCCGCTGCAGATGAGCCTGGTTGGCCGCCACGATCTCGCGCCAATACGGATAGAGGTCGGTCTTCGTCGCGACGATCGCCGCCACCGGGCAGATCTCCTGGGCCTGGCGGATGAACCGCATCTCGGGCTCGGTGAACTCCTGACTGGTGTCGCTGATCATCAGCATCGCGTCGGCATCAGGCAGCAGGCCAAGGGTGGCCGACAGGTGCGGCTGCCCGTGGCCGCCGACGCCGGGGGTGTCGATGAACGCCAGGCCCTTTTTCAGCAGGGGGCTGCTGGCGGTGACCTCTACCCGCAACACCTCGCGGCCACCGGCTTCCGGAGCGCGCCGCAGATCGTTGCGGAGGTTGGCCGGTGGAATCGCGATCACCGAGGGCTCGTCACCATCGGGTGAGGCCACGATGAGCCGTGCCGACACTTGCTCCGAATATGACACCACCGTGGCGACCACCGTCGTCTCGTCGTCGCCGACCCGGGCCACCGGCACATTCAGCAACGAGTTGAGCAACTGGCTTTTGCCCTGCTTCAGTTGGCCGGCGATGACAACGCGGATCTGGGGATCGGAGATGCGCACCCGCGCCTTATCGAGCCGCTCGGCCAGATCCCCGCGCTCGTTGGCCTCGGCGATCTTGCGGGTGTGGTCGATCAGCTCGAGGATGACGTTCACCTTGCGAGGGTCATTCGGTTGCGTCATGGTGCCCCTACGGTAGACGCGCCAACTGGCGGGGATCGAAGGACGATCCCCGCCAGTTGCGTTGTGCGGTTGAGGCTGTCGATCAGAACACGTGGTTGTCGACGTGGGTGTCGACGTGCGTATCGACCTGGTGGTGCGAGGAGTTGTCGTCGTGGCTGGCATCGACGGTCCCCTGCGTGTGGTCCAGCTGGGTCGCGTCCCCGCCGAACGAGCTGGCCGAGTGGTCATCCTCGTTGCCGACAGCCACCGGGGCGTGCGAATGCGAAGCGTCGACGCTGTTGGCGTCTTGGCCGGCCGATTGGTTGTTGCTGCTGCCGTGCTGCGTCGGGGCGATGATCACACCGCCGCCGGAGCCACCGGCCGCCGCGCCACCGTTGCCGCCGTCGCTGCCGACATTGATGAGCCCGCCGCCACCATGGCCACCGCTACCACCGGCCGCACCGCCGCCGCTGCTGTCGATGTCGCCGACCTGGGTGTTCTGTCCACTGCCGGTGTTGGTGGCCACGTCGCCACCCGCCTGGGTGTTGACGTCGTGGCTGTGGTCATCGAGGTCGTTGTTGATGCCGCCTGCGTTGACATTGGAGCCCTGCCCCGCATGCACATTGCCGGTGTTGTTGCCGTCGTTGTGGTCGCCGGTGATATTGCCGTCGCCCCTGACGTTGGTGTTGTCGATGTCGCCTGCGTTGCCGGTGTTGATCACACTGCCGTCGGAGGCCGTGTTCTTGTCACCGAAGGTGAAGTCTCCGAAGTTCAGGTCGAAGTTGCCGACGCCCTGCTGCACGTCCTCGCCGGCCCGCGGGCTGCCGATGTCGTTGCCGCTGGCGAATTGGGTGTCATTGTGGCTGGCGAAGTCCGTCTCGGGGGCGAACGTCCGCTGCGGCGCGAAGGTCAGGCCGCTGTTGTCGGCGACCGTGTGCTGCAGAGCCTGGATAGGGTCGCCGCCGCCGTAGAACGCTGCAGGCGCGACGACCGCGGATGCGGCCTGCGTCAGCTGGGCCTGGGTCACCGCGGTGCCCATTGCCTGCGAAGCCGCCTGAGTCGGGTTGGCGACGAAGGCGCGGACATCGGCGGGATCGGCGCCGGGGCGGGTCAGGCCGAGGAGCCAGTCGAAGAGGAAGGAGATGGGGTTCGTCATCGGAGTGCCTTTCGGTGTGGTGGTTCTGTTGTGGTCGTCACCGGCTGTCCGGCGATCTGGGGACTACGTTATGGACACGGCAACCCCATGGAAACGGGGTCCGCACCTATCCCTGCGGGACCCCATACAGGGATACTTGGGGGTCCCCCATTAGGGGATTAGGGGATAGTCGGGGATGACGGCATCAGGCCAGCTCAGCGATGCCGCAGCGTGCCAAAAACGGCGCGGCCGTGAGTGGCCGCGCCGTTGTGGACGTGCTGATGCGCCTTAATCGAAAACGTCGAATCCGGTGTCGCCGGTGTCCAGGTGGTGCTGGGCGTCGTCGACGACTGACTGCCAGTCGGTGTCGCCGGGGTCGCCGACGAGCGGTGCGTCGTCGATGAACCCGTCTGTGAGCTGCGCGGAGGGATCGTCGAAGGTCGCGACGGCCGGAACATCGGCATCGTGAAGGGGGTCCAGACCCGCGTGCAACGAATCGTCGGGCTGCTCGATGACGTTCGTCGCGAAGACGTGTCCGTCGTCGATCACCGGGACCGAGGAATGGTCATCGAATGCGTCGAAAGCCGCGGTAGCGGCCCCGCTGCTCCATACGTTGCCCCCGGCATCTCCGCCGAGTAGATCCGCGCCTGTGCTCGGCACCGCCGACGACAGCGATTCCGAGACAACCGGGATCAGCGCATTCACGTCTGCGCTGGTCACATCGGGCAGGTTGGCGGCGTGGATGGCTTGCGCCGGGTCAGCAGCATACTGGGCGGCAGCGTCAGGGTCCCGCACCAACGACATGACAAAGTCGAGTAGCGGGTTTGCCATGACACACCTCCTCTCCTGTTGGAAGACACTTCGGGCGAGCGCCCGTTCGTTAGACACGATGCTATCCAGGGCCTGCTCTTGCGTGATCGGTGCGAAACCCGCCCCTGCCGCCGCAACGTTAGGGGACACGACGTTAGGGGTTTTGCGCCGTTAGGGGGATCTGCGTGTTCAGCACGTCGTCGGCCGCTATCGTGATGGGCGGCCGAGCAGAGGAGTCTGCATGAGCAGCACAGCTCTCGGGTTGTCCATCGGGGCGACCAACCTGGTCGCCGCGCGCGTCGGCAGGCCGCCCGTGTCGCGCCGCGCCGTGCTGACGCTGTTTCCCGACCGCGCCCCCGAGGTTGGCGTCGCCGCAGAGAACCCGGCGCTCAACCAACCCGGCCTCGTGCTGACCGGCTTCGTCGAGCGGGTCGGCGATCCGGTCCCGCTGGTCGCCGAGGACGGCAGCTCCCACATTGGCGAACGCGTGCTCGTCGAAGCCCTCGACGCGCTTGCGAACACAGTCGGTGGCGGCCAGCCCGTCGCCATTGCGGTGCCCGCACATTGGGGACCCGCGACGGTCGGCGCATTACGCGGGGCGCTGCGGGACAAGCCGAACCTGTCACCGGGCGGGGTGCCTGCGGCGCTGATACCCGACTCGCTGGCCGCGCTCGCCGCGCTGCAGACCGCACCTGGCCTGCCCGCCGGTGTGGTCGCGCTGGTCGACCTGGGCGGCAGCGGAACAAGCATCACACTTGCCGACGCGACTGCGAACCTCGCGCCGATTGGCGAAACCGTACGATACGGCGAGTTTTCCGGCGACGGGATCGACCAGGCGGTCCTCAATCATGTTCTCGCCGGTGTCGCCGATGCCAACAACGCCGACCCGGCAGGCACCGCGGCGGTCGGCTCGTTGACCCGACTGCGTGACGAGAGCAGGCAGGCCAAGGAACGCCTCTCGGCAGATACCGCGACCGCGGTGCCCGTCGACCTGCCCGGGTTCCGTTCCGATGTCCGGCTGACCCGCACCGAGCTCGACGACCTCATCGCCGGGTCGCTTGCGGGCCTGCTCGCCGCGATCCAGGACACGTTGCAGCGCAACAACATCGCGCCCGCCAGGCTCGCCGCGCTGGCAACGGTCGGCGGCGGCGCCGGCATCCCGCTGGTCACCCAGCGGCTTTCCGAACAGTTCCGCGTGCCCGTCATCACCACGCCGCATTCGCAATTGAACGTGGCCGCGGGCGCCGCGCTGCTCGCCGACGGGGACCTGGCGGCCGATGCGCCGACGGGGTTGTCACCGGCCGCCGATGTGCCGACGGGTATCGCGCCCGCGGCATGGGCTGCCGGCGCCGCCGGTCTGGCGGCGAGCGAGTCCGCGGCCGATGGAGCCCCTTCGGCGACGTACCGCGCCCTGGCGTGGTCGCAGGACGACCCCGCGGGGGGTGAGCCGGTGCCGTACACCGGCGCGGATTACAGCACCGATGTCTACACCGGACCGACCGATGCCCGGCCCCCCATGGCGTTCAGCCCGGGCGACGAACCGCAATACGAGACCGAGCCGCCACCACTGCCGTGGTACAAGCGGCCACCAATCCTGTTCGGAGCGGCTGCGGCTGCCGCCTTACTGGCCATCGGCGGTCTGGCGATCACGCTGACGGGCAACAGCGGTGTGCTGGGTCCGGTAACCGAAACAAGCACAACGTTCTCCCTCGAACCGACATCGGGACAGCCGCCGCCCGCCGAGCCGACGACCGTCACGGTGACGGGCTCCGACGGCCAGCCGACCACCACTATCGTCACGCCGCCGCCACCTCCGCCGTCGTCGAGCACCACCACGACGACCACGTCGCCGACCACCACGTCGAGCACGACGACAACCACCACAACGGCGACGACCACGACCACCACCACAACGACGACGACGACCACGACGACGACGTCTCCTCCGGCACCCAAACCACAGCCCAAGCCGGAACCGCAGCCGCAGCCCGACATACCTGCCGGCGGGGCTTAGTGGAGAATGTGCAATGGCCGGGCCTGCGCCTGAAGCACTGACCGACATACCGCCTGCGGGCCGAAATGCCGTCTCGGCGCTGATCGCGGCGCCGACCGAACCGATCAAGGTGCTGGTGTCGGGCGGCATCGGTACAGGCAAGAGCTCTGTGCTCACGATCATGCGGAATGCGTTGCGGGCAGCCGACGTTCAGGTCATGACACGGGCGCCGCGTGCGGGTGACGATCCGCAGGCGGCAATCGTCATCGATAACGCGCACCTGCTCGGCGACGAGGAACTCGAACAGCTCGCCGAGCGGGCGTCCGACCCGGCCTCGACGATGGTTGTCGCCGCCGAACCGCTCATCCAGCGGCAGGCCCTGCGGAAGTTGGCCACCGCGCTGGAACGCGAGAACCCCGTGATCACGCTTGGCGCATTGGGCCCATCCGACGTCAGCGAAGCGGCCGGATCGGCCACCGCCGGTCACCTGGCGCCGGAAGTCGTTCGGGCGCTGATACTTTCGACCGCCGGCTTGCCATTTCTGCTCCGGCCTGCGATCGCCGCCGCGATGTCACCCAACGGCGAGCCTGTGGTGAACGTCATTGTGGAGGCGGCCAAATTCGCGCTCATCGAGAGGTTGCGCCGAGTCGACGAGCCAGTCCTCGACACCCTGCTGGTGTCGTCACTGAGCCCGGGTTTGGGTCCCGACGACGTTGCCGCGGCGCTGCGCCTGCACTCCGATGAGGCACAACGACTCGTCGACCGGGCCCGGGCAAGCGGGCTGATCGAGCCATCACACAGTCAGGTGTTTCTGCGGTCGGTCCATCTTGCCGCTGCCGCGATCATCGGCGCCGCACGGCATCACGACATCGAGCTCGCCCTGCTGTCGTCCCAGATCGAACTCACTACGCTGTCAACGGATCTCGCGTTGAGAATGGCCGACCACGGGCTGCGTGACGATAGGCTTGCCCACGCTTTGGCAGACCTGGCTTCCCACCACCGCAGCCAACCGGCCAAGGCGGCACAGCTCTACCGCGCGGCCGCCGACGCGGGCGCAACCGAGGTCAGCGCCCGACTCGCCGACGCGCTGGCGATGACGGGTGACTGCGCGACCGCGGGCCGGTTGACCGACGAGATGCTTGCTTCCGACGATGCTGCCGAGCGAGCCGCCGCGGTACGCATCGCGGCGAGCATCGCGGTGCATGACGGCAGCGCCACCCAGGCGGCCGACCTGTTCCGCTGGCTGGGCCCCTACCCCGACGCCTTCGTCAGCGCGGCGAACGCCGTCGTGTCGGTCGCAGCCGGTGATGCGCAGACGGCCCGGCAGGCGTTGAGCACCGAAAGTGCCGGCCCGCCAACGTCAACCGCTCGCGCAGCACACAGCCTTGCCGAGGGGTTGTTGTTATCCCTTGACCAACCGTTCCCCGTCGCCGTCGCCCGCCTTGGGCAGGCCATCACGACCGAACAGCAACAGCCCGGTGTTGCACCGGACAGCGCGGCCGCGCTTGTCACGCTGGCCGCGCTGCATGGGGGCGACCCGGTCCGTGCCCGCAGCGTCATCGGGCGTGCGGTGCGCTCCGGCGGGGAGGACGACGCCTTCTCGGTTCATCGACACCGGCTTCTGCTCGGCTGGGTGCGTATGCAGGAGGGTCAGTTGGGCACGGCGACGGCCGACGCCGCCTCCGTCGCCGACGCGACACTGCATCGCCGCGACGCTCTGTGGGCGGCGGCCCTCAATACGGCCATCGCCCGGCGCAGCGGAGACGGCGGAGCAGTCCAGAAGCACTGGTATGCCGCCAACGAAGTGCTGGCCGAGTACTCGGTCGACCTCTTCTCGTTGCTTCCCCTCGGCGAACTGTGGGTAGCCGCGGCGCGACTGCGCCAGGTGGACCGGCTCCAGCACATCCTTGACGAGGCGTTCGCTCTGCTTACCGCGCTGGGCAATCCGGTGCTGTGGTCGGTGCCGCTGCATTGGGCCGGCGTCCACGCGGGCATCCTGGCCAACTCGCCGGAGGCTGTCGCGCCCCACGGCCATGCGCTGACGGCTGCCGCGGGCAGCAGCGCGTTCGCGAGGGCACTCTCGGGGGCGGGCCGGACGTGGCTGCGGGTGCTGGCCAACCACGTCGACGTCGACGAGGTGACAGCTGCTGCTCGGTCGCTCTCCCAATTCGGGCTCACCTCGGACGCCACCCGGCTGGCGGGTCAGGCCGCGTTGCAGACCCCCGACGGGCGGGTGTCGGGCGCCATGTTGCAGCTGGCTCGCGACCTGAAGTTGGCGACCGCTGCCGATGACGGTCCAGGCCCAGAGTCGGCGCCCGCGACCGCGACACCTACGGGATCGACCCGTCAGCAGTCGTCACGGCTGTCCGACCGTGAGCGCGAGGTCGCCGAGCTGCTGCTTCTGGGCATGCCCTACCGCGACATCGGCAGCCAGTTGTTCATTTCGGCCAAGACCGTCGAGCACCACGTGGCGCGCATCCGCCGCCGGTTGGGAGCGGAGTCCCGCTCGGAGATGCTGTCGATGCTGAGGGCGATGCTGGCCACGCCCACCTGACGGCAGTCAAATCCCCTAACGCCGCGCAATCCCCTAATCGGAATCCCCCATCGGTCTCATTCGAGCACCGGGGTGGGCACCGATCCGCGGCGGCAGTGTGGCGCTTACGGTCGAATTAATCGTTTCGCGACTAATCCGACGCAGAGGTGTGACGTGTCCAATCCGCCAGCCGGCAAAGGCAATTCGCTCGGTCTGACCATTGGCGCCACCAACCTCACCGGCGCGGGCGCCGGTCAGCGAGCCGTCATCTGGCCCTCGACGATAACGCTGGAACGCGGCGTGACGCTCACCGGATTCGTCGACCGTGTCGGTGATCCCATCCCGATGGTCGCCCAGGACGGCTCGCGGCACCGGCCGGAGAGCCTGCTGGTGAAGGCGCTCGACGGAGTGGCCCGCAGCGCCGCCAGGGCGCGCGTGTCGGAGGTCGCGGTGACGGTGCCGGCGCATTGGGGCGCCCCGATGGTCGAGGCGCTGCGCGGCGCCATGCGCGAAAAGCCTGGCCTGGCTCGCTCGCCGCTGGTGTCCGACGCCGCTGCCGCCCTGACGGCCCTGCGCTTCGATCCGGGCCTGCCCACGACGGGCGTGATCGTGCTGTGCGACTTCGGCGGCAGCGGCTCCAGCATCACGCTGGTCGACGCCGCGGCAAAGGATGCCGTCATCGGTGAGACGGTGCGAGTGCCCGACTTCTCGGGCGACCGGCTCGACCAGGCAATCTTGTCCAGGATCGTCACGGGGGTCTTGGAGGCGTCGAACGCCGACCCGGCGGGCACCGCGATGGTCGGATCCCTTGCCCGACTGCGGGACGAATGCAGGCAGGCGAAGGAACGGCTGTCCGACGAAACGGCCACGCCCATCGTCGTCGACGTGCCCGGGCTGGAGACGACCGTGCGGTTGACGCGCATGGAGCTCGACGACCTGATCGACGAGTCGCTGGACGAATTCATCGCGTCGTTGCTCGACACGTTGCAACGCAATCGGATTCCGTTGGCCGCCATCTCGGCGGTTGCGACCGTCGGCGGCGGTGCCCGCATCCCGCTGGTGACGCAACGGCTCTCCGAGCACCTTCGAACGAGGGTCGTCAGCACGCCGCGGCCGCAACTGACAGCCGCTGAAGGCGTCGCGCTGATCGCGGACCGCAGCCAGGTCGTCGAGCCCGCAACCGCCATGGCTTCCGCCGCACCGGCTATGGCGACGGTATCCGCGGCAGCGTTCGCAGGCGGGGGCGCGTCGACCGTCGGCGCGTTGGCGTGGTCCGAAGTCGGCGATCGCGACATCCTGGAGGTCGAGCCGCACTTCGACAACCCGTTCGTCGCGACACCCGCCGATGGCCGACCGGAGCTGCACTTCCAGCACGACCAAACCGAAGAGCAGCCGCCGTCTCGCAAGCGCAGCCCGGTTCTGCTGTTCGGTCTCGCGGCTGCGGCCGTCGTCGTCGCAGCGGTGGTCTTCGGTCTGACGGCTTTAACGCGGGACACCTCCGCTGTTCCTGCGGGCACGTCGTCGAACATCGCACCAGCGCCGGCGCCCGTCGCGGAGCCCTCCGTGCCCGCAGCAGTGCCGCCTGCACCCGCGCAGGCCCCTGTCGTCACGACCGTGATGGCACGGCCGCAACCGCAGGTTGCGGCACGACCGCAGCAGCAAGCGCCGGTCGTTGCGCCCGCACCGCAGCAGCCTGCCCCCGCACCCGCGCCGGTACCTGAAGCACCGTCCCCGGCTCCCGCCCCCGCACCTGCTCCTGCTCCTGCTCCTGCTCCTGCTCCTGCTCCTGCTCCCGAGAATCCCGCACCCGCGCCGGCTCCCGAGAATCCCGCACCGCCGACCGATCCCGGCACGGGAACGCCTCCGATCGACCCGGGCACGGGCACGGGGACGGGTGGCACGGGAACCGGCGGCACGGGATCTGGAACCGGCACCGAGACCGGCACCGGGGCCGGTGGTGCGCAGAAGGCTCCGGCAAAGCCCGGCCTGTTGGCGCCGATATTGGCCCCCGTGCTGACCCCGTCGCCCTAGTAAGGGGAGCCTTCGTAGCGGTCTTTCCCGGCGAGATGCAACTATGAGCAGGCATCGAGCATAAGTTACTGGCGAGTAACTTTAGATAAGTTACTCTTGGGTAACTTGGACACCGGGAGGCACGCGGGTGGACACCCATACGCTGATCAGGCTCGTCGTCGGGCTCGGGATGACCGCAGTTGTTCTGGTCTTCGCCGCCCGCCGGGTCCTTTGGCTAACGAACCTGATCCGGTCCGGTCAGAAAACCAGCGACGAGCGCGGCCGCAAGAACGAACTCGGCACTCGCATCGCAACGCAGATCAAGGAAGTCTTCGGGCAAACCCGGCTGTTGAAATGGTCGATTCCCGGCCTCGCGCACTTCTTCACGATGTGGGGCTTCTTCATCCTCGCCTCGGTCTACCTCGAGGCATACGGTCTGCTGTTCGTCCACGACTTCCACATCCCGCTGGTCGGACGGTGGGACGCGCTGGGCTTCCTGCAGGACTTCATCGCGCTGGCCGTTCTGGCCGGCATCACGACCTTCGCGATCATCCGGCTGCGGACCGAGCCCAAGGAACACGGCCGCGACTCACGCTTCTACGGGTCGCATACCGGCGGCGCGTGGCTGATTCTCTTCATGATCTTCAACGTTGTGTGGACCTACGCGCTCGTGCGCGGCTCGGCGGTGAACACCGGCAATCTGCCCTACGGCGACGGCGCTTTCTTCTCTCAGTTCATGGGCTGGGTGCTGAGCCCGCTGGGCCAAACCGCCAACGAGTGGATCGAAACGGTCGCGCTGCTGCTGCACATCGGCGTGATGCTGGTGTTCCTGCTGATCGTTCTGCACTCCAAGCACCTGCACATCGGCCTGGCGCCGCTCAACGTCACCTTCAAGCGCCTGCCCAACGCGCTCGGCCCGCTGTTGCCGGTGGAGTACAAGGGCGAGCCGATCGACTTCGAGGATCCCGCCGAGGACGCGGTGCTGGGCCGCGGCAAGATCGAGGACTTCACCTGGAAGGGCTACCTCGACTTCACCACCTGCACCGAGTGCGGACGCTGTCAGTCCCAGTGCCCGGCGTGGAACACCGGAAAGCCGCTGTCGCCCAAGCTCGTCATCATGAACCTTCGCGACCACTTGTTCGCCAAGGCGCCATACATCCTCGACGACAAGGAAACTCCGCTGGAGAACACCCCTGAGGGTGGCCTCGGCGAGGAGCTGCGCGGCGAGAAGCGCAGCGAGGAGCACTCGCACGAGCACGTGCCGGAGTCGGGCTTCGAGCGCATCTTAGGATCCGGTCCCGAACAAGCCACCCGTCCACTGGTCGGCACCGCCGAACAGGGCGGCGTCATCGACCCCGACGTGTTGTGGTCGTGCACCACCTGCGGCGCGTGCGTCGAGCAGTGTCCGGTGGACATCGAGCACATCGACCACATCGTCGACATGCGCCGCTACCAGGTGATGATGGAGTCGGAGTTCCCCGCCGAGCTCGGTGTGTTGTTCAAAAACCTTGAGACCAAGGGCAATCCGTGGGGTCAGAACGCCAAGGACCGCACCAACTGGATCGACGAGGTCGAGTTCGATGTGCCGGTGTTCGGCAAGGACGTCGACTCGTTCGAGGGCTACGAATACCTGTTCTGGGTCGGCTGCGCGGGCGCCTACGAGGACCGCGCCAAGAAGACGACCAAGGCCGTCGCCGAACTGCTCGCCGCCGCCGGAGTGAAGTATCTGGTGCTCGGCGAGGGTGAGACCTGCAACGGTGACTCAGCCCGCCGGTCGGGCAACGAGTTCCTGTTCCAGCAGCTGGCCGCGCAGAACGTCGAAACGCTCAACGACCTGTTCGAAGGCGTCGAGCGGGTCGATCGCAAGGTTGTCGTCACCTGCCCGCACTGCTTCAACACGTTGGGTCGCGAATATCCGCAAGTGGGCGGCACCTACACCGTGCTGCACCACACCCAACTGCTGAACCGACTGCTCCGGGACAAGAAGCTGGTGCCGGTGAAGCCGGTGGACGGTGAGGGTTCCGACATCACCTACCACGACCCGTGCTACCTCGGCAGGCATAACAAGGTCTACGACGCGCCACGTGAACTCATCGGCGCGTCCGGCGCCAAGCTCACCGAGATGCCTCGCCACGCCGACCGCGGATTGTGCTGCGGCGCAGGCGGTGCCCGCATGTGGATGGAAGAGCACATTGGCAAGCGGGTGAACCACGAACGCGTCGAGGAGGCATTGGACACCGGCGCGTCGAAGATCGCCACCGGCTGCCCGTTCTGCCGCGTGATGATGACCGACGGCGTCGACGACGTCGCCGCGGCCAATGACCTGCCCAAGGCGGAGGTCCTCGACGTGGCACAGCTGCTCCTCGCCTCGCTCGACACGAGCTCGGTCACATTGCCCGAAAAGGGCACCGCCGCAAAGGAGGCCGAGGAGCGCGCAGCAAAGAAGCCCGCAGAAGCGCCGGTCGAGGCGCAAACCGCGACCGTCGAGGCGGAACCAGAAGCCGAGCCGGAACCGAAGACAGACCAAGCGACCGAGGCGGAATCCAAGCCGGTGACCGGCCTCGGCATCGCGGGCGGCGCGAAGCGCCCGGGTGCCAAGAAGACGGCAGCCGCACCCGCCGAGCCGAAGGCCGAGGCACCCGCGGAGGCGAAGGCGGAGGCCGCTCCGAAGGCGGAGGCAAAGGCCGAGGTCAAAGGGCTCGGCTTGGCCGCGGGAGCCAAGCGACCCGGCGCCAAGAAGGCACCGGCGAAAGTTGCGCCGAACGAGGGCGTAGCCACCGTCACGCAGCCCCCGAACGTCGATCCCGACAAGGCCGAGCCGGGTGCCAAGACCGACACCGCCGACTCCGATCTGGGCGTGGCCAAGCCTGAACCGGAGGTCAAGGGCCTCGGTATCGCCGCTGGTGCGCGCAGGCCGGGCGCGAAGAAGACGCCTACCGAACCTGCCGCCAAACCCGCTGCGCCGCAGCCGGAACCAGAATCCGACGGCGAATCCGCTCCTGCGCCTGAGCCTTCCAACGACGGAAACGGTGAGACGCCTGCAACCCCGGTGAAGGGGCTGGGAATCGCAAAG
Source organism: Mycobacterium sp. (assembly GCF_032159775.1). Classification (GTDB taxonomy): domain Bacteria; phylum Actinomycetota; class Actinomycetes; order Mycobacteriales; family Mycobacteriaceae; genus Mycobacterium. The sequence continues at coordinate 22,403 of NZ_JAVHWK010000024.1, forward strand.
GGCGCGCGGCCGCCGGGGAAGCGCTGACGTCGGCCAAAGATCACAGCCCGGTATCGATCGGCAAATTCAATTTGCCATCAATGAGACGATGAATGACGTGACTACCCATCAGGTGCCGTGGCACTCGACCGGCCAGCACCCACGGCAGCGCACATTCACGCAGTCGTCGAAGTTACAGGACGTTCTGTACGAGATTCGCGGGCCCGTGCATGAGCATGCGGCGCGGCTTGAGGCCGAAGGCCACCGGATCCTGAAGCTCAACATCGGCAACCCCGCGCCGTTCGGATTCGAGGCGCCCGACGTAATCATGCGCGACATGATCCAGGCGCTGCCGTACGCACAGGGTTACTCGGACTCCAAGGGCATCCAGGCCGCGCGCCGGGCCGTCTTCACACGCTACGAACTGGTGGACGGTTTTCCCCGGTTCGACGTCGACGACGTCTATCTGGGCAACGGCGCCTCAGAACTGATCCAGATGACGTTGCAGGCACTGCTGGACAACGGCGACCAGGTGTTGATTCCCGCCCCGGATTATCCGCTGTGGACCGCTTGCACCTCGCTGGCCGGCGGCACCCCGGTCCACTACCTATGCGACGAGACGGCGGGTTGGCAGCCCGACATCGCCGATATGGAGTCCAAGATCACCGACCGCACCAAGGCGATCGTGGTGATCAATCCGAACAATCCCACCGGTGCGGTCTACAGCAGGGAAGTGCTTACGGCGATAGCCGATCTCGCGCGCAAACACCAGCTGCTGCTGTTGTCCGACGAGATCTACGACAAGATCCTCTACGACGACGCGAAGCACATCGCGACGGCTTCGGTCGCGCCCGATGTGCTGACCTTGACGTTCAACGGGCTGTCGAAGGCCTACCGGGTGGCCGGCTACCGGTCGGGTTGGCTGGTGATCACCGGCCCCAAGGAGCACGCCGAGAGTTTCATCGAGGGCATCAGCCTGTTGGCGAACATGCGGCTGTGCCCCAATGTGCCTGCGCAGCATGCGATTCAGGTCGCTCTTGGCGGCCATCAGAGCATCGAGGATCTAGTGCTGCCTGGCGGGCGGCTGCTCGAGCAGCGCGACGTGGCGGTGGCCAAACTCAACGAGATCCCAGGTGTGTCGTGCGTCGAACCGCAAGGCGCGCTCTATGTCTTCCCTCGACTGGATCCCGAGGTCTATGACATCGCCGACGACGAACAGCTCGTCCTGGACCTGCTGCTGCAGGAGAAGATCCTGATAACACAGGGCACCGGGTTCAACTGGCCCACACCAGATCATTTGCGGATCGTCACCCTGCCATGGGCCCGCGATCTGGCCAACGCCATCGATCGCCTCGGCAACTTCCTGGCAAGCTACCGGCAGTAACTGCGTTTTCAGGTGCTGCCTCTACCCTCGTCCGGGTGACGCACTCGCATGCCCACTCGCACAGCCTGCAGGGTCCTGCCCCGCTGGGACCGCTGGCCGCAAGGATCGTCGTCGGTCTGCTGACTGCCATCGGGTTCGTCGTTGTGGCCGGGGCCGTATGGCTGTGGCCGAGCCAGCAGAAAGTCGACATCCCTCTGCCCTTCCAGAACTCCGCAGGCGGCGCTGTCACCACCGAGGCGGGGCATGTGCGCTCTAGCAGCGCCGCGACGTGCGGTGACCAATCGGTGGGTGCAGTGTTGACGACGGCACCGGTACCCGTGAAGGGCGACGACGCCCATTGTGTGCAGTCGCTGATAGCGATCGACTCCGGACCGAACGAGGGCGCCAACACACTGCTGGAGTTCAGCGGCGGCCCGGGCCAGCCACAATTGGCGGTCGGTGAGAGCATCCGGATCACCCGCGTGGTCGACTCCACCGGGACCACGACCTACTCCTTCTACGATTACGAGCGAAAACTGCCGCTGATCGCTATAGCCGCCGCGTTCGCGGTGGTTGTCGTGGCGGTCGCCAGGTGGCGCGGACTGCGCGCGCTCGTCGGCATCGTCGTGGCGTTCGCGGTGTTGGTCGTGTTCATGTTGCCTGCGCTGCGCGACGGAGGCGCCGCCATCCCTGTGGCGCTGGTCGCGTCGGCCACCATCCTGTATGCGGTGATCTACCTCGCGCACGGTGTCAGTCTGCGCACGAGTGCGGCGCTCCTCGGCACGTTGACGGCGCTTCTGCTTGCCGCGGGATTATCCTGGGCCGCAATCGAATTGGCCCATCTGACCGGTCTGTCCCAGGAAGAGAACAACGCGGTGGCGACCTACCTCGGCAACGTGTCGATCACCGGGCTGCTACTGGCAGGCTTCATCGTCGGCTCTCTCGGCGTGCTCAACGACGTCACCGTCACCCAGGCGTCGACGGTGTTCGAGCTGGCTCAAGTGGGCGACGGCAGCTCACGCAGGGGCATCTTCGTCGGCGCCATGCGGGTGGGCCGCGATCACATCGCCAGCACTGTCTACACGCTGGTGCTGGCGTATGCCGGCAGTGCACTGCCGCTGCTTCTGTTGTTCAGTGTCGCCAACCGGTCGCTCGGCGACGTATTGACCAGCGAGACCGTCGCCATCGAGATCGCCCGCTCAGCCGTCGGCGGTATCGCACTGGCGCTTTCGGTGCCACTGACAACTGCGATCGCGGCCGTACTGGCCAGGCCGGGCGCCGCTACTGACGTTCCAGCAGCTCCAACAGGTAGGCGCCGTATCCCGACTTGAGCAACGCGTGGGCGCGCTCGGCGAGTTGGTCGTCGTCGATGAAGCCGACGCGCCACGCCACCTCCTCGGGCACGCTGATCTTCAGCCCCTGCCTGCGCTCGATGGTGCGGACGTAGTCGCTGGCGTCCAACAGCGAGTCGAACGTACCGGTGTCGAGCCACGCCGTGCCCCGGTCGAGGACCTCGACCGAAAGCCTGCCCTGGTTCAGGTAGACCTGGTTGACCTCTGTGATCTCGTATTCGCCCCGGGTCGACTTGTCCAGCGAGCGGGCGATCTCGACGACGTCGTTGTCGTAGAAGTACAAGCCGGGCACCGCGTAGTGCGACTTCGGTGTTGCGGGCTTCTCCTCGATCGACAGCGCGGTGCCGTCGGCGGCGAACTCGATGACACCGTAGGCCGACGGGTCGGCCACCCGGTAGGCGAAAATCGCACCGCCGCTAACATTTTGAAAGCGACGCAGGCTCGTTCCCAGGCCGGGGCCGTAGAAGATGTTGTCGCCCAACACCAGCGCAACGGACTCCCCGCCGATGTGGTCGGCGCCGATCACGAAAGCCTGCGCCAGGCCGTCGGGTTGCTCCTGCACCGAATAGGTCAGGTTGATACCGAACGCCGAACCGTCGTCGAGCAGCCTGCGGAAATTGGCTGCGTCCTGCGCGGTGGTGATCACCTGGATGTCGCGGATCCCCGCCATGATCAGCGTGGAGAGCGGGTAGTAGATCAACGGCTTGTCGTAGACGGGCATCAGCTGCTTGCTGACGCCCATCGTGATCGGGTATAGGCGCGTGCCCGACCCGCCCGCCAGGATGATCCCCCGCATCAGCCCGCGAGGTCCTCTTCGGTCAGCTCGGTCGCCGCCAATGCGGAGCGCAGGTCGGCATGCCTGAATACCGACGTGACATGGTCACGCACCACCCGGAACGCCACCGCGTCGCCGTCCTGTTCCTCGGCGACCACCACGCCGTCACGGACATACATCCGGCCGGGGTCGGCGGCGGTGACGCCCAACGAGGCCGCCCATTCGCGAAGTGCCTCGTGGCCTTGGCCCGCCCCGTTCGCATCGCCGAACTCGATGTCATCGCTGGACACCTGCAGCAGCGTGCCGAAGTCCCCCGCGTTCAACGCGTCGTGCCAGGCGAGGACGGTTGCGATCTCCGAAGTCGTCATGATCGAAACGTACGCCAAACTCAGAACGGGGTACGACCCAGCCACCCGTCCCAGACGGCGGTGTCGCCGAACACTTCGAGGTCGCCCTCGGCCGCCGTCTGACGGCGGACCACGGCCAGCAGCAGATCCTTCGCGCTTCCCCGCAGCGCAGCGTCACCCTTGCCGTGCTCGTGCGACCACGCTATCCCGTCGCCCGTGCCGGTGATCGTCCACTCGCCTGCGGATCCGAGGTCGTCGGTGGCATGCAGATGCAATGTCTTTCCCGCGTCCAGTGGCGACGATTCGGCGCTCACCTCGACCGCGACGCGTTCCAGCCATTCGTCGATGCCGTCGGCCGCCAATTCGGGGGACAGCGGATAGTCGGCGCCGACCGCGATAGCGGCATCGGCCCGGTGCACGGTCGCCTCGTGCAGCCTGCGCCTCACCCACCAGCGGGCAGGGCGTGGGCCGATGAAGGTCCAGATAGCGGTGTGTGCGCCCGCCGCGTCGACGGAGTCGAGCAGCAGTTGAACGCCCGTATTCAGCCAATCGATTGCCGCGTCGATATCGTCGGGCGGCTTGCCGTCGGGTACATCCCGCGGATCCAGCGCCTCGTCGCGCCGGTCGGCGACGATCTGTGCCGCCCACCGGTTACCACGGCCGACGTGGCGGAACAGCTGCCGGACCGTCCAATCGGGACATGTCGGAACGGGAGTGGTCGGATCGGCGGTGCGAATCAGTTCGCCGAATGCCCCGGTCTCCTCGACGAGCGCAGCACGGACATCCACATGACGAACCTAACTCAATAGTCGACGCGGAATCCCCCGATGAACGCGATCGCGTTTCCGTCCGGATCGGTCACCATCGAGATCTGCACGCCCTTGCTGGCGTCGACGATCGCTTCCGATGCGACGCCGCGCCCACCGATCTCGGCCATATGCTTCTCCAGGTCGTCGACGGCGAAGTTGAGCAGGCCCCTGCCCGCGCGCTCCGGGTCGCTGAACACCTGCACCCAGGCGCCGGGAAGCACCTGCCATTCGACGAGCGTGGGCATCGGATTGTTGTCGGCGGGCCGCCCGAACAGCGACGCGTACCACTGCTCACTTCTGTCGATATCGGATACGGGCACAACCGCCAATACATGTTTTATCGGCATGTGAGTTACGACCGGATCAGGCCGGCGAACTCATCGCGCGCGCCATTCCGAGCGTGACCGGAAGCGACGACCAGCCGCGCAGCACCCTGGTGTCGCGGCGACTGCCGCTGCCCGCCAGCCGGGCGTCGGGGAACCGGTCGAAGAACGTGCGCAGACCGACCTCCCCTTCGGCGCGGGCCAGCGCCGCACCCAGGCAGAAGTGCCTGCCTCCGGAGAAGGACAGATGCCTGCCCGCGTTGTCGCGTTCGATGTCGAACCGATGCGGATCGGAGAAGACATTCGGGTCGCGGTTGGCGCCGGCCAGATGCAGGACCACGAGTTCGTCCTTGCCCACCCGGATACCCGCCACATCGGTGTCCTTGCATGCGATGCGCGCACTCATCTGCACCGGGGACTCCAGCCGCAGAATCTCCTCGACCGCGTTCGGCCACAGCTGCGGTCGGGCGGCGAGCGTCTCGAGATGCTCCGGTGCGTCGAGAAGCATCCGAATCCCGTTGCCCAGCAGGTTCACTGTGGTTTCGAAGCCGGCGGCAAGCACCAGGCCGGCGAGGGCCTGCAGCTCATCGCCTGCCAGCTTCGGACCCTCGTCGGAGGCCTTGATGATCTGGCTCATCAGATCGTCGCCGGGATTGCTGCGCAAGTGCGTCAGATGGCGCTCGAGCCAGCCGTTGAAGCCGACGATGCCCGCATTCACCTGCTGGAACTGCTGCCAGGACAGCCCGATATCGAGGCTCGGCGCACCCATCTCGCCGTAATGCAGGATGCGCGGCCGGTCCTCGTCGGGGACGCCCAGGATGTCACCGATGATCGCGACGGGAAGCTGTGAGCAGTATCGGTCGACGATGTCGACGACATCGGTGTCGCCTTCGAGTTGGTCGAGCAGCGTCGTCGCGGTCTCTTCGACCCGTTCCCGCAGTGTGGCAACGGCTCTCGGGGTGAACACCGACGACACCAGCTTGCGGTACCGGGTGTGATCGGGCGGCTCGACAGACAACAGCGAAGGCGGGCGCAGCGGGTGTAGCAGTCCGGGATCGGTCTTCTTGGCGACCCAGCGCAGCGGTTTGGGCAGGTTGCCGCCCAGCTCGGTCACCCGGAAATCGTCGGAGCGCAGAAGTTCATGCGCGACGCCGTGGTCGACGGTCATCAGCACGGCGCGGCATCGGATCAGCGGGCCCTTGACGCGCAGTTCGTCGGCGAAGGCGCCGGGGTTCTCCCGCACCGCGGGATCGGCGATCAGCCGAGCCTGTGGATCGCCGTTGCGAAGGCCCAGTCTGGAGAGGCCTCGGACGACGCCGTGCAGAGCGAACCAACGAATTCGTTGCCTCATGACGCGAGCTTACGACCGTCGCTGTTGTTCTACAAGTGTCAAACAGTGCTGCTTCTGCCCAATGCGAACACCCGCCAACCCGCGTCGGTCCACTTGGCCGAGTCCAGGCAATTGCGGCCATCCACAATGACTTTCGCGCGCACGGTGTCGGCCAGATCGCGCGGGTCGAGGTCGACGAACTCCCGCCACTCGGTGAGCACCAGCACGGCATCGGCGCGATCACACGCCTCGACCACCGACGTGGAGTAGTTCAGCGTCGGGAAAAGTCGCTGGCTGTTCTCCATCGCCTTGGGGTCGTAGACGTTCACCGTCGCGCCGTTGAGCTGCAGCATGCCTGCCACATTGAGTGCGGGTGAATCCCGGACGTCGTCGGACTCGGGTTTGAAGGCGGCGCCGAGGACCGCAACGTTGGCACCGAGTAGCGAGCCGCACGCCTTCGTCGCCAGCTCGACCATCCGGGTGCGCCTGCGCATGTTGATGCTGTCGACCTCCCGCAGGAAGGTCAGCGCGTGGTTGGCCCCGAGCTCACCGGCGCGTGCCATGAATGCGCGGATGTCCTTGGGAAGGCAACCGCCGCCGAAGCCGAGGCCCGCGTTGAGGAACCGGCGACCGATGCGCGGGTCGTAACCGAGTGCGTCGGCGAGAAGCGTCACGTCGGCGTCGACGGCCTCGCATACTTCGGAGATCGCATTGATGAACGAGATCTTCGTCGCGAGAAAAGCGTTCGCCGAAACCTTCACCAACTCGGCGGTCTGCAGGTCCGTCAGCAGGAACGGCACGCCCTCGTCGAATAGGGGCGCGTACAGCGCGCGCACAGCCGCCTCGGCGTGAATCGAGCCCGGCTGGACACCGAGCACCAGGCGATCGGGATGCAGGGTGTCGTGAACAGCGAAGCCCTCACGGAGAAACTCCGGGTTCCAGGCGATTTCGACGTCGACGCCGTCGGCGGCCAGACCGCGCGCCCGTGCGCCCAGTTCGGATGCGGTGCCGACGGGCACGGTCGACTTACCGACAATCACCGCCGAACGCCGCAGCTTCGGCACCAAGGTGTCGATGACGGCGTGCACATGGCGCAGATCCGCGCCGTACTCGCCCTTCTTCTGCGGCGTCCCGACGCCGAGGAAGTGCACATCGGCGAACTCGACGGCGGCGTCGTAGTCCGTCGTGAAGTGCAGTCGGCCCGCGGCGAGGTTGTCGCTCAACATCTTTCGCAGGCCGGGCTCGTAGAAGGGGATCTCACCGCCCGCGAGTTTCGCGACCTTACCGGGGTCGATGTCTACGCCGAGTACTTCGTGACCCAGTTCGGCCATGCCGGCGGCGTGCGTCGCGCCGAGATAGCCCGTGCCGAACACAGTGCATCGCATAAGGCCGGTATAGGCGGCCGCGATGAGCTAACCGCTAAGCGACACTTAGCGGGAGGCCAACGGTAGATGACCGGCTAGTGGCCGCCGGTGCAGATGCCGAGCACACAGATGCTCGGGCCACCGCCGCTACCGCCACGCGAGCCGGAGCCCCCGTCGCCGTAGTCACCGGAACCGGACCGCCCGGAGCCCGAACCGGGGTAGCCGCCACTCGAGCCCGGGTATCCACCCGAACCCGAGCCGGGGTAGCCACCGGAGCCGGGGTAACCGCCCGAGCCGGGATACTGCGGCGCCTGCTGGGGGGGATCGTCAGGAATCTGCTGAGGTGGATACCACGGCGACTGCTGTGCAGGCCTCTGCCACGGCGGCACCCACACCGGGGGCCGCTGCGGGATGTAGACCGGCGGCTGCGGGTTGTACACCGGCGGGCTGTAGATCGGCGGCGCGACAACAGGAGGCGCCACCGGGGCCGCAGGCACAGGCACCGGGGCCGCAGGCAGGGGCGCCGGCGGCGCGACCGCAGGTGCGGGTGGGAGCGCTGCTGCGGGCGCGGGCTTCTCGACGAAGACCGTCCTCGGCGCCTGCGCGGGCGCCTGCTGGACGACCGGGACGGGCGCCTTGATGACTTCCGGCGGCGGAGCAGCGGGAGCAGGAGCAGGCGCGGGAACGGCGGGGGCCAACTCCGGCACCGGGGCCTGCGCGATCTGGCTCGGGATCACCGGCGTCTCGCCGGGACTGGGCCGCTGGTCGACCGTCGGGCGAATGCTCACCGCCAGCGAGATCACCAGCGCGACAACGCCGACGACGAAAATCGAGGTCAATGCGCTGCCGACGAGCAGGAACGGCTTACGGCTCTCGTCCTCGGCGAACGCGTCGGGCTCGGGTACGTCGACTTCGTCGGAATACGCCAGCGCGTCCGAGTACGCTTCCGAGCCCGGTGCATTCACGGGCGCCATCTGGGTGGCGATGCCCGCCATCTGCGTGACCGCACCTGCCGCCAGCTCCGGGTAAGCGCTGCCCGCGGTGGGGCCGTCCCGATCCTGCGAGTAGGCGAGACCTGCGGTGGAGGCCTCCAGCTCCGGCGCGTGCGCCGACGCGAGCGCCGCACCCCGGGCGAGTGCGAGTTCGGGCTCATCGGGAGCGCTGACGGGCAGGGCCACCAAGTTCTCCAGGTGAGCCTTCACCGCTGCCGCGTCGACACCCGATCCGACGATGAACAGGCCCTGGGGCGGCGACTCCGCGGATTCGACGGACTTGGCCATCTCGGTGAACACGGCCATCGCGTCGGAGTCGTGCAGGTCGCGGCTGAGCACCTTGACCACCGACCCGTCCTCGGTCTGCACGACCGACAGGGTGGCGGTGTCCTTCTCGATGAACAGCAGTGCGGTGGTGTCGTACCCGATCGCGCGGCCGACCGCCTGCGCGAGCGACGAAGCGGCATGCGTGAGGGATACCAGCATGACGTCTTCGATGCCGCGAGCGGTCAGCGTGTCGCGCAGTGCGGCGGCGTCGGAATGGTTCGTCCACGTGACGCCGATCGACTTCAGATGATGGCCGCTGACGGCGGCACTCTCCTGGGTGCCGAGCACTGCCGCAGCGACCTGATCGGCCGCATTCGACGTTGCTGAGCCGTCGCCTGGCCTGATGTCGAAGGCATCGTGGTCGACGGTGACACCGTCCGCCTTTTCGCCCTCGACCAGCACCATGCGGACCGTCGTAGGTGTCATCGACACACCCAGTACGATGTCCACTGACTCCTCCAAAATGTTTGCTACGCTGTCTAGGTTGTTAGCGGGCGCTCGTACCACGCGGGCCGACAACTAGTTAATTCATCGCCACTGCCAGGGCGGGCGTTACAACCAACCGCGTTTGCTGATGGCGGTGAATACCTGGCCGGCTCGCGACGGCACGAATGCTCGCCTGCGCCGTAGGTAAACCCTACTCGCGTCAACGGAAACGCGAATGCCTCCGTTCAACTTCCCGCCAGAGCTTCATTTCCGTCAGCCGATGCGCCAGCGTGTCGACATGGTCCTCGGCGGCTCCGCGTACGCGTGCGACTGGAGGAGGAGATGTCGTAGTCAGCGCGTAGTCAATCGATGGCCCCGTCCATCGGTCCCCCGATGATTCCTACATCGATTTGATGAAATTCTGATACGACTTCGACGGCGTCGGCCCCCGTTGACCTTGATACTTTGACCCGACCTTGGCGCTGCCGTACGGGTTTTCCGCCGGACTGGTCAATCGCAGCAGGCAAAGCTGCCCGATCTTCATGCCCGGCCACAGCGTGATCGGCAGGTTGGCGACGTTGGACAGCTCGAGCGTGATGTGTCCGGTGAAGCCCGGGTCGATGAAGCCGGCCGTCGAGTGCGTCAGCAGACCGAGCCGGCCGAGCGATGACTTCCCTTCGAGGCGGCCCGCGAGGTCGATGGGAAGCGAGCACCGCTCCAGCGTCGAACCCAAAACGAACTCACCCGGATGCAGGACGAACGGCTCGCCTTCTTTGGGCTCGACGAGGGTGGTCAGGTCGTCTTGTCGCGTCGACGGGTCGATATGGGTGTAGCGGGTGTTGTTGAACACCCGGAACAGGTTGTCGAGCCGAACATCGACGCTCGACGGCTGCACCAGGCTCTCGTCGTACGGGTCGATGCCAAGACGTCCTGCGGCGACTTCGCCACGGATGTCGCGATCTGAGAGCAGCACCCGACGAGCGTAGCCGCTTGGGTGTTAGCCTTCGTTTTCACCGGCTTGGCCGGGGTTGCCGATGTAGTTCAATGGCAGAACATCAGCTTCCCAAGCTGAATACGCGGGTTCGATTCCCGTCATCGGCTCCACGGAACACCAGTTCAGGGCGATACCGAACGATGGCGCGCGTTCGCCCATGGTCTCGGGACGTAGGGATCAACGGGTTAGTTAAGGCTCCCCATGACGGTGATGCGCAGAGTGCCGCCCCATGCGCCAACGTAACCGGTGTTGCAGCCACCTGGGATGCCTTCGGCTTGGACACCCACGGTGTGTTTGCCCGAGCCAGCGTCGATCTCGTAACCACCGTCACTGCCGCCCGGGTGGACGACATTCGAACCCCATTCGCGCCCGTCGAAGATGATATGGGCGATCATGTCGGAGCAGTGATTCGGATTGGCGATGAATTCGACGACCGGGTTGAACAGGCCGTTGTTGAAGGTGACTGAAGGGGCGTCACTGATGTTCACCGGGCAGAACTCGCTGTGCCCGACGCAATTCGCAACTTCGATGTAGTGGTCGGTGACGATCGGTGCAGCCGATGCCTGCCCCGCGGATACCAGAGCCATACCTGCGGCTGCCGCGCATGCGACCACCGCCTGGCCCAGTAGGATCGGTATGCGATGCGTGCTCATGTGGAGTCCTTCTGAAAGGTGATGTGTCCCGACCGATGCGCAAAACCTACCCTGACTGAGGTCCCCGGCGAATCGGGTGTTTCCCTATGAATTCGGGAAAAGCGGTATTTCCGATTGACCTCGTCGCGTGGTCAACCGCTGGCAGAACATCGACTTCCCAAGCTGAATATGCGGGTTCGATTCCCGTCATCGGCTCCACGAATCCCAGCTTAACGGGCATATCGGCCGACTCGGATCGGCCTTGGCTGGCCATTTCTGACCGTCATTTGACCGTGTGAAGGTGACACGCGCGCGCTCAATCGGTTTGCTGGCTCCGCGGGCGTCGGTGGGACACTGAACAGCAGCGATACGGCGAAGGAAATTGGAACCATGGGCAAATACGCGGCATGACTCGGCGCAACAGTTATCTCGTTGGTCTCACTCGCCGTCAGCCTCCCGCCGATCCTCGATTCCTGGCCGCGCTGGGTGCTTATGGTCGTCGGCTTCCTGATCGGAGCTGCGGTCGTCGCGACATTCGGAGCCGTGTGGCGCACGCCGGGCGCGCACGAATCGCCGAGCAAACGCATGGCTGAACCGCCGGTGGACACCCCGCGGACGAACCTGGCGGTGATCTGCGCCATCTTTTTCTGTTCGGGCATCCCCGCGCTGATCTACCAGCTTGTCTGGCAGCGCTCGCTGTTCACGATCTATGGCATCAACGTCGAGAGCGTCACGGTGGTGGTCACGGCCTTCATGCTGGGGCTGGGCCTCGGGAGCTTCGCAGGCGGGCGGCTGTCGCGGCTGCGCCTGCCGCTGCTGGGCCTGTTCGGGGCGATCGAAATTGGTATCGGCGTCTTTGGCAACTTCTCGCTGGGCTTGTTCCACGCCGTGGGCCAGTTGACCCTCCAAATGAGCGCGCCGCTGACAGCGCTGTTCACCTTCCTGCTCGTGCTGGTCCCCTCGCTGTTGATGGGTGCCACCATGCCCCTTCTGACGGCGCATCTCGTGAAGCACTCGGGAAACGTGGGGCGCAGCGTGGGGCTGCTGTACTTCGTCAACACGCTCGGCAGCGCCTTCGCCTGTTTCATCGTTGCGGCCTTTCTGATGCGCCTCTTAGGACAGCAGGGCGCTGTCACGTTTGCCTTCGGCATCAACCTTGTCGTCGGTGGCGGCGCCCTGCTCGCGCAGCTGAAATCGCCCAGGGCCGACATCCAGGATGGCGCACGGTTGGCGCAGTTCAATACGCGCGGTTTCTGGTTTGCGCTGCTGCTTTCGGCGCTCTGCGGTTACATCGCGCTGAGCTACGAAATCCTGTGGTATCGCGTTTACGCGTTTGCCTCGGGAGGCGTAGCGCAGGCCTTTGCGTTATTGCTGGGCTGCTACCTGCTCGGCATTGCGCTTGGCTCGCTTGTCAGCCGGCGGTTCTGCCGTGAATCGGCGGCGGCGGAGCAGGTCGCTTCGCTCTCCGGCTTCGTATTGTTCGCAAACCTTACGGGCTACCTGCTGGTGCCCGCGGCGGCGCTGATTACCTCCGCGCTGCACTGGGGGGTTTCGTTGCCACTGGTAACCGTCGCCGCGGGCTTGCTGGGCGCGACGTTCCCGCTGATCTGCCACATCGCCATCGCGCCGGATGCCCGGGCGGGCGAGGGATTGAGCTACCTGTACCTCGCCAACATCGTGGGCTCGGCGCTGGGAAGCCTCGTGACAGGCTTTGTGCTGATGGACCATTGGACCTTGGGCGGCATTTCGTTTTTTCTGGCGCTGCTCGGCGTTGCGCTTTCGCTCGTGCTGCTGCTCGCCGCCAAACACCGGTCGCGCGAGGTGAAATTGGTGACTGCGCGCGCCGCGGCCATCGCTCTGACGGTCGTAGCAATTGTCGTTCTGCAGCCCTCTCTTTTCGACGGTGTCTATGAGCGGCTCTACTTCAAGAAGAATTACGCGGGGCAGCGCTTTGTGCACCTGGAAGAAAACAAGAGCGGCGTAGTCAGCGTCACGGAGGACGGGGAGATCCAGGGCGGTGGCGTTTACGACGGCGTTTTCTCCACCGATCTCGTGAACGACCGCAACCTGATTGTCCGTGCCTACGCCCTCAGCCTGCTGCATCAGTCGCCCCGCGACGTGCTGATGGTCGGGCTTTCGTCCGGTTCCTGGGCGCAGGTGATTGCGAATCATCCGCAGGTCGAAAGATTGACCGTGGTCGAAATCAATCCGGCGTATTTGGACGTCATTCCGCAATACCCCGGCGAGGCCGGCGTGCTGACAAACCCCAAAACTACGACTGTCATCGATGACGGCCGGCGCTGGCTTGCCCGCAACCCCGAGCGCAAGTTCGACTTCATCGTGCAGAACACAAGCTTCAATTGGCGCGCACACACCACTAACCTGCTTTCGACGGAGTATCTCGAGCTCATCCGCGGCCACCTCAAGCCGGGCGGGGTGTTCTTCTACAACACGACCGGATCGGACGAAGCGCAGCGCACAGGCGCGCTCGAATTTCCATACGCACTGCGCTTTATCAGTTTCATGGCAGTCAGCGATTCTCCGTTTGCGCTCGACCGGCGGCGCTGGGAGCGCGTATTGCGTGGATACCGCATCGAAGGCAGGCCCGTTTTCGAGCTCGCCGACGCAAAGCAGCAAACGCGCCTCGAGCAAGTTCTGGCTTTAGCCGACTCGCTCTCGGCCGGCTACGGCCCGGCCAAGCAAACCGGAATGAACCTGGAAACGCGCGAGGGCATCCTCGCCCGCACCGAGGGTGTGCCGACGATTACCGACGACAACATGAGCACCGAATGGGGCCCGCGCTAACGCGAGACTGGATGAGCTCACCCAGAACCTCGAGGAACTCCAGCGTTACGGCGTCGTGCATCGCGAGAGCTACCACGAAGTGCCACCGCGGGTCGATTACTCGATGACCGGCGCCGGTGTCGAGTTGCTCGAAGCGCTTGGCCCGTTGGGTGACTGGGCCACCAAGCACATCGATTGATTAAGGAGTCCGAAACCGCCTAGCGTGATGCCAGCCATTGCTGTCCCCCCTTGAACGGACGGATCATCACCTTGAACGACGTGATCTTCCGGTCCTCGTTCCACGCGATCATGTCGATTCCGTCGACGTAGACGCCGTCCACGGTGGCTTCGAACTGGAGCACCGCCGAGACCTCACCGAGCCACTGCCCCACGTAGTGAAAGTCGGTCCCGCCGAACAACTTCACCGCCGCCGTGAGGTACATCGCGGTCTTGGCGCGACCTTTCTGGGGTGTGAGACGGCAGACGAATGAAAGACGACGTCATCGGCGAGCAGCGCGTCGAGTGGGTCCCGGTCGTGGTCGCCGTCGAGGAATTCGTGCCGGGGCCTGGATCACGGGGAGGTGTCATGACTGCTGAGAGTACTTCCGCGCCAGAGCAGATCGGATTTCGTGCCGAACATGACCGAAATGTTGACAGATCTGCGTTCTGTCACCTCGTTGGAGTCACCGACACGGACGAGTTCTACCGGGATCTACTCGGGATGAATGTGGTCCTCTATCAATGGATCTGATCCGCCGCCGGCGACGATGATCCGACCGGGTTCGCCGGTCGCTCTGCCGAAGAAGGTCGCGTAGAACGCCGTGCTGAACACGACCATCGCCACGACGATGAGCGGGCCGAAAAACAACGGATGGTGCGCCATCGCCTCTGCCAGGTAGCGGCAGCACAGCAGAAGGACCACCAGGAACGCTGAGCCGAACGCGACCAGCGCCAGTGGCGACCGGATGCGCTCTGGCACCGGTTCGCGCAGCGCCGACTCCACGGTCAAGCACAGCACCGCGCCCGCCACCAGGTCGACGCCGTAGTGGTAGCCGAAGCCGAGCGTCGCCGCGATGGTGCCCACCAGCCAGAACGTGCCTGCCAATCGCAGCCAGTACGGCCCACCGCGGGAGTGGATGAAAACAGCCAGCGCCCAAGCGGTGTGCATCGACGGCATGCAGTTGCGTGCCGTCAAGTCGTCGAAGGCGACGGCCACGGGCGTGAGGTCGACCGGCGGAACCGCGTGCGGCCAGTAGTCGCCGACCGCGAAGCCGTGGCCCGCACTGCCGAAGGCGTAGTCCGGGCCGACGACCGGAAACAACACGTAGATGGCCGGCCCGATCAAGCCGAGTACCAGAAACGTTCGGATCAGGAAGTGACGCGGCCAGACGCCGGTGCGGACATTGCGCAGTTGATAGATCGCGACAACCATTGCCGCGGCGGGCAACTCGATGTACACCCAGTGCAATGGGGCGCTGAGGACCGGGCCGCCTGCCTCGACGAGCCTGCCCATCAACCACGACGCTTGTGCGAGTGCATGGTCGGCCAGGAGCGCGTACTCGTCCAGGACCGTCGGCCGCACGGCCGCGGTGATGCGCAGCCACGTGTCGCCCACTTTGGTCGCAATGATGAGCAGGAATCCGAACGCGATCCCGCGAAGGGCGGTGGTTCGTTCGGCCCCCGTCCAGAGCCGCCACGCCACCACGGCCAATCCCGTGAGCACGATCATCGGCCCGTTGCCGAGCGTCAGCACGCCACCACGTAGGACGCGCTCCGCGGCGAATCCGATATCGAGCGCGGCGGCCACCGATAGCGCCAGGATGCGGCATCGGTTGGTCAACCCGACGATGGCCACGCCGAGAGCCACCCAACTCACCGTCGCCGACTTCGGAGTGGCGATGTAGTCGCTTATCAGGCTGTGCAGCGGACCCTGGAACCCGGCGACGCCTGCGGTGACCTGCAACGCGACCAGCAACAGGACGACCGCCGCGGCCGCGATCGTCACCCAGGTGCGGGTCGACCGAGCGCGCAACTGCACCCGTCGCACGTCGCCAATGAACACAAGTCGGATATTAGGTGACGGCAGGCGCCAGAAAAGTTAATCGCTGCAGTCTCGGTGCAGACCCTAGCCGGGTTGCACATTTGGGAATGGGGTACGTCCGCCACGATAGAGCGTTCGCTCCATCACAGAGGTAGCACTGTCGCCTGCGAAGCTCACTAACCGGACCGCCTATGCCGGTATGCACTTGGTGGGCGACACGCGAAAAGCCAGATCGCCGCGCAAGTCACCGATCCGCCGCCGCACCCGTCGATCACTCCCAACCGGAGGTGCCAGCAGGCTTCGACGATCTACGAAGTCCGTTGCAGCGCGGCCACTTCAATGGCGAACGGCACAGGCGGCCGGTCGCCGGACTAGCATCCAACCGTGTCGAACTACGGTCCGCCCGGCGACGGCGGCTATTACGACGATCAGCCCACAGGTTATGGCGGCGAGCGCCAACCTCCGGGTCCGCCACCCGAGGAGCCCGTGCCGTGGTACCGGACGCCGGCCGCGATGTTTGCGGCGGGGGTGCTGGTCACGCTGCTGCTGGCGCTGATCGTGTGGTCTGTCATTGGGTCCGACGATGCGGACAGCACGACCACCACCACACTGACCCCGATCTCTCCGACGGCGGTGACCACGACGCCGCGGACTGCTGCACCGGAGACCGAGACAGTGACGATCACCGAGACCAGCACCGTGTCAGCGCCGCCGACCACCTCCGCCGAGCCGACGTCGGTCGAGCCGTCCACCACCACAAGCACCGTGACGAGCACCACCACAAGCACGACGACGAGCACCACCACGGTGACGGTGACCGCCCCTCCGCCCGGCGGTTGATTATCCGGTGTCTCGACGGGTGTTCAGATCGGAACGGTTCGTCGCGCAATCGGAGCCGGTCGATGCGGTACGTGGCGGCAGGTCTGTGCCCATGGTCAGTCGCGTAGGCCGGACGATCGTCGCGGTATCGCCGCCGTCGGCGAGGCGCAGGAATGCTTCCCAAGCTGTATACGCGGGTTCGATTCCCGTCATCGGCTCCACGAATCCGCGGTTCGGCGGCATATTCCGCGACTGCCAACGCCCATCAGAGATGGTCTTTTGACCGTCGGTTGACCGTGGCGCGGGGGACAAACTGCGAAGCCGTTTGTCGGGCGCTGCGACGGGTAGCAGGTGTCGTACGTCTCCCGCATTTCACCTGTTAGTTGTCGGCCAGGCATTCGGCCAGGAATCGATGTACTCGAAATGGCGGCGGCAACGAAGACGGATACCGATGAAGGAGTCGCCTTACCGTGCAGGAACATCTCCCACCCCGCGCCATCCCTCGATCGGTCCGTGTGTGGGGGCCGGTCGTCCTATTTATTGCCTTGGCGCTGTACTTAGCCGCATATCTGCGGTGGCCCAGCCTGGCCAGCCAGGTCGATGTGTTGGTGTACCGGTTCGGAGCAGTGCGCGCCTGGGATGGTCAAGACCTCTACTCGGTGGGGATGACCGGAGATTCACACACGATGC
>NZ_JAVHWK010000101.1:0-27757 GCF_032159775.1 Mycobacterium sp.
ACGGCGCGCCGATGTCGCACGGATCGGGCCTCTACATCCCGCCGTACGTGTTGCGAGGAGCTCGGCAGGTGATACCGGCTTCGTCGGCATTCGAGCCCGAGGAATTCCTCGATCTCTGCGATCGCCACCCGGGCTGCAGCGCCTTCCTTGCCCCGACGATGGTTGCCCGGCTTGTGCAGACGGGCAGGCCGTGTCCGCGCAACCTGCGCACGATTGTCTACGGCGGCGGCCCGATGTACGTCGACAGCCTGAAGAAGGCGATGGCCGCGTTCGGACCCGTTTTCGTGCAGCTCTACGGCCAGGGCGAGGCGCCGATGACGATCACCGGACTGCGCCGAAGCGACCACGTGGGTGCCGACGACGCGACGCTCGGATCCGTCGGCTACGCCCGCTCCGGTGTCGACGTCGCGGTGCTGCGGAACGACGGAAGCAAGGCCTGCATCGGTGAGATCGGTGAAATCGTCTGTCGCGGCGATGTGGTCATGTCCGGTTACTGGAGGAACCCCGAGGCCACCGCCGCCACCCTGCAGCATGGCTGGCTACATACCGGGGACATGGGCTCCTTCGACGAACGCGGCTTCCTCACCCTGCGCGACCGGTCCAAAGATGTCGTGATCAGCGGTGGCAGCAACATCTACCCGCGCGAAGTGGAAGAGGCGCTGCTGGAACACCCCGACGTCGTCGAGGCCGGCGTGGTCGGCGCCAGGGACGAGGAGTGGGGCGAGATCGTGGTGGCGTTCATCGTCGGAGAGGCCAAGCCCGCGGAACTGGACGCCCACCTGCTGGACCGAATCGCCCGATTCAAGCGGCCGAAGCGGTACGAGTACATCGATGAACTGCCGAAGAACAGCTACGGCAAGGTGCTCAAACGCTCACTGCGGGAACGCCTGTCGTAGTCACGCCACAGGCGTGGCGCCGAGCGTGCGTTGCATGTCTGGCTTCATCTGCTGCAGCTGCTGGCCCGAGTAGCCCCAGCTGTGGATGCCAGCCGGGAAGTTGAATGTCGCGTTGTTGCCGCCCGCTGCGATGTAGGCGTCGGCGAAGGTGTGGTTGGAGTCGACCGCCATTCCCTCGAGGAATCCCAGTCCGCCGATAGGCGCGTCCGGACTGGCCAGAGCGGGGTCGGTGGGTGTGCCGTTACCGCAGTAGATCCAGAGCCGGGTGCCGTTGGCGGCCAGCGCGCCTGCCTGCACGGTGGGATCGTTTCGGGCCCAGGCCGGATCGCCAGGCGGACCCCACATCGCCTCTCGACTGAAGCCGCCATTCCACATCATCGCGATACCGACCTGCCCAGGATCCGCGGAGAGATTGAGGAAGCCCGAGAGGGATCCGGCGTAGGTGAACTGCGCAGGATGATGAGCGGCCAGCACCAGCGCTGACGATCCGCCCATCGAAAACCCCACGATGGCGTTTCCGGCCGCAGGCACGTTCCTGGCGGAGGCGAGATACGCGGGCAGTTCCTGCGTCAGGAAGGTCTCCCACTTGTAGGTATAGGTGCCGCCGTTGCCAGCGGCGGGGCCGTACCAGTCGCTGTAGAAGCTCGCCTTGCCTCCGACCGGCATGACCACCGATATCCCGGAGTCCCTGTACCAGTCGAATGCGGCGGTGTTGATGTCCCAGCCATTGAAGTCATCACCGGCCTCCATGCTGTCCAGCAGGTACAGCGCGTGGGCGCCCTGGCCGCCGTCGAGGAACTCGACGCGAATGTCGCGGCCCATCGCCGTCGACGCGACAGTGAGCTGTTCGACCGGCACGCTCGAGAACGCCGCCGCCGTCGGCACCTCACACGGGCCGGCCAGCAGCGCAGCGCCAAGCGCCGCAAGAGTCAACCGGCGGAGCAAACCGCCGACCCTGTTGTCGATGAACGGCATCGTTGCCTCCCCTTGGCCAACTCCGGCCCTAGCCGGAGATTACGACCGTTTGCCGCCAGTTTTGGCGGATTCGCCAGGTCGGCAGTGGGGTCGGAAGACTTTGCGCTAGCCTGTTGCGCCAACAGAAGTTATATGGGCTAAGTTAAGCAGAGGCTGTCATCTTAGGGAGAAGTTGAATGGGTCGGGTGGAAATCGTCACCCTGGTGTGCGGGCGGCGAGGCTTCCCGTGCTGAAGACGATCAGGCGTGCCTGGGTGCCGCTGCTCATCGTCGCGGTGATTCTGCTCGGTTTCTTCATGGTCGACCGGCTGCGCGGCGTCTTCGGCAAAACCGAGCTCACCAGGCCCGGCGCCGGCCTGGTCAACGACCCCGCGCCGTTCAATCCCAAGGTCGTGAAGTACGAGATTTACGGAGAGCCCGGAGCCATCGCCACCATCAACTACCTCGACCTCGACGCGCAACCGCAGAAGGCGGTGAACGTGCCGCTGCCATGGTCGCTGACGCTGACCACCACCGCTCCCGCGTCCAGTCCCAACATCGTCGCGCAGGGCGACGGCGACACCATCAGCTGTCGCATCACCGTTGACGGCGTGGTGAAGAACGAGAACACGACCGACGGCCTCAACGCTCAGACGTTCTGCCTGGTGAAGTCCGCATGAGCAACACGCACATCGGTGCGCACCCGATGATCCCACGGTTCATCCGGCTCTTCTCGGTGCCGATCCTGCTGGGCTGGCTCGCGCTCGTGGTGTTCGTCAACGTCATAGCGCCGCAGCTGGAGGTGGTCGGCGAGGCGCACTCGGTGTCGCTGGCGCCCACTGACGCACCGTCGATGCAGGCAATGCAGCGCATCGGCACGGACTTCCAGGAGTTCGACTCCAACAGCTCGGTGATGATCGTCCTCGAGAGTGACCAGCCGCTGGGCGACGAAGCCCACAAGTACTACGACGGCCTGGTCGACAAGCTCGAAGCCGACAAGGCGCATGTCGAGCACATCCAGGACTTCTGGGGAGATCCGCTGACCGCGGCCGGCTCGCAGAGCGCCGACAACAAAGCCGCCTACGTCCAGCTCTATCTGCGCGGAAACCAGGGCGAGACGATCGCAAACGATTCCGTCGCCGCCGTCCGCGACATCGTCGCCAACTCGACGCCACCGCAAGGCTTGAAGGCCTACGTCACGGGGCCCGCCGCGCTGACGAGCGACCAGCATCATGCGGGCGACTCGAGCATCAAGCTGATCACCATGATCACCATCTGTGTGATCTTCCTGATGCTGCTGTTCGTCTACCGCTCGATCGTGACGGTGCTGCTCGTTCTGGTCATGATGTTCGTCGAGCTGGCGGCCGCCCGCGGAATCGTTGCGACGCTTGGTTACTACGAACTCATCGGCCTGTCGACATTCGCCGTCAACCTGCTCACGACGCTGGCGATCGCGGCGGGAACCGACTACGCGATCTTCCTCGTCGGCCGATATCACGAGGCCCGGAACGACGGTGAGGACCGCGAAACAGCGTTCTACACCATGTATCACGGCACCGCTCATGTCATTCTGGGCTCCGGCCTGACCATCGCGGGCGCCACCTTCTGCCTGCACTTCACCCGGCTGCCGTACTTCCAGTCACTGGGCATTCCGCTGGCCATCGGCATGCTCGTCGCTGTCATCGCCGCGCTGACGATGGCACCGGCGCTACTGACCGTCTGCAGTCGGTTCGGGCTTTTCGATCCGAAGCGGAGGATGCGGGAGCGCGGCTGGCGCAAGATCGGTGCCGCCGTGGTGCGTTGGCCCGGAGCCATTCTGGTGTCCACCATCGCGCTGTCACTTGTCGGCCTGCTGGCTTTGCCCGGCTACGTGCCGAGCTACAACGACCGTGAGTTCCTGCCGGCAGACATTCCGGCCAATCAGGGCTATCAAGCCGCCGACCGCCACTTCCCGCAGGCGCGGATGAACCCCGAGATGCTTCTCCTGGAGACCAACCACGACGTGCGCAACTCGGCCGATATGCTTGTTGTCGACCGAATTGCCAAGGCCATCTTCCATATTCCCGGTATCGGTCGCGTGCAGACCATCACCAGGCCGCTCGGCACACCGATCGAACACACGTCCATTCCGTTCCAGATCAGCATGCAGGGCACCACCCAGCAGATGAACCAGGACTACATGGACAAGGTCATGGAGAACATGCTGACCCAGGCCAACGACATGCAGACGACCATCGACACGATGACGCGGATGCAGAGCCTGACCCAGCAGATGGCCGACACCACGCACAACATGGTCGAGAAGACCAAGAACATGGCCGTCGACATCGGCGAAGTCCGGGACAACATCGCCGATTTCGACGACTTCTTCCGGCCGATCCGCAACTACTTCTACTGGGAACCGCACTGCTACGACATCCCTGTCTGCCATTCGATACGTGCCATCTTCGACACACTCGACGGCATCGACGTGCTGACCGATGACGTCCAGCAGCTGGTGCCGGAGTTGGAGCGGCTGGACACCCTGATGCCGCAGCTCGTCGCGATCATGCCTTCGATGATCGAGACGATGAAAAACATGAAGAACATCACGCTGACCATGTACCAGAGCCAGAAGGGTCAGCAGGATCAGATGAAGGCCCTGCAGGAGAACTCGACTGCGATGGGTCAGGCGTTCGATGCGTCCAAGAACGACGACTCGTTCTATCTGCCGCCGGAGGTGTTCGACAACCCCGACTTCAAGCGCGGCATGAAGATGTTCGTCTCGCCGGACGGCAAGGCGGTCCGGTTCATCATCTCGCACGAGAACGATCCCGCCACACCAGAGGGCATTTCGCACATCAACCAGATCAGGAACGCGGCGTTCGAAGCCATCAAAGGCACACCGCTGGAGGGCTCGAAGATCTACCTGGCGGGCACCGCGTCCACATACAAAGACATGTCGGAAGGTTCCAACTTCGACCTGCTGATCGCCGGAATCGCCTCGCTCTGCCTGATTTTCATCATCATGCTGTTGCTGACCCGCGCGGTGGTGGCCGCCGCGGTGATCGTCGGTACGGTGCTGCTGTCACTCGGCACGTCGTTCGGCCTTTCGGTGCTGATTTGGCAGTACATCCTCGGCATGCACCTGCACTGGATGATCATCGCGATGTCGGTCATCATCCTGTTGGCGGTGGGGTCCGACTACAACCTGCTGCTGGTCTCCCGATTCAAGGAAGAGATCCATGCGGGCATCAACACAGGCATAATCCGGTCGATGGGCGGAACCGGTTCCGTGGTCACATCGGCCGGGCTGGTTTTCGCCTTCACCATGATGTCAATGGTGGTCAGCGACCTGCGTGTGGTCGGTCAGGTGGGCACCACCATCGGTCTTGGTTTGCTGTTCGACACACTGGTCATTCGATCCTTCATGACGCCGTCGATCGCTGCGCTGCTCGGCAAATGGTTCTGGTGGCCACAACGGGTACGGCAACGACCGGTTCCCGAGCCGTGGCCTGCGCCCAAGACCGAAGCGGAGCCAGAAGCGGTCGGTGCGGCGCCCGGCAGGCACGCAAACGACGAAAGCCCCACTGGCCCAATAAGTCCGAACTAGGTAGGTGATGATGGCGATGACGAAACGACTCGCGTCGACCGTGTTGGCGGCGATGGCTTTGGCGGTGCCAACGCTGGCGGTTGCGGCGCCCGCGCATGCCGACCCGGACACCGACTTCTACAACGAGTTGCACATCTACGGCATCTACGGCGAGAAGGACTACAACGCGTGGATCGGCAAGATCGCGTGCAAGCGACTATGGAACAACCTCGACCACGACGCCAATCAGTCGGCGCAATTCGTCAAGCGGCAGCTGGCGAAAACCACCACCACCGAGCAGACTTATCAGTTCCTCGGTGCGGCCTATCGGACTTACTGTCCCGACAAGGTGCCGATTCTCGCGCAGATGGCGCAGCCGGCGCCGGGAGCCGATACGCCGCCAGCGCCTGCGGGGCCACCGTTGGCAGCCGAGCAGTAGCGAAGGGATCAAGACATGTTGGGTAAGGCGAGCATCGTGGCGGCGGCGGTGAGCATGGTCGCAATGACGATTCCGGCGGTCGCGTCGGCAGACGCGACGGACGACTATCCGATCCCGAACCGGATACTCAAGACCACCTGCACGGTCGACCAATACATGGCCGCGACGCGTGACACCGACCCGATCTACTACCAGCGCTACATGATCGACTACCACAACAGACCGGTCGACGTGCAGGACGCCGCTCGCGATCGCATCTACTGGTTCTTCTCGCTGGACTACGCGGGCAGGCGCCAGTACTCGGAGGACACCGCGACCAACGTCTACTACGAGCAGATGGCCACGCATTGGGGCAACTGGGCCAAGCTCTTCTTCAACAACAAGGGTGTCGCCGCCCACGGCACCGACGTCTGCATGAACTACCCGCCGAACGATCCGACGGTCTGGGACTGGACGTGACCCACACCGGCTCGGTGCGAGCCTTCGCAGTCGCCTGCGGGTTCGCTGCGGCGATTCTTGTCGGCGCCCCATCGGCGAACGCCGATCCTCCCCCGCCGCCCAATCCGCCCTGGGCTGCCGTCGGCGATCCCGTTCCGGACTGGGCGCCGCGCAAACCCGCCGAGTTCTGGCTGGGTGAGCCCGTGGTGTGGACCACCGGATGGGGCGGACGGTGGTGCGTGTGGAAGAACGGACAGATCATCACGCTGTCGTCGAATCCCGTTTCCAACGGTGGCTGACGGCGCCACCGCCTGCCGGGCGACCGGTCAGCTGTAATAAAGCACGTCGTTGTACGGGGTCCAGGCCGCAGCCTCGCAGTTCACCATCTGGCCGATCGGCGTCTGGGCGGTCCCTGGCACCTTCTCGTCGCATGGTGCCCTCAGCGTGCGCACACCGAGCAGCGGCGCCACCGGCACCCACTGATTGGTGGCCGCGCAGACGAAAGTGTTGCCGGTGGCGTCAAGGCCGAAGGGATACCGGGACTTGAACTGGCACGGGTCGGTGGGCACGATGTTGCGTTTCACGTAGGGCACGCAGTCGACGCCGTCGCACGTTCCCGGCAGCGCAGAGGCCGTCCCCGCGGTCATCATCGGCGCGGCGGTCACCCCGCAGGCCAGTACGACTGCTGCCATCAGCTTCATCTTCGTCCCCTCGGCTATGGACCGCTTCGACGGTAGCGTACCGGGGTGTCGCCAAGGCATACGGTCTTCTCGGCCTTTGCGTCACTACGCATCCGCACCGGGCGCAGCTGTCTGCCGTCGCGGGCGGAACGCCGCCGCGGCCGATGTCACATCTTCGGGCCCGTGCGCGACATACGAACATGAAGATCACGCAGCCGGTCCGGGCCGCCCGCATCACCGGTGCGGTATCGGCGGCGGCCTACGCACTGTCCCTGTCCGCGGTGATGGCACCTGTTGCCGACGCTGCGCCATGCCCCGATGTGGAGGTCGTCTTCGCCAGAGGAACCACCGAACCGCCCGGTGTTGGCGGGATCGGGCAGGCCTTCGCCGACTCGGTCCGATCGCACGTGGGTGGTCGTTCGGTCGGCGTGTACGCGGTCAACTACCCGGCCAGCAACGATTTCTCGCGGAGCGCCCCTGCAGGCGGCGACGATATGAGCGCACACGTCCAGGCGATGGCGGCGAATTGTCCCAACACCAGGATGGTGCTCGGCGGGTATTCGCAAGGCGCGGCGGTCGTCGATCTGGCCACGACGTCTATGCCTGCCGACGTGGCCGACAACGTCGCCGCCGCTGCCGAGTTCGGCGGCGCGAGGAGCGCGTTCGCCGACAGCCTGTCCCCTGGCCCTCTGCCCTCGGTCGGTCCTCTGTACACGGCTAAGACGATCGAGATGTGCGTTCCGAACGATCCGATCTGCTACCAGGGCGGTTCGGATATGCGCGCCCATGGCGCATATGTTCAGACGGGGATGGTCAACGACGCGGCGGTTTTCGCCGCGAGCCGGGTATAGACACCGCCGAGTTGGGTATCCCGGGCGAAATTGACGCGGGAGGGCACATGAGAGTCAGCAAGGTGATCGGCATAGCGGCTGCGACCGTCTGGGCAGGGGTGTTGGGCGCCCCGATGCCGTCTGCGTCCGCCGAACCCTGTTCTGACGTCGAGGTGATCTTCGCCCGCGGGACCGGCGAACCACCCGGAGTCGGCGGCGTCGGGCAGGCGTTCATCGACGCGCTGCGCGCGGATGCGGGTGCAAAGTCGGTTTCGGTGTATCCGGTCAATTACGCCGCCAGCGCTGACTTCAACGACACGATGGCCTTTGCGCAGACGGTCGTCGACGGCATCCGGGATGCAGGCGCTCACGTGCAGTCCACGGCCGCGTCCTGCCCCAACACCCGGATCGTGCTGGGCGGCTACTCGCAGGGTGCCGCCGTGGCGGGATTCGTGACCTCGGCCGAGGTGCCGCCTGGAGTCCCTGCCGCTTTCGTTCCGCAGCCGCTGCCGGTCGAAGTCGCCAACCATGTCGCAGCGGTGGCCCTGTTCGGAAAGCCATCGGAGGCGTGGACGAGCCAGTACGGCGCACCGGCGATCACGATCGGTCCGGCCTATGCGGCCAAGACGATTCAACTGTGCGCTCAAGGGGACACGATCTGCGACGGCACACCGGGTGGCGGTCCGAGCTTTGCGCATGCGCTCTATCCGGTGAACGGAATGGTCGGCGAGGCAGCCACGTTCGCCGCGGGCCGCCTTTAGCTCACGGCAGGTCGCCGAAACCGGGGCTCAGCGCTGCGGCCGGCTGGTCTGGGAGCGCAGGTCCGGGAGCGATCGGGCCAGGCGCTAGTGCGCTCTGCGCGTCGGGGATGTGTTCGACCGGCTGCACGTCGGGAAGGTGCTCCACCGGCGGTGCGACCTGCACGGTCACCGGCACCGCTGCCGGTTCCGGAATCGTCGCGGGCGGCGGCAGTGCCTCGGTCATCGGCTCAGCCGTCGGCGCCGGCGGCGGGAATGCCTCGGGCGGTGCGGGTGGCGCAGCAGCGGGCGGCATCTCAGCGGGCTGGGCCGCGGCGGGCGGTGCCGGCTGCGCGACGCTTCTCTGAGCCAGAGTGACCGGGCTGCCTGCAGACGACAGCGTGAACAGCGATACGACTGCAACGAGGGCCACCGCTGTGAGTGTTCTTGCCTGCGAAGCGAAGCCGGAGCGATTGACCCCGCCGCAGTGATCGACATGCCACATGCTCGACGTCGCCGCGCCGCGGGCAAGCGCCAGTTGCGCATCATGTGTGGCCACGACCGGAACCGACAAGGTCGAGTCGAGCTTGTCGGCGATCGCCGCGAGTTGGGAGCGAGATCCTATGAGGTACAGCGCTTCCGGCTGCGATTTGTCAAGTCCGAACGAGGCATTGAGCCAGACCGACAGGGCCACGCAGTCACGAGACGCGGTGGTCGTGACGGTTTCTATTGCGCCGCTAAGGGTGTCGAGCACCGACAGCGAAGCCGAGTCTTGCCCGAGTATGCATACTGCAATCGTTCGCTGACCGTTTGCGCGTCCGACATCCATCGCCCACCCTCGGATGGCCGCGGTCAGGGAGACGGGCACAACATCATGAAAACCCATCTGCGTCAACGCATCGCGAAGCGAGGAAAGGTTGCCGGTGGAGGTGACGTGTACGGAGTCGACGGTGTAGCCGCTTGCCGTGGCGATATCGCGGACGCGGCGCGCGGTGGCGACGGGCGCGGCGGTGCTCGCATCGGTGATGTCGAATGCGTCGTGGTCGAGCGGATCTCCTGCGACGTTACACTCGTCGACCAGAACCCAACCGATACTGGTCGACGTCTTCGACAGCCCCAATACTGTGCGCAATCGCCGGGTCCCGCCCTCGTCGAACCGATCTCGCCGCTCGCAGCAAACGGCCGTAACGGGAGCATAGTTCGGGTCATCATGCTCGGCGTCCCGATGGAACAAGCGGTTACCAATCCGGAATGCTTACGTGATCGTCTGCGCAGCCTGCGCCGTGAGACGAGTTGACCCGCCTTCGCTTACGCGCGCTGCCCCCGCCCACACCACGAACGCCGCGAGAAGGATGTAGCCGTGTACGCCGGCCAAACCATATTTGGCAAGCAGCACGAGCGCGACTCCGGCGAGGCAGATGAACACGCCCGCAACGGTCGAGCGAACACCGGTTGCTCGGGCCGCAGAGTCCCACCACGGAAGCCGGCGGTGTTCGAGCGGCGACAACACGAAGAACGCCGCGGCCATCACAGCCGCGAAGACGACTGCCCGTAGGGCCATCATGCCCCAAAAGCCTTGCGCCTCAACGTTGTAGGCGTCGAGTCCCACCGCATGCAACGTGAAGGTCGCGACCGCGATAGCCGGGATGTGCCAAAGGTAGAGGGTCATCGCTCCCCCGTTGCCGACCGCGACGAACTGCCAGACGCGCGGCCGCTGGGCCCATCGCCGCACAGGTCCGGCGGCGGCGACGAAGGCACATGACATCCATGTGCAGTGCAGCGCAAGCAGAAGCGTCGGAGGGGACGTATTCGACATGTGTTCCGTCCCGGTGACGACCAGCGAGACCTCGTATGGACCCAGGACCGCCAGCAGCACTTGTGCGGCGAGCGCGGATGCCGCTGCCGCGAGCGCGGCGGGGACGCTGATCAGCCGGCGTGCGTAGCCGACGCCGATCGCCACCGGGATCAGCCAGACGATCAGGAAGTTCACGAGGCCCGACATGGGTATGCCGGTGGCGATTCGTACGCCGTCGACAAGTGCAGCAGCCACCAGAAGGGACGCGACGACGAGGCTGACGGCCCGCCCTGTGCGCATTCTGGTCAGGGCGGGTACGAAGGCCAGCGCGACGAGGTACACACCGAGAAACCACAGCAGAGCGACGCACTCCGCGCCGAGACCTGCTGCTGAGTCCGCACCGAGAATCATGGAGGTGACTACAAGTCCAACCGTCCAGAAGGCCAGATACCAGAACACCGGACGGCACAGCCTCTGCGCTCTGGCGAACAGCCAGGTCCCCCACTGCGTACCTTCTCGCCAGCCGTATGCCCCGGCGGCTCCGCCCGCCAGAAAGAACAGCGGCATGACCTGCACAACCCAGGTGATAGGAGCCAGCTCAGGCACCTCGCCGAGTAGGTTTCCGATGCGCAACCCGCTCGAGTCGACGGTGGCAAGCAGCAGTGCGCAGTGCCCGAACATGACGATGACAAGGGCAAAGAGCCGGGCGACGTCCACGGCGCGGTCCCGGTCGGGCTTGGTGGTGTCGGCTACCGAGCCGGCGTCGGGCACTGACGTGGTGAACGGCATGGGTCCAGCATGCCCAAGCGCGCCCCGAGCCGGATGAGTAGTACTACGTGAGGGCGGCCTCAACGAAAGATATAGGGAAACACCGGATATCTCGCCTGGCGTTGCTGGCTTACGTTTCGGATGGTCGTACGACGTGGACGTGCGCCGACACGAAAGGACACTCGATGGCTCTGAATCGTATGGCGTTGGGGACGGTAGGGCTGGCAGTGACCATGGCCGCCTTAGCCGGGGTTCCCGTTGCATCCGCCGAGCCACGCGACATGTTTCTCGACGAGCTGGCTACGTTGAACGTCTACATCCCTGAAGCGAACGGGGCCGCGACGGTGGCAGCGGGAAACCAGGTCTGCGACGAGCTGCGCGGCGGCACCTCGGTTCTCGATGAAATGTCGCGGGCCGAAGAGATCTTCCGGCTGCCCAGCGGCCAAGGAACGCTCTTCGTCAGCGCTGCGACGACGAATCTCTGCCCCGACTTCGCTGCCGGCTGACCAGCGCTGGGGGAATGCCTGCGAGCTCGCCCTCCAGAACTGCAACTGTTGTGACAGCGGGCTGTTCGGATCGGTTCCGATCACAGTCTGCCCGCGAAAACGTAAGCTGCCCTCGTGGGTAGGGGCGTGTTGGCAAACGGCGGAGGCCGCTTGTTGGTCGTCGTCGCCTCGGTCGCGGTGTCCGCAGCCATGATCTACGACCAGGCGACGGACTCTGAGAGGCCGGAGACCAAACCGGCGGGTAAGGGTGTGGTGTCAACGAGTGCGCCTGGTCCCCAAAGTCCCGCGGCGCCGGATTTGATCGCCGCGAGCGCGCCGGTCGCCAACCAGGGAGCGTCGTTCGCACTACCCGTCGGCATAGCGCCAGAGCAGGGATTGCAGATCCACACCATCTGGGTGGCCAGAGCCATCAGCGTGATGTTTCCCGAGATCACCACGATCGGCGGCGCCCGCCAGGACGCATTGAAGTGGCATCCGAACGGGCTGGCGATCGACGTGATGATCCCGAACCACAACACCGACGAGGGCATCGAGCTCGGCAACCAGATAGCGGGCCTCGCGCTCGCTAACGCGAAGCGGTGGGGGGTGATTCACGTGATCTGGCGACAGGGCTTCTACCCCGGCATCGGCGCGCCGAGCTGGACGGCCGACTACGGCAACGAGACCGCGAACCACTACGACCATGTTCACATCGCCACCGATGGTGGCGGATACCCGACCGGGCGGGAAACCTATTTCATCGGTTCGATGAGTCCCGCGCCACCTAGCTGACAGTGCGGCCCGCCACCCGGGGGGAAGGTGGCGGGCCGACTGGCTTGGGGATTTGGTCAGGGTTGTGCGTACACAGGCAGGTTGCCCTTGATGACGGGCACTCGGACGCTGCCGATGTTCTTCTTCGGCGCGAGCGCGGTGGTGACTGTTCCGCCGCTGCAGCTGACCGTCTTTCCGTCGACGATGACGGACTGGCCGTCGTCGAGCGGGATCGGATAGCCGTCCTTGTCGATATAGGTGCAGCCTCCGCCGCCTGTGGTCGGGTTGTTGTCGGTCGCGTGGGCGGTGGCCGGGGCGATGGCGAGAATCGCGAACGCGCCGAGCAGCGTTGCGGCGTACTTGAAGCGGGACTTGGGGGCGGTTGATGCGGTCATGGTGAGTTCCTCTCGTCGTGGTGCGGGGGTGGTGTGGAGTTGTTGAGAGGAATACTCCGGAATTCGCAGCGCCCCGGTAATGACCCACGGGGCGAGACTTCAGCTCCGAGAAGGAAGAGTTTCCTATCCGCCCGGCAAGCACAGCGCCCTGCGCGCCACGACGCTGCGCCGAAGCCATCGAAAAGGACCATGTGATCACCCTGACGACTGTCTCGCCACTGCGCAGGTGCGCCACCTTCGCGATGGGTCTCGGCGCCGCCGCCATCGGCGCCGTTGGGCTCGGAATCTTGGCGGCTCCGACCGCCGCGACCAGCCCTGCTCCGTCATCGGTGGAGGCCGACTTCATCGACACGCTCGGCGCCAACGGGATGCACATCATCGGGCAGGACGCCGACGAGCTGAAGCTCGGCTACCTGGTTTGTGCCTTGAGCCAGCAGAACGAGATACCGCCTGCGGATGCCGCGGCGTACATGAACGCGGCGAGAACCTCCAAGCTCTGCTACTACGTTTCAAGTACCGGCGCGCCCACCGGAGCGCAGGTTCAGCAAGGCACCGACGCGTGGCAAAACCAGCAGAATGCGCCCGGCATCGATGCATGGAACGACACCGATCACGATGACGACAGCATCAGTGATGCCAACGACAATTTCGACTCCGACCCTGGCAGCTACTGAGCGAACGCCCGCCTAGTCGTCGAGCGGGTTGGCCGCGATCCGTTGCACACCGTTGTTGGCAATCGACGCGGCGGCGGCGCTGTCGGGCTTGCGTTGCGCCTGATCCTCGAAGCACGCCGCGAACTCTGCGCCGAAGCCGATCCGGGGATAGCGGCCGAGGGTTTCTGTCCTCACCTCCGGTGGGAACTCCTCTGGCCGCAGTCCGACGACGTCCCAGCTGGTGGCGACCTGCAGCAGGTGGGACTCAGGGTCGACGGTGGGAGCCACGTCGTCGCGCATGTGCAGCACGATGATTTCCCGTGCCCTCACCGCACGGTCTTCCGACCATCCTGTCGCCGTGCCGAAGACCCATGCGAGGTCTCCCCCCGCCTCCTCGAAGGCGATTTTGTGGCTGTCGAACGGGTCGGTGAGAGCGATGTCGTGCAGCATCGCCGATACGTAGTAGAGCTCGTCGTCAAAGGCGATAGCGTGCGCGCCGGCGTACGCCGCCCCCCACAGGTAAGAGCGGACGCAGTGATTCAACAGCGCAGGTGAGTAGAAACGCGTAGCGACCGAAAGTGCAGCCTTGGCGGCTGGTGTCTGCGGGAACATTTGAGTCCTAACGCTTTGCGCGCATCGGTGTTCAAGTTGGGTCGAGGCGTGAACGCGTTGTGTCGCGACTACTCTCGCACCTGCCGAGTCACGAGACCTTTGGTGGACCGGGAATCGAGGACACACTGCGAATCGACTTGTTCGCCTTGTCGTTCGTCGCCGAAGTACACGCGGTAACCTTCGACGACCGTCGTGTCGCCATCTGAATGCTTGTGGGTCACGCTCTCGGAGCCATCCGCCGTTCGGGTGACGGTAAACCACTGACCGGACACAGGATCTTGGACCGTGTCACCCTCCTGGATTTCGACGAGCGGCACCTGTTCTGTGGCGAGTTCAGAGCCCATATTCCTCCTCAGATGTCGCTGTGAGTGGTTTCCGTACAACGGTCGCCCTCGGTGACCCAAGGATTGTCCCGCCACAGGGCGCCGGTCAATGCTCAAATGCTCAGCTTCCACGAGATACCACGAGGATTTTTCGAATGCGCCGAACACAGACCGCGGCGCGGCGCCACGGCCCAACAGGTAATGAATCTGGAAGCTGACCGGACGCACGCTGTGCTACAGCAGGGAGCCGGGAGCTGAGCCGGTTGTCATGATGGAGAGGCGTCTGGCCCGATTGAAGAACGGGCTCACCATGCAGTCGTGCGTCAGTCCGATGTGTCGAATCGCTGGCGCTGGCGGGCACCGTACGCCGCAGCCTTCACGGCCTCGTCGTCCTCCATGCCCGATCCCAAGGCCCCGCCCAGTGTGGCGACTGCCGCCACCAGCCAGGCCATCAACAGCAATGTGGAAAATCCGAACGGATGACCGATGTTTTGAGCGACCATTTGCGGCGGAAGTGTCCACCACGCGGTCACCAGAAGCAGAAGAAACAGCCCGGCGTGGAAAATGACCACACCGATTGTCAGGGTGACAACAGTCGATGCGTTGTACAGGACCGCGCGCTCACGTTCGTCGGCTGACCGCGGGCGTTCCCATAGTTTGTGTTCGATGATGAGCCAGGCGATCAGCGCTGTGCTCGCCAAGACTGTTGCCACGCTCAATCGCCACGGGCCCATAGTTGTCGACAACTGCCAAATCGTCGGATAGGCAAGGCTTACCGCCCCAGTAGCGAATGCCGCCATCATCACCTTCGACATGCCCGTCACCAATCGCCACGGTCTGTTGGCGTAGACCATGCCCGCCAGGAGCCGCATGCGTGACAGCGCTGACGGCGCGACGTAACGGACGACGTCGTCGTCCTGTGTCCGCGTCAGCCGCTTGACCGAGGGGCTGTGATTTCTCGACCCGTCCGTCACCTCGGCCACGACGGTCTGCGCCAAGGTCTTCACCCGACGATCGATGAACGCCCCACCTAACCCGGGAATGGAAATCATCCCGAACCGGTCGGGCACGCTGATGTCAGCTACCACCGGCGTCGTACCGCGACGCCTCGGCAGATCGGTGAGGTAGATGACGATCTCTTCCGTCTCGCCACCCGGCTCGATGGTGTCGACTACCTCCGACACCTCGGTGTGCTCGTCGATGGGATAGGCGTGACGCCGCACTGATACGTCCCACTTGTCATCTGCGGGCGTGTCCGTGAGTGCTTTTGGTAGCGAATCTGACAAACGTTCGGCGATCACCGCTGGGGCACCCGGATCGGCGATAAGCAAGATTGATGAACGCTCACTAGGCATTTGGAACGCGTACCCGCACCCCAAACGGCCAAACGTTGTCGATGCGGGGCCTGCGTTCCCCACGATTCTGAGATCCGTAGATCTGACAAAAGACCGAGCCCGAACGATGCATCGAC
The DNA here is from genome assembly GCF_032159775.1 of Mycobacterium sp. GTDB lineage: Bacteria > Actinomycetota > Actinomycetes > Mycobacteriales > Mycobacteriaceae > Mycobacterium. Next base: position 15,818 of record NZ_JAVHWK010000101.1, read on the forward strand.
GTGCCGGTTGAGGGTATGGCTGCTCTGGGCTCGAACAGCCAGCCAGTCCCAAAACACCGCTCCGAAAAGTGTTCTCCATGAGGCATCAGCCGTTCGCTCCCCCGTCTTATGGGCGGCGCGAATGCCGCAGGGCAGGATGCATTTACCGAACGGAGCACCCGAGCGCGAATTAGGGTGAAGCTGTGTGTCGTTTCTGGAGGCCGGGCCGCGTGGTCGCAGTATGGGCTGTACTCGTGACAATCAGTGGATTCGGTCTGGTGGGTTGCGCACGGGACGTTTCCGGCTCACCGGTCAGATCAAGCACGATGTCGTCTGTCGATCTCGGTTCCGTGCTGCTCGACCCCGACGAGATCGATGATGTGCTGGGTACCAGCGGATCTGAGCTGCTTGATGAGGGAAGCGCACCTGACGACACGACGGAAGTGAACCCGCCACGGTGCCACGGTGTGGTCTACCTCGGCGGCGAAATCGAATACACGTCCACGAATCTCACCGCGATGCGTTGGCGGATCATTGGGGCCGCTGATGTCGCCTCCGTTGTGGAGCTGGTGGCGCAGCTTCCTTCGGTCGCGAAAGCGGATGAATTCATCGGCGCGCAGACCAAGGCATGGGAAGGGTGTGCGGACGAAGTCATCACCACCAGAGACAAGGTGGGCACCTCGACGACTCAAGAGCGCGTCACCGCGGTGAGGGGAGGTCCTCACACAGTGATCGCATCAACGCTTCCGCTGTCGAGCGGGAAGGCTTGCCAGCATGTCATGCAGGTGGTGTCGAATTTCGTTCTCGAGGTAAGCGCCTGCGGCAACAACGTTTCTGATCAAGCGGAAGCGATCGCGTCGAAGCTCGTGGACAGAGTCCGATCCGGTTAGTCCCATAACCCCCGCCGTTGCCATCCATGGCGATGAGCCCCAACCTGCTGTGCTCACGGCCGCGCTCCATCTACTTCAGATACTGCTCGTCGGTGACATGTTCCATCCAGTCGACAGGCGTGCCGTCGACGAGTCCTTGAATTGCGATGTGGGTCATAGCCGTGTCGGCTGTGCCGCCATGCCAATGCTTGACGCCGGGTTCGGTCCAGATGACGTCGCCGGCGGCGATGTCCTGTCGTTGTCCACCCCACTCCTGTACCCAACCCGACCCGGAGGTGACGATCAGCGTCTGGCCCGCGGGATGGGTGTGCCAGGCGGTCCGGGCGCACGGTGTGAACGAGACTTCGGCCGAGCTGAAGTTGCGGCTGGGGTTGGCGTCGAATAGCGGTTTGACGCTCACGTCGCCGGTGAATGTCTCGGCGGGTCCGGCTCCGGCCGGCCTCGAGTCATTGCGCGAGATGTCTACGCCGACGCCACCTTCCGATGCACCGGGCGTCGATTTCCATAGCCCGAGCGGTACGGCGGCAGCCAGTACTGCGGCTATCGACAACATCTTCTTCATCATATTCTCCTCGAGTCGTTTGTTCGGTCGTGCGCAGCGCACGGTCGGCAGCGGAGCGTCGACGGTCAGGCGCGTTCGAAGGTGACGCGCAGGCCGTCGGGCTGGTCGCATACGTGAGACACCTGGCTGTCGTCGTAGCGGCCGATGCGGACGATGCCGTTCCAGTAGCCGACGTCGCCGTAGTAGAGCACCAGGTCCTGGGTTGGGGCGTAATAGCCGATGTCCGCGATGTCGGGGTCGGCACCGTCGGGTACACCGTCGGTGGTCAGCGGCTCCGCGAGCTTCGCGATCTTCTCCACACCGTTGAGGTCCCGGAAGGACAGCGTCAACGGCAGCCGGTCCGCGAGCGCTCGGGCGGTGGGATTATCGGTGAGTTGTGCGCGCACCGGACGTCCCTCGATGAGGATCCGGATGTCCGTCGTCGTGGTGTCGAGGGGCTGGTCGACATCGCTGGCGGACGGGCTCGGAAACGTGGGATCACCACCGGCTATCGCGGGATCATGATTCGAGCAAGCTGCGAGAAGCGTTAAGGCGGGCAGCATTACACCAACGCGGATCGCGGTGATCGTCCGCGTCATCGCTCGACAGTGACGGGTTGGTTTATCGCCGTGCTCGCCCAGGACGCGAGCAGGTCGAGCGCGTGGGCGGTGGGCGACGCGGGTTCGGCGACGTAAATGGTCATGGACAGTCCGGGGTCGGCGATCATGTCGACACTTTCGTAGGCCAGTTCCAGGTTGCCGACGACGGTGTGGTGGAAGTGCTTCACCCCCGCACCGTGCAGCCGGACGTCGTGCGAACTCCACCGTCTGCGGAAAGCCTCACTGCGCGTCGACAACTCACCAACGAGGTCGTGCAGCGCCTTGTCGTGGGGATCGCGACCAGCTTCGGTGCGCAGGATCGCGACGCACGTGTCGGCGGCGGTATCCCAGTCCGGATAGAACCGATGCGAGTCGTCGTCGAAGAACGTGTACCGGGCGAAGTTGGGCACACCGCCAGGCTCGGCGTCGTACACCGAGGCGTGCATGGCGCGACCGAGGTGATTGGTGGCCAGCAGATCCATCCGGCCGTTGCGGATCAGCGCGGGCGGCTGGATCCCGTCGAGTACCCACTGCAGCGCCGGTCTGGGCGTCCACCGAGCGCTGGGCCGGCGACGCGGGCGCATACCCGCACTCGTCCCATCGGCCGCGTGCGCGAGGTGGAAGAGGTGGGCGCGCTCGGCATCGTCGAGTTGCAGCGCGCGCGCCAAGCCGTCGAGCACCGAGGCCGACACGCCGCCAAGCGAACCGCGCTCCAATTTGGCGTAGTACTCGATGCTGACCCCTGCCAGCGCAGCCACCTCACTGCGGCGCAGCCCCTTGACGCGGCGTTGACCGACCTCAGGCAAGCCGGCCTGCGCGGGCGTGATCTTTGCTCGCCGCGAGGTCAGGAACTCGCGGACCTCGGTTCGATTGTCCACGCCTTCGACGGTACGTCGTTCCCAAGGCCGCTGGGATGCACTGTCAGTACATCCATCACCAGTGACTCCCCCGCGCGCATCAACAAGTGTTCCATGGACGTTGCACCCCATGAGCGGCCCGACAGGCCCCGGGTTCACGAACATCAGACCACGAGAAGGAGTTGCTGCCATGCGTGGCGCAGTCATGTACGCCCCCGGCGACGTGCGGGTCGAGGACCGGCCGGAGCCGGCGATCCAGAAGCCCACCGACGCCGTCATCAAGCTGTCGGCGACCTGCATCTGCGGGTCCGACCTGTGGCCCTACCGCGGCACCGACGCGGTGGCCGACGCCATCCCGATGGGTCACGAGTACGTCGGCATCGTCGAGGAGGTCGGCTCCGAGGTCACCACAATCAAGCCGGGGCAGTTCGTCGTTGGCTCGTTCTTCGCATCGGACAACACCTGCGAGATCTGCCGGGCCGGCTATCAAACGTCGTGCGTGAACCGCGAGATCCTCGGCACCGCCGGCGGGGCACAAGCCGAACGCATGCGGGTGCCGCTTGCCGACGGCACCCTGGTGGCCACCCCCGAGGTCCCTCCCGCCGACCTCGTCCCGGACTTCCTGGCCGCTTCCGACGTTCTCGGCACCGGGTGGTTCGGCGCCGTCGCCGCGGAGGTCGGGCCCGGCAAGACCGTGGCCGTCGTCGGTGATGGTGCGGTCGGCCTATGCGGCGTGTTGGCCGCCCAGCAGCTCGGTGCGGACCGCATCATTGCGATGAGCCGGCACGAATCTCGCCAGCAACTGGCGCGCGACTTCGGCGCCACCGACATCGTCACCGAACGCGGCGAGGAGGGCGTCGAACGGATCAAGGAGCTCACCGGCGGTCTCGGCGCGCACAGCGTCATCGAGGCGGTCGGCACGCAGGAAGCCATGATGCAGGCCATCCGCTCGGCCCGGCCCGGCGGCCACGTCGGCTACGTCGGCGTCAGCCACGACGTGAGCTTGGCCGGCGAGGACCTGTTCATGTCCCATGTGCACCTGCATGGCGGCCCGGCGCCCGTCCGCCGCTTCCTACCCGACCTGATGGACCGCATCTGGCAACGGAAAATCAACCCGGCGAAGGTATTCGACCTCGAATTGCCGCTGGACGAGGCGGCGGCCGGGTACCGCGCCATGGACACCCGCCAGGCCACGAAGGTGCTACTGCGGCCATGAATCCCACCTACGACTTCACCGGCCAGGTCGCCCTGGTGACCGGCGCAGCCTCCGGCATGGGACTGGCAACCGCCCGCGCCTTCGCCGAGGCGGGCGCAACCGTGATCCTGGCCGACGTCAACGCCATGGCCGTGCAGACCGCCGCAAAGGAGCTGAACGACGCAGGACACGAAGTGCTCGGAGTCGAGTGCGATGTCGCCGACGAGCACAGCGTTGCCGCGGCAGTGACCTCGGCCGTCCAGACGTATGGACGGTTGGACATGGCGTTCAACAACGCCGGCGTTCAGATCCCGCCCTGCGACGCCGCCGACGAACCCGCCGAGATCTTCGACAGGGTCAACGCCATCAACCTGCGTGGCGTGTGGGCGTGCATGAAACACGAACTGGCGCAGATGCGCAGCCAGGGCAGCGGAGCCATCGTCAACTGCTCCTCGCTCGGCGGACTGGTCGGCATTCCCGGGCGGGCGGCCTACCACGCCTCCAAACACGGGGTGCTTGGGCTGACCAGCAGTGCTGCACTCGAATACGCACCAAGGGGCGTACGTATCAACGCAGTGTGCCCCGGCACCATCGCCACGCCCATGGTTACCGACATGATCGACAACGGTGAACTCGACCTCGCCGAGGCCGTCGCCAGCCAACCCATCAATCGACTCGGCGAACCCGAGGAGATCGCCGCCGCCGTGCTGTGGCTTTGCAGTCCCGGCGCCAGCTTCGTCGTCGGCGTCGCGCTGCCCGTCGACGGCGGCTACACCGCGCGCTAGCCGGACGTGGATCCAGCTGTGGCACAGACGAATTGGCACCGGGCGGTCGCTTGTGCTGACCTGTGTGGGGTGTACCAACGTTGACTCCCTCATAGCGCCACAAATCGCTTCACCTGCAAATGCGGCGATGAACGGCACTACCCAATCACGCAGATCGCCGCCATCTCGCCACGTCCGCTGCGGTTCATCGCCGGCGAGAACGCCCACTCGCGCTACTTCAGCGTGGGCTGAAATCGCTGCTAGGACTCGGTGTCTGCACGCCGGCGTACATTCGCGAACACCCATGAATCGGTGTCAGTTGCGCTATCTGTTGCGCTACTGGGACGAGCAATCCCCGCGGCCTCGAGAACTGCCCGGAACCGATTCAACTAGCCCGACGTCTGACTCCCACAGGTGGCGGCTCGATCTACCTGTCCAGTTGCGGCTCCGTTCGGAGAAAATTGAAGTAGTCCGATACCTACGCTTTGCGCCAGCTCACAGCCGATAATGGGATAACCGGCAGCTCGTCGGAAGGGAAACCCCGACAGGGACAGGGGGAACCTCATGGCACAAGGTCTAGCCGCTAATACGCCACTCTCCAACAGCGTAAAGCGCCGTGATATGCGCCCCACATCACGAACCATCGCTGCACTCTTGGCTGCTGGCGCAGGGTTTGCGGTATCCGCAATGATCTGCGCACCCGTCGCCGTCGCCCACAGTTGCAAGCCCAGTCAAGTGTGGCTCAACGGTGAGTGCACTTATCCTCCAGATGACTCGGGCGGGCCTCCCGAACCAAGGCTCATCACCGAACACGGCGCGGCGGGCTCTTCAACAACGCATATCGTGGACGGCAAGCCTGAACGTTAAAAGCGCGGCAGTGGCCGCTCTGAGTGCATGCCGAACACCGGTATCCGGCCGCGGTGGTCGTGCCACGGGCACTCGCACGCCGCACGCAACATCCTGCGCACCGTTGAGGTCGCCGCGAAGAAGGCAGGCTTCTCCGTAATTGGTGTTCACACGGTTCGGCACTCCGTTGCGACCGCGTGGCTCGAGTCGGGCGTACACATCAAGGCGATCGCTGATCTGCTCGGCCATTCCTCAATCAGCGTCACGGGCGACACCTACGGGCACACGTCCGACGACGCAGCCCGCGCTGCTATAGAAGGCTTAAGCAGAGCACTGGGGCTGTGAACACGCTTTTGATGACCGTTGCGCTACCTCGCCGGGTACGAGGAAAGGCGATCCCGGATGACTCCGAAATCGACTTGACCTGCAAGAACATCGGTCGGGCTGACAGGATTTGAACCTGCGACCCCTTGACCCCCAGTCGGACATCGACTGAATTACGCTGTTTCGCAGTGGTTCTCGACCCGGCGTGACCAGTCCAAACCGTCTCAAGCCGTCCCCTGTCGACTCTGCGAAGTCGCACCCAGTTGTGACAAGGCCGTGACAACGTCTGCGCCAGCTCGGAGCGACTTAAGAGTTCTTGGACCGTTTGCCGGGACGTCTCGACGTCGTGCACTCCAGGCACCACGCGGGCCGCTCGGCACCCACTTCGGCTCGGACGGTGGCCAGGAGGCCCACGTCGCAGGCGTGATAGAGGTCGGCTCCCGAGATCCCGTTCAGATTGGTGTTCGCGTTAATGTCACGATCGGCAGGCGAAGCGCCGCTGGCGCCGTCTCGGGAACCGCGGGGTGCCGTGGTGCGACGGGCGCAATCCGCCGATACGTCGAACCAAGATCCGGGCGCTGGTCCTTATCGCCCTTGTTAGGCCAGAACGCAATTGCGCGCTCGGATTGGGCCGTGATGGTCAGGGACGGGTTCACGCCGAGGTTGGCGGTGATGGTCGATCCGTCGATCACGTGGAGGCCGGGATGACCGTAGAGACGCTGATAGGGGTCGACCACACCGGTGTCGGGTGATTCGCCGATCGGGCACCCGCCGATGAAGTGGGCGGTCATCGGCTTGTTGACGATGTCGCCGATCGTGCCGGCCGGGTGACCGTTGAGCTTCTTGGCTGCGCGGCGGGCGATGTCGTTCGCCGCGGGGATCCAGTTCGGGTTTGGCTCGCCCTTACCCTGCTTGCTGGTCATTTTCGTGCCGAACACCCCCCGTTTGAGGTAGGTGGTGAGGGAGTTGTTCAGATCCTGCATGACAAGAAACACCACCATTCGCTCAGAGGCCCGCCGGATATTGAAGTGCCGCGCGAACTCGATCGGGTGACGCAGGTTGGTCAGCACCCACCTCGCAAGACGTTGTCGATCGCCGTCGATCAGCGTCGTACCGAGCACGCCAAGTGCGTTGCTGCCCTTGCCGGACCGAAACGCCTCGACGTGAGTGTTGGCATCCGGGTGGATCGATGACGTGCCTGCTACACCTTCCGCGAAGTCTGTGCGGGTGCGAGACGTCGCGACGAGCATCGCCTCGGAGTTGGTTCTGGCCAGTTCACCAAGTCGCGGCGAGATGCTGGGCAGTGATCCGCCGGCGCGCAACCGGTGCAGCAGGTTCTGTGTTCCGAGGGCCGCCGCGGAGAACACCACTTGGTCAGCGAAGAACATCCGCCGCTGTTTGCGGATCCAGCGCCCACTGCGGACGGTTTGGATCAGGTAGCCACCGCCTGGCTTCTCTCGCACGTCGACGACCGTCGTCATCGGATGTATCTGCGCACCTGCCCGTTCGGCGAGATACAGGTAGTTGCGTTCCATGGTGTTCTTCGCGTTGTTGGGGCAGCCGGTCATGCACTGCGCGCAGAAGGTGCAGCCGGCGCGGTCGGGTCCCACACCCCCGAAGTACGGGTCGGGCACGGTCTTACCCGGCTCACCGAAGAACACTCCGACCTCGGTGGGGTGAAAGGTGTGGCCGACACCCAGATCGTCGGCGACAGCCTTCAGAACGTCGTCGGCGGCAGTGAGTCGAGGATTGGTAGTGACGCCGAGCATGCGCTTGGCTTGGTCGTAGTACGGCGCCAACTCGGCTTTCCAGTCGGTTATCGACGCCCACTGCGGGTCGTTGAAGAACTGGTCGAGCGGCTCGTAGAGAGTGTTGCCGTAGATGAGCGATCCTCCGCCGACGCCGACAGCCGACATGATGAAGGTGTCCTTCAATACGGTGAGCTGCTGCGGGCCGATCAGCCCAAGGCGCGGGCGCCACATCCATCTGCGGAGGTGCCAGTTATTCGGCGGGAAATCCTCGGGGCGCCAGCGCGCGCCCTGCTCCAGCACCCCGACTCGGTAGCCCTTCTCACTCAGGCGCAGAGCTGATACCGAGCCTCCAAAACCCGACCCGATGATGATGACGTCGTAATCAGTGCTATTCACGGATGTCAGTTGGTGGTCGCTGCCCATTTCCCGACGTTAAGTCGGGCCAGTAACCGATTCATCGGGTGTTTCCCTATGCCCGACCCCCGTCGGGCTGACCGAGGCGTTGGCCGAGTTCGGCCCGGGAGTGAATGCCGAGTTTGTGATAGATCCGGGAGAGGTTGGCCTCGACGGTCTTCGGGCTGATGAACAGCGCGGCCGCGACGTCGCGGTTGGTCATTCCCGAGGCCGCGAGCTCGGCGACACGTTGTTCGGTGGGGGTGAGGGCGGAGTCGCGGCGGCTGCCGACAGTGGTGCGGTCCAATTCGGCGCGCGCCCGCTGCGCCCACAGCGTGGCCCCCATCTCCTCGAAAGCCCGCACTGCCTCGCGCAATGTTGTCGCCGCGGCGTCGTGTTGGCGTCCTCGGCGTTGGAGTTGACCAACAACGAGTTGCGTACGTGCACGTTCGAAGGGCATCGGCAGCCGGTCGTGTTCCGTCATCGCCTGTCGCGCAGCCGCATTCGCGCCGTCGAGATCGCCATGGGCGGCCAGCAGCATGGCCCGGCCACGGGCACCCATCGCCAGCATCCATGGGCGGTCGAGTCGGAGACCGTTGCTTTCCAGCCGCTCGACCAACGGTTCAGCTTCATCGACGCGGCCGAGCTGGATCAGGGATTCGACGGCGTCGGGAACGAACCAGGCGAGGTAGATTTCGGTCGCCGCCGGCGTTGCGCTCTGGGTCAGGATCAGCGGTGCCAGGGTGGCCAGCGCCGCCTCGTAGTTGCCGAGCGACACTTCGAGAAAGCCGATGCTCATCACCCCCCACGCCGCAACGGCAAGCCCGCCGTACCGCTGGCAGGCGGCGATCCCCTCCGCACCAAAACTGCGTGCCTCGTCAACCCGGCCCGCGTAGGCAGCGACGACACACTTGTTGAGCCGGGAGAGACCCAACATTTCGTCTCCGCCAACTAGCAGACCCCGGTCATAAGAGTCGTCGGCGAGCGCCGCAGCAGCAGAAAAGTCGCTGCGCCAGATCTCGACCTGAACGGCCCAGAGCGAGATGCAAGCCAATTCGTTTTCTTCGCCGCGCTCAGCGCAGCGTCGGCGGATGGCGGCCAACTCCGCCCGAGCCTGGTCGAGCTGTCCGGTCCACGAGAGCGTCAACCCGTAGTGAAACCGCGACCGCATGAACGCCGGGGTGTCGCCGTCGCGGTCGTCGAGTTCGAGCGCGCGTTGCATGTCGTCGTCGTCGTAGCCCTCTCCCTGCAGCATCTGCAATTCGACGCGCACGCTGCACGCTCGACCGAGCAAATTGGGACGACCCAGGCGCGTGGCATGTAAGACCGCGTCGTCGATGGCGCGCCGGGCATCGTCGAATCGCGCCGCGTTGCCCAACATGGTTGCGAGCGCAGTCAGGGTCCGCACCCTCAGAGCGAGGTTGTCACCGACGTCGGCCAATGCGCGTTCAAAGCACTTGATGGCTTCGACATTTCCGTCGTGGTAGGTGTGTCCGTGCCCCAACAGGTTCAGTGCCGTGGCCCGCAATGGGCCTGGCGGCATGTCCGCGATGGCCGCTTCGAGGATGGACACGGCTCGCGGCGAGTCGCCGGCGGCGAGGATGTGCTGTGCCGAGCGGATTCGGCGCTCAGAGGTATCGCCGCCGAGTCCCCGTGCCAGATCTAGCAGTTCAGCGGCGGCCGCGGGTGCCCCGCGTCGGAAGGCGATCTCGGCGGCCTCATCGAGCGCCCGCAGCGTGAGCAGATCAGCGGTCGTGGAAGCCAATGCCAGGTGCCTGGCTCGTAGCTCGTGTTCCTCGACGATCCCGGCGAGCCGCCGATGCATCGCCCGGCGCTGTATTGGACTCGCACCGCTGTAGACACCCCGGGCCAGCAGTGGATGCGCGAATCGAAGCCGGTGTCCGACGATCGCGATGATGCCGTCGGCTTCCGCCGGCCCAAGTAGTGCGGCCATGTCGTTGGCGTTGCGACCGGTGGCGCCGGCGACAAGCTCGACGGTGGGCGCGGCGGCGCAGGCGACCGCGAGCAATACCTCTTGCACGTCGGTGCCGTGGCTTCGGATCTGGGCGTGGACCAACTCGGTGAGGGTGCCGGGCAATGCCGCCTCGGATAGGGTTCCGTCATCTTGCAGTGTGCGGGCCAATTCGATTGCGTAGAAGGGATTTCCACCCGAGATCTCCTGGATCCGTGTCATGGTCGGCCGTGGAAATGTGCGGCCCAGCCGTTCGGAGAGCGCCGCGTGCAGCCCACCCAGGGTCATCGGCGGCACCTGGATCCGTCGCATCGCGTCGGGACGGGCCAATCGCAGCCACGACACCGTGGTTCCAGAAGCAGGATCGGTGCGCTCGGCGCCGAGTATCCCGACTGGTCCCGTCAGCCGTCGCACCGCGAATTCGACAACCCGCACGGTGGAGGGGTCGAGCCACTGCAGGTCGTCGATCGCCAACAACACCGGGGAACCATCCGCGAGACGGTTGATGACCGATAGGAATGCGGCCGACACCGCGCGCTGATCGGTGGCCGGGGTGCCTGAGTCGGTGCGCATCAGTACTTGGTCGATTGCGAGGCGTTGCGGCTCAGGCAGGTCTGCCCAGGCTGCTGGCTCGACGCCGTCCAGCAGGTCGGCCAGTGCGGCGTAGGCCTGCACCGACTCGGCCTCGGCCGGCTGCGCCGACAACACCCGGAATCCACGCTCGCGGGCCTGCTCGACGGCTGTCAGCCACAGTGTGGTCTTGCCGATCCCCGCCTCGCCCTCCAGCACCAAACCCGAGGGATTCGCAGCTGCCGAGGTCAGGAAGTCGGCAATTGCCAGCTGATGCTGGTCGGTCACGACAGCAATGAGCGCGGTCGACGAGGGAGCGCCCTTCGACACAGGTTCTCCGGTGAGTCCCCCATGGAATGAACAATATCGCCAAATGATGGCCGCGAAGCGGGATCGGAAACTGCGACAATCGGTGCGTCGGCTGGCTCGTGCACACGCTGGTCGTCTCGGGACAGTCGAGAAGTGTTGTAGCCCAGCAAGAGTCCGCGAGCGCTCAGCTGTCGTGAGAGGCCCTCTTGGCGACGTGGGCGTCGACCGCGGCGGTGAGCCGATTTGCTGGGATGCCGGCCCGGTCGCAGATCTCGGCGACGAGGTGTTCCGAGTCTGCGGCGAAGACACCGAACAGGATCTCGTCGGTGGGTACGGCCAGTAACGAGATCAGCGCCACCGGTGAACCCTCGAAATTCGTCGCGGCGCCAGCCCTTTCAAGAGCGGCGGCGGTGCGGTCGACGTCGTCTTCGGTGGTCCCGGATCGGTACCATTCGGCGAGGTAGCAGTGCAGGCGCAGCATCGCGATACCCATCAATAGGCTGTTCGTTTGAGAGGTTCCGCCATCAGGAGCAGCGCGTCCGCTATCTGAGCACCGACCCGTTTGTCTTTCGTCATCGAAATCATCATCAAACTGTCCTCCCTCCGGCAAGATTGCCGGTCTGATCTACTGCGCACCAACGCTAGGGATCGATGGCCAAGGAAAAATCGGGTGTTTCCCTGTGCCGCACCCCCGGTACTCCGCGCCGCCCGGGCGCACAGGCCGAAAGCTGCTGTAAACGGCACGCTCGCGGCCCGAAGCTTTGCTCAGCCGACGTCCAGCGCCCAGGACTGACGAATTCGCACATGCATGCGGTGACACCCACCGACATCCTGTGACAATCGCGGACTCGCCGTACATTAATGCACTAGCGCAGATTACGTATTACGAGGTCAGAGACCTGATTCTGTCGGGCTGACAGGATTTGAACCTGCGACCACTTGACCCCCAG
>NZ_JAVHWK010000147.1:0-14635 GCF_032159775.1 Mycobacterium sp.
CCACGATGATCGCATCGCATGCCCCGCGACGCCGGTGCACGTCGGCGCGGGCGGCCGCACTGGTGATCCACTGACTGCTGCCGTCGGCCGCCGCGCTGCGACCGTCGACACTTGTGGCGAATTTCCACGTGACATGCGGAAGCCCGGTGCGCTGCTTGTGCAACCACTCGCGCAGTGCGCCACCGGCGACCTCGTCGGCCAGCACGCCTGCGATCACCTCCACACCCGACTCGGAGAGCCGGGCCGCGCCGCCCGCGGCGACCGCATTCGGGTCGTTCACGGCGTGCACAACCACCGAAATACCTGCGGCGACAAGGGCGTCGACGCACGGCGGCGTTCGGCCGTGATGGTTGCACGGCTCGAGAGTGACCACGGCCGTGCCGCCCGCGGCGCGGGTACCCGCCCGCCTCAGCGCCACCACTTCAGCATGGGCGCCGCCGGCCGGCTCGGTCGCACCAACGCCGACGGTCTGGCCGTCGCGATCCAGAATGACTGCGCCGACAGGCGGATTGGGATATGTGCGGCCCTTGACCGCTTCGGCCTGCTCGACGGCCAGCCGCATCGCGGCGTCGAAGCTCATAGGAGGAGGTGTTTGGATGCGGCGGCGGCCCGCCTCCGCAGCGCCTCGACCGCGACCGCCGGGTCGTCGGCGCTGTACACAGCGGAGCCCGCGACAAAGCAGTCGACACCCGCTTCGGCGGCCTCCTCGATCGTCTCGGCGTTGATGCCGCCGTCGATCTCGACGAGGATCGTCAGCTCGCCCGCATCCACCAGCCTGCGTGCGATGGCGACCTTCGGCAGCACCTCGGGAATGAATTTCTGACCGCCGAATCCCGGCTCCACGGACATGATCAGCAACGTGTCGAACTCGGGCAGGATCTCGAGGTACGGCTCCAGCGGAGTGCCCGGTTTGACCGAGATGCCGGCCTTGGCGCCAGCGGCGCGGATGTCGCGGGCGACGCCGACGGGGTTGTCGGTTGCCTCGGCGTGGATCGTGACGTTGTAGGCACCGGCCTCCGCGTAGGGCGGCGCCCACCTGTCGGGGTCGTCGATCATCAGATGGCAGTCCATCGGGATGTCGGTCGTCGGGAGCAGGCTTTCCACCACCGGAAGTCCCAGCGTCAAATTCGGCACGAAGTGGTTGTCCATCACGTCGACGTGCACCCAGTCGGCGCCGTGCACGGCCGCCACCTCGTCTGCCAACCGGGAGAAGTCGGCGGCAAGAATCGACGGCGCAATCATGGGTCGTGACATGGGCTCACCCTACTTCCAGCGCCGCGGAAAACATCGCGTCGGTGCCGTGCCGGTGCGGCCAGAGCTGCACGTAGGGGCCATCGCCGAGATCGTCGACTCCCGGGAAAAGCGGTCGGGTGTCCAGCGCCGTCACCGGCTGGCGGCGCAGCGCGTCGGCCACCACCCCGACGGTCTCGGACAAATGCGGTGAACACGTGGCATAGAGCACCACCCCACCGGCCCGGGTCAGCTTGATCGCCGACGCCAGCAGCTCACGCTGCAGCCGAGCCAACGCGGGCACGTCTGCGGGCTGGCGCCGCCAGCGCGCCTCGGGCCGTCGGCGCAGCGCACCGAGACCGGTGCACGGCGCGTCCACCAGCACGCGGTCGAATCCCGGCTCGAGCCCGGAATCGCGGCCGTCGACCCGCACCACGTCGACGGGCAGCCCACGGGTGTTCTCCTCGACGAATTCGGCACGCCGCGCATTCGGCTCGATCGCGGTGACCCGGGCGCCCGCCTGCACACCGATGGCCGCCAACAGCGCGGTCTTGCCTCCCGGCCCCGCACACATGTCCAGCCAGCGACCGCGGTCGTCGTCGACGGGCGCGAGCGTCAGCGCCCTGGCGACCAGCTGGCTGCCCTCGTCTTGAACGAGCGCCTCGCCGTGACGGACGGCGTCCAGCCGACCGGGGTCTCCGCTCGGGAGGTAGACCGCATACGGCGAGAAACGGCCGACGGTCCCGTCGACGGCCTGCGCCAAAATATCGGCGCTCAGCACTGTCGGGCGGGCGGCGAGATGAACCAGTGGACGGTCGTTGTCCGCAGCCAGCAGCGCGTCCAACTCTCCCGCCCTGGCGCCGAGCGCATCGGCGAACGCCTGGCCGATCCAGCGCGGATGGGCGTGCACGAACGCCATGTGCCCGATCGGGTCCGATGCGGCGGACGGGGCCAGCTCGTCAATCCACGACTGCGGGTCGCGCGTGGAAATGGTACGCAGCACGCCGTTGACGAAACCGGCTCGTGGCGAATCGAATTCGATTGCCGCCTGCTCGACGGTCGTGGACACCGCGGCGTGCGCGTCGACCCTCATTCGAAGCAGCTGATAGGTCCCCATTCTGAGCAGGTCGAGCAGCACCGGGCTGATGCGGTCCGGCGGCCGTCCGGCGGCATCGGCGATGACGGCGTCGAGCAATCCGAGAGCCCGGCACGTGCCGTAGGCGAGTTCGGTGGCGAAGGCGGCGTCGCGGCCGCTGATGCCGCGTTCGCGTAGCAGCGATGGCAGCACGAGGTTGGCGTAGGCGTCGTTTTCCGAGACGGCCCGTAGCACGTCGAACGCTGCTTGGCGCGCCGCGTCGAGCGGCTTACGGCGAGGCCTTCGAGGTTTCGTCATGTCGCCGTTGCGCTTTCATCGAGTCGGGCACCGCGCGCCCACGCCGCCGCATCCATCTGTTTCTTACCGGGTGGCTGAACCGTGCCGAGCAACACCGGTTGCGAAGCCGTTCCGACCCGCACACCGCCGCGGTCCGCCCGAATCGCCCCTGGCGGCAGTGCGTTTGGAGCCGCGTCGTCGACCGTCACCGGTCCGATTTTGACCCTCAGGTCGCCGATGAGGGTCCACGCCCCGGGGTTCGGTGTGACCGCGCGTATTCGTCGCTCGACGACATGGGCGGGCAGATCCCAACGCACCCGGGCATCGTCGACAGTGACCTTCGGTGCGACGGTGATCCCATCGGATGGTTGCGGTACTGGCGACAACGATCCGTCGGCGATGCCATCAAGCGTCGTCTCCAGTAACGCGGCACCCGAGATCGACAGTCGGTCAAGGAGGCTCGCCGCGGTGTCGGTCGGCCGGACGGTCTCGGTGACGACGCCGTAGACAGGCCCGGAGTCCAGCGCGGGTTCGATCCGGAACGTGGTGGCGCCTGTCACCGTGTCGCCTGCCGCGATCGCCGCCTGCACCGGTGCCGCGCCGCGCCACGCAGGCAGCAGTGAGAAGTGCAGATTGATCCAACCGTGCTCGGGCACGGCGAGCAGACCGTCGCGGAGCAATGCCCCGTACGCCACCACCGCGCATGCGTCGGGCGCCAAATCCGCCAACTCCGCGACGAATTCGTTTGAGTTGGGTCGCTCTGGCCGCAGCACCGTGATGCCGTGCTCGAGCGCCAGCTGCGCGACCGGCGACGGCGACGGCTTGGCTCGGCGGCCTGCGGCGGCATCGGGCCGGGTGAGGACCGCGACCACGTCGAGGCGCGCAGAGTCGATGAGCCTGCGCAGTGACGGAAGGGCGGGCTCGGGTGTACCGGCGAAGACGATCCGCATGTTTACCGCGGTGTCTGGTAGTACTCGCGCTCGTACACACCGGTCAACGGTGCGACGAACATAAACGGCATGGTGCTCATCAACCGGTTCAGGGTGGCGACCGCATCGTTGTAGTACTGCCGGGCGAAGGCGAGCTTGTTCTCGGTGTCCGCAAGATTGTCCTGCAGGTTCAAGAAGTTGTCCGACGAGTTCAGCTGCGGGTAGCTCTCGCGCAGCGCCAGCACCGGCACCAGCGCGGAATCGAGTTCCTTGTCGGCTGCGCTGCGCTCGGCGACGGACTTTCCGGAGGTGGCCGTCGTCAGCGCCGCCCGGGCATCGGTGACGTGGTCGAGAATGCCTTTTTCGTGCGCGGCGAACGTCTGCACCGTGTGAACGAGGCTCGGGATCAGCGCCGCGCGCCGCGTCAGCTCCACATCGATTCCCGAAAGCGCTTCGGCGACGCGGATGTCGGCGCTGCGAATTTTGTTGTAGCCCAACACGAAACCGGCCAGCACCAGCACGGCCAGCAGCAAGACGATGATCAGCAGCGCTGTCACCATGAACCGCCTCCTCCTCCGCCGCCACCACCCCCGCCGCCACCACCCCCGCCGCCACCGCCGCCGCCGCCACCGCTGCCGCCGGACGACGAAGAGGACTGCGATGCGGTGTAGGCGCCGATGGACGACGAAAGGGCCGAATCAAAACTGTCGAAGTTCGCTCCGCCGGATCCGCCCGAGAAGCCCCAACCTGACGACGAAGACGTCGATGACGAGTTATACCAATCCGGTTGGGGAGCAACCGCACCTGTTGTCGTCTCGTACTTCTTGGCCCACAACGCCGCCGCTCCCGCGGCGACCGCGAACGGCACGTACGCGGTGTAGAGGTCCTTGCGTGCAGAGAAGTCGAACCTCGACTCAGCCGAGTCGGTGGCCAGCATCCGGTGGAACCCTCCGGCGGCAGACCACAATTCGCGCCCGGCATCGGTGCGACGGGTACCCACGCCGGCTGCCCACGACCGCGCAGTGAACAGGAAGAAGGCGGCGAACGGCAGGCCCACCGCGGTGAACGGGATGCCGAACCACAGCAGGAAGCAGCAGGCCGCGATCAACATCGCGGCCACGTTGGCCGTGCGTACCCACAGCTCCTTCTTGTGCTTGACCATCAGGCCCCCGTCGAAAGCCCACCTCTGCACGGCCGTGGCGATGTCGGTCTTCGCCTTGTTCAACTTCTCGCCGGACTTCACCGATTTCTTCGCCTCGAACTCTTCGCCCGGCTTGGTCACCTTGAGCACGGTGCCGACCTTGCGGCTGACGGGATCGAGTTGCTCCCAATCGATTTGCTTGGCAAGGCCTCGGATTCGCCAGTGCTCGTCGTTGACCTGCCTCAGGTCGATCAGCTTGCGCTCGGCCAGATAGAACAGGGTCGCGGTGAGGGCGCTCTTGGGGACGGCTTCGGTGCGGACGTACTCGGTCTGCACCGGCCCGAGGCCGTCCGGTGGCGCGTATTGGAGCGGGAATCCCGGCGACGGCTCAACCGTCGTGCGGTACCAGAGAAAACCGCCGAGGGCGAAAGCCACCGCAAGCGCCAAGATCGACGCCGCCTCCCCCAACGACGAGCCGAGGATCCGATCCCAGGTGTAGGGCCACAGCAGAGCGTCCCGTTCCGGAGTTGGCACATCAACCCCGGCGCGCAGCGTCACCGGGGTACGGGATCCCAGATACGACGTCGAAAGCGTGACCTTGTTGCCGGTGATGGTGAGGTTCTGACACGGTGCACCGACCCCGAAGCCCACCGAACATTGCGCGCCGGTGACGTCGCGCGGCAGTGTCACGGTGATGTCGACCTGCTGCATCCGGTTGTTCCATGAGCCGGCCACGACATTCCAGAAGAACACCGACTGCGCGGCGGAGCCCTCGCCGGTGGATTTGGCGAATTTCTTGTCGGCGCCGGTATCGCCCTTGTCGAGCACGCCGGTGACCGTGTAGCGGATCTCGAAGACGTGCCTGCCGAAACTGAGGTACTCGTCCGGGTCGCCGATCTTGACCACCCGGAACCGTTTCCCGTTCTGCCACAGCATTTGATACGGCGCGGCCACACCGTCGATGCGCACCGACTTGATATCGGGCACCTGTCGCACATAGGGGTTGTTCGGATTGCCGGTGTCCCAGAACTGGAACAGTCCGTGCCGCCCGCCGGGGAAGTCGGCGGTGATGGTCTCAGCGGCGTCCATGCCGCCGTCGGCGTTGACCCGGAAGTCGGCCTTGAAATTGCTGAAAGTAACCGGGTCGTCGGCGGCCAGCTCCTGATTGTCGCCGCCTTTGAAGACAAGCGGCCACAGGAGCCCAAACAGGATGAGCATCAACGGAATCGACCACCCGATTACCCGCCGCATGCCACCTCCCGTCAAGCTTCGGAGCCGCCTGGCCGGCGACATTCAGCCCCTGAGGCGCCGAAGTCTCGCATTACCCTATGTGCAAGGGGTCCATTTGCACCCGGACGGGCTGCTGATCGTGGCGGGCGCTGAGCACCCCGGTGGCCCGCCGTAGCGCTGCGGCGAGCTCGAGGCCGTCGGCGCGCGGCACCCGCACCAGCATCCGCTTGACCGGACCGGTGGCTGGGGCGCCGGGGGGCCTGCGGGCACCGGAGGGCAGGTCGACGGGGCCGAGAAGGTCCGCGGAGCCGGGCAGTTCGGCCGTCTGCAGCATTGCGGTGACGGCTTCAGGAGCGCCATCGACAGCGGCCATGTGCACAGCGGGCGGCAAGCCGACCTCGTCGCGTGCATCGAGCTCCGCCTCGGCGTGCCCGACGGGGTCCCAGCGGACCAGCGCCTGCACGGTCGACACCGTCGATTCGGCGACAGCGGCGACCACTCCGCCGTCGGCACCGCAGCGAACCAGGGTTGACGCCGCCATCCAGCGGCGCAGCGTGTCCTCGGCCGCGCGCAGATCCTGACGGCCGAGCAGCGCCCACGCGTCGAGGAGCAGCGCCGCACCGTATCCGCCCGTCGCCACCGGCTCGGCACCCGGGGTGGCGACGATGAGCGCGGCCCCGCCGGGCACTGTCGAGATCACGGTGTCGCCGCCGGAGGTGACCACCGTGGTGCCGGGAAACGCCCTGCCGAGTTCTTCGGCCGTGCGGCGGGCGCCGACAACGACCGCGCGAACGGCGTCGGACCCGCATCGAGCGCACCGCAGCGCGGTTTCGTCGCGGCCGCACCAGCGGCATACCGCACCCGCGGCATCCCGGTCGGGCAGCGACATCGGGCCGGTGCAATGCCTGCAGCGGGCGATCGCGCGACAGCGGCCGCAGGCCAACGCGGGAACATATCCCCTTCGCGGCACCTGGACAAGAACGGGACGGCCGCCGTCGAGCGCCGACCGCGCGGCCTGCAGGGCCATCGACGGTAGCCGGGCGCTGTGTGCGGCGGGGTCGCGCTCGTGGGTGTATTCACTGTCCTCCAGCGCGATCACTCGCGGTGCCCGGGACCGCACGACCGGCCTGGCCGCGACCAGGTCGTGCGCCCACCGGCTGCGCACCATGGCCTGCGCCTCTGCTGTGCGGGAGTAGCCGCCGATCATTGCAGCACAACGCAATTGGTGGACTCGGAGCATTCCGACCTCGCGAGCGTGCGGGTACGGCGCCCGAGGCTCGGAGAGGGAGTCGTCGCCGTCGTCCCACACCAGTACCAGACCGAGATCGGCGACCGGAGCGAATACCGCGCTGCGCGTTCCGATGACCAGCCGGGCCGAACCACGCAGCACCGACAGCCATCGCCGGTACCGCTGCGCGGGGCCGAGTCCCGCCGAAAGCGCGACCACCCGGCTTTCGTCGACGAACCGGACGGCGGCGTCGTGAAGCGAGTCGACGTCGCGCTGATCGGGCACGATCGCCAGCACACCGCGTCCGGCCTCGACGGTGGCCGCCGCGAGCTCGGCCAGCCGTTCGGCCCACTGTTCGCCCGGCAGGGCCTGCCAGGCCGCCCTGGCGGCGCGGCCCTCCCGGATGGCGGCGAAAAACTGTGCGCTCCTTCCGTATTCGGCCCACCGGTCCGTGTCGACGGCGGCGACGGTCAGCGGTGCGGGGACGTCGGGCGATTCCTTTTCGACGTTGGCGTGCCGCGGCGGAATCGCCAGCCGGAGCACGTCGGCCCTGGTTCCTGCGTAGCGCGCCGCGACAGCGTCGACAAGGCGACGCACGTCGGGCGTCAGCACCTGTTCGGCGGACACCACCCGATCCAGGAATCCCAGTTTGCCGACATGATCTGTCTCCGAGCGTCTTTCGAGGATGAACGCGTCGACCAGGCGACCGTGGAACCGCACCCGGACGCGCACACCGGGCTGCGCGTCGTCCGATTGTTCGGCGCTGACCAGGTAGTCGAAGTCGCGATCCAGGTGCGGCACCGACAGCATTGGCAGCACCCGGGCGATCGGCTCGTGCTCCGCCGCGGTCTTGCTCACCCCTACCGTCTAGCAGACGGATCGGACGTCCGGCCGAAAAAGAAGCCTGCGGTGATCCCGACCAGCGATGTCGCGTACACCCACCAGATCGGCACCGCGAGCGTCTCGGACCCCAGAACGAACTTGTTGATGCCGATCATCGCGTCCGAAACCGCGAAACACAGCGCACCCAGCGCCGTCCACGGCGTCGGCAGGCGGGCCAGCAGCGCCGCGCACACCATCGCGCCGAGCACCGCGATGTAGACGGTCACCGCAATGGTCATGCCTTCGGCGACCAGTTTCGGCCAGAACCAGATGAGCAGAGCGACGCACGCGGCCACCACCAACGCGGCAGCGGTCAGCCGCGGCGCCGACGACGAACAAAGCGGCAGCAGCGCGGCCAGGAAGCACAGATGGGCGACCAGAAATGCGGCCAGACCCAGCACGAACGACGGCTCCCACCCCGGCATGGCCAGCAGAAAGTCCCCTGCCGCCGACCCAATGAGTGCGCCGACCAGCCAGCGCCGTTCCCGCTGGACCGGGTGGGTGACCGCGGCGGCGGCCAGCAGCACGGCGGGCGCGGCCTTGACGGCGGGCTGCAACCAGAACTGACCGGCCAACTCGGCACCTGAGGGCAGCCGCAGAGCGGTGAAGACGAGGAAGGCGCCGTAGCAGACGGCGACGGCCACGGCCGCCAACCACAGCGCCCTGGTCAACCGCTGCGGGTTCGTGACCGACGAGAAGCCGGCATGGCCGGCATCGGTGGACGCCATTCTGCTGAAGGTACACAGACCTCGGACTATCCACATCGACCCGGGCGTTGCATGTTCAATGAGTGCGCAGAATTCCGTGGATATCGTGCACGCGTTCTGGGATGCCGTCTGGAACGCCCACGATCCCGCCGCCGCCGACCGGTTCGTCACCGACGATTTCGTCATCGTCACCGGCGGAGAGACCATTTCCGGGCGTGAGAATTTCAAGACGTGGATCACGGACTTCCTGGCGAAGCTGACCGACCTGCACTTAGATGTCGTCGAATCGTTCCAGAACGCCGACGGCAGTCGGGTGACGTCGCGGTGGATACTGACCGGAAAAAACAACGGGCTGTTCGGTACCGAACCCGACCAGCAGGACATCGCCATGACGGGCACCGCCGTCTGGGCCGTGCGCGAGGACGGCAAGCTCTTGAGGAATTGGGTGGAGCGGGCATCGTGGGAGCTATCGCAGCGGCTTAGGCTCTAAGCACTCGCACGGACGGAGGCCCGATGGCAGTGCCCGATCACGAGACGGTCATCGTTGGTGCCGGATTCTCCGGCATCGGTACCGCAATCCTGCTGGACAAGGCGTGCATGGGTGACTACTTGCTGATCGAGGCCGCCGACGGGTGCGGAGGGACATGGCATTGGAACACCTATCCCGGTATCGCCGTTGACATCCCGTCCTACTCCTACCAGTTCTCCTTCGAGCAGAGTCCTGACTGGACTCGCACGTACGCACCTGGTCGCGAGCTGAAGGCGTACGCCGAGCACTGCGTCGAGAAGTACAACCTGAGGAGCAGGATCCGGTTCAACACCAGGGTTGTGCGCGTGGTGTTCGATGAGGACGCCGACCTCTGGCGCATCGAGACCGACTCTGGAGACGCCGTCACCGCGCGGTTTCTGATCAACGCGGGCGGAGTGCTGACCACTCCGCACCTGCCCGACATCGACGGCGTCGATTCGTTCGCCGGCGTGACCATGCACACGGCGCGCTGGGACCACAGCCAGGATCTCGCAGGCAAGCGCGTCGCCATCATCGGAACCGGGGCATCCGCCGTCCAGGTCATTCCCGAGATCGCACCAATCGTCGAGCACCTCACCGTCTTTCAGCGCACACCGATCTGGTGTTTCCCGAAGGCGGACGTGCCATTGTCTCCCGCCGCTCGGCGCGCGATGCGGCTTCCCGGCGTCAAGGGCGTGCAACGCCTGCTCAGTCAGGCCTACGTCGAGCTGACGTTTCCGCTTGCCGCGCAATACTTCACGGTCAACCCGATGGCCAAGCGCGCACCGAAACTGGGCAAGGCGTATCTCCGCAAGCAGGTCAAGGACCCCGATGTGCGGGACAAGCTGACGCCGCGGTACGCGGTGGGATGCAAGCGCCCCGGCTTCCACAACACGTACCTGTCGACGTTCAACCGCGACAATGTCAGCCTGGTCACCGAGCCGATCGACAAGATCGCCGGCTCGGGCGTCGTCACCGCCGACGGCGAGTTCCACGACGTCGACGTTCTGATTCTGGCGACGGGTTTCAAGGTGTTGGACCCCGACGGCGTGCTCACCTATTCGGTCAGCGGCTTGCAGGGCAAGACGCTGACCCAGTACTGGGACGACCGCCGGTTGCAGGCCTACGAAGGCGTCAGCATCCCCGGGTTCCCGAACTTCTTCACCGTGTTCGGGCCGTACGGCTACGTCGGCTCGTCGTACTTCGCACTGATCGAATCGCAAAGCCACCACATCGTGCGCTGCCTCAAATACGCGAACGGCCGTGGCGCCACCAGGGTGGAGGTGACTCAGGAGGCCAACAACCGCTACTTCGCGGAGATGATGCGCAAGCGCCACCGCCAGATCTTCTGGCAGGACAGCTGCTCTCTGGCCAACAGCTACTACTTCGACAAGAACGGCGACGTGCCGCTGCGGCCTGCCACCACCATGGAGGCGTACTGGCGCAGCCGCCGCTACCCGTTGGCCGATTACCAGTTCGGCTAGATAGCTAGACCGAAGCCTTCAGCTCGTCGACCTTGTTGAGCTGCTCCCACGGCAGCTCCACGTCCGTGCGGCCGAAGTGGCCGTAGGCGGCGGTCTGCGCGTAGATCGGCCGAAGCAGGTCCAGATCGCGGACGATCGCGCCGGGCCGCAGGTCGAACACCGATGTGATGGCCTTCTCGATCCGGGCCGGGTCGACGGTCTCGGTGCCGAACGTCTCGACGAACAGCCCGACCGGGGCGGCTTTGCCGATGGCGTAGGCCACCTGCACCTCGATCCGCTCGGCCAGGCCTGCTGCGACGACGTTCTTTGCCACCCAGCGCATCGCGTATGCCGCGGAACGGTCCACCTTGGACGGATCCTTGCCGGAGAACGCCCCACCGCCGTGGCGGGCCCACCCTCCGTAGGTGTCGACGATGATCTTGCGGCCGGTCAGCCCCGCATCGCCCATCGGGCCGCCGAGCACGAACTTTCCGGTCGGGTTGACCAGCAGGCGGTAGTCCGAGGTGTCCATGGTGTCGTGCTTCAGGTCGTCGAGGACGGTGTTGACGACCTTCTCGCGGATATCCGGGGTGAGCGTCGCCTCCAGGTCGATGCCGTCGGCATGCTGCGTGGACAGCACGACGGTGTCCAACCGGACCGGGGTGTGGCCGTCGTACTGCACCGTGACCTGGGTCTTGCCGTCGGGGCGCAGGTAGTCGAGCACGCCACTCTTGCGAACCTCGGTCAGCCTGCGCGAGAGCCGGTGCGCCAGCGCGATCGGCAGCGGCATCAGCTCGGGGGTGTCCTTGATGGCGTAGCCGAACATCAGGCCCTGGTCGCCCGCGCCCTGCAGGTCCAGGGGATCGCCGGCGCCCTCGACGCGCGTCTCGTGGGCGGTGTCGACGCCCTGGGCGATGTCGGGCGACTGCGCGCCGATGCCGATGTTGACGCCACAGGTGCTGCCGTCGAAGCCCTTGTCCGACGAGTCATAGCCGATATCGAGGATGCGAGCGCGCACGGTGTTGGTGATATCGGCGAACGCCTCCTTCGCAGAAGTCGTGACCTCGCCGACGACATGCACCTGGCCGGTGGTGACCAGCGTCTCGACCGCGACCCGCGACTTGGGATCGTCGGCAAGCAGCGCGTCGAGCACCGAGTCGCTGATCGCGTCGCAGATCTTGTCGGGGTGCCCTTCGGTCACCGACTCACTGGTGAACAGCCGACCTTCGCTCACGGTTCATTCCTCTCGCTACAGCTCTCTCAAAGAAAGTTAGACAGTCAAATTATAACGTTGTCCCATGTCGCCGCCGTTGCGGCTCCACTCGTTGCACCCAAACGTGCGGTCCCGTCGTGCGCAACCCTTACGCGCATTGCGGATATGTACGTTCAGTCACCCGCCGCTGTTGTGCAGGAACGCCACGATCGCGTCCACGATACGGCTGGCCATCAGAGTTTTCGAACCGTGCTCCATCGCGGCCTCCGTGCCATCGGATGCGAGCAGCCATCCGTCGTTGCTGTCCACCTCGAATGCACGGTTCTCCCCGACGGCGTTGACGACAAGCAAGTCGCAGCCCTTGCGGGCGAGCTTGGAACGGGCGTGAAACAGCACGTCGCCGTTCGCGTCGCCGGTCTCTGCGGCGAACCCGACGATCGCACGCATGTTGGGCAGCTGCCCGTCGGTACGCGCCCGCACCGTCCCCGCCAGCACGTCGTCTGTCCGGGTGAGCTCGATCGCGGTCGGCTCAGAGGCGCCCTTCTTGATCTTGTTGGTCTCTACGTGCACGGGCCGAAAGTCGGCGACCGCCGCGGCCATCACGAGCACGTGAGCCTCGGGGGCGTGCTTGGACACCGCGTCCCGCAGCTGGGCCGCCGAACCGATGCGAACCACATCGACGCCCGCAGGATCAGCGAGCCCTGCGGTATTGCCTGCGATCAGCGTCACATCGGCGCCGCGTTGGGCGGCGACGCGTGCCACCGCGTAACCCTGCTTGCCCGACGATCGGTTGCCGATGAAACGCACCGGGTCAAGCGGTTCGCGGGTACCGCCCGCCGAGACGAGCACCTTGACCCCGGCGAGGTCATACGGCAGCGCGTCGGCGCGATCGAGGAGCAGGTGGGCGAACGTGGTGATCTCTTCGGCCTCTGGCAGCCGTCCGGCGCCGCTGTCGGCGCCGGTGAGCCGGCCCGATGCCGGTTCGAGCACGATTGCGCCGCGCCGGCGCAACGTGTCCACGTTGTCGACGGTGGCGGGGTGAAACCACATCTCGGTGTGCATCGCGGGCGCGAAGAGCACCGGACACCGGGCGGTCAACAGCGTGGCGGTCAATAGGTCGTCGGCACGGCCCGCCACGGCGCGGGCGAGCAGGTCCGCGGTAGCCGGCGCGACGATGACGAGGTCGGCTTCCTGCCCGATGCGGACGTGCGGCACCTCGTGGACGTCATCCCAAACGCCGGTGTGGACAGGGTGGCCGGAGAGCGCCTCGAAAGTGGCAGCGCCGACAAAGCGCAGTGCGGACTCGGTGGGAACGACGCGGACCAGATGGCCTGCTTCGGTGAGCTGACGGACCACCGTGCATGCCTTGTATGCGGCGATGCCTCCGGATACGCCGACGATGATCCGCTTGCGCTCCATGAGCGCGGAGGCCTAGCCCTCGCCCTCGGTGTGCTCGAGCAGGTCTCCGTGGATCTCGCGCAGCGCGATCGACAGCGGCTTCTCCTGCAGGCCGGGCTCGACCAGCGGGCCGACGTACTCGAGGATTCCGTCGCCGAGCTGGTTGTAGTAGTCGTTGATCTGGCGCGCGCGCTTGGCGGCGTAGATCACCAGCGCGTACTTGCTGGATGCGCGGTCGAGCAGGTCGTCGATGGGCGGGTTGGTGATGCCCAGCGGTGTGTCGTAGCCACCGTGGGGCGACTTAAGGTCCTCGACGGCGGCCAGCGGCGCGTCGGCGTGCGGGGTGCTCACGAAAAAATCTCCTGGCGTTTCGATCAATGCTCGAGTGGCTTACGGGCCGCGTCGCGCCGTGCCCGGCGCTTGGCTTATCTGAGGGCCACCAGCAAGGATACCAATTCAGCGCAGGCAGACTCCAATTGACTGTTCACCACGACGCGGTCGAAGTCGTCTTTGGCGGCCAATTCGGCTCGAGCCGTGGCCAGCCTTCGCTCCATCACCTCTGGCGTTTCGGTGCCGCGGCCGGTCAGGCGACTCTCCAGGGCGTCCCAGCTGGGCGGTGCCACAAAAACCGAGAGCGCTTCCGGCATCGCCTGCTTGACGGCCCGCGCGCCGGCCAGATCGACTTCGATGAGCACGGGATGGCCAGCGGCAGTGGCATCGTGGATGGGTTGTGCGGGCGTCCCAGAGCGGTGCAGCCCGCCGTGGATCTCGGCCCACTCGAGCAGTGCGCCGTCATCGATCAACGCCTGAAACTGTTCGGCCGAGACGAACGAGTAGTCAACGCCGTCGACCTCACCTGGGCGTGGTGCCCTTGTGGTCACGGAAACGCTGAAGTGCAGGTCGGGAATTCGTTCGCGCAAGCAACGCACGATCGTCGACTTCCCGACGGCAGACGGGCCGGACAGCACCACGACCGGAGCCTTGGGGTTGTCCGGCCCTCCGCCTTCGCTCACTGACCCGCTACTGGTCGAACTTCTCCAGCAGGGCCTTGCGCTGGCGATCGCCGAGACCGCGCAGACGGCGGGTCGGGGCGATCTCGAGCTCGGTCATGATTTCCTGCGCCTTGACCTTGCCGACCTTGGGCAGGGCCTCAAGGAGCGCAGAAACCTTCATCTTGCCGAAGACCTCGTTGGTCTCGGCATCCTTCAGCACCTGCTTGAGGTTGGTGCCGCCGCGCTTGAGCCGATCTTTGAGTTCGGCACGTGCTCGACGTGCGGCAGCAGCCTTCTCCAACGCTGCCGCGCGCTGTTCGTCGGTCAACTGGGGAAGGGCCA
>NZ_JAVHWK010000151.1:0-10164 GCF_032159775.1 Mycobacterium sp.
CCGCCAAGCGCCCGACATTCGCTGCGGTGCACGGCCGCGACGCCACCGAGGTGCACGCCCGCGACCTCACGCTGGACAAGTTCCTCGACGCCAATACACTGGCCGCCGCCCCGACCCTGGCGCCGCCGAGCGCCGAAGTCCGCACGGTTCTACTGACCGGAGCGACCGGATTCCTCGGCCGCTACCTGGCTTTGGACTGGCTGGAGCGGATGGACCTCGTCGACGGCAAGCTGATCTGCCTGGTGCGCGCCAAGGACGACGCAGCGGCCGAGGGAAGATTGGACGCCACGTTCGACAGCGGCGATCCCGAATTGCTGCGGCATTACCGGGAGCTGGCCGCCCGTCATTTGGAGGTCATTGCCGGCGACAAGGGCGAAGCGGATCTCGGACTGGACCAGAAGACCTGGCAGCGGCTTGCCGACACCGTCGATCTGATCGTCGACCCCGCTGCACTGGTCAACCATGTGCTCCCGTACAGCGAGCTGTTCGGCCCCAACGCCGTTGGCACCGCCGAGCTGATCCGCATCGCTCTCACCACCAAACAGAAGCCTTACACGTATGTGTCAACCATTGGCGTCGGCGACCAGATCGATCCGTCCACCTTCACCGAAGACGCCGACATCCGGGTCATCAGCCCGACCCGCAGCGTTGATGACAGGTACGCCAACGGCTACGGAAACAGCAAGTGGGCCGGCGAGGTGCTGCTGCGCGAAGCGAACGACCTGTGCGGCCTGCCGATCGCGGTCTTCCGCTGCGACATGATCCTGGTCGATACCACGTACGCGGGTCAGCTCAACGTGCCCGACATGTTCACCCGGTTGATGCTGAGCCTGGTGGCCACCGGCATCGCGCCCGACTCGTTCTACGAACTCGACGCCGACGGCAACCGGCCGCGCGCTCACTACGATGGGCTGCCGGTCGGCTTCATCGCCGACGCGATCGCCACCCTCGGTGCGCAGAACGTTGACGGGTTCGCGACCTACCACGTGATGAACCCCTACGACGACGGAATCGGACTCGACGAGTACGTGGACTGGCTTATCGACGCCGGCTGCCCGATCCAGCGCGTCCGCGGCTACGACGGCTGGCTGCAACGGTTCGACACCGCGTTGCGGGCACTACCGGATAAGCAGCGCCACGCGTCACTCCTGCCGCTGCTGCACAATTACCAGCGGCCCGAGAAGCCGTTCCGGGGATCCATCGCGCCGACAGACCGGTTCCGCACAGCCGTGCAGGAAGCGAAAATCGGCCAGGACAAAGACATCCCACACGTCACGGCGTCGATGATCGTCAAGTACATCACCGACCTGCAGCTGCTCGGACTGTTATAGGGCGGCGGGCAGAACGCTGTCACCGGGCACGAGCAGCCCGAACGGGGGGTGCTCGCCGACCTGCCAGGTGCCGTCCTGCAAGCTCCGACCTGCCTTGCGAGCCCGTTGCAAGGCACGCCGTGCCATCGACAACTGTTGGGTCTCCCAGCCCCTCAGCCGATCTGGGACGTGCCGTGCGGTGACGCCACGCAGTGCGGTCCCCAGCTGCCATGCATCGTCGGCAGCCTTCGCCGTGCCCACACCGATGTGTGGCCGCAGCGCGAACGCGGCATCCCCGATGAGGCAGCTCCGCCCGAAGGCCATTTGGGGCACTTCAAGGTCGACGATCACTTG
This sequence comes from Mycobacterium sp., assembly GCF_032159775.1. Lineage (GTDB taxonomy): Bacteria > Actinomycetota > Actinomycetes > Mycobacteriales > Mycobacteriaceae > Mycobacterium. The sequence continues at coordinate 1,665 of NZ_JAVHWK010000151.1, forward strand.
GATGAACGGCTCGGCGGTTTGTTGGACAATTTCGGTGAGCGGCGAAGGCAGATCAGCCGCCAGCGCATACAGCTCATCGACGTGGCGGGTCTGCACCGATCCGGGTGGCACGCTCAGCTCTGTCCTGACACCATTGCGGCCGGTGAGCAGGTCCGTGAGTCGATCGCCCGGCGCGATGTTCTGATACCAGAGCCAGTTGAAAAGCGCAGAGCCGCGCGGACCCGGAATCGCGTAGGTCAGCAGGTGACCGTCGGGGAGGATCCGGTAGGTGAATGCGTCCAGCAGGAGGCTCGCTGAGCGGTCGCTGATTTCGCCGCCGTCGACAGTGCCGCGCCATGCCACGTACCCCGCGTAGCGGGGTCGGGCGTCTGGAACCAGTAGTCGGCGTCCGGTGGAACGGATCCCATCGGCACATACGACGAGGTCGGCTGCAAGTGTCTGACCGTCGGTCAATGACACTGTGGCGCCATCTGTCCGGTTATCCAGGTCCGCAAGCTCTTTCGAGAGGTGGTAGCGATCGGTACCGAATAGATCCAGCAACCCTCGATACAACTCCAGATACGATGCGAACCGGTATGCGCATGGCTGCTCGTCGGCGATTGAGCCGTCCGCGTCGAGATATTGAATCCTGCGGGCAGGCAGGCCGATGTCGCCAATTCGCTTGCCTGCACGCTCCACGAGATAGCGGACCGTGGTCGGGTGTACGACGATGCCGGTTCCGCGTCCCTCCAACGGATTCGGACTCCGTTCCAGAACGTCCACATCCCAACCCTGGTCCCGCAGAACCAGGGCCGCGGTGAGTCCGCCGAGCGACCCCCCGATCACAATGGCCCGCGTCATGTCTCCCAGGATTGCCGCTGCGCCGGCCTTTGTCGTTGGCGCTGGTCGCCAGTGCCGGCTGCCGCCAGCACTACCGTGCCATACCCACTAGCCGGGAAATGCTCGAAGTGGCTAAACAGCACGCACCGCAGGGCATTACATCGGCGAAGGATCTTAATACGCAGCCAGGCGCAAACCCCTACGTTGACCGTGCGCGCGGACTCCTTTGGTGTCCGCGGCGCGAATCTACGGTGCGCGTAGGCCGCGCTACCCCCGATCAACTGATCGATCGAGATCGGCATGTTCGAGAGATGGAACCCGCGGAGCGCCGCGTCGATCTCGTCGGATTTGGGTCGTTCTCTCACTGGCGTTGATGCGAGGTACCGATCCCGCGGACGTGACCGACGTGCTCATCCGCTATCCGGCGCTCCGCCACGACCACACCGCTCGAGTTCAACCAGGATCGAGGGCCAACGGGCTGAGAATGGACTCCGGGCAGGCCATCACTATCGGTCAACTTGGTGTACAGGACTACGACGTCGAGGCCGAGGTCCGCGCCATGCGGTGACGGTCTCATGAAAATCATGAGGGTCAGATGCATGGCCAAATGGACATGATTGTATGACCCACATCAGCATCCCAGACTCGGTGACCCTAAAGGTTGACTGGATGAAGACGGGCAGCCAACGCCCGAAGCCCCTGTGACACAGGTGCGTTGGCGACAAGCTTGCACCCCGAACGGTGCCCGCAGCTACCGAGCGGTCTCGCGTATTCGAGGTCTCGACGTCTGCGTGGCGCCGACGGGATGAACCCTGCGAAGCCGCCGTTCGTTTCACTATATGACCGAGAAATAGGTTGCCGCTGATCTTGCGTCCGCGGGCTTAAGGAGGACGCGACGTGCTGCAACGAATCGCATTGCTGGCGATTTCAGCGCCGCGGCGGGTCATCGCGGCAGCCGTATTGATCATGCTGGCAGCGGGAATCTTCGGCGTCCCGGTGGCCAAGAGCCTGTCCTCGAGCGGATTCCAGGACCCGAGTTCGGAGTCGGCCAGGGCGACACAACTGCTGACCGACAAGTTTCACCAGGGCGATATGCAGATGCTGATCACGGTCACCGCTCCGGATAGCGCCATCGGCCCGGCGGCCCGCGCGGTGGGTTTGAGCATTGTGGATCAGCTGAGGCGAGCACCGAATGTCGCCGCGGTGACGTCGGCGTGGAGCGCGCCGCCGCCGGCGGCGACGCGTCTGGTCAGCACGGATGGCAAGGTCGGACTGGTGGTCGCGGGTATCAGCGGCGGGGAAAGCGCGGCGCAGACAGCGGCCCAGACGCTGTCCGATGAGGTGGCGCGCGAACATCCTGTCGGGCCGACCGGTGTCATCGTCCGGTCGGGAGGGGCCGTCATGGTGAACGCGCAGATCACCTCGCAGTTGCAGCGCGATCTTCTGCTGATGGAGTCGATCGCCGTTCCGCTGAGCTTCCTCGTGCTGGTCTGGGTATTCGGTGGGCTGCTGGCGGCCGCGCTGCCTGTTGCGGTCGGGCTGATGTCCATCCTGGGCTCGATGGCCGTCCTGCGCTTCATCACCTTCAGCACCGATGTGTCGAACCTCGCGCCCAACCTCAGCACTGCGATGGGCCTCGCCCTGGCGATCGACTACACGTTGCTGATCATCAGCCGATATCGCGACGAACTGGCCGAGGGCGCAGACTCGAACACCGCCCTGATCCGCACGATGACAACGGCGGGGCGAACGGTGCTGGTCTCAGCGACGACCGTGGCGCTGTCGATGGCGGCGCTGGTCCTGTTCCCGATGCACGTCCTGAAGTCGTTCGCCTACGCCGGTGTCGCCACCGTTGCGTTCGCAGCGTTGGCAGCGGTGGTCGTTGCGCCTGCGGCCATCGTGCTGCTGGGTGACCGGCTGAACGCCCTGGATGTCCGACGGCTCGCGCGGCGCCTGCTGCACCGCCCCGACCCCGTACCCCGGCCGATCGAGGCGCAGTTCTGGTACCGGTCGACGACGTTCGTCATGCGCCGTGCCCTGCCGCTCGGCGTGGCCATTGTCGCGCTGCTGCTGGTGCTCGGCGCGCCCTTCCTCGGGGTGAAGTGGGGATTCCCCGATGACAGGGTGCTGCCGACGTCGGTGTCGGCGCATCAGGTCGGCGACCAGTTGCGCAACGACTTCGCCGACAACTCGGCCACCGCGGTCACCACGGTGATCCCCGACGCCGACGGCCTCACACGGGTCGACCTGGAGCGCTACGCCACTGAATTGTCCCGCGTCCCGGATGTTTCGGCGGTGTCCGCGCCGACGGGCACGTTCGTCGCCGGCGCCCGGGTGGGGGCGCCCTCGGCGGCCACCGGGTTGGCGCAGGGCAGCGCGTTCCTCACAGTCGACAGCACGGCCCCACTCTTCTCCGATTCCTCGCAGTCCCAACTCGACCGGCTGCATTCGGTACCCGGACCGGCGGCCCGCCCGGTCGAGCTGACCGGCATCGCACAGACCAACCGCGACAGCGTCGACGCCATCACGTCACGGCTGCCCGCGGTGCTGGGGCTGATCGCGGTGATCACCTTCGGACTGTTATTCCTGCTGACGGGCAGCGTCGTGTTGCCGCTCAAGGCACTGGTGCTCAACGTGCTCTCGTTGACCGCCGCGTTCGGTGCACTGGTGTGGATCTTCCAGGACGGGCACCTGGGTGCACTCGGAACGACGTCCACCGGAACACTGCCCGCCAACACTCCGGTGTTGTTGTTCTGCATCGCTTTTGGCCTGTCGATGGACTATGAGGTGTTCCTGCTGTCGCGGATCCGCGAGTACTGGCTGACATCGGGACGGAGCCGTGCCGACAACGACGAGAGCGTTGCGCTGGGGTTGGCTCGCACCGGCCGGGTGATCACCGCCGCGGCCCTGGTGATGTCGATATCGTTCGCAGCCCTGTTCGGCGCCCACGTGCAGTTCATGCGGATGCTTGGCCTCGGCCTGACGCTGGCCGTACTGGTCGACGCCACGCTGGTGCGGATGGTGCTGATCCCTGCCTTCATGCGCATGCTTGGGAAATGGAACTGGTGGGCACCAAAACCCTTGGTGTGGCTGCACGACCGCGTCGGCCTGCGCGAGGGGGAGAACGAGGAGTTGACTTCAACGACCCGGGCGCCTGTGGCGTAGCGATTGCCGAGACTCTCGCGTTCCGCTCGTGGTGACTACGCTATGCGGGCCTGGCTTCCACCACGCTGAGGGGTGAAGCGGTTTGCACGACCCGTGTCATCCGCAATCCGGCGTCGCCGAGCAGGTCGCGGTACTCGGCCGCTGTGCGCTCACGCGCGCCCAGATTCAACAGCATTTCCAGATCAACCCACTTTCCCGGGAAGTCTCGGTCGTGCTCGGGGATGACGAACTCGACCAGCAACACGCGTGCTCGCGAGCCGACTGCGGCGCGGACATTGCGCAGGATCTGTACCGCCTTCTCGTCGGGCCAGTCGTGAATGATGTTCTTGAGGATGTAGGCGTCTCCGCCGGACGGAACGCAGTCGAAAAACGACCCCTCAACGATCTGTATGCGGTCAGCGACACCCTGCGTCCGCAACACGCCGGGCGCGTCTGCGACGACCGACGCCAGGTCGTACAGGACGCCCCGAGACGCGGGCGCCCTTGCCAGGATGGCGGCCAGCAGCGGGCCGTGCCCGCCGCCGACGTCGACGATCCTCGGGTAGACACCGAAGTCGTAGCCGGCGACAACAGTTGCGTCCGTCAGCTTCGAAACACTCGTCATGGTCTGGTTGAAGAGTTCGGCAAGCTCAGGGTTCTCGGCGAAGTAGTCGAAGCTCTCCTTACCGCGCAATGCCGCGACGACCCCCTTCCCAGTTCGGATCGAATCCACCAGAAGGGTCCAGCGTTCGCGCTGCTCCTGCGACCCGTAGAAGCGCGCCGCCGACGTCATCGACACCGGTGCGTCGGAACGCAAAGTGTCGGCAAGGTTGTTCAGCTCATACCGCCCGTCGCGGCGATGCCGGAAAATACCCCGGCTGATCAGCGCGCGCATCAATCGGCGCAGTGCATCCGGGTCCGCGTTCACCCGAGCAGCCAACTCGTCGATGGGCAGCGGGCCGTCGGCGAGGGCGTCGGCGACTCCAAGTTGGGCCGCGACCGTGATCGCTTGCGAGGTCCAGCCGGCAATGATCATCTCGAACACGGCTGCCGGCGCGGGGGTCAGCCGTTGATGAAGCCGATACAAGTGGTGGCGAGTCCATTCGACAACGCGCGCCAGCTTGGCGGGTGGCACCTTGACGTTCGTCGACATCGACTGACCCTTCAGAGTCGTGGGAATGGTCATCAGCTGCGGACAAACTGGGTAGACAGGTCGCGGTTGACTTCCGCGGATATCCGGCGGTGGCTCAGCCAACGCATGAACGTCGTCATCGCCCATGTGCCAAAGGAATCCGAGATCATGGCGGCCGGCTTCAGCACCGACTCACTCTGCGACATCTGCCGTGATGTCACCCAGGACACTGCGGAAAGCCTGCGCCGCCTGGTCTTCTCGTACCGGCGTAACGCGCTCGAGAGGTCACCGGTGCTTCCGCTTGCTCCGTTCTGCAAATCCGACAGCGCCTTGCATAACACCATCGTGTCGAGGAGTGCCTGATTGGTCCCCTGCGCAAGGATGGGTGGCATCGTGTGTGCGGCATCGCCGAGCAACGTCACCGCGCCGCCCATGCGCGCGGTGCGAGGTATCGGATGCCGAAAATGCGGAAAGGGCGAAGGCGCCAAATCGTCATCGGTCAACGTCGCGAGTACTTCGTCGACCAAGTCAGACCATCCTGCGAAATTGGATCGGATCATGTCGATCGGATGTTCCGGCCTGACGAAGCCGGGCGACCACGGCAAGTCGAACCACCACTGAAGGTCGCAGCCGCCCGCGGGCCACAGGCCAAGGTTTCCGTGCGTGCCGATGATCTGCACTGCGACGTCCTTGTCGACGATGTCCGGAAGGGTGATCAGTCCCTGCCAGCTGCACCAGCCGGTCGGCTTCGCGGGTAGCGCACCGGCGAGATCTCGGATCTTCGAGTGCAGGCCATCCGCACCGATAAGCAGATCGCCTTCGGCCGAGCTACCGTCCTCGAACTCGATCCGCACCCCATCGCGAGTACTGACTGCCCCAACGACGCGGGAATTGCAGCGGATCCGGTCGGTAGGAAAGCCTGAAAGCAGACGGTCGAGCAAAACTCGGCGAGGGACCATCCGAACGGCTCCGCCCAGGCGGTCCACGATCGCTGAAACGTCGATATTGACCAGCCGACGACCGGTCGACGTCGCAATCCGCACGGTAGACAGCAGCTGACCCGCCCCGTCCATATCGACGCCAAGCTGATCCAGGACCGTCGAGCCGTTGGGCCAGATGGTCACCGCACCGCCACCGGACCGCATATCCGGCCGCCGTTCGAAGACCGACACATCATGTCCGTCTCGGAGTAGTCCTCGAGCGATGGAAATGCCTGCCACCCCGGCGCCGACGACGAGGATTCGAAGCGCGTTCGGTTTTGGGTTCCGCTCCACGCGTTCCCAGTCCGAATCGCGATGCCGCACGGTCATTTTCCTTCGCGGCCCATCCAGCTGTGGAAGCGTCCGTCCGGATCGTATACGGAACGCACCTTATCGAGGCGCGCCATGTTCGGTTCGGTGATGAACCGCGCCGGGCGCCTGCCGAGATTCTCGTCGGCGAGCGCGATGCCGGTCGCCAGATGCGACATCGCAGCCATGTTTGTGGCGGACCAGTCGCGGTACTTTTCGTCGTCGGCCGGATTCTGCCAGACGGTGTACAGCGCCATGTAGATCTCGTCCTCCAGGCCGTACACCTTGTCCGCGCGATCCGGTGATGCGTTCCAACCCGTGAAGATGAAGTGCGATGGGTGTGGCGGCATCGTTTCGATGATGCCGCGGATGCCCGGCAGCAGTTCGGCGGCCGATGCCGACGTGAACATGTTGTCGGCGATGTAGCGATACCCCTTGGGGTAGTTGGTCATCACGGCGGTGTACCAGTTCGCCAGCGTGGTCGGCATATAGGGAACACCGATCATCGCCTTGTGCGCAACCGGGCAGGTACCCAGCAGGGCAAGGGCTTTCGCCGCCTCCTCTTCCGATTCGGCGAAGACCGGCGAGGCGATCGTGATGGTGGGGTGGTCGATACCGGCTGCCGGATTGGCGCGCGTGGCCAGGATTTGCAGCTCGACCCGGTTGTCGACCTCCGAGCTGATTTCGCGTCCCCAGGTGTACACCTCGTCGACGAACTCGATCGGGTACATGTACAGGCAGGTGCCCACCACCGCCGGGCGCCGGTGAATCCGCAGTTTGAACGACGTGACCACACCGAAGAATCCCGGTCCCGCACCGCGAGCGGCCCAATACATGTCGGGGTGGTTCTCGGGGTCGCAGTAGATCCGCTCGCCGTCGGCGGTGACGACCTCGAGGCCGAGCACGCTCTCACAAGCCAGGCCAATCGCCGGACTGTTCCAGCCGTATCCACCCTGCAACAGGAAGCCGCCGAGGCGAATGCCCTCACAATGTCCCGAAGGGAAGAAGAGCCCTTGTGAGTCGAGTTCGGTGGCGAAGCCACTGGCGCTCTTGCCCGGGCCGACGTCCGCCGTCATTCCTGCCGTGTCAACCGTGCAGTGATCGAGGCGGCTGACGTCGAGCAGCAGTCCGCCGTCGCGCAGGTGACTGGCCGCCCAGCTGTGCCCCCCGGAACGCACGCCGACCTTGTGGCCATTCTCCCGCGCATAGCGGAGCGCCGCGATTACGTCGTCGGCGTCGTGGGCTTGCACGAGCACGTCGGGAAAGCGGTCAGGCAAGAGGCCGTTCCATACCGTTGCCCGACGGGCCTCCTCGTATCCGGGTGCACCCCGGAAGTAGGTCTTTTCGAGAGAAGTCAGAAGCATTGCGTCCCCTTGATGTCACGTGGCCGGCTAACCAGTGACACGGCTCTTGAGCAGCTTTCGTTCACCGGGGGTGGTTGAACTCACAGCGCCGTTGCAGGACCTGGTGCCCAGGTAGGCGGCGATATCACGGGCCAGGGGCGAGGCGGCGCGCCGAATCGCGCGCAGTGGGCCGTTGGGTGGAATGCCGTAACCGATCGCGAACATTCCGTCGCCGATGTGCGAGGCGAATCCGCCGGCTAGTTTGCCGTGTTCATCCAGCACGCCAAGGTGGCCGACCAAGCCGTCGAGATCCATGCTGAAGCCGGTGGCGGCGATGATCACCGCCGGCGATACCGCGCCGCCGTCGGCGAGGATCACCCGGTGGGGTTCGACGGCCTCCACGGCGGGGACGACCTCGACGCGGCCCGTACGTACAGCGGCGATGAGCTCGTCGGCCAGCGTGGGAATGCGGCCCGTCCGTTGCACCGTCGCCTTCAGCCCCGCAGGCGGTCGGTTGAACCCGTAGGCCGACAGGTCGCCCCACATCAGACGCTCGGAGAGCCCGATAATCGGATCGACCGCGCTCGCAGGCGCCCAGGCGAAGAGCTCGAGAAGGATGTCCGACGGAAGCGGCCCGATGGCACGCCGCACGAGATGCGGCGGTGTGCGAACCGCAAGCCAGATCCGGCGCGCGCCGTTGTTGGCGAGCTGGACGGCGATGTCGGCGGCCGAATTGCCTGCGCCGACAACGAGGACGTCGCGGCCGCGGAACG